>NZ_DASUNC010000113.1:0-22600 GCF_036277355.1 Archangium sp.
GCGCCACCACGGGGGCCAGCAAGTCACTGGCCCCCGCCACCCAGTCGCCCAGGGTGGAGGCGGGCAGCCTCACCCCGTGGCGCTTGTCGAAAATGGCCTGCTGGCGGTGCAGGGGCAGCCCGTCGCGGTACTTGCCCACCAAAAGCTGCGCCAGCAGCCCCGGGCCGGGCAGCGCCCCGGGTAGTGGCGTCTCACCCGCGGGCGCGGCAACCACCCCCTCCTTGCAGCGCGGGCACGCCAGCTTGGGACGCTTCTCCACCCGCACGTAGAAGCGCGCCGGCTCCAACTCCAGCCGTTGGCTTACCTCCTCGCCCATGGGCGTGCGCTGTTGGCCGCACCCCGGGCACAGGCACTCCTCGGCCGTTGGCTGCACCAGCACCTCGCGCCTCTCCAGGTGCGCGGGCAGCGCCTGGGCTCCGCTCACGGGCGGGCGCTTGGGTGTCTTCTTCGGCGCTTGGGCGGGCACGGCCGCCGGGGCGGCTGCCTGGAGGCCGCCGGCGGTGGCGGGCACGGCCGGCTGCTGCTGGGTGAATAATGACAGCAGCAGTTGGAGCCGGCTGGCGGGAGTCTTCTCACTGCGCCGCCCGTACAACTGCCGCAACGCCTGCTTGAGTCGCACCAGCGTGGAGGCGTGCGCCTCGCGCAGCTGACCCAACAAGCCCAACAACATCTCAATGGCCTGCTCGCCGTGGCCCTCCGTCAGCAGTTGCAGCATGTAGGCGCGCACCGCCTCCATGTCTTCCCCCGCGAAGGCGGGCGGCTGGGCTTCTTCCTCCTGACCCTTCTCTTCTTCGATGGTGACGGCGGAAGTCATGCGCGCCTTGCCTATGCCCGAAGTCATGCCGGGCGCGCAAGCGCCGACTCAGTGCACCTCGCGTCGCCGTACCGCGCTGCTCGCCTCCACCAGCGACAGCAACTCCGAGAGCTGCCGTACGTCCAGGTGCACCGCGGCCTGGCCTTCCTCGGGCGCCGGCACCCGGAAGCGCCCCGCCTCCAGTCTCTTGCTCACGGTGCAGTACCCGTTGGCGTCCCAGAAGAGAATGCGCACCAACTCCCTCCTCTTGGAGAAGAAGACGAACAGGTGGCCCGACTTCGGCTGCTGCCCAAGGCCGCCCTGCACCAGCGCGCTCAACCCGTCGGCCTGCTTGCGCATGTCGCACGGCTGCGTCGCCACCCAGATTCTCACTCCCTCCGGTAGCTTCAGCACCCCTGCACCTCCTTCACCGCTCGCAGCACCCGCGCCACCAGCTCCTGGCTGGCCCCCGCCTCCACTCGCATCCGTACCCCGCCCACCTCCACCTGCACCTGCTCCCCCTTCTCCCGCCCTGACTCTTGCCTCGCGGCGGGCGCCACATCCACCGCCACGAAGGACATGGCCTTGCGCGCCCCCTCCGTCCCTTCTCGCCTCCTCGTCCAGAAGCGCAGCCTCTCGCGTGGCAACCCGTGCTTGCGCATGAAGGCCGACTGCGTGCCTCCTTCCTCCTCCCAGGCTCGCACCACCTGCGCTGCTATCTCCGGTGTCCACCGGGGCCGTCGCGCTGCTTCCAACCACGCTGGCTCCGCTTTCGTCGTCGCTGTGTTCGTCGTCATCGCGCCGCCCACTCTGCGGCTCCTCGTGCACCTGCACTACCTGGGCTGGAGCGGAGGCTTACGGCGAGGGCTCCATCAACGAGTGTGATGCGCGCCCGTGCGTCCTCGCTGATGCCCATCAACCAGCCGGTCCAAATCTCCATCAACAAGCGTGCGCGGTAACAAGCGGTCACGACTCCGGGGGCGGACTGTCGAGGCCCCTTAGCTGCTCCTCGGCCATCCGGCGGTATTGCGGCACGATCTCCACGGCGAGCACGTCACGCATCTGCTGGCGGGCCCCTTCAAGATCGCCCGCGTCCCGGAGGCTCGTCATCCGGTACATCGAGCGCAGGAATCGACGTTGGCCGTCCCGCAAGCGAGAAAGAATCATCCCCATGAGGGCTTCGGCGCCTTCGGGGCTCTTGAGGGCTTCTTCCGTCTCGGCGTCGCTGACGGCTGCCGTGGGGGCCATCCGGCGCAGAAGGTCGCGCAAGTCATCGGTGAGTTCCAGGGCGTGACCCTGCTGAACTCGCTGTGAGAGGGCGGCGAGTTGCGGCCGGTCGTGTAGGTCCGGATTGAGCTGCCCGGTTGCGCGCACATCCGCCAGCCCGGACAACTTCTCAAGGGCAATTTCAACTTGCTCCCGATAGAAGGGGACGACCTCCACGGCGAGCACGTCACGCATGATTTGCCGTGCCGCATCGAGATCGCCCGCATCCCGTAGGTCGTAGGCCCGGTTTCGCGCACGAGTCAGCCGCCATGACCCGTCATGGATGCGCCGCCGGACTTCCTGTAGCAGAGTCGTAGCGGTGGACGGGCTACGGAGGGCGCTCTCTGCATCCTCGTCACTAATAGCCACCTCGCGGACACTTCGCAGCAAAAGGGCGCGCGTTTCCTCGGTGAGCTCTAGGGGCTCGCCCTGATCCAGGACCCGTTTTGCCAGCGCCCGAATGGGGTCCCAATCAATCTGGCTGTCGGACATCTCCGCTCCTACTTCTTACGCTTAAGAGGATCAGGGCACATAGCTTCTGGCCATTCGTGCTGGCCCTCACAGCGGCGAATGCAGTCATAACAGGGTGCCTTCCAACCTTCGTCTGAGCAACGAACGAAGTTCTTGATGCACTCCTGCTTCCACTCTGGAAGATCTTCGTTGTTCTCGAATTCCTCGTCGTCGATTCTCAGCGAAATGTCCCGTAGGACCCGGAGCACGTCCGAGCGGCTGGCGGTACAACTTTCCAGCGCGGTCAACGGGTACTTCTTGATGCAGCAGTCAACCGTGGACTCTCCCGGTCGGCATGCAATGGCCGCTGCACAGCCCGAAACGAGCCCACCCACCAGCACGGCGACCCAAAGGCGCGGGGTACAGTTCAGGTTTTCCATGTCTCAAAGGCTAGCCAGTTAATCATGAAATGCCAGCCGGCGACAGGGCGTGACGGGCTGGCCGTCATGATGCACCCTTTCTGGGTAGATGCACCCTTTCTGGTAGGTTGTGCCGCGCTATGCGGAACTTCTTACCTCCCCGGTCTGCCCTTCTTCTCGTCCTCTTGGAGGCTGGAGGAAATAACTTTTCCCTTTCAGTTGTTGCTCCAATGAATGAAATCGGCAGCAGCGGGGAAGGCAGATGGACGAGGACGCATTGCGAAGAGTCATCCAGAGCAAGTACCAAGCACTGCGCTCTGGCATGAATGAGGCGGTCCGTCGACGGTGGGCGGCAGCAGAGGCCATCGCGATGGGGTCCAAAGGAGCCCAACTGGTCGCCCAAGCTACGGGACTGTCGCTGCCGACGATTCGACGGGGAATGAGGGAATTGAAGCAAGGCATTCCACTCGAGGTGCACCGCGCACGGCGACCCGGTGGAGGCCGAAAGAAGGCAACCGCAAGGGATGCGACGTTGCTGGCAGACCTCGAAGCATTGGTTGACCCAGTGACCCGCGGCGATCCCACCTCTCCGTTGCGTTGGACGTGCAAGAGCACTCTGAAACTCGCAGAAGAGTTGCACAACCAGGGCCATGGCATCAGCGCCCATACGGTGGGCGAGATTCTCCACCGGCAGGGTTATAGCCTGCAGAGCAATCGTAAGACCCATGAGGGGACCCAACACCCGGACCGCAATGCGCAGTTCGAGTACGTGAACGCCCGGGTGAAGGAGTTCCAGGGGCGAGGCTCTCCGGTCATCTCCGTGGACGCCAAGAAGAAGGAACTGGTGGGGGACTTCAAGAATGCTGGGCGAGAGTGGGCTCCAAAGGGCCAGCCACCTAGTGCGCGCCTACGACTTCGTGGACAAGGAGCCTGGCAAAGCCCTGCTCTATGGCGTCTACGATGTGGGAGCCAACGAAGGCTGGGTGAGGGTTGGGGTGACGCATGACACCCCGGCCTTCGCGCTCGCAACCATTCGGACGTGGTGGTTGGAGATGGGCATCGTACGCTACCCGAAGGCCAAGGAGTTGCTCATCATCGCCGACAGTGGCGGTAGCAACAGCGCCCGTGCCCGACTGTGGAAGGTGGAGTTGCAGCATCTGGCGGACGAAACGGGCTTGCGGATGGCCGTCAGCCATCTGCCACCTGGCACCAGCAAGTGGAACAAAATCGAACATCGCATGTTCTGCCACATTACTCACAACTGGCGCGGGCGCCCGTTGGAGAGCCGAGAAGTCATCGTCAATCTGATTGGCAGCACGACGGCGCCCAAGGGGCTCCACATTCAGGCCAGTCTCGACATGGCGGACTACCCCACAGGCATCAAGGTGCGTGACGAGGAGTTGGCAGCATTGAACCTCAAGCGCGATGACTTCCATGGGGAATGGAACTACATGCTCCTTCCCAAGTAGCCATAAGCCATCCCCTTACGAAGGGTTGCGTGCCTTACTAAAAGGGAAAAGTTATTTCCTCCAGCCTCCTAAGAGAGGGTCAGGGTGAGGGTCTCCCTCACGCGGACACCCTGGCGACGACCCTCACCCCCCGCCCTCTCCCAGAGGGAGAGGGAGCATGCGGAACCCAGCACTTCCCTATCTCGACGTCGCCTTCGGCGGCAGCGCCAGGGGCCACAGCCGGGCCAGGTCACTCCGCAGCGCGGCGGCGCTCGGGTAGCGCTGCTCGGGGTGCTTCTGCATCAGCTTGAGCACCACGCGCTCGAAGGGCTCGGGCAGGCTCGGGGTGAGCGTGCGCGGAGGCACGGGCTGCTGTTGCACGTGCAGGAACATGAGCGGCACGGGCTGCGGGTGGCGGAACGGTAGCTGCCCGGTGAGCAGCTCATACGCCACCACGCCCAACGAATACAGATCAGTCGCGGGAGTCACCGGATGCGCGCCCGAAATCTGCTCGGGCGCCATGTACTCGGGAGTCCCGAGCACCGCGCCCTGCGCCGTCACACCGGCCACGTGCGAGCTCTTGGCGAGCCCGAAGTCCATCAACTTGAGGATGCCCGGCTTCGTGAGGAAGAGGTTGCCCGGCTTCACATCCCGGTGCAGCACGCCGTGCCCATGCGCGTGCTCCAGCGCGGCCGCCGCGTGGGTGAGCCACCGCAGCGCCTCGGCGAGCGTGGGCCGGGTGCCCATCAGGCGGCGCTTGAGATCCATCCCCACCAGCAGCTCCGTGGTGAGGAAGTGCCGGTCCCCGTCCACCCCCACGTCGTACACACGGACGATGTTCGGATGATCCAACCCCCGCGCGTGCTCCACTTCCTGGCGGAAGCGGGCGATCTGCGAGGCGTCCGCGCCCGGCACGGCCAACACCTTGAGCGCCAGGTGCGCGCCGCTGGTCAAATCCATCACCTCGTGCACCATGGCGCTGCCACCGGAGCCCAACCACCGCTCCACCTGGTAGCGCCCGGCCACCACCTGCCCCGGAATGAGGCCCCGCACCACCGGGTGGCCCTGGGGCGATGGCTCGTCCACCGGGTGCTCACTGCTGCCGAGCAGCAGCGTGCGCGCCGGCCCGCTCCCCCGCGAATCGCGCGAGGGTGGCGGCGGTGCAACGGGAGGCGGAGCCACCGCCCCCTCCGCGGGATTCAGGTACGCCACCCCGCTGTCGTGCTCCTCGTCCGTCACGGCAGCTCTCCCTCCCCTCGCGCGGCCTCAGCCCGCGAGCAGCGACACGTTGGAGGGCACGCCAGTGCCCTCGATGTCCAGGTGCGGCGTGGGCAGGTTGTACTCGGCGGCGGCCGTGGTGGCCTCCATCATGATGGGGCCGGCGATCTCCGGCGGCTCCCCGTGGCACAGCAGCTCCACCACGTGCTCCACCGTCCAGCGCCCCAGCCGCTGGATGGACACCTGGCCGTTCTGCACCTTCGCCGTCTCGGCCAGCTCCGTGCTGCCCATCAGCTTCTCGTCCACCGACTGGCCCAGGTAGCCGCGCGCCAGCGTCATCACCCGCTCCACCACCGCGTTCCACGCCTGCAGGTGCGAGCGGTCCTGCGCCTCGTCCATGATGTCCAGGCCCACCGGCAGCTTCTCCATCCGGTCCAGGAACGTCTGGATGCGCGGCCCGCGGATGAGCCGTCCGTGCTGCGGCGCGATGATCTCCACCGCCGGCTCCAGCTTGCGGATGACGGCCACCACGCGCTGCAGCGCCAGGTTCACCGGCATGTAGATTTGATGGAAGGCGCGGATGCCATTCCAATCCGACTCATCCGCCCACAGGCCCTGCGCGTTGACGTCCGTGACGCCGCCGAACAGGTCTCCGGTGAAGAGCACCCGCGTCTCCGGGTCGTACAGCATCACCGCGCCGCGGAAGTGGCAGAAGGGCGAGGGCACGGGCAACAGCCGGTGGCCGGTGGGCACGTTGAGCCCGTGGCTGAACTTCTCCGTGGCGATGAAGCGGCCGCGCGGCAGGTTCTGGTGGACGATGAGCCGCCAGGTGTCCTCCGAGCAGAGGATGCCGGCCTTGGGCGCGTAGCGCGCCGAGATGATGCTCGCCGACGAGCCCACGTCCGGATCCTGGTGGTTGATGAAGACGGCGCTGAGCCGATCCAACCCGCCGATGAGCGTCGTCACCTTGGTGGACACCTGGGCGAAGTCACTGCTCGAGCCCGGGTCGATGAGCAGGTTGAACTCGTTGGGGCGGCCCGTCTTCGGGTCCGTGCCCCGGAAGCGGCGCAGGTAAGGGTTGGCGTAGAAGATGTTGCCGGGCTCGCGCTTGCCCACCCAGAAGGTATCCGGAGCGATCTCCACGGGAACGAGTCGCAGGTCGGTGATCTGGCTGTCGGATGGACGGACGTTGCTCGGCGGCGGATTGCGATTCGGGAACGCCTGGACGCTGCTCATACGGGCACTCGGTCCTTGGGGATGTGGGGCCCCCGGGGAAGGGGCGGGAACACCCTCTCCCGTAGCAAGGCGCGGGCCGCCCTGGAGTCGGAGTGCACTGTCCACCCGGGCACGCCCCGGGCACGCAACCACTGCGCGGCCCCGCCTCACGGGACCGCAAATCGTGCGCCGCCCCCGCATGAGCGGGGAAACCCCCTACGAGCAGCCCGGCTTCTACGGGGCCTTGGGGTCCGCCGGCCGTCCGGACAGGCCATCCAGTGCCGACTCGGCCTGGGCCACGTCCTTGCCGTACTCCGCCAGGTAGCGCTGGCGCTCCTCGCTGTCCCACTCGGCCTCGGAGAACCGGTCCAGCGTGTACGGCTGGGTGGTGTGCACGTAACCGTAGAGGGCCTTCACCAGCTCGCGGTCCGGATCTCCCTGCTCCCG
This sequence comes from Archangium sp., assembly GCF_036277355.1. Taxonomy (GTDB): domain Bacteria; phylum Myxococcota; class Myxococcia; order Myxococcales; family Myxococcaceae; genus Archangium. The sequence goes on from NZ_DASUNC010000113.1 coordinate 7,257, forward strand.
GAGGAGGAAGCCCTCCACGTCGCGCAGCCGGAGGGGGAAGTCGGGCTTCCTGTCGTGCAACAGCAGGCCGAAGACCTGGAACCGCACCTCGCGGGCGCCGGCCTCCAACTCCTCGTTGAACTCCAGATAAGCCAGCGGAATACCGGCCTCGTCATCCACGCGGCCCGCCATCACGTAGCGGCCCGGCTTGCGCACCTGCAGGCCCACGTAGAGCTGCAGCGAGCCCTTCTCGATGACCTCGCGCACCTTGCCGGTGAAGGTGGCGGGCGCCGCGGGGGTGAAGACGATGTCGAAGAAGGCCCCGCCCTCGGCGTTGTTGCCCGCGCGCACGCGGAACTCGACGCGCAGCGTGCCCTCGAACATGGCGAAGCCCTGGCGCGAGGGCTGGAAGCTCCCCGTCCACGTGCCGTCCCCGGCCACCTCGTCCCCGTTGCGGCCGGTGTCGTTGAAGTCCAGTGGCACCGGGGCGGCGGCGCTCCCGGCCTGCGCCATATGCGGGGCCTCGCGGGCCACGGCGGAGTGCACCTCGCACGGCAGCGGCTGGTGGGAGCTCGCGTTCTCACAGCCCACGAAGAAGCGCACCACCTCGTCGCCCACGACGTAGACCTTCTCCTGCTTCAACGTCAGCGAGACGTCGCGCTGCTCCTTGCTCAACGGCTGCTTGCGCTCGGGCGACTGCGGGTACACCAGGTCCGGGTGCTCCTCGATGGGCCGCGACTCGTGGGGGTAGCGCGTGGACTTGCGGTAGGAGTCCAGGGTGAAGCGGGCCCGCTCCAGACGCTTCTCCCACAGCTGGCGCTGCGCCTCGCGCTCGGCCTCCTCAGGCGACAGGGGGGCCTGGCCGGGCCGCTGCGCGGGGACCGCCGAGGGCCGTGCCGGCCCGCGCGGCGGGGGCCCGGCCGGAACATTGTCAGACGAAACCCCGGAACCGGGTGCGGACGAATCCGCCACACCCGGCTCGGGACGGATGAGCCCCACGGAGAGCAGCAACCCTCCCACTCCCACCACGAGAGGAACGAGCAGGAGAAGCCACCGGCTACGACGAGAAGGGCGCTGAGTCATGGGCTACATCCAATGCTGCCAGAAACGGCTCAGTAGGCGTAGGCGGCCATGTCGGCGCGCACGGGCCCGACGATGCCCGCCCAGTTACCGGCGGCGTAGTGATCGTAGGACTCGCCGTCATCGCGCAGCGAGACCGTGTGGTAGCTCCACTTGGCCACGCCGTTGCTGGTGGCCGAGGTGCCGGTGTTCAGCGTGCCGTCGCAGAACCAGTCGCCGGGGTTGCAGAAGCCGCCGGTGCTGGAGACACCGCCGGTGGAGTGGTAGGCCACGGCCTCGTCATCCTGGCCCGGCAGCGTGCCCGAGTAGAGCGTGCCCCTGGCGCCGGCGAACATGTAGAACCACTTGGCGCGCGTGGTGTTGTGGTTGTACATGCCGCGCGCGGTGCTGGTGACCAGGTCGCTGGTGAGCGGCTCGCTCGAGGCCCAGTCGCCCAGGTTGGCCAGCTCGCTGCCGCCGCCCGCGCCCGAGGCCACGTCCACCCACTTGATGTTCCACCCCACCTGCGTGGTGCCGTCCGTGTTGCCGCACACCCCCGTGGAGTTGGGGACGGCGTTCTTCTTGTAGCGCGCCGAGCCGCCGTACAGGGACAGCGCGTAGCCGATCTGCAGGTTGCCCGCGCTGTGCGCCGCGATGTAGCACCAGTTGGCGCCGGTGCAGAAGCAGTCCAGCGCGTCGCGGATGCGGAAGTTCTCCACCGAGATGCGCTGCGTGCCGTTCCAGTTCACGGCCTTCTTGTTCACGCCGGCCGCGGTGCTGCTCGGGCCCCAGTAGCTGAAGTCCGCGTAGTTGCCGCGCAGCGTGCTGCCGCCGTTCCGGCCGTGGATCCACAGCGAATAGTTGGTGGCCGATGCCTCCGCGCCCACCAGGGCGGTGGCGGCGACGATGGCCGTGCTCAACAGCTTCTTCATGAGAGAGCGCCTCCTGCTCTTGCTTCCAAGGGAGTACCCGCCCGGCGGGTTGCCTGACAGGCAACAGCACTCTACTCGCATATTCTCGAAATCTGAAAACCTTCCATTCCCATCAAATACAGTCTTCTGGATATTTGATGTCTAAACCGAACTCGCTGACACGGCGCGTCAGGAATGGAGAGGGAACCGGACAGGGAAGCGGGCGCCGGAGGTGCCGGGTGAGGAGGGGACGGGTGGGGTGAGGTGTCCGGGGCGCGGGGCGCGGATGCCTAGCTTGAATCCCGTCCTCTCCACCCTTTGAGGAGGCCCTGCCCATGTCCTCGATGGATGTTCCCCTGACGCTGTTGGATCCCGAAGGCGGTTGGATCAATGCCCCCGTGCACGTGCATGACCTGCGGGGCCGGCCCACGCTGCTGTACTTCTGGTCGGAGCTGAGCAAGACGAACCAGGAGCAGCTGCCGCTGGTGAAGACGCTGCTGGACGAGTTCATCCCCCAGGGGCTGCAGGTGATTGGCGTCCACGTCCCGATGGAGGGCGAGGATCTGGGCCATGCGCTGGACACCAACGACATCGAGGCGATCGTGAAGCGGATGGGCTTCCGTCACCCGGTGGCGGTGGACGACGGCTCGATGGAGCAGGCGTACGGGGTGGAGGAAGTGCCCACGTTCCTGGTGTACGACGCCTTCGGCATCCTGCGTCTGCGGGTGGCGGGAGAGGCGGCGACGAACCCCGAGCTGAGGCGGCTGTTGGAGCGGCTCACCGGCCCCGAGGCCACCTCTGGCGCATTCGCGCCCTGAACCCCCGCACGCGAGGAACGACATGGCAGGCCGGAACAAGAAGGAGGCCTCCCGTCTGTCGTCGCTGGGAGCCCTGACCGCCGCTGGAATGGGGGCGGTCATGGGGCTGAGGGCGATGCTGCGGGAGAAGGTGAGCTTTTCGGGCCGCACGGTGTTGCTGACGGGCGGCTCGAGGGGACTGGGACTGGTGATGGCCCGTCAGTTCCTGGCCGAGGGAGCGCGCGTCATCATCTGCGCCCGGGAGGAGGTGGAGCTGTCCCGGGCGCGCGACGAGTTGGAGGGACAGGGGGGCGAGGTGCTGGCCATCCCCTGCGACGTGAGTGACCGGGTGCAGGTGGAGGCGATGGTGGCCCAGGTGCACGAGCGTTTCGGCGCGGTGGACGTGCTGGTGAACAACGCCGGGGGCATCCAGGTGGGGCCGCTCGAGTCGATGACGGAGGAGGACTTCGTCGAGGCGATGCAGGTGCACTTCTGGGCGGCGCTCTACACATCGCTGGCGGTGCTGCCGGAGATGAAGCGGCGGGGCTGGGGGCGCATCGTGAACATCTCGTCCATTGGCGGGAAGGTGAGCATCCCGCACCTGGTGCCCTACAGCGCGAGCAAGTTCGCGCTGGTGGGCCTGTCGGACGGGATGAGGGCGGAGCTGGCGCAGGACGGCATCCTGGTGACGACGGTGTGCCCGGCGTTGATGCGCACGGGCAGCCCGCCCAACGCGTTCTTCAAGGGAGACCACGAGGCGGAGTACGCGTGGTTCGTGCTGGGAGACTCGCTGCCGGGGATGTCGATGAACGCGGAGCGGGCGGCGAGGAAGATCCTCGAGGCCTGCCGCCGGGGCGACGCGGAGGCGCTGGTGGGCTGGCCGTCGAAGGTGGCGGCACTGGCGAGAACACTGGCGCCGGGCCTGACGGCGGCGGTGCTGGCGCAGGTGAACCGGATGATGCCGCAGGACAGCAGCACGGACCGGTACCGGGGCCGGGACAGCGAGACACCGCTCACGCGCTCCTGGGTGACGAAGCTGACGCGGCAGGCGGCGCAGAAGAACAACGAGGATCTGCTGCACTGAAGCAGTCGCATCCGCCCAGGCCGCACCCACCCCTGCCCTACCCTTGCCCCACTCACCCCTCTCCCCCCGGGAGAGGGTCGGGGTGAGGGTATGGCGGGCCCCGGGTTGGACCCGGCCGGGACGTCAGCTCGGGAGGGGAAGCCGGAGGCTGAAGGTGGAGCCGTGGCCCAGCTCCGACTGCGCGGTGAGCGAGCCGCCGTGGAGCCTCGCGAGCGCCGCGGCGATGTACAACCCCAGCCCATGCCCGTTGCCGCCCGCGCCGTCGGCGCGATGGAAGCGGTCGAAGATGTTGCGCAACTCCGAGGCGGGGATGCCCACGCCCCAGTCGCGTACCTGGACGAGCGCCAGGCCGGGCGTGAGCGCGAGCGTCACCTCGACGCGCCGCTGCTCTCCGCCGTACTTCACCGCATTGGAGAGCAGGTTGTTGAGGATGTACCGCACGCGCTCGGCGTCGAAGAACAGCGCCACGGGCCGCGCCGCCCCCATCAGGGAGAAGTCCACCTGGGGCTGGAGCTCGCGCCATTCCTGGACCACCTCCTGGAGGAAGCCGGAGAGCTCGCCGGACTCACGATTCAGCGCCACCTTGCCCTCGGACAGGCGCGCCGCATCGAGGATGGAGGTGACGAGGGAGCTCATCCGATCCAACTGGCGGAGGATGGCCTCGGAGCACCTCCGCTCGTCGGCGGCACCGCGCTCTCCCTGCTTGCGCAGCAGCATCTGGGCATTGAGCCGCGCGGAGCTCAGGGGAGTCTTGATCTCATGGGCCACCCAGTTGAGCATCTCCTCGCGCGCGGCGTCGCTGGAGTGGCCCGCGCGGTCTCCCGCGGTCATGGCCTCCTCGCGGAGCCGCAGGGCAGCGGGGCGCGAGCGCAGCACCTGCTGCACCGCGGCCTCGAAGGTCTCGAGGTCCACCGGCTTGGAGAGGAAGGCATCCGCCTCCTCCAACCCCTTGGGTTGCGCGGCGCTCAGCAGCAGGAAGGGGACCGTGCCGAGCCGGGGATCGGCCCGCAGCAACCGCAGCAGCTCCACCCCGGTGCGCCGGGGCATCATGTGATCGCTCACCACCAGGTCCGGCCGCTCGGTCCGGGCCAGCATCAGGGCCTCCTCGCCGTTGTGCGCCCGCAGGGCCCGGTGACCCAGATCCTCCACCACCTGGGCGAAAATCTCGAGCATCGCCTCCTCGTCCTCCGCGATGAGGACGAGGCTCATTCCTCATCCCCACCGATGCGCGAGCCGATGGGCTGGGCCTGGCCCGTCAGCAGACCCGCGGCCGAGCGCATGGGATTGAGCACGCGAATCCCCGCGTCGGTGATCTCGAACTCGCGGAGATCTCCGTCGTACTTGCTGTCACGCATCTTGAGGATGGACATGACGCGGTGGATGTGACCGCGCAGCTCCACGTAGCGCAGCAGCAGCAGGTTCTCTCCGAGGATGGCGATGGGCGTGTCGTTGAAGTCCAGCTCGGTGCCGGCGATCTTCGACACCTCCTTGGTGAACAGGGACGTCACCCCCGCGGCCCGCAGGTGCACGCTGAAGGCGGCCAGGAAGGTCCGCCGCCGCTCCGGGTCCGCGATGGCGAGCTCCAGCTCCGTCAGCCCGTCGATCACCAGCCTCCGGACGCCCAACCGGGCCACCTCCGCCAGGAGGCGGTCGACCAGGACGTCCGCCTCCAGCTCGGAGGGAGGCAGGTGCATCAACGTCATCCGCTCACTCGCCAGCGCTTCCCGCACATCCAGACCGATGCGCTGGGCCCGGGCCAGCAGCGCCGCGGGGGGCTCGAAGAAGGAGACGAAGAGCGTCTTCTCCCCCTGGCGGGCCCCCTCGGCCGCGAAGTGCGCGGCGAGCAGCGTCTTGCCGATGCCCATGCTGCCCGCCAGCAGGGTGGTGCTCTGCAACGGCAGGCCGCCATCCATCAACCCATCGAACTCGGGCAGGCCGAAACCGGCCCGGGTGCGCGGCGGGACGAAGTCCTTGTCGGAGGGAACGCGGGCCTCGAGCCGCGGGATGATCTCCACCCCCTCGGTCCCAATCTGGAGGAGGTGCTCGCCCAGCAGGTGGGGCCGGCCGCGCAGCTTGACGACCTCCACCCGGCGATGGCGGCGCCCTCCCTGCTGGCTCATCCACAGCGAGACGATGCCATCCACCGTCGTGGCTTCCGGCAGCGTCATCAACTTCTCGATGGGGTATTCGGTGGTGAAGAGCCCGATGCAGTCCGTGGCGGACAGCCCGATGCCCAGCTCATACAGGAACTCGCGCAGCCGGGCCTCGTCCTGCCACAGGTCGCGGATGGAGCGCAGCCCGTCGATGAAGAGCATCTTCGCGCCGCGCTCGCGCACGGTGTGCAGCAGGGTGTCGCGCGCCTCCTTGGCGCCCTTCTTCAGCGAGGCATAGGCACTGACGAGGAAGAGCTTCTCGCCCAGCAGCTCGCGGCGGAAGAAGGAGAAGCCGGAGAGCGCGTCCACCAGCTTGTCGTGCGGCTCGGACGTGACGGTGGCGAGCACCACCGGCAGCCCGCGCGAGGCGGCGAGGAAGGCGATCTGACTGCAGAGGATCGTCTTTCCGCAGCCGGGGTTGCCCGCCACGATGAGGGTCTGGCGCCGGGGAATGCCACCCCCCAGCAGGAGATCGAAGCTCGGGATGCCGGTCTCGAACAACTTCTGGGTGTTGCGGCTGTCCATCGGGAGGCTCGGAGCAAAAGGAGGGGACCATGCGCGGGTCCTGGCGAAGGCACGCCTTCTAGAGGAACAGGCCCGGCCGCATGTGCCGGGACGCGCCTCCTAACATGGAACCCGCCCGTCAGCCCGGCCACCGGCGGGGCACTCCGATGACCAGCCAACGCTTCCCCGTCTGGCCGCCTGCTCTCCTGGCGGCCAGGGCCGGAGCTCACGCCTTGGAGGGCTCCTCCGGGCCGAGCTCCTCCCACCAGCGGCCCTTGTACTCGGCGGCGCGGGCGAGCTGCTCGCGCAGCGCGGAGATCATCTTCACGTTCCCCTCCTGCTCATAGCCCTTGAGCGCCTCCTGGCACCCGGGCACGCGCTGCAGGAAGTCGCGCAGGCGCTCGAGGGTGAGCTCGGGCGCGTACATGCCGTAGCCGAGCTTCTCCAGGTAGAGGGCGTTGAGCACCTGCTCGAACTGGCCCTTCACGGGCAGCGAAAGCAGGGGCTTGTGCAGGTAGACGGCCTCGCTCATGAGCGTGTAGCCGCCCCCGGCGATGACGGCGCGGGCGGTGCGCAGATCGTCGATGAAGCCCTTCTCGCTGAAGGGGCGGTAGACGAGGTTGCCGTCGTGCACGTCCTCGGTGATGTCGCGGCGCATGCCGTAGATGTGGCAGGGCAGGCCGCTCTGCTTGAGGATCTCCGGCAGCCGCGTGTTGGTGGTGGACGTCTGGTAGACGAGCAGATGCTCACCGGGCTCGGACTTCGCGGAGAGGATCTCCGGCCGCAGGATGGAGGGCAGCAGCGTGGTGCGCTCCTTGCGGACGGGCGGGTAGAAGAAGGTGGTGACGAGGTAGTGGAAGCACCCGGGCAGCTTGGACTTCACCAGGGCGCGGGTGGCCTCGAAGTCATCCTCGAAACCGGCGAGCAGCGAGGCGTCGTGCCTGGCGCGGTTGATGACCTGCATGTTGTCCACGCTGATGACGGGCAGGCGGTGGTTGCGGCCGAAGAGGTAGCTGAAGCTCTCGAAGTCGCTCACCACGACGTCCGGCTTGAAGTCCTCCATGAGCTCGAAGTACTGGCGCACGTTCTGCGGCCAGCCCTTCACCGCGCCGGAGAGGTTCTGCAGCACCGTCTGCCACTTCTTCACCGAGTTGCCCTCGTAGGCGATGGTGAGGCCCCAGATGCCGTGCACGTTCTCGAAGCGTTTGGCCAGGTAGTCCTTGGCCCGTCCCGAGACGACGATGTGGACCTCGTGCTCCTGGGTCAGCTCCTCGAGGAGCACGCGGGAGCGGGTGGCGTGCCCCATGCCTTCGCCAACGACACCGTAGAGGATTCTCATGGGGCGAGAGCATACGCGGGATGTGGCGCGCGAGCCCATGCGGCGGTAGCGTCCCCGCCATGCAACACGAGGCAACGGACACCAAGGCCCCGGAGAGCCAGGCTCCCAAGAGCGCGGAGGGATTGACGCGGGCGGCCCTGCTGGGGCTGTGCGGCGGCATCCTCCTGGGTGGCCTCTTCCTGCTGGGAGTGGGACTCAAGACGCGCCTGTCACCGGCGGACTGCACCGGCCTGTCCGAGATGGAGTGCGGCTTCCGGCGCGACGCCGACCTGGAGATGGGCCGCCTGCAGGTCATCATGGGCTCCGGCCTGCTGGCACTCGGAGCGGCCGTGGTGGTGCTGCTGCGCTCGCGGGCCCGCGCGGCCTCCAGCTGAGGGCCCTTCGTCCTCCCAGGGGCTCACCCCGAGTGGAGCCCCCTCCGCCTGCACGTCCCTCTTCCGTCAAGCAGCCGGACGGGCGGGCGGGGTAAGCGCTTTTTCCGGTGTGGCGTAGACCGGCTAATTAGCTCTAGCCTCGACATTAGGCTTCGGTTAGGAGAGGCCCCCTCTTATGCAGCTTGAATCCCTGAAGATGTTTTGTGACGTGGTGGAGACGGGCTCCTTCTCGAGGGCCGCGCAGCTCAACCACGTGACGCAGTCCGCGGTGAGCCAGCAGATCCGCGCCCTGGAGAATCGCTACGAGCAGAAGCTCCTGTCGCGCAGCGCGCGCCAGGTGACGCCGACGCCCGCGGGCGAGCGCCTGTTCCGAGGGTGCAAGGAGATCCTCGCCCGGTTCGCCGAGGTGGAGAACGAGATCCGCGAGCAGTCCACCGAGGTGCAGGGCACCACGACGGTGTCCACCATCTACTCGGTGGGCCTGCACGAGCTGCGCAACGTGCAGAAGCAGCTCCTCAAGACGCACCCCAAGGTGAACATGCGCCTGAACTACCGGCGCAATGATCAGGTCTACGACGACGTCATCCTCGGGGCGGCGGAGATTGGAATCGTCGCGTACCCGCAGCCGCGCGCGGGCGTGGACATCCACCCGTTCCGCGACGACAAGCTGGCGGTGGTGTGCGCGCCCAACCATCCGTTCGCCAGCAAGGCGAAGGTGAGCCTCACGGCGCTCTCGGGCGTGCCCTTCATCGCCTTCGATCGCGAGGCGCCCACGCGCAAGGCGCTGGACCGGCTCTTCCGCGAGAAGAACCTGGACCTCAACCCGGTGATGGAGATCGACAACGTCGAGACCATCAAGCGCGCGGTGGAGATGGGCATCGGCGTGGCCATCCTCCCCATGGCCACGGTGGCGGCCGAGGTGGCGCAGGGGACGATCGTCTCCAAGCCCTTCGCCGAGGGCCCGGTGTCGCGCCCCATCGGGCTGCTCATCCGCAAGGGCAAGTACCTGGACCGCGCGTCGGCCGCGGTGCTCGAGGCCTTCAAGCTGGCCGAGGCCACGAGCGACGAGCACTGAGCCCGTCCCGGTGACGCGGCCCCGGCCCCGTGCCACCCCGCGTGGGAGGCATGGGGCCTTTTGTTTGCTCAGGCGGCGGTCTCGGCCTGCGCGGCGGGCGCCAGCGCGTGCAGCCAGGGCGTCAGCAGCCGCGCGCACGCCTCGGGGTGGGTGAAGTAGGGCACGTGGCCCGCGCCGCGCAGGAGGATTCGGGGAGTCCCCGGAGGCAGCGAGGCCGCGAGCCGCTCCAGGGTGGACGCGGGCACCAGCACGTCCCGGTCCCCCTGGATGCACAGGCACGAGACAGGCAGCGGGCGCAGCTCGGGCGGAGGCGGCTCGCGGCGGCAGGCGAAGGCGCGGTGGAGCGTGGTCATCCGCTCCAGCGTCGTGGTGGGCACCACGTCGGCCACCTGCTCGGCCGGGACGCGCTTCCACGAGGCCACGCAGGCGGTGATCGGACCGGGGCGGCCCAGGACGGCGATGGGCCCCATGAGGGGGATGAGGTGGCCGCGCAAGCCCAGGTGCTCGGGCCGGGTGAAGGAGCCCAGGAAGGCCACCCCGCGCACGGCGCCCGCCGCGGCCAGGTGCCCGGCCACCATGCCCCCGTAGGAGCTGGCCACCACCGCGTCCATGCGTCCCGCCGCCGTGAGCACCTGACGCGCCAGCTCCCCTGCCCCACAGGCGGCGAGGCTGCCTTCGGGGTACTCGACGAGGACGGGCCGGGCCACGGAGGAGAGCCGCTCGGCCAGGGCCCGGAAGCCGACGCCCCGTGCGCCCAACCCGGGGAGCAACAACACCCGGGGACCCGTGCCTCGACCCATCTCCGTCAGCTCCACGAACCGGCGCATGTGCCTCCTTCACGAACGCGCTCCGAACACCGCTCGCGCGCCGCTTCTGCCCGTGTACGCCCGCCTGCCTACCAGGAGACCTCCACCTCCGTCTCGCTCAGGCTCACCTGACGTCCGGTGGCCTTCACTTCCGCCATCTTCGCCGCCTCGAAGAGGCCCCGCACCGCGCCCACGAGGTAGTCGCACGGCAGGGTGCTGCCCTTGATGGAGACGACGCCGCTGCCCGGCCCGGTCCACTGCACCGCGCACTCGCCATGCCGGACGGACGTGCGCCACGCCGAGGGGAACCCGTTGAGCATCCGCCTCGGCTCGCCCCCGGCCAGCATCAGCAGCACCCGCCCCGCTCCGGACTCCAGGTACTCCGGCGCCACCTCGTGCCCCAGGCGCCACATGGCTCCCTCGAAGCCGCCGTGGCGCTCACTCAGCGCCCACGCCGCGGTGTAGAGCAGCCGGTTCAGCGCGCCGACGGGGTAGCTGAAGAAGGCCATGAAGCGGCTGCCTCCGGCCGCGTCGATGCAGCGCCGCAGGGCCCCGTCGTCGTTCAGGCCGCGCACGACTTCCAACGCGCCCGTGAAGAAGAAGCCGCGAAGGGTGTCCTCCGGCCTGCACAGGACCAACCGTTGCTCCAACTCCTGCTGTGAGCCCTTCTCCATCGCGTCCCCGGCGAGCGGGGGGACTCCCGCCCGGTCCCCAGTTCCGGGGCGCAGTATTCGTCTTGCCGGGCTGGAATCAAGACGCGTCGCACGAGGGCACTCCCCCGCGGAGAAGCCAGGGTGCGCGAGGTCATCCTGGAACAGGGAACGTATGGGATGGGGTGACCCAGGGGAGTGGGCTCGTGTTCGAGGATGGACGTCCGGCCCCGGGCCCCCCTGCCGTGACAGGGGGCCATCCCGTCTACACTCTTGTTTCATGAGCGCGCTGACCGCAGGTGACATCCTCGGAGGGGAGTGGCGCATCGTCCGACCGGCCTTCGGAGACGATCCCGGCTCGGAGTACCGGGTGGAGCCCGTCGAGGGAGGGAGCGCCCGGCGGCTCACGCTGTGGCGCACGCTGCGGCCTCCGGCGTCCGCCGAGCTGAAACGCTTCGAGGAGCTCATGCGCTCGGGGGAGCGGACGCACCACCCCGCCTTCCAGCCCGTGGAGGCGGTGGGGTACGACGGGGCCCGCGAGGCGCTGTGGATGGTGCGTCCCTGGTGGAATGGCGAGTCGCTGCCCTCGATGCTGGGGGGACTCCATCCGGTAGGGTTGGATCTTCCCTACCTGCATGCGCTCGCGGATCAGCTGGTGCAGGCGCTCACCGCCGCCCAGGCCGCGGGCATCTCCCATGGCCGGCTGCGGCCCACGCGGTTGCTCGTCGCGCCCGGGGGCAAGGGAGTGCGGCTGTGCCTCCTGGACCTGGGGTTGGAGGTCTTCCGGCGCACCCACGCCTCGGGCTGGCTGAAGCCCCCCCAGGTGGGCGCGGCCTACGTGGCGCCCGAGCTGGGGGAGACAGGGCCCGTGCCGGCTTCGGCCGATGTCTTCTCCTTCGGGCTCATCGTGCGGGACATGCTGGCCACGCGGCGGGACGGGGCGTGGCGGGGACGCTGGGAGCACTGGGTGGAGCGGGCCACGGCCACGGAGGCGGGCAGACGGTTCGGCAGCCTCACCGAGGCCCTGAAGGCCCTGATACCGGTGCTGAGGGCGCTGCCGGATGAGCCACCGCCGCCGCCACCGAACTACGAGCCCGGCATCCCCACCGCGTAGGCCTCAGTACAGCTTGCGCAGACGCGCGGCGAAGAAGCCGTCCCAGCTCTCGGGGCCCGGCAGCGTGCGGAGGTACGCCTGGGTGAGCGGGAGCTTCACCGACTCGTGCAGCACCGGCGGCTCCGCCGTCCACTCGGGGTGACTGCGCAGGAACATCTCCACCTGATCCTGCCCCTCCTGCGGATCCATCGTGCACACCGCGTACACCAGCAGGCCTCCGGGTGGCACCGCCTCCTGGCAGTTCTCCAGGATGCGCCGCTGCAACACCGCCAGCCGGCCGATGTCCTCCGGCTTGCGCCGGTAGCGCAGCTCCGGGTGCCGCCGCAGCGTCCCCAGGCCCGAGCACGGCGCGTCCACCAGGAACGCGTGGAACTCGCCCCACTCCTCCGGCCAGGGCTGCGAGGCGTCGTGCGCCTCGGCCCGCAGGCGCGCGGTGAGGCCCAGCCGCTTCGCCTCGGATTCGATCTTGCGCAGCTTGTTGGCGTGGAGGTCCGTGGCCACCACCTCGTGCTTCTCGGCCAGGTGGCACGCCTTGCCGCCCGGCGCCGCGCAGGCGTCCAGCACCCGCGCCGTCTCCGGGATGTCCCCGTACACGCCCACCAGCTGCGCGGCCTCGTCCTGCACCTGCCACAGGCCCTCGGCGTAGCCGTAGATGTCCTCCACCCGGCCCACCGGCGGCAGGACGATGCCCACGGGAGACACCGCCGTGGGCCGCGCCTCCAGCCCCGTCTCGCGCAGCTGCTCCAGCAGCGCGTCGCGCGTCACCTTGGCGCTGTTGGCGCGGATGACCACCGCGGGCGTCTGGTTGTTGGCCACGAGGATCGCCTCGGCACGCTCGCGGCCGAACTGGCGCACCCAGCGCTCCACCATCCACTTCGGGTGGCTCTCGCGGACCGAGAGGTGCTCGATGGCGTCCGTCTCCGGCGGCAGCGGCGGCGAGGGCAGCGAGGACAGCTTGCGCAGGATGGCGTTGACGAAGCCCGCCGCGCGCACCAGCCCCACCTCCTTGAGGGCCTGGACGGTCTCGGCCACGGCGGCGCGGGCCGGGACGCGCGTGTAGAAGATTTGATAGGCCCCCACGCGCAGCGCGGCCAGGACCTTGTCCTCGAGCGCGTCCAGCTTGCGGTCGGCGAAGCGGGTGATGGCGTAGTCCAGCGTGAGCTGGCGGCGGGTGGCCCCGTAGGTCAGCTCGGTGATGAGGCCCGTGTCCCGGGGATCGGCCGGCGGCGACTCCGAGAGCATCGTGTCGAGGACGACATTGAGGTACGCATCCGTGGCCCGGACACGGCTCAGAACCTGGATGGCGATGGCGCGTGCGTTCATCCTGCCCTCCCCGTACCACACTTCCCCTGCCCCGCGCGCCCTACCTGCCCATCACCCGGGCGGCCCAGCGGCGCGTCGAGTCATCCGCGTTCTTCATCAACGCGTCGAAGCGCCCCGCGCGCATCAACTCCACCAGGCGCTCGTCCCGCGCGAGGATTTCAGTTGTGTGCCAGGGGAAGAAGAGGTCCTTCTCGCCCGTCTGGCGGTAGTGCGGGTCCGCGACCAGCGCCTCCAGATAGCGTGAGTAACTGTCGAAGAAGCGGTCCACGTTCGATGCCACGGGCATGACGTGAGCATCAGGCTCATAGGTATCCACCTCTATCACAGGCTGCCTTCCCAATGCATCCGCGAGGCTCGGCACGGTGGCATATGTGTAGATATCACCGCCGAAAACAATCACGGACTCCCCCAGATCTTCCCACCAATTTTCCCGCCACCACCTGTTGTTCTCCTCGAGTTCATGGATTTGCTCATCCGACCGGTCGAGGGTCCACCCTATCCCCATCAATTCCGTGGCAAAGGCCGCGTAACCCAGGCGCGCATAGACATCAGCCAGAACCGGGTCGAAGGGCAGCCCCTCCAAGGAGCATCCAGCACGCAGCGGTTCGCGGGCAGGCGGCAAGGTCTTCACACTGAGATTCAATCGCAAGCAGACATCAAACAGCCGCTCCAATCCAGGCAGAGGCATGAGCACCTCCATCGTTCTCTCCTGTCTATTCGAGGCCAGGGAATCGGCTCCGTAAATCGCGCAACACGGCCTCCCTCGCGTCGTCCACGGACCTCGACATTCCTGGAGGCTCGTCGGCGCGGTGGTACCAGGGCTCGAAATGCTTATCAATGATTTCAGCTGCTCGGCGCACTTCATCCGTTGTCGGGTTGGGGCGAGCGGTTCGAAACCTCCCCCATAGAAAATTGACTCTTTTATGGACGTGCTCTTTCAACATCACGAGGTTCTCCCCGGCATTGACGTTCTCATCCGGGAAGAGGTGCGCGTATTGAAGTGGCCGCCGATGGTGGATGGGAAGCTCCTTGCTCTGCTCCTCCAGGACTTTGGCGAACTGTGGATACAGCTTTGCGTAATAAACGCGAGCCTCCTGGCGAAGTGTGTTTTTCAAATCCTTATTGAGCGGCTCCTGGATGACTCTTTCGAGACGGACGAAGAGGCCTCGCAGCGTCTTGCGCTCGCCGCGGCTCAGCGCCTGCTCGCCCTCCAGCAGCACCTTCGCCCAGAGTCGCTCGAAGGCTGTCTTCTCTTCCGGCGTCAGCCGCTTGAGCGCGGTGCGCAGCCACCCGGCCACCACCTCGGGCTCGCGCCCCAGCGCCTTCGTCACCCACTCCAGCCCCTCCGTCGCGAAGAAGCCCAGGCCCTTGGCGATGATTCCCAACGCGAACCACAGCGCCAGCTCCTCCACGCCCCGCTGCGCCAGCCAGGCCGTGCCCTCCACCACCCCCTCCCGCCAGCGCAGCAGGGTGGCCTCCTGCATGGACAGGTACCAACTCTGCCCCGGCCGCGGCGGAGGGCGCTCCACCTTCGCGGACCGCACCCGGCCTCGCGCCCGCGCCTCTCCCTGCCGGTGCTCGGCCAGCCACACCACACGCACCGTGCGCGGGCCCAGCCCCTCGGTGAAGGGCAGCAGCACCTGCACCAACTGCCCCGCGACCTCGGGTGACAGCGCAACGGGGCTCCCTCCTGGCCCCTCGCGCGTGCGCCGCACCTCCCGCAACTCCCCACCGGCGAGCCGGCCGTCCTCCAGCCGCACCTCGAGCTCCACCCGCGCCGCTCCTCCGGCCGGGACCTGCACGGCACGCATCCACTTGCCGGCCAGCTCGTGGAAGGTGAGGAAGGTTGCAGCCGGAGTGCCCGGCATGCGCACCGGCAGTCTCCTGGCCTCAGAAGGCCGGACGTCCGTGCGTGAGGCGTCGTAGTCCACCGCCCAACGCGCCTCCTCACGCCTCAGCCGCAACACCACCTCCCCCGTGCGCCCTCCCGCGTACTGGGTGAGGACGAGGCGCAGCACCCGCTCCAGCTCCTCCACCTCCACTGGACGCCCCACCCCCTCGCCGCCACGCCCCTCCTCGTAGCCCACCAGCGTCAGCGCGCCCCCCTCCACCCAGAAGGTGAAGGCCAGCACCGCCCCCACCTCCTCCACCCCGCTGCACAGGCCCACCACTCGCT
>NZ_DASUNC010000114.1:0-2388 GCF_036277355.1 Archangium sp.
CCAGGTGCAGGAAGGCGCGCTCGAGGGCGGCCACGTCCAGGGGGCCCTCCATGCGTACCGCCGCCGGCAGGTTGTAGCGGGCGCTGCCGGGCTCCATCCGCTCCAGGAACCACAACCGCTGCTGCGCGAATGACAGCGGCAATCCGCCGGAGGGCGGCCGTGGTACCGGACAGGGGCCCGGGCGCGCCTGCCGCGAGCCGAGAGCGGCCTCCACCCGGAGGGTGAGGGCCTCGAGGGTGGGAGCCTCGAAGAACGCGCGGATGGGCAGCTCGACCTGCAGGGTGTCGAGGATGCGGGAGACGGCCTGGGTGACCAACAGCGAATGGCCACCGAGCTCGAAGAAGTTGTCCTGGACGCCGACCGCGTCCACCTTCAGCAGCTCGCGCCACACCTGGGCGAGGGTCATCTCCAGTCCAGTCCTGGGAGGGATGAACTCCCGCCGGGCCAGGTGGTGGCTCTCCGGAGGCGGGAGCGCCTTGCGGTCGATCTTGCCATTGGGCGTGAGTGGCAGGGCCTCGAGCAGGACGAAGGCCGAGGGAACCATGTAGCCGGGCAGTGTCTGCTCGAGGCGGCGGCGCAGCGTGCTGGCGTCGGGTTGCGTTCCCGGTGCCGCGACGGCGTAGGCGACGAGGCGCTTGTCACCGGGAACCTCCTCACGGGCGAGCACCGCGGCCTGGAGCACTTCGGGCTGGGACAGGAGGACGGACTCGATCTCTCCCAGCTCGATGCGGAAGCCGCGGACCTTCACCTGCTGGTCGATGCGTCCGAGGTACTCGAGGTTTCCATCCGGCAGGAAGCGGGCGAGATCTCCGGTCTTGTAGAGGCGGGCACCGGGCTGGCCGCTGAAGGGATCCGGGATGAACCGCTCGGCGGTGAGCTCGGGGCGGTTGACGTAGCCGCGGGCGAGGCCCGAGCCGGAGAGATGGAGCTCGCCGGGAACACCGGGAGGAACAGGCTGGAGCCGTGAATCGAGCAGGTAGACCCGGGTGCCGGGGAGGGGACGGCCGATGGTGGGCTCGGAGGCGCCGTCCCGGGGGACGAGCGAGAAGGTGGAGTAGGTGGTGTCTTCGGTGGGCCCGTAGAGATTGAAGACGTGCTGGACGGAAGGGAGGGCGTAGAGGGTGCGAGCCAGGGAGCCCGGGAGGGGCTCGCCGGCGAGGTTGATGGTGCGCACGGAGGAGGGAATGCCGCCGGTGCGCGCCAGCTCCGCGATGGCGGAGGGGACGGTGTTGACGAGCGTCACCTCGTGGGCGGCGGGGAGCGAGGGAAGCGCGAGGGCGTTGTCGGCGAGCAGGACGGTGCCGCCACGGCTCAGGGGGGCGAAGAGCTCGAAGACGGAAAGATCGAAGCAGATGGAGGTGGCGGCGAGGACACCCGAGAGCTGCTCCGCCGTGAAACACTCGAGCGCCCAGCGGATGAGGATGACGGCGCTGTGGTGCTCGATGGCGACGCCCTTGGGCCTGCCGGTGGAGCCGGAGGTGTAGAGGATATAGGCGAGGTGGGACGGGCCCGTGGCGGTGCGCGGGTTGTCGCCAGGCTCTCGGGAGATGTGCTCCGCGTCGGAGCCGATGCAGACGATCCCGGCGCCGGAAGCGGGCAGCAGCGGGCGAAGGGATTCCTGGGTGAGCAGGAGGGGCGCGCGGGCATCCTCGATGGCGTAGGTGAGGCGCTCGACGGGGTAGGACGGATCCAGCGGGAGCCAGGCGGCACCGGCCTTGAGGATGGCGAGCAGGCCCACCACCAGGTCGGCGGTGCGCTGGAGGCAGATGCCGATGGGGACGTCCGGCCCGGCACCGCGGGCACGCAGGAAGTGGGCGAGCTGATTGGCACGGTGGTTGAGCTCCCCGTAGCTCAGCCGGGTGGTGCCCGCGACGAGCGCGGTGGCCTCGGGGCCACGAGCCACCTGGGCCTCGAAGAGGTGGTGGAGGCAGTGGGAGGTGGAGAGGGGCGGTGTGCCGCTCAGCTCCTCCAGCAGCAGGTGCCGTTCGTCCGAGGACAGGAGCGGCACGTCCACGAGGTGCTGCTCCGGGTGGGCGACGAGGCCCTCCAGCAGCCGCAGGTAATGCGAGGCCATCCGGGAGGCGGTGTCCGCCGTGAAGAGGTCCGTATTGAATTGAAGCTGACCCGCGAAGCCCGTGGGCGTCGCCTCGAGAGCGAGCGACAGCTCGAAGAGGCTCGTTTGCGTCTCCACTTCGAGGGGGTGCAGGCGCAGGTGGGCCCCATCCAACTCGGGCTGCAGTGTGTCCCGCAGGGAGAACATGACCTGGAAGAGAGGGGAGCGGCCCGGGTCACGAGGGGGGTTGAGGGACTCGACGAGCTTGTCGAAGGGGACGTCCTGGTGGGCGTAGGCGGCGAGGGTGGAGTCACGCACCTGGTGGAGCAGGGCGA
>NZ_DASUNC010000115.1:0-15842 GCF_036277355.1 Archangium sp.
TCGCCCTGCTCCACCAGGTGCGTGACTCCACCCTCGCCGCCTACGCCCACCAGGACGTCCCCTTCGACAAGCTCGTCGAGTCCCTCAACCCCCCTCGTGACCCGGGCCGCTCCCCTCTCTTCCAGGTCATGTTCTCCCTGCAGAACGCGCCACTTCCCGAGCTGGCACTCCCGGAGCTTCGTCTGCGCCCCCTGGAGTCCTCCAGCCAGACAGCCAAGTTCGAGCTGCTCCTGGATCTCACCGAGACGCGCGAGGGCTTCACGGGGATGCTGGAGTACAGCACCGACCTCTTCGCGGCGGACACGGTCTCGCGCATGGCCGGGCACTTCCTCCGGCTGCTCGAAGACGCCGTCGCCCATCCCGAGCGTCGCATCGAGCAGCTGTGCGAGCCCATCGTCCTCGAGGCAGCCCTCCTCCAACGGCGGGAGTCCCCCCAGGCCAGCGCCCACCACCCCGCGCCCGAGCCGCGCGTCCCCGGCGGCGCCCTCACGGACCTCCACCACTCGCTCATCCATGTCTGGAAGGAGGTGCTCGCCATCGAGCACGTGGGCATCCACGACAACTTCTTCTCACTGGGCGGCAACTCCCTCTCCACCATCCTGGTGCTCGCCCGGCTCCAGGAGATGGGGCTGAGCCTGACGCCGGAGCAGATCTTCCAGAAGCCCACCATCGCCGGGCTGGTCCCGCTGGTGACGCGGGCGTGCGAGGTGGGAGCGCAGGAACCGGTGAGCGGCGAGCTGCCGCTGACGCCCATCCAGAGATGGTTCCTCGAGAGCTGGGAGCCCCAGGCCCATCACTTCAACCAGGCGGTGATGCTGGACGTGCGCGAGGAGCTGAAACCCGAGCTCCTGGAGAAGGCGCTGCGGGTGCTGGTGGAGCACCACGACGCGCTCCGGTTGCGCCTCACACGGGACGGGGCGGACTGGCGGCAGGAGAACGCCGCCCCCACCGGGAAGAGCCCGCTGCGGACGGTGGACCTCTCCGGGCTCGAGCCCGGCGCGCAGGCGGAGGCCATGGCGAATGTGGCGGAGGAAGTGCAGGGCGGCTTCGAGCTGGCCGAGGGCCACCTGCTGAAGGCGGCGCTCTTCCACCGGGGACCCGGGAGGACGGGAAGGCTGCTGCTGGTCATCCACCACCTGGGCGTGGATGGAGTCTCGTGGCGGACGCTGTTCGAGGATCTGGAGAAGGTCTACGGACAGCTCGAGCGAGGCGAGGCGGCGGCGCCGGGCACGAAGACGACGTCCTTCAAGGCCTGGGCGGAGCGGCTGGAGGCGTACGCGAAGACGCCGCAGGTGCAAGCGCAGCTCGGGTACTGGGAGGAACAGGGACGGGAGCCCGTGGCCGGGCTGCCGGTGGACAAGGCCGGAGGCGTCAACACGGTGGCGTCGGAGGACCGGGTGTCGGTGAGGTTGGAGGAGGAGGAGACCCGAGCGCTGCTGCAGGAGGTACCCGGGGCGTACGGGGCGAGGCTGGACGAGGTCCTGCTGGCCGCGCTGGCGGAAACCCTGGGACGGTGGACGGGACAGGCGCGGGTGCGGGTGGAGTTGGAAGGGCACGGACGCGAAGCGCTCTTCGAGGAGGTGGACCTGTCGAGGACGGTCGGGTGGTTCACGGCGCTGTATCCGGTGGTGCTGGATGCCGGAAGGGAGGGTGCGGGCGAGGGGCTGCGCGCGGTGAAGGAGCGGCTGAGGCAGGTGCCCATGAAGGGCCTGGGCTACGGGCTGCTCCGCTACTCGGGCGGAGACGAGGCCGTGCGGCGGATGAAGGCGCTGCCCCGGGCCGAGGTGGTGTTCAACTACCTGGGACAGTTCGATCCACCGCTCGCGAAGGAGCTGGTCTTCCGCCCGACATGGGAAGAGACGGGACCGGTGCGCGACGCACGGGGGACACGCCCGCACCTGCTGGAGGTGAACGGGCTCGTCTTCGGGCGGCGGTTGGAGCTGACGTGGAGCTACAGCCAGCACCTGCACGAGCGCGCAACCATCGAGCGGGTGGCACAGGACTTCATGTCATCACTCCGGAAGCTCATCGCGAACCGGAAACGGGAGCACCTGCTGCCGGCCCGCCTGGGGGAGCTCGTCCACGACACCCTTCGGGAGCAACGGATGATGGGCATGGCGCTGCTCGTCGAGCTCGACGGTGGCCGCCGCGTCCAGGTGGCCGAGGGCACCTCGGATCCATCGGGCACGCCCTACACCCCGACGACCCGCATCGGGATCGGCAGTCTGACCAAGCTGTTCACCGCGGTCCTCATCCTGCAACTCGTCGAGGAGGACAGGGTGTCACTCGACAGCACGGTGGACCCGTGGCTGCCCTGGCTCCACGGAGGGGAGGCCATCACCGTCAGGGATCTCCTCGCCCACACCAGCGGCCTGCCCGACTATCTCCCCCTGCTGCCGGAACGGGGCGGCCTCGACACGCCGTGGGCCCCCCGCGCACTCGTGGAACTGGTCGCGCACGAGCCTCCCGTCCCCCGAGGGCACTATTCGAACACCAACAGCATCGTGCTCGGACTCCTCATCGAGGCGCTCACCGGACGGACGTGGGAGGAGGCGCTCTCGCAACGCATCCTCCAGCCGCTGGGGTTGTCCCGGACGGGCCCGCTCAGCCGAGAGGAAGGACTCGTCGGCGCCTGGAAGCGGAGCACGGACGGATGGGAGGATCTCCGCCACGCGTGGCACCCCTCCATCGGATGGGCCGCGGGCGGCATGTGCTCCACGGCCGAGGAGCTCGCCGTGTTCGGACGCGCCCTGTTCAGCGGCGCGCTGTTCAAGCACCCAGCAACCCTGGAGGCGATGCGCACCTACGCCGTGCACGGCGACCCGGAGCGCACGGGCGGCGTCGAGCACGAACAGGGCCTGTGCATCCACCTCTTCCACGTCCAGGGGCTCGACGTGGAAGGCCATCTGGGAACGCGTCCCGGGTACTCGGCGGCCCTCTTATATGACGCCAGGACCCGCGCCCTCGCCGTGGCCACCGCCAACACCCATGGCGCCCTGACGGCGTTCGCGGGCGTCAAGGCGCTCGATGCCGTGCGTCGTGCCGCACCCCGGCCGTAACCGAGCCCTCACGGCCATTCGCCGGGGCCAGGCGCCATCAGCTGTCATCGAGAGGCGCGTCAACTCACCGCCGCGCCCCCGTAGCAGGGTGTAGAGGGGCCCAATCCCCTGCCTGCTCCTGATTCCAGCGACCAGGTTACCCTGTCTTGTAGGAGACATTCGGTTGCACCTACGCTCCGGGCGCCTTTGCACCCCCACGGAGGTTGCAGCCCTGCCTGGCCGTGGGCGAGGGCCAGGACCTCCTCTCCAACTTCCGGTCCGACGATTCAACCCAGAAGGTCTCCTCCCCATGAGTGACGTCTACGACCGCCTCGCATCGCTCCCTCCCGAGAAGCGGGAGCTGCTGCTGCGTCAGCTTCGGCAGAAGCAGGCCGGCAACGTCAAGACGGGCATCCCCCGGCGGCCGCGTGACACGGACCTGCATCCGCTGTCCTTCGCCCAGCAGCGGCTGTGGCTGCTGGATCAGCTCCAGCCGGGCAGCGCCTTCTACAACATCCCCACGGCCATCCGGCTCAGCGGGGCGCTGGACGTGGCGACGCTGGGGCGGTGCTTCAACGAGCTGCTGCGGCGTCACGAGTCGCTGCGCACCACGCTGTGCTTGGAGCAGGGCCAGCCGGTGCAGGTCATCGCGCCCCAGGCGGAGCTCGCCCTGGAGACGGTGGACCTGCGGACCCTGCCCGCCGCGCGGCACGACGCCGAGGTGCGGCGGTTGGCGCTGGAGGAGGCGCGCAAGCCCTTCGACCTGGAGCGGGGTCCCCTGCTGCGCGCCCGCCTGCTGAACCTGGCGGAGCAGGAGTGCGTGCTGCTGCTGACCATGCACCACGTCGTCTCGGACGGCTGGTCCATGGGCGTGTTGGTGCGCGAGATGGGCATGCTCTACGCGGCCTTCATGCAGGGCGGGCCCTCGCCGCTGATGGAGCTGGCGGTGCAGTACGTGGACTTCGCCGCCTGGCAGCGCGAGTGGCTGCGGGGCGACGTGCTGTCCAAGCAGCTCGACTACTGGCGCAAGCAGCTCGCGGGCGCCTCGCAGGTGCTGGAGCTGCCCACCGACAAGCCTCGCCCGCCCCGGCCCTCCTTCCAGGGGGCCACGTGCTCGCGGCCACTGCCCACGGCGCTCTCCGAGTCCGTCAAGGCCCTGGCCCAGAAGGAAGGCGCCACGCCCTTCATGGTGCTGCTGGCCGCCTTCCAGCTGCTGCTCTCGCGCTACTCGGGGCAGGACGACATCTGCGTGGGCTCGCCCATCGCCGGCCGCAACCGCGGCGAGCTGGAAGGCCTCATCGGCTTCTTCGTCAACCCGCTCGTCCTGCGTGCCCGCCTCTCCGGCGTCACCTCCTTCCGCGCCCTGCTCCACCAGGTGCGCGACACCACGCTCGGCGCCTTCGAGCACCAGGAAGTCCCCTTCGAGAAGCTCGTCGAGGAGCTCCAGCCCCGGCGTGACCTGAGCCGCTCGCCGCTCTTCCAGGTCATGTTCGCCCTGCAGAACGCGCCCATGCCCGAGATGGCGCTTCCGGGGCTGAAGCTGCGCCCCCTCGAGGTGGAGAGCCACGTCGCCAAGTTCGACGCCAGCCTCGTCTTCACCCCCTCCGAGAACGGCTTCCACGGCGTCCTCGAGTACGCCACCGATCTCTTCGAGCACTCCACCGCCGCGCGCATGATGGACCACTTCCAGGTCCTCCTGGAGGCCGCCCTCTCGCGCCCCGAGGCGCCTCTCTCCGAGCTGCCGCTGCTCTCCGAGGCCGAGCGTCAGCAGGTGCTCGTCGACTGGAACCAGACGCAGCGGTACTACCCCCGCGACGCCTGCATCCACCACCTCATCCAGCAGCAGGCGTCCCTGCGCCCCGACGCCATCGCCGT
This sequence comes from Archangium sp., assembly GCF_036277355.1. Taxonomy (GTDB): domain Bacteria; phylum Myxococcota; class Myxococcia; order Myxococcales; family Myxococcaceae; genus Archangium. Next base: position 4,914 of record NZ_DASUNC010000115.1, read on the forward strand.
CGAGTTCGGCGAGCAGCAGCTCTCCTGGCGTGAGCTGGACTCTCGCTCCAACCAACTCGCCCACCTGCTGCGCTCGCACGGCGTGGGACCGGATTCCCTCGTCGCCCTGTGCCTCGAGCGCTCCCTGGAGCTCATCGTCTCCCTCCTGGGCATTCTCAAGGCCGGCGGCGCCTACCTCCCGCTCGACGCCACCTATCCCGCCCAGCGCCTCGCCTTCATGTTGGAGGACGCTCCGCCCAAGCTGCTCCTCACCTCCCAGGCGCTGCGCTCCGCCCTTGCCCTCCCTGACTCGCTCCCCTGCCTCGTCTGGGACGAGCTGAGTCTGGAGGGCCTGCCCACGTCCGCGCCCGAGACGGGCGTCACCTCGCGCAACCTCGCCTACGTCAACTTCACCTCCGGCTCCACCGGCAGGCCCAAGGGCGTCGCCATCGAGCACCGCTCCGTCGTCCGGCTCTTCCACGGCGCGCGCTTCGCCAACTTCGGGCCCGAGACGAGCTTCCTCCACCACTCGCCCATCTCCTTCGACGCCACCACGCTCGAGGTGTGGGGCACCCTCCTCTTCGGCGGCCGCCTCGTCGTCTTCCCGCCCCAGCCTCCCAGCGATCTGGAGCTCCTCTCCCAGGTCCTCTCCCGCCACAACGTCTCCACCCTCTACCTGTCCGCGGGCCTGCTCTCCCTGGCCGTCGACCACAAGCTCGAGGGCCTGCGCGGTCTGCACCAGTTGCTCACCGGCGGTGACGTCGTCTCCGTGCCTCACGCCCGCCGCGCGCTCGAGCAACTGCGCATCCCGCTCACCAACTGCTACGGCCCCACGGAAGGCACCGTCATCGCCTCGTGCCTCCCGCTCACCCTGCCCGAGCAGGTGGGCGCCTCCGTCTCCATCGGCGCGCCCATCGCCAACACCCAGGTGTACCTGCTGGATGCCTCCTTCCAGCCCGTGCCCCCGGGTGTCCCGGGCGAGCTCTTCATCGGCGGCGAAGGACTGGCTCGCGGCTACACCTCCAGACCGGACCTCACCGCCGAGCGCTTCGTCCCCCATCCCTTCTCCTCCCAGCCCGGTGAGCGCCTCTATCGCACCGGTGACCTCGCTCGCTGGCGCGCGGATGGCACCCTCGACTTCCTCGGCCGTGCCGACGCCCAGGTGAAGCTGCGCGGCTACCGCATCGAGTTGCCCGAGGTGGAAGCCGCGCTCCTCGCCCACCCCGAGGTGCGCGAGGCCGTGGCCGTGGTGCGCGAGGACTCCCCTGGCGACAAGCGCCTCGTCGCCTACGTCACCAGCGATTCCCCGCGGCTCGACACCTCGGCCCTGCGCTCCTTCCTCAAGCAGCGCCTGCCCGACTTCATGCTGCCCTCGGCGCTCGTGCGCCTCGAGGCGCTCCCCCTCACCTCCACCTCCAAGGTGGACCGCAAGGCCCTTCCTCCTCCCAACGTCTCCTCTTCCGGCCATACCGGCCATTTCGTGGAGCCCACCACCGAATTGGAGCGGCAGCTCGTCTCCATCTGGTCCCAGGAGCTGGGCCTCGAGAACGTGGGCGTGGATGACCACTTCTTCGAGAAGCTCGGCGGCACGTCCCTGTCGGTCATCAAGGTCGCGGCCCGGATGCGCGAGGAGCTGGGCCGCGAGGTGCAGGTGACGTGGCTCTTCGAGCACCCCACCATCAGCGACCTGGCCCGGCGCATGGACTCGGGGAGCGCCCCGGCTCCGGCGCCTCGAGAGCAACAGGAGACCAAGGCCACCGAGCACTCCGGCTCGGAGGACATCGCCATCATCGGCATGTCCGGCCGCTTCCCGGGCGCGAGCAGCGTGGAGGAGCTCTGGCAGAACCTGCGCCAGGGCGTGGAGTCCATCTCCCGCTTCTCTCCCGAGGAGCTGGAGCCGATCTCCGGCCTCCCCGAAGGCGTGTTCCAGTGGCAGCACCCCCAGTTCGTCCCCGCCGGTGGCGTGCTGGAGGGCGCCGACAAGTTCGATCACGGCTTCTTCGACATCTCCCTGCGTGAAGCGCAGTGGATGGACCCCCAGCAGCGCCTCTTCCTGCAAACCGCCTGGAGCGCGCTGGAGGACGCCGGTGTGGATCCGGAGCGCACCCCGGGCCTCATCTCTCTGTACGCGGGCGCCGTCGACTCCGGCTATGCGCAGCTGGTGCAGAAGAACGTGGCCCTGGATCCCGCCGCCTTGTTCGAGGCGGGCACCAATGCCACGCACCAGGGCATGGCCACCAAGGCCTCCTACAAGCTGGGGCTCACCGGTGAGAGCCTCATGGTGTACACCGCCTGCTCCACCGGCCTGGTCGCCGTGCACATGGCCTGTGAGAGCCTGCAACAGCGCCAGTCCGACGTCGCCATCGCCGGCGCCACTCGCCTCTCCGTCCCCCAGAAGACGGGCTACGTCTACCAGGAGGGGATGATCCTCTCACCGGATGGGCACTGCCGCGCCTTCGATGCCCGCGCCAAGGGCGCCGTCGCCGGCAACGGTGTGGCCGCCGTGGTGCTCAAGCGCCTGTCCGACGCCCAGCGCGATGGCGACTCCATCTACGCCGTCATCAAGGGCTCGGCCATCAACAACGATGGCCGCTTCAAGTCCGGCTACACCGCCCCCAGCGTGCAGGGGCAGTCCTCCGTCATCCAACGCGCCCTGGAGCATGCCCGCCTGCGGCCCGAGGACATCGGCTACGTCGAGGCCCATGGCACCGGTACGCCTCTGGGTGATCCGCTGGAAATCGCCGCCCTGCAGCGCGCATATGGCCTGGGCGCCGGGCACAAGGGCACCATTCCCATCGGCTCGGTGAAGACGAACCTTGGCCACCTGGACACCGCGGCGGGCCTGGTGGGCCTCATCAAAGCGGCGCTGGCGCTGCACCATGAGGAGATTCCCCCCAGCCTGCACTTCGAGCAGCCCAATCCCTCCATCGACTTCGGCGCGGGACCCTTCTTCGTCAACACGGCCCTGCGGGAGTGGAAGCGCGGCCCGGTGCCTCGGCGCGCGGGCGTCAGCTCCTTCGGCATTGGCGGCACCAACGCCCACGCCATCCTCGAGGAGGCCCCCGAGCAGCACAGCGAGCCGAGCCTCCGCCCCCATCAGGTGGTGTTGCTGTCGGCGCGCACACCCGCGGCGCTGGACGCCCTGGGTACGCAGCTCGCGGCGCACGTGGAAGCCAACCCGCGGCTGACGCTGGCGGACGTGGCGTACACGCACGCGCTGGGCCGCAGGGGCTTCGAGCACCGCCGGGCGGTGGTGGCCAAGGACGCGGCCGAGCTGGTGCAGCGCCTGCGCAAGCCCGGGGCGGCCGTGGAGTTGGACGACGTGGAGGCGGGCCGTCGCATGCGAGTGGCCTTCCTCTTCCCCGGCCAGGGTGCCCAGCAGGTGGCCATGGGCCGCGAGCTGTACCAGGCCGAGCCCGACTTCCGGGTACATGTGGACACGTGCCTCGGGCTGCTGGAGGCACCGCTGCGCGACGAGGTGCGCACGCTGCTGATGCCGGAGCAGGGCCAGGAAGCCGCCGCCAAGGAGCTGCTGACCCACCCCCGCGTTGCCCTGCCCGCGCTCTTCACCGTGGAGTACTCGCTGGCCCGCACGTGGATGGGCTGGGGAGTGACGCCCCACGCCCTGCTGGGCCACAGCTACGGCGAGTACGTGGCCGCATGCCTCGCGGGCGTCTTCTCGCTCGCGGACGCGCTGCGGCTGGCCGTGACGCGCGGCCGGCTCATGCAGGGCATGGCTCCGGGCGCCATGCTCGCGGTGGGCCTGTCCGAGTCAGAGGTGCGTCCGCTGCTCTCGGGCCGCCTGTCCCTGGCCGCCCTCAACGCTCCCGGCCGCTGCGTCGTCTCCGGCCCCATCTCCGAGGTGGAACATCTCGCCGAGGAACTGAAGCGCCGTGACGTGGGCACGCTGCGGCTGCCGGCGGCCCATGCCTTCCACTCCGCCGACGTCGAGCCCTTCATGCCCGAGCTGGTGCACGTGGTGGCCTCGCTGGGGCGCTCGGCCCCCACGGGGCGGCTCGTCTCCAGCCTCACTGGCACCTGGGCAACGGCTGAAGAGGTGATGGACCCGGGCTATTGGGCCCGGCAGATGCGCCAGCCCGTGCGCTTCGCCGCGGGCGTGGAGGCCCTGCTGAGCGAGGGTTGTAGCCTGCTGCTGGAAGTGGGCCCCGGGCAGGATCTGACCGCCCTGGTGCGCGCCAACGTGGACGGCAAGAGCGGCAAGGTGAAGGCACTGCCCTCGCTGCGCCGCCAGGGTAGCTCCGCCTCGGAGCACGCCGTGTTGCTGCAGGCGCTGGGAGACGCCTGGGCCCAGGGCCTGCCCGTGGACTGGAAGGCGTTCTATGCCCGCGAGCGGCGCCTGCGCCTCTCGCTCCCCACCTACCCCTTCCAGGAGAAGCGGTGCTGGATGGACGCCGTGCCCACCACGGCGCTCCCGAGCGCGCCCGCCATCACCGCCGTCACGCCCTCCACTCCGGCCGTCTCCGTTACCCCCGCCACGGCCCCCGTGGCCGCGCCCGCGGTGGTCCCCGCTGGGCGCGAGGACATGCCTCGCGGTGACATCGAGGAGCGCGTGGCCGCCCTCTGGCGCGCTCGCCTGGGCCTGGAATACGTCGGCCGCGATGACAGCTTCCTCGAGCTCGGCGGCAACTCGCTCATGGCCGCGCAGATGCTCACCCAGATGCGCGAGACCTTCGGGGTGGACCTCCCCCTCGCCGACCTCTTCGACAGCCCCACCGTCGCCGGCATCGCCTCCCGCATCGAAGCCCTGCTGCAGTCCGCTCCCCAGCAGCAGAAGCAGACACAACAGAAGACCCTCAAGCTGGTGCCCCTGACGCGCGACGGCGAGCTGAAGCTCTCCTACGTGCAGGAGCGCACCTGGCGCCTGGAGCAGTTCCTCCCGGGCCTGTCCGCCTACAACATCCCCTTCGTCCTCCGTCTGGAGGGCGCCCTGGACGCGCGGATGCTCGAGCGTGCCATCCAGGAGGTCGTCCAGCGCCATGAGACGCTGCGCACCACCTATGACACCGTCGACGGCCGCCCCGTGCAGCGCTTCCACGCCCGGGTGCACGTGCCCCTGGAGGTGCTGGTGCTCGATGGCACTCCCGAGGAGCGCGAGGCCGACGCCCTGCGCCTGGCTCGCGAGGACGCCGCTCGGCCCTTTGATCTGGTGAAGGGTCCCTTGCTGCGCACCACCCTGCTGCGCCTGCGCGAGGACGTCCACGTCCTGCTGTGCACCATCCACCACATCGTCAGCGACACGCTCTCCGTCAGCATCTTCGTCCAGGAGATGGCCGCGCTCTACGTGGCGATGCGCGAGGGGAAGCCCTCGCCGCTGCCGCCCATGCCCGTGCAGTACGCGGACTTCGGCCACTGGCAGCGCCGCGGCGTCAGCGAGAACCTGCTGGCCGAGCAGCAACAGTGGTGGCGCCAGCAGCTCGCCGGCATGCCGCGCCGGCTCAACCTGCCCACCGACAGGCCCCGTCCCGCCACCTGCCCGCTCACCTCGGAGCGCATGTCCGTGGACTTCCCTCCCGCGCTCGCCAACGAGCTGGTGGCCTTCGGCCGGCGCGAGGGCTTCACCTCGTACGTCATCCTGCTGGCCGCCTGGCAGGCCCTGCTGCACCGCTACAGCGGGCAGACGGACATCGTCGTCGGCACCCCCATCGCCAACCGCACCCAGCCCGAGCTGCAGCCGCTCATCGGCTACGTGGCCCACTCGGTGGCCCTGCGCACGGACCTGAGCGGTGACCCCACCTTCCGCGAGCTGCTCGGCCGCGTGCGCGAGGTGCTGCTGGGCGCGCAGAACCACCCGGATGTCCCCTTCGAGCAGCTCGTCGAGGAGCTCTTCCCGCAGCACGACATCGGCCGCGGCCGCATGACGGACAGCGTCTTCGTGCTGCACAGCAACGCGGCCGTCGACGCGCAGCAGTTGCCCGGCCTGCGCGCCAGCTTCGTCGAGGTGCCGGACACTCCCGTGCAGTGGGGCACCACGCTGGCCGACCTCTCCCTGGTGGTCCGCGAGGTGCCCGGCCAGCTGCACGGCGCCCTGGAGTACGCCACCGAGCTCTTCGACGCTTCCACCGCGCGCCGCTTCCTCGAGCACCTGCGGGTACTGCTCACCGCGGGCATGGCCCGGCCAGACGAGCGGATCTCCCGGCTGCCCCTGCTCACCGGCGAGGAGCGGACGCAGTGGCTCCAGCCCCGGTCCGCGCCCACCTCGCCCACCGTGCCCGAGCTGCTGGCCCGGCGCGCGGCCAGCACTCCCCAGGCCGTGGCCATCGCGCGGGAAGGACAGACCTGGACCCTGGGTGAGCTGATGGCCAGGGCCCGCGGTCTGGCGGCCCGCCTGCACGCCCTGGGCGTGAAGCGCGGTGAACCCGTCGTCGTCTGCCTCGAGCCCTCGCCCGAGAAGCTGATGGCTCTCTGGGGCGTGTTGGAGGCCGGTGCCTCCGTCGTCACCCTGGCGCCCTCCGAGCTCGGAAGCCTGCCCCACTACGCCCCCGAAGGCGCCAGCGCCCCCGTGCTGCTCACCTGGCGCGGCCTCGTCACCGCCCAGCGCCTGGAGCCCTCGCGCGTGCTGCACGTGGAGGCCCTGGAGGAGACGCGGGAGAACGCCTCGGCCTCGGCCGGGGCGAAGGACTCCGTACGTCCGGAGGATCCGGCCTGGCTCCTGCCCGCCGGGGCCTCGCAACCCGCCTGGGTCCTCACCCAGAGGGGCTTGCTCCACCTCTTCGAGACCCTGGATGCGCGGCTGAAGCCGTCCGAAGGCAGCACCTGGCTCGCCGCCGCCGAGAACGCGGTGGAGCGCCCGGAGCTGGAAGGGTTGTGGGCCCTCTCTCGCGGCCTGCGCGTGCTGTTCCCCTCCCAGGAGGTGTCCGCGAGCCTGTTGCACCTGCGCGGCGAGAACATCCGCTCGCGCGCTGTCGACTTGAGCCTCATGTTCTTCGCCAATGACGAGGACTCCATGCGCGGCGCCAAGTACGAGCTGCTGCTGGAGGGGGCGAAGTTCGCGGATGCCAACGGCTTCTCCGCGGTGTGGACACCCGAACGCCACTTCCATGCCTTCGGCGGCATCTACCCCCAGCCCGCCCTCCTCGCCTGCGCCGTCGCCACGGTGACGCGCCACCTGAGCCTGCGAGCCGGCAGCGTGGTGCTGCCGCTGCATGACCCGCTCCTGGTCGCCGAGCAGTGGTCCGTGGCCGACAACCTCTCCCAGGGCCGCGTCGGCGTCTCGGTCGCCACCGGCTGGCACGTCCAGGACTTCTCCTACGCGCCCCACCACTACGAGAACCGGCGCGACATCCTCCTGGAGAACCTGCGCACGCTGCGGGCCGTCTGGCGCGGCGAGAAGCTCAAGCGCAAGGGCGGTGGTGGCGTGGACGTGGAAGTGGGCCTGCGCCCGCTGCCCGTGCAGCGCGAGCTGCCCATCTGGCTCACGGCCACCTCCAACCCGGAGACGTTCCGGATGGCCGGCGAGCTGGGAGCTGGAGTGCTCACGGGCATGCTGGCCCACAGCTTCGAGGAGCTGAAGGCCAAGGTGGGCCTGTACCGCGACGCCTGGCGCCGCAACGGCCACCCGGGCCGCGGCCACATCACCGTCATGCTCCACACCTTCATCGGCGACGATGACCGCGAGGTGCTGGAGACGGTGCACAAGCCGCTGCTGGGCTATTTCCGCGGCTCGGTGGACATCGTCGCATCGCTGGCGGCCCTGCAGGGCTTCAAGGGCGACATCGCCAAGGTGCCCGAGGCCGACGTGCAGGCCATCCTGGAGCGCGGCTTCGAGCACTACGCCTACCACGCGGGCCTCATCGGCTCGGTGGACAGCGGCGTGAAGCGCATGGAGGTGGTGCGCCAGGCGGACGTGGACGAGGTGGCGTGCCTCATCGACTTCGGCCTGGACAACCAGATCGTACTGGAGGGGTTGCGCAAGCTGGCGGAGGTGCGCCAGCGCAGCGAGGAGCTCGCCGCCGGACGCCAGGAGCAGGTGTTGGTGGAAAGCCGTCAGGGCGTGGACTCCCTGGTGGAACTGGCGCGGAGCTCGGGCGAGGTGCTGATGCACACCTCGGCGCGGCTGGCCCGCTCGCTGGCGGAGCTGCCCGATGCGCGGCAGGCCCTGGCGCCGCTGAAGGCCCTGGTGCTGGAGGAGAGCTCCGCGGAGCTCGCCCGGGCGCTGCGGGAAGCCGCCGGGGTGCCAGTGCTGAGGCGGAGTGTGGTGGCGGACGGCTCGCTGGTGCCGCGCGCGCCGGAGGAGGAGCTGCCCGCGGAAGTGCAGCGCTGGGTGCTGGACGAGGCCCACCAGCCGGTACCGGCCGGAGTCGTGGGCGAGCTGGCGCTGTACGGCGCCGGTCTACCGCAGGACCTGTGGCGCGCCTCGCGTGAGGACCACCAGCGCTGGGTGCCCCATCCGCTGAGCGCCTCCGAGCGCCTCTACCGCACTGGCCGTTACGTGCGCATGCGGACGGACGGGAGCCTGGAGCCCATGAGTGCTCCCGCGGCCCGCGCGAAGCGCCCCGCCGCCGCCGTCGTGACGGCCGCCACCCCGGCAGGAACCTCCACGCCTCCGCCCATTCCTCGCGCGCCGAGGAACGAGCCCCTGCCACTCTCCTTCGCCCAGCAGCGGCTGTGGTACCTGCAGCAGTTCGAGCCGACGAGCGCGACGTACAACAACGGTGTCACGTACCGCCTGAGCGGCCCGTTGGACGTGGCCGCCCTCCAGGCCGCGTTGCAGGAAGTGGTGCACCGCCACGAGGTGCTCCGCACCACCTACACGCTCACCGAGCAGGGCGCCATCCAGCTCATCCACCCGGACAGTGCGCTGTCCATTCCCCTGGTGGAGCCGAGCGCCCCGACGTTCGAGGAGCGGGAGACCGAGGCCCTCCGCCTGTGCCGCGAGCACCTGCTGCTGCCCTTCGATCTGGAGAAGGGCCCGGTGCTGCGCGCGCTGCTCGTGCGGGTGGAGCCCGAGGAGCACCTGCTCAACCTGGTCTTCCACCACATCGTCTCGGATGCCTGGTCCTCGATGGTGCTGGCCAGGGAGATGGTGGCGCTCTACACCGCCTTCTGCGCCGGTCAGCCCTCGCCGCTGCCGCCCATGGCGCTGCAGTACGCGGACTTCGCCGTGTGGCAGCGCAAGTGGATCGAGGGCGGGGTGCTGGAGTCGGAGGTCGCCTGGTGGAAGCAGCGGCTCGCGGGCGTTCCGCCGCTGGAGCTGCCCACGGACAAGCCCCGTCCGGCCGCACAGTCCCACGAGGGAGCCCTGTTCCCCTTCGTGCTGCCTCGGGAGCTCTCCGAGCCACTGCTGGCACTGGGGCGGCGTGAAGGCGCCACGTCCTTCATGGTGCTCATGGCGCTCTTCCAGACGCTGCTGAGCCGTTACAGCGGCCAGGAGGACTTCGCCGTGGGTCTGCCCACGGCCGGCCGTCACCATCCGGGCACGGAAGGCCTCATCGGCTGCTTCGTCAACACGCTCGCGGTGCGCGCCTCGTTGGACGGGGCTCCGTCCTTCCGGCGGTTGTTGACGCGCGTGCGGCGGGCGTCGCTGGAGACCCTGGCCCACCAGGAGCTTCCCTTCGAGCGTCTGGTGGACGCGCTCCAGGTGCGCAGAGACATGAGCCGCACCCCCGTCTTCCAGGTGCTGCTCAACGTCGTCAACGTGCCCCCGCCGCAGGCCGACATGGCCTCCTTGAGGCTGAGCGGGGTGAAGATCGATCCGGATACGACGAAGTTCGATCTGACGCTCGAGGTGCTGGAGCGGAGTGACGGACTGCACTGCACCTTCGAGTACGCGACGAGGCTGTTCGAGCCGTCCACCGTGGCGCGCATGGCCGAGCACCTGGCCGTGCTGGCGCGGCAGGTGGTGGAGTCTCCGGAGAAGCCGCTGACGCAACTGACACTGCTGAGCGAGGCCGAGCGCCAACGGGTGCTGGTGGAGTGGAACCAGACGTGGACGGACTACCCGCGCCACAGCTCCATCCACGCCCACTTCGAGGCCCAGGCCCGTCTCACTCCCGATGCCATCGCCCTCCAGCAGGGCTCACAGTCCCTCACCTACCGGGAGCTGGACGAGCGCTCCAACCAACTCGCCTGGCACCTGCGCTCCCTGGGTGTCTCCACCGAGTCCATGGTGGGCCTGTTCCTCGAGCGCTCCACCGACACGGTGGTCGCCATGCTCGCCACCCTCAAGGCCGGCGGCGCCTACCTGCCCCTCGACATCTCCTACCCCTCCGAGCGCCTGGCATTCATGCTCCAGGACTCCTCCGCTCGCGTCCTCCTCTCCCTGAAGTCCCTCCAGGCCCGGCTGCCTTCTCACTCGGCTCGCCTCCTCCTGCTGGACTCCGAGTCCGAGTCCCTCTCCCAGCAGCCTCGCCACGCTCCTCCCTCGGACTCTGGCTCCGACAACCTCGCCTACGTCATCTACACCTCGGGCTCCACGGGCCGCCCCAAGGGTGTCGCCGTTCCCCACCTCGGCGTCCTGCGTCTCATCCTCTCCTCGGACTACATCCGCTTCTCTCCCGAGGACCGCGTCGCTCACGCCTCCAACACCGCCTTCGACGCCGCTACCTTCGAGGTCTGGGGCGCGCTGCTCTCCGGTGCTCGCCTCGTCATCCTCTCTCGTGAGCAGCTCCTCTCGCCGCTCGAGTTCGGCGCCACCCTCCGCGAGCACTCCGTCTCCACCCTCGTCCTCACCACCGCCCTCTTCAACCAGATCGCATCCCTCTCTCCCGCCTCTTTCTCCTCCCTCCGCAACCTCCTCGTCGGTGGTGAGGCTCTTGACGTCACCTCCGTTCGCCGCGTCCTCGAGGCTGCCCCTCCCGCTCGCCTCGTCAACGGCTACGGCCCCACCGAGTCCACCACCTTCGCCACCTGGTACCTCATCCAGTCCGTGGCGCCTCAGGCCTCCTCCATCCCCATCGGACGGCCCATCTCCAACACCACCGCCTTCGTCCT
>NZ_DASUNC010000116.1:0-102903 GCF_036277355.1 Archangium sp.
GTCCCGGGCCTCCAGCGCCGCGTTCACGGAGAGCGCCAGGGCCAGGTCGCGCTTGTCCTCGCCGTCCAGGCCCGGCCCGTCCTTGAACAACCCGAGGCAATCGCCCGGCGTGCCTTGCCGCTCGCAGAAGCCCCCGTAGGAGCGCGCCAGGGGCGTGCGCCACGCCTCGCCCGTGAGCGGAACGGAGGCCAGGGCCAGCTTCCGGTGGAGATAGAGAGGGACAGGGCAGTCGGCCAGCCGCAGCGGCACGTTCAGCACCAGGGTGGCCAGGGCGTCATCAAGCTCGGAGTCGCTCACCCGCACCGCCCCGAACCGGGTGGGCACGGAGAGGTGGACCCGCTCGTCCCCGGCTTCACCCACCGCGACCACCGGAGGTGGCCCGGAAGGGGACTCCACCCGCCTGCCGCCCCGAGGCACGCTCGTGACACACGCGGCGTGGAGCAGGAGAACGATGAGGGCCCAGGCGCTCAGCCCCGGACGCCGCCGCGCGCTCGCCGGAGGCATGCCCATGGGAGGGGTACTCAAGCGTCACCTCCCCAGCGCGCCGCCCAGGCAGGAACGGGGAGCCTGAAAAAGAGAACGGGTCGCCAGGCTTTCACCTGGCGACCCGTTCATGGAGCCGACACCCAGATTTGAACTGGGGACCTACTGATTACGAATCAGTTGCTCTACCGACTGAGCTATGTCGGCACAACCACAGCGCTTTTCGGCGTCACCGAAGATGGGCGCGAAGTAACACGCGGTTCCGGACAGGGCAAGCACTTCTTTCATCCCCCCCACTTCTGGCCCCCATCCACCCTTCCCCGGCCCCGCCACGGCCCAGGAGAGCATGCAGGCGAGCACCCGCCGTGAATGACACGCCGCGTTGGCTAACTACCTGAAAAAACTAAAAGTTTGGATTCCAACAAGCCTGTCCAACGGTTGACCTCATGGGGGGGCCTATGCGCATAAGGGCCCCGCCTCTACTCAACAATCGCCTTTCCCCAAGGAGCGATTTTTCACATGGCCAGCGAAGAGAATTTCATGCGCGCCCCGGCCCCGACGCCCAAGCGCACCGTCTACACGGAGGCGATGGAGATCTTCCATCGCGCCGCCGACCTCATCGGTCTCGACAAGCGCGTGCGTCTGGAGCTCGAGGAGCCCGACTACGAGCACATCTTCTACGTCACCGCGAAGCTGAAGGACCGCCTGGTCCCGCTCGCCCCCGAGCAGGCCAAGGACTTCGCCAGCCTCTCCGTCACCCAGGTGCGCAACCCCGAGGGTCTCGAGCGCCTCGCCGACGGGAAGATCATCCTCAACGGCCGCGCCCTCCTCGGCTCGGACGTGAACATCAGCCGCGGCCACCTGCGCCTGCCCGACGGCAACGTGTACCAGCTGGTGCCCGGTGAGTCCCAACGCTTCAAGGCCTACCGCGTGCAGCACAACCAGGCCCGCGGCCCCTACAAGGGCGGCATCCGCTATCACCGCGAGGTCTCCCTGGATCTCTTCAAGGCGCTCGCCGCCGAGATGACCTGGAAGACCGCCATCTCCGAGGTCCCCTTCGGCGGTGGCAAGGGTGGCATCCAGATCGATCCGCGCTCGTACGGCCGCGAGGAGCTGGAGAACATCACCCTGCGCTTCATGTACAAGCTCAAGAGCCTGATCGGCCCCAACATCGACATCCCCGCTCCCGACGTGGGGACCAACGGGGACATCATGGCGCTCATGTACCGCCAGTACTCGGACGGCGAGCGCGAGCGGCACAACATGCGCGGCATCGTCACGGGCAAGGACGTGCGCATCGGCGGCTCCGAGGGCCGTGCGGCCGCCACCGGCCAGGGCGTGGCCTTCTGCATCGAGGACTACTACGCCGAGAAGGGTGAGACCCTGAAGGGCAAGACCTTCATCCTCCAGGGCTTCGGCAACGTGGGCAGCCACGGCGCCGCCATCCTCCAGAAGATGGGCGCCCGCCTGCTCGCGGTCAACGACGCCGACGGCACCATCTACAACGGTGACGGCATCGACGTGCCCGCCCTCATCGCCCACGTGAGCGATCCGAAGAACCTGCGCAAGAGCGTGCTCGGGTTCCCCGGCGCCCAGAAGATCGAGAAGAAGGACTTCTGGGAGGTCCAGGCCGACATGTGCATCCCCGCCGCCCTCGGTGGAGAGATCACCGCGGACGTGGCCGAGCGCCTCAAGGTCAAGCTGATCGCCGAGGGCGCCAACGGCCCCACCACCCCCGAGGCCGATCGCGTCCTGCAGAAGCGCGGCATCGACATGATCCCCGACATCATCGCCAACGCCGGTGGCGTGACGGTGAGCTACTACGAGTGGATCCAGAACAAGCGCATGGAGCGCTGGAGCGAGGCCGAGGTCAACCAGCGCCTCGAGCACGCGATGAAGCGCAACTACCGCATCATCCGCGACATCTCCCGCAACCAGGCCCGCCGCTCGGACACGCACGACAGCCGTCCGTTCTGCATCGGCAAGGAAGTGGATCCCCGCTGCGCCGCGATGATCCTCGCGCTCAAGCGCATCGAGGCCCACTACCTCCTCGAGGGCTTCTCGCAGTAAGCCCCTACCCCTGAAGCACGAAGGGCACGGCCACTCTCAGCGGCCGTGCCCTTTCGCTTTTCCCGCCCCCCGCGGCTTCAGTGCATCACGCGCTCGCGCGCCACCAGCAGCAGGGGCTGATCCTCCGCCACCTCGTAGGCCACCACCCGCAGGCCCACGCCGCGGCTGTTGCCCTCGCGCCCATCCTTGCGCCCGTACGCCAGCGCCACCTGGTAGCGCACCTCGCACAGGCACGTCATCTCCGTGCCGTCCTCGCCCGCGAACGTCACCTTCACCCGCTCGCCCAGCGACAGCTGCTCCCGCGTCTCCACGAACAGGCCCTGGGCGCTGATGTTGCGGCCGATCCCCCGGCTCAACCCCCCCTCCGTCGAGAGGTAGATGGTGAAGACCTTGTCGAAACGAAGGTGGGAACGCCGCTCGCGGACCTGGGCTTGGGGTGCCATCCGGTGACTCCGGGTAGGGGGTGAGGTGGGACGGAAACTACATGGTGAGAGCATGTAGTCAAAATCTCCACCAACCCATACCGCCACATACCAGCACGTACCGCCACGTACCCATCTCCGGAGTGCCCGGAGGGGCCCGGGGGTGGCACCATCGGCCTCCCCGTCCCCTGTTCCCTTCCCCTTTTCCTGGAGTAGCCCCCGCGTGAGACGTCTCTTCCTGGCCACCCTGCTGCTGCTGCCCACGCTCGCCCTGGCGGACGTGGATGCGCGCTTCGCCCAGCTGAGGGATCAGGCCGAGGCCCTGGGCAGCCTCTCGTCGTTCCTGGACAAGTACATTGGCGAGTGCGCCGGCCTGTTCGTCAGCCCCTCCTGCCGGAGCGACGCCGAGGCGTTCCGCGCGAAGTACGGCGGCCGGAAGCTGTACATGATCGTCGGCGAGGAAGCGGCGACCATGCTCACCCCGGGCCCGTACCAGCCCGGCAGCGGCAACTACACCATCCAGGTCATCCCCTACTTCCCGGGGGAGGGCTATGCGCTCACCCAGGGCACGCCCACGCAGACGGACTCGGCGGGCAACCCGCTGCTGCCCCTCATCCGCATCACCGGCACCACCCCCGAGGGCTGGGCCGCCACGGACTTCCTGCGGCTCTTCTCCGCCCGGCAGATCCGCGCGCAGATCGTCTTCACGCCGCAGGGGGTGTGGACGCTGCCGCGCAAGCAGGGCGGCAAGGCGCAGGGGGTCGCGGCGCGGATAGAAGCCATCCTCCTCACGCACGCGCGCACGGGGAATCCGCTGGGCCTGTGGTTCGCCGAGCAGCCCACGACGGCCGCCCCCAAGGAGCCCGCGGCCAAGGGTGGCAAGAAGGGCAAGAAGAAGTAGCCGCCGGGGGGCTCAGTACTTCAGCGCGACGTACTGCTGCACATCCCCGCGCTGCACGCGCAGCAGCACCGAGGCGCCCGCGCCCTTCTCCAGCGCGCTCCGCACCGCCGCGACGTCCTTCACCTTGCGGCGGTTGACCTCCATCACCACGTCGCCCGTGCGCAGCCCCGCGCTCGCCGCCGGGCTGCGTGGCAACACCCCCGACACCAGCACCCCCGCGTAGGGCTCCAGGCCCATGGGGGCGGCCACCTCGGGGGTGACGTCCCGCAGCACCAGGCCGAGCTCGCCCAGGTTGCCCGGGCTGTTCATCGCCGCCAGCACCTCCTGCGCCGGACGGGCGGACAGCTTCACCAGCACCTCCTGCGACACCCCGTCCCGCAGCAGCGTCAGCTTCGCCTCGGAGCCCGGCGCCATGATGGCCACCTTGCGCAACAGCTGCTGGAACGAGTCCACCTGCTTGCCGTTCACCCGCACCACCTGATCTCCCGGGCGGATGCCCGCCTGCGCCGCCGGGCTGGTGGGGTACACCCGCGTCACCACCGCGGCGCGCGTGCCCACCTGGGGCTGCTCGTCGATCACCACGCCCAGCCAGCCCTTCTGCAGCTGGCCGTTCTTGCGCAGGTTGGGCAGCAGATCCTTCACCATGTTGATGGGCACCGCGAAGCCGATGCCCTGCCCCTCGGAGATGATGGCCGTGTTCACGCCCACCACCTCGCCGCGCATGTTGAAGAGCGGCCCGCCCGAGTTGCCCGGGTTGATGAGCGCGTCCGTCTGGATGAAGTCGTCGAAGGGGCCCACGCCGATCACCCGCTCCTTGGCGGAGATCATCCCGTGCGACACCGAGTGGTCCAGGCCGAAGGGGTTGCCGATGGCCACCACCCAGTCCCCCACCTCCATCCGGTCCGAGTCCCCCAGGTACACCGCCGGCAGCCCGCCCACGCCCTTGCCCAACAGCCGCAGCAGCGCCACGTCCGTGGACGCGTCCCGGCCCACCACCTCGGCCTGGAACTCGCGCCCGTCCGACAGGCGCACGAGGATCTCACTGGCGGCCTCGTTCTCGCGCGCCACCACGTGGTTGTTCGTCACCACCAGCCCGTCCGGAGTGAGGATGAAGCCCGAGCCGCTCGCCGCGCGCGTGGGGCCCCGCAGCGGGTGCACCGTCTTCATGACGTTGATGTTCACCACGCCCGCCTCCACCGCGCGGATCAGCGGCGCCAGCGACGTGGGCGGCACGAAACCCGGCAGCATCGGCTCGCTCGAGGCCCACTCCCGCCACAGCCCCATGGGCCCGCTGTTCACCCGGTTGGAGTCCTCGGCCCACGCCGCGTGCTCCCGCGCCCGGGCCTGGAGCCACGGAGCGAGCGCTCCCTGCTGCGCCCGGGCACCCGGGACCAGCACCAGCGAGAGCAGCGCGAGGAGGGGAAGGAGGACGGGAGCTCGGGGATTCACGACACGGGCCATGGCGATGGGCTCGAACAGCCACTCCCCGCGCCTATTTCCCAGGATTGTCCGGATCCGCGTCCAAAGCACGGAGGGGCGAGGGGGGAGACCCTCACCCTAGCCCTCTCCCAAAGGGAGAGGGAACACCCACGATGGGGCTCTGGGGGGCGGATCAGGCCTGGGCGGGGGCGATGTACTTCGCCACCTTCACCCGGGCCGGACGGATGATCCGCTCCTTCAGCTTGTAGCCCGCGCGGGCCTCGGCCACCACCTTCTGGTCCTCGTCCGGGCTGGTGGTGATCTCCATGTCCGTGGCCTCGGCCGTGTTGGGGTCATACGGCAACCCCACCACCTGGATGCGCTCGATGCCCATCTGCTGCAGCTTCGAGAGCAGCCCGTCACGGATCATCTTCACGCCCTGCGCCAGGGGCGACGAGACGTCTCCCCCGCTCATGGCGAGGGAGCGATCCAGCTCGTCCACCGCCTCCAGCAGCGTGGTGGCCACGTTGCCGCGCTCCACGTCCATCATCCGCTCGCGCTCGCGGGTGAGGCGCTGCTTGAATTCCTCGCGGTCCTTCTCCAGCTCCTGGTAGGCACGGGCGAGTTGATCCACGCGCCGCCGGGCCGCGTTCAACTCCGCCTCCAACCGCTGCTTCTCCGCATCCACCACGGGCGCGGCCTCCTGGGCCGGAGTCTGCTGCTGCTCGGTGGACGCCTCGGGCGCAGCCGTGGCGGCGGCCTCCTGGGCCTGCGCGTCCTGGGACGGACCGTCTGTCCGGGGATTGCCGTTCATGCGGCGAACGTAACCAGCCCCGGGGTTGTGTCAACGCTCTGACGACGAGACTAGTGCTCGGCGGGGACGGCGGGCTGCTCCGACATGAAGCCGTGATCCACCTGGCCCGTCACCTCGTCGATGATCTCCACCTGGGCCGCCCGCAGCGAGTAGTACAACAACCACCGCTCGGCCGCCGTGAGGGTCCCCGCGGGCAGGGCCTGCTCGATCTCCTGCACCGACAGGCGGCCCTCCCTCAGTCCCTTGGCGAAGAGTGCCTTGCGCGCCGTGTAGCTCTTTCCGATTCGATTCTCCACGACCTCTCCCTCCTTCCCGGCCAACATAATTTCGCCCTTCCCACACCGCAGAACATGCGGCGTGAAAGGGCGATGGCAAGGCCAGTGAGCAACCGGGCAGGCGCCCGGAGGCCCGGTTCAGGCGTCGGGGATCTTCCCGCTGGAGTGCTGGGCCCCGGGCGGAGGCGTCTCGTCACCGCCCGCCGGGTGGGCGGAGATGACCTGACGGGCCTCCGGGTGCAGCAGTCCCCGGGCGGCGGTGGCCTTGGGGCCGAGGATGCGGAGGATCTCGTCCTCATCCACCACCTCGGTGGCGAGCAGCCGGGCGGCCAGGGCCTCCACCTTGTCGCGGTGGGTGGTGAGCACCTCCCGGGCCCGGTCGAGCGCCTCGGTCACCATCTTGCGGATCTCTTCATCCACCATCCGGGCCGTCTGCTCCGAGTAGGAGCGCACCTCCGGACCTCCCGCCGAGCGCAGGAAGGCATTCTGCTCGCTGCCCAGGGCCACGGGGCCCAGGGAGCTCATGCCGTAGTCGCGCACCATCAGCCTGGCGATCTCCGTGGCCTGCTTCAGGTCGTTGGAGGCACCGGTGGAGACCTCGCCGATGAAGATCTCCTCGGCGGCGCGCCCGCCCATCATCGCGGCCATCTTGTCGCGCAGCTCGTCGAAGGACATGAGGTACCGGTCCTCGAGCGGCAGGGACATGGTGTAGCCCAGCGCGGCGAGGCCACGGGGGATGATGGACACCTTCGTCACCCGCTCCGTGTAGGGCAGCATCCACCCCACCACCGCATGGCCGGCCTCGTGGTGCGCGACGATGTCCTTCTCGCGCTCGTTCATCCGGCGGTTCTTCTTCTCCAGGCCGGCCACCACGCGTTCGATGGCCTCCTCGAAGTCGGCGCGCATGACGAAGTCGCGGTTGCGGCGCGCGGCGAGCAGGGCCGCCTCGTTCACCACGTTGGCCAGGTCGGCGCCCGCGAAGCCCGGGGTGCGCGAGGCGATGGACTTGAGGTCCACGTCCGGTCCCAGCTTCACGCCCCGGGAGTGGATCTCCAGCACCCGCTCGCGGCCACGCTTGTCCGGACGGTCCACCAGCACCTGCCGGTCGAAACGGCCCGGACGCATGAGCGCGCTGTCGAGGATCTCCGGACGGTTGGTGGCCGCCAGGATGATGAGGCCGGCGCGGCTGTCGAAGCCGTCCATCTCCGCCAGGAGCTGGTTGAGCGTCTGCTCGCGCTCGTCATGGCCACCGGCGACCCCCGCGTTGCGGCTCTTGCCGATGGCGTCCAGCTCGTCGATGAAGATGATGCACGGCGCCTTGGCGGTGGCCTGGGCGAACAGATCGCGCACCCGGGCGGCGCCCACGCCGACGAACATCTCCACGAACTCGGAACCGGAGAGGCTGAAGAAGGGCACGCCCGCCTCACCCGCCACGGCCCGGGCCAACAGCGTCTTGCCCGTTCCCGGCGGGCCCACCAGCAGCACCCCCTTGGGGATGCGGCCGCCCAGCCGGCGGAACTTCTCCGGCGTCTTGAGGAACTCGACGATCTCCCGCAGCTCGTCCACGGCCTCGTCCACGCCCGCCACGTCCTTGAAGCCCACGCCGGTGTCGGCCTCGGCCTGTACCTTGGCGCGTGTCTTCCCGAAGCTCATGACGCTCTGCGGACCCTGGCCAATACCTCCAGCCATCCGCCTCATCATGAAGCTCCACAACACGAAGGCGAACGCCAGCGGCAGCAGCCAGACCAGCAGCACATCGCTGAAGCCGGACCGCACCACCGCCTCGTACGGGACGCCCTGCTGCTCCAGCAGCGGGACGAGCTGCTCGTCTCCCTCCACGCGATAGGCCATCCACGGCAGGTCGCTGAGCTCGGGGCGCAGGCGCTCGGCTCCTCCCGAGGGAGTGCCGGACGTACGGGCCGCCGAGCTTTCCTTGAGGAAACCCTTCACCCAGTCCGGCGCGACCTGCACCTTGGAGAACTTGTCCTCCTGGATGGCCGTCCGGAACTCACTGTAGGTCTTGCGCTGCACGCCCGCGTCCTGGAAGACGTTCTTGAAGAGCATGAAGCCCAGGAGGAGCAGAGCGATGTAGCCCAGTGGCGAGCCGAACCGGAACCCCTTGTTGGCGGGTGGAGGCTGAGGCTTTTCCTGTTTCTTTCCGCGAGGGCTCATCCCCGGCGGCATGGTGTTCTGAGGCTTCATCGTCGACGCACTCCCCCTCCCCCATTGCACGTACCCCTGGTGGTACGTGGTACGACTGATCCGCAGGCAAAAGATGTCCACACCCGCCAGCCGGTCAACCCGGCATGCCCCACTCAGCTGGGTAATGGTGGTAACGCCGGAACAGCGCTCGTCCATCCGGGCGACAGCAATGCCCGGCAGCGAACACCTCATGCGGGGAGACACCGCTAGCGGCAGTCCACCCGGTACATGAACTGGGCGGCGAACTCGGAGCCGAGCACGAAGGAGCGGCCACCGGGCAACCAGGTGATGGCCTCGGACTGGGCCTGGCTGGGGCCGGGCACCTCCACCACCTGCCCCCGCACCAGCTCCTCCAGCCGCGAGGCGCCCGGGGCGCGCACCTCCCACACCCGGGTATAGGTGCGCAGGAGCATCCGCTGGCCGGACGGATGGAGCGCCGCCGACGTGGTGCGGTAGTCCACCCCCCCGGGCGCATGCAAGGTGCCCAGGTGCGTGGCCTTCGCCACCGTGCCCGGCGCGAGCCCCTCCAGCGCGAACACCTCGCCCAGCGAGCCGCGCTCCTTGGTGATGACCGCCAGCCGGCCCGTGCCCGGCTCGAGCACGAGCGACTCGGCGTCATGCGGCCTGTCCGGGTACGTGAAGGCCAACGTCTCCACGGCGACACTGCCGTCGGCCACCTCCGGCTCGGGGAAGCGGACGATGCGCACCCGAGGCCGGCGCTCGAAGTTGTCCCCGGTGTCCGCCAGGTAGAGGCACGTGCGCGCATCGCCCGGGGCGCACGGGCCCAGGGTGATGTCCTCCAGGTCCATCCTCGCCGCGTCCTTCGGCTCCAGCCCGGTGAGCGTCACCGTGGCGAGCACCTTGCCGGACATGTCCAGGGCGAACACCCGGAAGGCGTTGCCGGAGTCGTTGTGCGCCCACAGCACCCCCTCGTGGCGGGTGCTGGCGGCGAGGCCGGACAGCTCGGCCAGCTCCAGCGGCACCTGGCCCACGCGCCGGGGCTCCCCATAGAGCACACAGCCGGGCAGGCCCTCGGCGGGCGGGTAGCGCGGATCGGCCGCCGGGGTGGAGGCATCCGGACTGGAGGGCTTCTTCGTCGTGCAGGCCCCGAGCAACAGCCCCGCGAGCACCAGGGCGGTACGACGGCCCACGTCAGGCTTCCAGACCCAGCAGCTTGGCCAGCGTCTTCGCGTCCGCGTCGGGGAACTGGTACTTCGCCATCTCCTCCAGCGTCACCCAGCGGTGATCATGCACGCGCAGGTGCTGGATGGCCGACTCGGCGCTGGTGAGCCGGCAGCGGTAGACGCGGAAGTCGATGTCGTAGCTCGGGTAGTCGTGATGGGTGTGGAGGGCCTGCTCCATCACCTCCACCTCCACGCCCATCTCCTCGCGGATCTCCCGCGCGAGGGCCCGCTCGTCGGACTCCCCCTCCTCCACACGGCCACCCGGGAACTCCCACAGCAGCGGGAGGGTCGCCTTGGGCGGGCGCTGGGTGATGAGGTAGCGCCCCTCGGCGTTCTGAAGCATCGCGCCCACGACGCGGATGTGACGACGAGCCATTTCCGGACTCCTTCTCACGGAAGCAGGAAGGGGGGCGGACTAACACGGCCCGGGGCCCCAGGCCAAGCCTCAGGGCCCCCCGCCGCCCTCAGGAGGCCTTTCCCGGCCCTCCCCGGCGGCCCCGGGTCGCCGCTCCCCTGCCCCGCTTCGGGGTGCCCGGGGGCTGCTCCAGGTCCTCCAGGACGGCCTGGTGGAGCGCGGAGACCTCCGCCACCAGCTCGTCCCGCCCGTACCGCTGGCCCGAGCCCCACAGATGATCCCTCAGCGCCCGGGCCAGCTCCGCCCCCGTGGCATAACGCTCCTCCCGCTGGGGCGCGAGCGTCCGGTGGACGATGGGCCGCAACCCCTCCGGCAGCGAGCGCGTCGCCGCCTGCACGTCCTGCGGGCTGAGCTGGCGCATGCGCTTCATCAACTCGCCGGTGCGCACGGTGCCCAGCTCCTCGAGGCCCGGCACCCGGCCGTCCCCCCGCGCCCGCAGCTGGCGGCTGAGCAGCTCCGCCTCGTGGCGCTCGGCCGCCGCCAGCAGGTGCTGGCCGGTGAGCAACTGCAGGAGGATCAGCCCCAGGGAGAACAGATCCGAGCGCCCATCCAGCTGCTCCAGCATGGCGCGCTCGGGGGAGCTGTAGGCCAGGTTGCCCAGATCGCTGTCGCCCTCGGTGGAGATGCGCCCCTCCAGCCGGGACCAGGCCGCCCCGAAGTCCATCAGCTTCACCTCGCCATGGCGGCCCACGAGGATGCCCTGCGGTGTCACGTCCCGGTGCACGACACCCAGCGCGCGGCCCCGCGGGTCCACGAGCGCGTGCGCGTAGTGCAATCCATCCGCGACCTCGGAGGTCACATGGCAGGCGAAGGCCTCGGAGAAGGAGCGGCCGGCCCGGGCGGCCAGACGCATCAGGTCACCCAGGGGCCGGCCCTCCACGTACTCCAGCAGCAGCAGCGGCGTGTCCGCGCTGCCCCCGAGCATCTGCACCGAGACGATGTTGGGGTGGCGCATCTGGCTGCCCAGACGCGCCTCCTCCACCAGCCGCTGGTAGTCCTCCTGGCGCACCACGCGGTTGAGCCGCTTGAGGACGGTGTAGCCGCCCTCTCCGTCGTGGTAACGCTGGCGCGTGAGCAGCAGCTCACCGTGATGGCCCTGGCCCAACGAGCGCACCAGCTCGTAGCTCACCATCCCGGCATCGAATACCACCGGGTGGGTCTCACGTGGGGAGGTTGTTTCAGGGGTCGTCCGGATCGACATGCGAAGTACTCCTTGGGGGTTTGCACGGGCTGACTCCAAAGGTAAACATGCGCCCCCCGAAGCACCAAGAACGATGACGGGGATCCAGCAGGGCGGACGTTCAGGCCATGACCTCCAAAGTCGTGTCTACCTCTCACATGACTCTTGAAGTCACCACTTTTCCGGTTATCTTAGAAGTCACGTAGGCCCGGGTGCTCCGGGCCCTGCGCCTTCCACTTCTTTCTCAGGATCGCACGGCATGGCACTCCCACGAGGACTGGCTGGGACCATCGGGACAGCGGCCCGGGCGGCTCGGGTCCAGGCCAATCTCACCCAGGAGGACGTGGCCGAACGGGTGGGTCTCGCCACCGAGGTGTATGGACGGTTGGAGCGCGGCGGCATGCTGCCCAGTGTCCCCACCCTGAAGAAGCTGTGTGAGGTCCTGCGCATCCCCTCGGACGTGCTGCTGGGGTTGACGCCCGCCCAGGAGAACTTCTGGACCAAGGAGCCGCCGGCCCGGCCCGTCGAGGAGCCGGGGGAGATCCGCCGCCTGGTGCGCACGGTGAAGCGGCTGGAGCCGGCCGAGTTCCGCCTGCTGAGCCTCATGGCCACCGGCCTGCTGCGCCTGCGGCTGATGCGCCACGGCCGCTCCTCCCACGACTCCTCTCCCCCCTGAGCGTCCCGTCCCTGGACCCTCCGCGGTGCCGGGGGAGCGGGCGGCCGGGGGAGGCTCCGCCCTCCTACCCTCGGGTTTCCCTGGGCAACACCCGGCCCGGGGCGCTAGGTAGGTGTGCCGGATTCCGGCCACCCCATGACAGCTGCCCTCCTCACGCTCACCCTCTTTCTCGCCTCGGGACAGTACGCGCCCCAGCAGGCTGGAAGTGAACCCCTCGCGCCGGCCCTCGAGGCCCGCGTGCAAACGCTCGGCAAGGAGCTGCGCTGCGCCGTGTGCCAGGGCCTCTCCGTCTCGGACAGCCCCTCGTCCATGGCCCGCGCCCAGCTCGATAAAATCCGCGAGCTGGTGTCCGAGGGGAAGTCGGACCAGGAGGTCCGTGACTACTTCGTGGCCCGCTACGGCGAGTGGGTGCTGCTGCAGCCCAAGGCCGAGGGCGTGAATCTGCTCGTGTGGCTGGGCCCGGTGGCCCTGCTGCTGGGCGGCGCCTTCGTCATCTTCCGGCAGGTGCGGCGCGAGCCCGCCGCGGCCACTCCGGCCGCCTCCACGCCCGCGACGCCCCCCGCCGCTTCCACCGATTCCGAGGACCCCTACCTCGCGGCCGTGCGCCGGGAGCTGGATCAATGAACCCCACTGCCACCAACTGGGCTCCTGGCCTCATCGTGCTCACGGTGGGCTTCATCGCCGCCGCGTTGTTCATCTTCACCCGCAAGGTGGCCGCGTCCTCGCCCGAGGCGAAGGATGACGTGCTCGAGGATCTGGAGCGGCGCTACCAGTCCCTCATCGAGCAGCTCAAGGAGCTGGCGGCGGAGAAGCACGCGCTGGAGCCGGAGCGCTACACGGCGGAGCGCAAGCGGCTGGAGCTGGAGGCCGCGGCGGCGCTGCGTGCGAAGGACGAGCACCTGAAGCACGGGGCCACCCCGGGCGCGCGGCGGGAAGCCCCGGCGACGAAGGGCCTGCTGTCACCGCAGCTCAAGGGCGCGCTATGGGGCGGAGGGATCGTTCTGTTCTTCGCCACGCTGAGCTACACGCTGGTGTCCGAGCAGCGCACGCGGGGCGAGGAGGATGCCGCCACGGGCCGGGTGCCGCCGGGCATGGGCGGCACCGCGCAGCAGCCGCAGGAGGATCCGCAGCTGACCGAGGCGATGGAGCGCTTCAAGAACAACCCGTCGGATCTCGACGCCGCGGCGCTGCTGAGCCACGAGCTCATCCGGCGGCAGATGTACGAGGAGGCGGATCGCATCACGAACCGGGCGCTGGCGGTGGATCCATTCAGCGTGGAGCTCCGGGTGCACCTGGGCGTGCTGAAGGCGGTGCGCGGGGACGAGCTGGGCGCGGAGCAGGATCTGATGAAGCTGGTGGACACGTACCCGGACGCCCAGGAGGCGCTGCTGTTCATGGGCGCCATCGCGATGCGGCGGGGAGACAAGGCGAAGGCGCTGGAGATGTTCGAGCGCTTCGCCGTGGAAGTGCCTGGCGAGATGCACCCGCCGCCGCTGCTCGCGGCCATCCAGCAGCTGCGCGGCGAGCTGGGCCGGTAGAAAGCCAAAGCCTGTCCCGATGGGTTCGAATCCCGTCAGGGACAACCTGGAAGGCCCAGCAGAGCCTCACGGACAGATTGCGCAGGCATACTCCGCTCAGCCCCACCAGGACCCTTCAGGTCTTGAAGGGGTTTGAGGACGTAGCCATGCGTTTCCGAGTGTGCATCGCACTTCTGCTTCTTGCATCGGCCTGCGCGAGCGCGCCCGCCCCACTGTCGATTCCACGGCGTCATACCTTCGTCCCGACTCCTCCCTCGGGCCCGAGCATCCGGCTCGTGTCCGCGCCGATGGACCCGGTGCAGCAACAGTCGCGGATTGGAAAAGCGGACCTGGACCAGGCCAGGGCGCTGCTCTCTCGGGCGCGCACGGACCTGGAGCCGCGTCAATGGGAAGCGTTGGACGAGAAGCTCACCGCGGCGGAACGAGCTTTCGAGCGCTTCTCCAGAGCCGCGAAGACGCGCGGGCACGCTGCCGAGGTGTCGAGGGGGGTGGAGGGGGCCGCGCAGGCTGGACGCGCCAGGACGGTCGCTGAAACGAGCCCCCGTGTGGGCCCGTTGCTCGTGGTGCTCGTCCTGCTCTATCCCTTCAACACCGCCCCAGCGGAGATCGACCGCCGCCCGGAGTGGGTCGACGCTCAGCGGGAGTACGAGTCGCGGCTGCTGGACATAGCGGAGGAATCGCGGCGGCTCATGGAGGAATTCGAGCGTCAGGAAGCAGAGGAGGTCGTCACGGCTCCCACCCATTGGCGGAAAAAGACCAATCCGGCGACGGGCAGCAACTACACCAGCGTGGAGGAGTACGACCGAGTCCCCCGCCACGCGGATCAGACCTGCAAAAACAGCCGACTCGACGAGCTTCAGGAGGAGAAGGATCTGCTCACCCGCTCAGTCCCACCCCTCGATCCGAAGTCGCCCAGATCGAAGAACAAAGAGAAGCTGGACAAGGTGCCGTGCTCCAGGATCCGGCTGCGTCTTGAAGCGATGAAGAGAGTTCTGGAGAAGCGGTGGGAGATTGAGAATGAATGCTTTGGAGGAAAACCCGATCCGCGTCACGACCTGGCAATGATCGAACTTGAAAAGGGCATTGCGAATACCGAGAAGCTCGGAAAGCAGAATTGCGCCCCGGGTCATCCGATGGCGGAGCTGTGAGCCATGTCGAAAGAACTCTTCGCGGCGATCAAGCAGCACGATACAGCCCTGGTCAAGGCACTGCTGGCCAGAGGAACCGATCCGAACGAGCCGCAGCAGGAGTGGCCGGGGCTGCTTCCGCTGCAGGTGGCCATTCACGCACTCGACGATGGAGGCGAACTCGATGTGCTCCTGGCACTCCTCGAGCACGGCGCGGACGTCAACGCATGGGATGCCGAGCGGGACAGGACTCCCTTGTTGGAAGCAGTCTGCGAAAACCAGCTGGCGGCAGTCGAAGTACTCCTGAAGGCGGGGGCCGAGCCCAACGTGCGCAGCAGTGAAGGGGACACGCCGCTGCGGGCGTGCGCGGAGATGGGCAACGTGGGAATGGCTTCTCTCCTGCTGGGCGCGGGGGCCATCCGGACGATCAACGACTGGGGCGGGTTGACCGGATGCACCGCGCTCGGGATTGCGATATCGCGGCTGGACATTCCGATGATGAGACTGCTTCTCGAGGCGGGCGCGGATCCGGAGGCCCCGGACGACAACCGCCAGCCCACCCGCGAGCGCCTGCCGCCGCGCGATGAATCCGATTCCCAGACATGGGACGCCGCGTTCGAGCTACTGGGAGGAGCGCAGGGCCGCAACCCGGTAGGATAGAAGGCGCGCGCCTCCGGCTCACGGAGGCGCCTCCATGGAACTGCTACTTCGCTCTCGCTCTACAACCTCGCTCTCTACAGCACCTCCACATACCCGTCCGTTCCATTCACCCGGATCCGCTGCCCGTCCTTGATCAGCCGGGTCGCATGCTGCACGCCGACAACCGCCGGTAAGCCATATTCGCGTGCGATGACGGCCCCGTGGGTCATCAGTCCGCCCACTTCGGTGACCAGCCCCTTGATGGAGACAAACAGGGGTGTCCAGCTCGGATCGGTGAAGGCCGTGACCAGGATGTCCCCATCCTCCAGATCGGCGTCTTCCATGGTGAGAAGGACGCGGGCCCGTCCCTCCACAACCCCGGAAGAAACAGCCAGTCCGACGATGGCCTGGGCGGGAAGCGCTCCCCGTTTGTACGCGCCTGCGATGCACTCCCCCTCAGACGTGATGACCCGCGGGGGACTCAGCTTTTCATACCGCTTGTACTCGTCCTTCCGCCTGGTGACGACCTGGTCATCCAGCTTGTTCGTGCGAACCACTTCGCGGAACTCTTCAAAAGAGAGGTAATAGGCATCTTCCTTCTCATGAAGAACCCTGGCTTGTACGAGCCGCTCGGCTTCTTTCAGCAAGGCCTGTTTGTACACGAAGTAGCGGCTCACCATGCCGTACTTCGGATACTCCCGGTAGCCGATGAGATTCCGGACCAGGCTGATCATTCGCTTCGCCTCCGTGGCTTTGCGATCACCCTCCGGTAGTTGCGCCAACCGCTCCAAGAGCTCCTGCTCTTTTTTCAAAGCCTCCTGCCGCCCCTGCTCGAATCTCCGGCCGCCGGCACCAGGCTCGAAGTTCTTGATGTTGCTGAGGATCGTGGAGACGAGCGTCGCTGGCTTTTCACTCCAACGCGTCCGGGTGATGTCGATTTCCCCGGCACATCGCATACCGAATCTGTCGAGAAACGCTTGGATCGCGTCCCGGGCTTCCCGTCCGCCCTCGAACTTCAGCAACCCGTCCAGAAAGCCATCGTCCGTGGCATGCCGCAGATAGGCAAGCACTTCCGGATATGGACGAATCACATCCGCGACATCCAGGAGCGCCAGACCCATTTCCGACGTGATATTGCCTGACACGGATTGCGTCAGCGTGTCTGCCGCATTCTTCTCACCCAGCCACTCCTTCATGTTCTCATTGATCCACGAAGAAGCATTCAGCGCAGCCATGATCAGGCCGAGGCCTTGCGGATCGAACAAGAGCCGCCTCAACTCCTGGATATCGTCCAGAATGAAATCAAAGAGCTCCGCTCCTGACCTTGTCTGGATGTCCCGCTTCAACGCCTCTATCGAGGCCTGACTGCGCGCAATCAGGGTTGCCGGATCGGTTTCGGTCTGGGCCTGAAGACCCGCAGCCGGCGCACCGGCATTCCCTCCACTGGGAACCGGCGCTTTGTTCTCATCCAGCACCGGCTTGACGAAATCTCCCCGCTCCATGACGGTCAAGAGAGCGTCCTTGATGAGCGGATCGGATTTTCCGAGGCCCTCTATCACCAGGTTCCTGCTGGCAGGCGAAGCCAGTCTCTGGGTGACATCCACGAACAACCTTCCACCCGCTTTGCGCATGGGCGCGGGGGTGGTGAGCAGGAAGAACGACAATCCCAGGGGCTTGATGGGATCGGTCATCATCTGCTGATGACCGACGGAGACGTAGACGTGATTCTCCTGATCACTCGCTTCCGGGACCGGGAATAGCGTGGTGATCGGCCGGCTCTGGACGATGTGGAATGCATCATCCGCCAGGCACCATTCGATGTCCTGGGGCTGGCCGAAATGTTCTTCGATCTTTCTGCCCAAGCGCTCGAGCCGCTGAATCTGCTCGTCCGTCAGCACCTGCCGGTTTTGCTGTTCCGGCGCAATCTCCTGTTCGCTCGTGCCGCCGCCTTTCGCGGCATGAATCGCCAGCTTCTTGGTGGAGATCTTCTTGTCGACGATCTCGCCGTTGCGCACCTTGTAGCTGTCCGCATTCACCCATCCGGAGACCATGGCTTCACCCAGTCCGAAGCCGGCATCGATGGACACCACCTTCCTGTTCGACGTGACGGGGTCCGCGGTGAACAAGATTCCCGCCGCCCGCGGGAAGACCATCTTCTGCACGACCACGCACAACTGAACCTTGCGGTGGTCGAAGCCGTTCTGCATCCGGTAGATGATCGCGCGGTCCGTGAACAGCGAAGCCCAGCATTTGCTGACATGCGCCAGGATGGCCTTTTCTCCGATGATATTCAGATAGGTATCCTGCTGCCCGGCGAAAGAAGCCGTCGGCAGGTCCTCGGCCGTAGCACTGGACCGCACCGCAAACGCACCCTGCTCACCCAACTTCGCGAGAGCGCCCGCGATCTCTTCGGCAATCCCCTCGGGAATGGGAGCTCGTTCGATGGCCAGACGAATCTTCGCGCCGATCCCGCTGATCCGCTCCCGCTCTTCCGCCTTCAGATGCGTCAGCTCATCCAGCAAGCGAGCCAGCCCCTGATTATCGCGGGTCATTGCTTGATACGCTTCGGTGGTCACGCAAAAACCCGCCGGGACCTGGATCCCCTTGATTCCGGACAGCTCGCCCAGGTTGGCGCCCTTGCCGCCTGCAAGCTTCAGCTTCGTTCTGTCGATCTCGTGAAACCCAAGCACGTATGCGTTCATGGATTGTTCCTGGGGAGCAAGAGCTTCAACGAGCCGGTGCCCGCGTTGGCGGACCTGTTGGAGCTCTCGAGTGTCGAGCTGGGCGGAGGGGTGACCCCTGAAACGCGAGACGGCTCAGGGCCCCGGGTTCTCTGGAACCTGGGGCCTTGAGCCTTCTCTAGCGCCGCATCCCCCCCCTTCTAGGGGTTGGGAATGGGGAGTCTCAGGGGAGCAGTTGCACGTCGTCGAGGTAGAGCGTGCCCTGATCGACGCCCGACTGATCCTGGATGTAGACCTCGCGGAGCGTACCGTTGCTCACCCCCAGCGCGCTGAACGGGAGGACGATCCGCTCCCACGTACCCGGCTGGATGGGGTGGCCCAGCGCCTGGTCCAGGCGGATCTCCCCGAGGAAGCTCGAGCCGTCGCTGAAGATGATTCGCGCGATCTGCCCGCCCGAGGTGCCACCGTGCACCCACATCGAGAGGGTCTTGTAGCGGCTCAGGTCCACGCCCGCGCTGGTGTGGAAGTAGAGGGACGACCAGCTGTCCAGCTCGACGGAGAGGGCGGACGTGCCCGCGTGGACGGTGCCGCTCGAGTAGAGGTCGTGCGTGGCCCAGCTCCAGTCATCGAAGCCGGCGCCGAGGCCATCCGCGTAGAGCGAGAAGGCCGCAGGCGGCGGAGGCGGCGTGGTCGTGCCGGCCTTCAACAGCCGGATGTCGTCGAAGTACACGGTGGCCTGGTCTCCGCCCGTGTCGTCCTGGAGGTAGATGTCGCGCACGGTGCCGGTGGACAGGCCCACGGTGCTCAGCGGAACGGTGACCTGCTGCCATGTGCCCGCCAAAATGGGGTGGCCCAGCACCGCGTCCAGCCGCACCGAGCCGAGCAACCGCGAGCCATCGTAGAACACCAGCCGCACGCCCTGGCCACCCGAGGTGCCGCCGTTCACCCACAGCTCGAGGGCCGAGAACTGGTTCGCGGCGAGCCCCGTGTTGTGGTGCAGGAAGAGGGCATTCCAGCCATCGAGCTCGGCGGAGATGGACGTCAGGCCGCTGTGCACCACCGTGCGGTCGGCGAGGTTGTGCGTGGCATAGCTCCAGTCCGCGAAGCCATCGCCCGGGGCGTCGTCATAGACGGTCGCGTTGCCCGAGGTGTCTCCCGTCAGTCCATCCATCAGCGCCACGCCCTGCGCGACGGTGACGGGCTGGAGATTCTTCGTCTGGAGGTAGTCGAGGATGGCCTCGAAGTTGGCCTGGTTGATCTCCATCGACTGGGTGGGCGTGCCGCTCACGAACTGGTGGAAGGTGAGGATGAGCCAGCTGCCATCGGCGGCGGCGCTGTCGATCCACCCGCGCACGGTGTCCACGGTGACGGCGCTGTGCACGTCGTAGGCGCGGAGCTGGAGGATGTTCGAGTCCTTGAAGTTCTGCCCGCCGTTCACCGTGCGGTGGCTGCCGTAGTACTTCTGCACGGTGGCCAGCACGCCCGCGTTGTAGGCGCCGTAGGGCGAGGCGAACGAGGGCACCGCCGCCAGGCCGAACTGCGTCTTCAGCCACGCCTGCGAGTCGCGCAGCTCGGTCTCCACCTCCGTGGCGGACAGGGTGGTGAGATCCCGGTGCATCATCGTGTGGGCGCCGATCTCGTTGCCCTCGGCGATGAGCGTCTGGATTTGCGGCACCGTCATGTAGCCGAGCCACCCGTTGCGGATGCCCTCGGTGACCAGGAAGTACGTGGCGGGGATGCCACGCGCGTTGAGCGCCGGGCGCGCGCCCGTGAACTGCGACGGCCAGCCATCATCCAGCGTGATGCTCACCATGCCCCGCTGGAACGGCGTCGAGGCCCTCGCGGTTCCCGCTCCCACCCACACGGCCACCACGAGCCCGCACAGCACTCGATACAACCCGGTCAATCCGCCCATGTGCACCTCAATGTCATGGATCCCCCCTCGTCCAAACGGCCGCCATCATAGAGAACGTGAAGGGAACGCAATGAATACCGCTCTCCCTTGAGTTTTCCGGATGCGGTTGGATCACTCGAAGTGCGGGTCACCCGTGCCTGGCGGCCTCGAGCCGTTTCATCCACCGGAGCAACGGGTTGGATGCGGTTTCCACGTAGGCGGAGGCCGCCTGGATCCTCACGTCCACCTCCGTGCCGCCCTCCGGCGCGCTGCTCATCCGCAGCGCTCCCCCCAGGCGCCTGGCGCGCTCGAACATGCCCTTGATGCCGTAGCGGCCCGGCTTGCCCTGGTGGTTGGCATAGAGGGGCTCCAGGCCCCAGCCGTCATCCCTCACGCACAGGCTCAAACCGTGCGCGTCATAGGCCAGGGACACGGCGATGGACTGGGCCTTCGCGTGGCGTACCGCGTTGCCACGCTGTCGAACTGTGAAGCACCAGTCCCTGCACGCCCTGGAGAAGCGTGTCGGCTACTCCTGGCTGGCTCGAGGGCTCAACCGCGGACCGCGGAGAGCTTGCGCCGCAACCGGCGCACCCGCTCGACCATGTCCCGCGGCAGCACGCGCCTGGCCACCTCGCGCACCTGCCTCATGGCCTCCTCGCGCCGCACCAGCCACTCCCCTGCCCCACCGGGCGACAGCACGCGCACCGACACCGTGCGCCGCTGCTGCGTCGTCCAGTCGGACTTGTAGGACTCGGTGCCGCGCAGGAAGTCGTACTCGGTGAGCCCCGCCTCGATGGCGTCCTTGAACGTCTCGCCCACCAGCACCAGGCCCACGCTCCGGTTGCGCCACGCCGGATCATAGCCGGACTGGAAGTAGACGAACGTGTCCCGGTGCAGGATGCCGTACACCGAGGCCACCGCCTGGCCTCCCACCTTCATCGTGTACAGGCGCAGCCGCCCCCGCTCCGCCAGCAGCTGCGTCGCGTCACGGTGGAAGGACTCCACGCCCTTCCCTCGAATGCCCTGCGAGCCCCCGTCCGACTCCCACCGCGCCGAGTGCAGCCGGAAGAAGTCCGTCAGCGGCCCCGCCAGCGCCCCAGGCGCCTCCGTCTTCTCGATGCGGTAGCCCTCCTGCTTCTCCAGCCACTTCTTCCGCCGCAGGAAGTTGTCCCGCCGGCTCGTCCGCTTCAGAAAGCCATCGAAGGTCTCGCCCTTCGGCAACGACTCGTACGGGCACACGTACCGCGTGGACATCCGCAGGTCCGCCCGGTACTTCTCGAACGTCTCCCGCAGCACCCGCACCGTCACCGAGTCCTCGCGCAGGTCCGTCAGGTCCAGCACGTCCCACTGATCCCTCAGCTCCCACAGGACCTCGGCGAAGACACGCGCCACTTCTTCCTCGCGGCCCCTCCGCGCGACCACGTCCAGGTAGTCGCTGCCCACGTGCGTCTCGCCCAGGAACGCCAGCCGCCTCACCGGCCTCCCCAGCATCCAGTGGTACTCGAAGCCCAGCGGCATCAGCCCCACCAGCGCCCCCGTCCGATCCTTCGCCTGCAACACGAAGGGTTTGCGGTCCGCGCCGATCCGCCGGCACCACGGATACAGCCACTCCCACGCGTTGAACGGACCCGCGTTGCTCGCGTCGAGCAGCTCGCTCCACGTGCTTCTCAGGCTCGCCAGCTGGGACAGCTCCCGTACGGTGCCCACCTCCAGCCATCGCGCCGGGCTCGGAGTGGGTGACAGTTCCGCTTCGTGGATCACGGTTCGACCTCGTGGGAGGGAGGGACGTCTGGGATGGGTTTCAGGGACGGATGGGTGGATCAGCCCGCGTGCTTGCGGGTGCGCCGGTCCTGCGTCAGCGCTCCCCTCACCGCCAGCGCCACCTCCGCCATCACCTCCGGCGAGAGATCCTGGTGGCACGGAATCTCCACGATGCTCCGCCTCAACTGCATCACCTCGGGGAAGGCCGAGGCGTCGCACGCCGGGTGCATGTGCCTCCAGAAGTCGATGGCCTCGATCCCCCGCGCGTGCAGCCTCGCCAGCACCTCCGCCTTGTCCTCCACCACCAGCGGGTAGAAGAGCGGGCTCACCCCCGCCGGCAGCTGGTTGAACAGCGGCGGCGACACGTCCCTCAGCCGCCCCAGCAGGAAGAAGTAGTTGCGCCGCCTCCGCTCGACGATCGCCTCCAGATCCTGCGCCTGGGCGATCCGCTTCGCGAACGGGCTCATCCCCAGGTCCACGTGCCGCCGGTCGAAGTGCTGCGTGCCCGTGGCCACCCGCTGGATGTCCGCCGCCTTCACCGCGCCCTTGCCCAGGCTCCGGATGAAGCTGCGCACCCCGCGCCCGAACCGGCCCCCGCGCAGCTCCAGGTTCTGCAGCAGCGCGGAGAGCGTGTGGCTCAGCGTGGACGTGAAGGGCGGCGTGGGCGGCTCGGGCAGGCTGTACTGTCTCGGGCCGTTGACGACGAGCGCCCCGCCGTGCGGCAGCGGCAGCGTCTTGTACAGGCAGAAGATGCCAATGTCCCCCGTCGTCCCCAGCTGCACCGAGCCATCCGCGCTCAGCAGCGACAGCGCGCAGTCCTCGATGAGCGGCAGCCCGTGCTTGTCCGCGATCCGCCGCATCTCCTCGGCCGGGCCGGGGAAGCCCGCGTAGTGCGTGAGGTAGAGCGCCTTCGTGTTCGGCCCGATGCGCCGCTCCACGTCCTCCACGTCCACGTCCCACCGGCTGCCCACCCGGTAGAAGCGCGGCGTGGCCCCCGCGTCCGCCACCGCCTCCACCTCCACGCCGTGGTGGTAGGCCGGCATCAACACCTCGCCCTTGTCCAACCCCAGCATCTTCACCGTCAGCCACACGGCGTTGCGGGCGAAGTAGAACCAGCGGACGTTGGGCGCGCTGAAGGGCATGAAGCCGCTCGGCTCACCGCGGCCCAGCAGCATGCCCGGCCACAACGTCGGCAGGGCGGGGACGAACAACTTCGTGGTCTTCAGCGCTTCCATTTCGCCACCACCTCCCTGGCCACCGGGGCCCAGCGGAACTTCGCCGCGCACATCGCGCGGCCCAATGCCGTGTCGTTGAAGACGTAGAGCCACGTGTGGCGGCGCACCTTGTCCGTCCAGTCGCGCTTCCACACCATGTCCGGCCCCAGGAAGTCGAACTCGCGCAGGCCCCGCGAGATGCAGTCGCGCAGCACGTCCTCCATCAGGAGCTGGCCCGGGCTGCAATCTCCCAGCGACTCGTCGTAGCCAGGCTTCAGCAGGAAGTAGCGCCCGCCGTACTCCAGCGCGTACTGGAAGGCCACCGCGCGCCCGTCCAGCCGCATGTAATACAGCGCCAGCCGGCCCGCGTACCCCGCCGTGCGCGCCAGCTCCGAGTAGAAGCCCCGCGTCCGCGTGTCCTGCGCCATCGCCGTCCCGCGCTGGCCCTTCCAGCCGCTCGCCTCCAGCGCGAAGCCCTCCTCCAGCTTCGCCTCCAGCTCCAGCCCGCCCTCCACCCGCTCCACCGTGACGCGGCCCTTCTCCTCCAGCTTGCGGCGCCGGCGGCGGCAGTTGGCCTTGAACTTGGACTGCAGCGTCTGCTGGTACGCCTCCCACGAGCCCGGCAGCGGGATGTAGGGCGACTGCAGCGACTCCCACGTCCCCACCGACAGCCCCGCCGACTTCGCCGCCTCATGGAGCGACCAGCCGGCCCCACCCTCGGGCACGTCCGTGAGCAGCAGCACGTCCCAACTCTTGTCCGCGCGCAGGTGCGAGAAGAACGCCTCCGCGGCGGCCCCGGGCTCGCGCGCCACCACGTCGAAGCGGCACGAGTGGGTATTGGCCGTGGCGCTCAGCTGCCGCACCGGCACCCCATACATCGACGCCCGCCCCGCCATCAGCGGCAGCACGGCGCTCAGCCGCCCCGCCTCGTCGCGCAGCGTCAGCACCCGCGGCCGAGACTCCGGGGCGAAGTTGTCCACCCACACCCGGATGAACTCGTGACGGTAGAAGGGCTCATCGGCCGTGGACTCCACGAGCGCGTTCCACTCGGGCTCGAGCGCCATGAAGGCGGTCCGATCCGGCACCTCGATGACGCCCGGCGCGGGGGAGAGCTGTCTGGCTTCCATGTGAATGTATCCGGCTCCTGACGGCGCGGAGCCCCAAGGGTCCGCGTGCGCCGGAAGGTGGTAACGGACGCGCCCGCCCACAACCCACGCGCGGCATTTCCCTCTGGCCCCCGGGTACGAGCACACATGGTGGGAACCGGTCGCTCCGGGCAGGCAGGCTGTCAGGTGTTCGACGTTCAGGCGGGTTGTCGCCTACGCTCCAGGCCCTCATCCGCGGCACCGAGGTCCTCATGAGCACTGCGACTCCCCTCTCCCCCCCGCCTGCCGGCAAGCACGCCCTCGTCTATGGCGGCAGCACGGCCGGGTTGATCGCCGCGGGCGTCCTGTCCCGCCACTTCGAGCGCGTCACCCTGGTGGAGCGCGACCGCCTGGAGAACAGCCCCCAGCTGCGCAAGGGCGTCCCCCAGGGGGCCCACGTCCACGGCCTGCTCACGCCCGGCATGAACGCCCTGTGCGAGGTCTTCCCCGGCTTCCGCGAGGAGCTCCAGGCCGCCGGCTCCCGCTTCGTCGACTTCACCGGCGATCATGCCTGGTTCATGGGCGGCTTCTGGCGCCCCAGGCTCCGGTGCGGCCTGCACTTCTACGCGCAGAGCCGGCCGCTGCTCGAGTGGATCATCCGCAAGCGGCTCCTGGCCCTGCCCAACGTGACCGTGCGCGATGGCCGCGAGGTGACGGGCTTCCAGACGAGCGCGGACAAGGGCCGCGTCACGGGAGTCCACCTGCGCGTCCCCGGCGGAGGCCAGGAGGAGACGCTCGAGGCCGAGCTGGTGGTGGACGCCAGTGGCCGCGGCTCGCGCACGCCCCAGTGGCTGGAGGCCCTGGGCTACCCGCGCGTGGAGGAGACGCACATCCAGGTCGACGTGGTCTACGCCAGCCGGCTCTTCCGGCGGCCTCCGGACCTGGTGGCGGACTGGAAGATGATGACCCTCGCGCCCCA
Source organism: Archangium sp. (assembly GCF_036277355.1). Classification (GTDB taxonomy): domain Bacteria; phylum Myxococcota; class Myxococcia; order Myxococcales; family Myxococcaceae; genus Archangium. Next base: position 24,960 of record NZ_DASUNC010000116.1, read on the forward strand.
GCTGCCCACCGAGCCGCGGATGGCCGTGCTCTCCACCATCGAGAACGACCAGATGCTGCTGCTGCTCGGCGGCTGGCATGGCGTGCAACCGCCGCTGGATGATGCCGGCTACGTCGAGTTCACCCGGACCCTGGCGCAGCCCCACCTGTACGAGGTGCTCCAGCGCGCCGAGCCGCTCGGGCCCATCAACGTCTTCCGCTACTCCCACAACCAGCGGCGCCACTACGAGCGCATGCCCCGCTTCCCGGAGGGCCTGGCGCCCGTGGGAGATGCGTTCTGCTCCTTCAACCCCATCTACGGCCAGGGCATGACCACGGGCGCGCTGCAGGCGCGGACCCTGGGCCAGTGCCTGAGCCAGGGCCTGGACAGCGTGGTGCAGCGCTACCGCCGGCAGGTGGGCCAGCTCCTGGAAGCGCCCTGGGTCATGGCGACGACCGGGGACCTGCGCTTCCCCCAGGTGGCGGGCAAGCGGCCTCCCGCGTTCGCCCTGACGAACTGGTACGGCGACCGCTTCCAGCGGCTCGCGTGCTCCGACGAGGAGGCGCTGCTCACCTTCGTGCGGGTGATGCAGATGATCGAGCCCCCCACGGCCCTCTTCTCGCCGCGCCTGGCGCTGAAGGTCCTCACCTCCCAGCCCACCGCCGCCACGCGGGAGCGCAAGCCGGAGCCGCCCTACGCCCCGGCCGCCGTCAAGGAGCAGGCGGCCTGAGCGGGCGGCTCCCCCGGGAGGAGCCCTCGCCTACAGCCCGGAGCGCGCCATCTTCAGCAGGCAGCGCGCCACCTTGCGGCTGTCGTGACGGACGCGCGGGCCCTCCTTGAGGAGGTCCGCCTCCACCGGCACGACGCCCGCGCTGATGAGGGCGCGGCGATCCACCCGGACGGGGAACTGCCCCTTGAGGGCGTAGCGCTTCGCGGCCTCCTCGGACGGCAGGGCGCCGTTGATCAGCACCGCGTCCAGCACCGGGCCCACGTGGTCGATGACGGCGCGCACGTGGTCCAGGCAGTCCATGCCGTCCGTCTCCCCCGGCTGCGTCATCAGGTTGGCCACCATCACCTTCAGCGCCCGCGTCTCGCACAGCGCCTGGGCCACCCCGTCCACCAGCAGGTTGGGCATCACGCTCGAGTACAGCGAGCCCGGCCCGATGGCGATGAGGTCCGCGGTGCGGATGGATTCGATCAACCCGTCCACCGGGGGCGGCGAGCGCGGGCTGAGCAGCACCTTGCGGATGCGGCCGTGGGCGCGGCTGATGTTGCGCTCGCCCACCACCTCGGTGGCGTCCTCCATCTGCGCCACCAGCTGCACCGGCGAGGTGGTGCTGGGCAGCACCCGGCCCTTCACGCCCAGCAAGTCCCCCGAGACGCGCACCGCCTCCAGGAAGTCGCCCTTGAGCTCGGCGAGCGCGGCGATCAGCAGGTTGCCCACCGCGTGACCCGCCAGCCCGCGCTTGCCCGCGAAGCGGTACTGGAAGACCTCGCTCAGGGGGCTGTTGCCCTTGCCGCCCGCCAGGGCCACCAGGCAGTTGCGCACGTCCCCGGGAGGCAGCGTCCCCCGCGTGCGCCGCAGCCGGCCGGAGCTGCCGCCGTCATCACTCATCGCCACCACGGCGGTGATGTCCAGACCCGGGTCTCCCAGCTTCGGATCCGCGCGCCGGGCCAGGCCGCGCAGCACCATGGGCAACCCCGTCCCACCCCCCATGGCGACGATCCGCGTCGGCCGGACATCGAGCGCCTGCAACAGCTCGTTGCGGTTGCCCGTCCGGCGCTCCTCGCGCGCCTCCCACTCCAACGACTCGAGCATGTCCCATCCCTCCAACGCCCATCCCCACCACCACCGCCGGGCCCCCCGGCGGTGTCCACCCGACCCGAGCCACTCCGGCCCGTACCGCCCTACCGCGCTCCCCGCGCCAGCAACACGTGCCGCACGGTGTGGAAGATGATGCCCATGTCCAGGAACAGGGAGCCGTTCTTCACGTAGTACAGGTCGAACTCCAGCTTGTTGCGCGCGTCCTCCACCGAAGCCCCATACGGGTAGCGGATCTGCGCCCACCCCGTGAGGCCGGGCTTCACCGCCTCACGCAACCCATAGAAGGGAATCTGCTGCTTGAGCTGCTCGACGAACACGGGGCGCTCCGGCCGCGGCCCCACGAAGCTCATGTCTCCCGTCAGGATGTTGAAGACCTGGGGAATCTCGTCGATGCGCGTCTTGCGGATGAAGCGGCCCACCCGCGTGACACGGTCATCATTCGCCCGGGCCCACACCGCGCCGTCCTTCTCCGCGTCGGTGCGCATGCTGCGGAACTTCCACAGCCAGTACGTCCTGCCATGCAGCCCCACGCGCTCCTGCCGGTAGAAGAGCGGCCCCTTGGACTCCAGCTTGATGGCCACCGCCACCAGCAGGAGGAAGGGCGCGGCGCACAAGAGCAGCGTCGAGGCCACGGCGATGTCGAAGACACGCTTGGCCCACCGCCGGGGGCGCGACACCGTCAGCTCGTCCGCGAAGGCGAAGTCGCTGGTGCGCAGGTGCGCCACCGGGAAGCGGCGCAGCACGCGCTCGCAGAAGCCGGCGGCCTCGTACACCCGGCGCCCGGCCAGACGGCAGCGCAGCAGCGCCTCCATCCAGTTGGCCCCGCGCATGTCGTCCGCCGCCTGCACCACGAACTCGGCCCCGAGCCGCTCGGCCATCACGTCCACCGGCTCGGCCGGCTCTCCGTTGGCCCGCGGCTCGCGCGGATCCACCAGCGCCACCACCTGGAAGCTGCCCTCACCGCCCTGCTCGATGGCGTTGGCCACCGAGCGCGCCTTGAGGCCATCCCCCACGATGAGCACGCGGCTGGGAACCCCCACCACCGCGCGCAGCGAGGAGCGCACCAGCAGCGTCCCCACCAGGGCGCCCACGGCCCCGCCCAGCAGCGCCCCGGGCGGCAGCTGCACCGGCAGCACCGCCGGCACCGCCAGCATCAACAGGCCCACCACCGCCGTCGTGACGCCCGCCGCCTTGAGCAACCGCGCGCCCCGGCCCCGGTCCTCCGCCGCCACCTTCAGGTTGTACAGATCCATCAGGTAGAGCGAGAACTGGAAGGTGGGAACGAACGTGGCCCCCAGCAGCAGCAACCCCGGCATCGCCTGGTGAAGGGCCAGATGGGTGTCCGCTGGCGCCAGCATCCTCGCGCAGGCCGCCGCCCCCAGCACACACGCGAGGGCAATGGCGGCGCCCTCGATGACGAAGAGCGTCAGCTTCCTGGATGAAAAGTAATGATGGAAAACCCGAAGCACGTATCTCCCTCCGACCGCCTCGCCCAATCCCCCCTGTGCTGCCCCGCGACACCCGGCCACGCACCGCTCCCGCGTGGCCGGGTGGACCGCACCGTCCGCTACTTCCGGACGTAGTTCTTCAGGTACGGCGTGTCGCTCATCTCCGCGCCGTTGAGCACGCAGCCCAGGATGGGCGCGCCGCCCAGCTGCTCCACGGCCTGGTTGACGGCCCGGGCCGGGGTGACGTTGGCGCGCACCACCATGAGCAGACCGTCCGTCTGGTGCCCCAGGATGGCCGAGTCCGCGAAGGGCAGCGTCGGCGGCAGGTCCATGTAGACCTCGTCGAAGTGCTCGCGCACCACCTTGAGGAACTGCTTCATCTTCCCGCTGGCCAGCGACTGGGTGGGCTCCTCGGGCGTGGAGCCCGCGGTGATGACGGCCATGCGCGTGGCGTGGAAGCGGCGCACCAGCTCGCGCACCTCGCACTCCCCGTTGAGCAGCTCCGTCAGGCCGGGCCGGCCCTTGATGCCGAGCACGTCCGCCACCTGGCCGCGGCGCAGGTCCGCGTCGATGAGGAGGATGCGCCGCTCCGGATTCGCCCGGGCCGCCGCCAGGGCGAGGTTGACGGTGGTGACCGTCTTGCCCTCGCCGGGCATGGCCGAGGTGACCCCCACCACCTTGAGCGGACGCAGCTCGCGCATCCGCTCCAGCCGGTAGTAGAGGCTGCGGTACTGCTCCGCCGCACTCGACGCCGGCGCCGTCAGCGACACCACCCGCCTGTCCACCGCGTTGGGCGAGCCCGCCGATTCATCCACCCGGGGAAGGAAATTCCCCGCCCGTTCCATTTGCTGCTCCATTCCATTCCTCCCGGATTCCGCGTTGTTCACCCGAAGTCTCCTAGTTGAGCGGCGAATCGTTCGTGGACGACGTCACCACTCCATTGCGGTTCCCCGTGGCGGGCATCAGCACCCGCTTCTCCGCCTTGCCTTGCATGTTCGGGACCACCGCGAGCACGGGGAGGGGCAGCCGCTCGCGCAGCTCCTGGGTGTCGCGGATGCTGTCGTCGCGCATCTCCATCACCACCCCGGTGAGCACGCCCACGCCCAGGGCGAGCAGGAAGGCGATGAGCAACCCGCTGACCCGGTCCGGCCTCGCCGCCGCCACCGGCACGCCGGCCGGGGAGATGGTGTTGAAGAGGCTCGCGGCGCTCTTGGCCTCGAGCTCCTGGGCCAGCTCCGCCTCCACCCGGCGGGACACCACGCTCTGGTACTTGGTGCGGGCGATCTCGTAGTCCCGGTTCAGCACGCCCAGCGCGTGCGCCCACTGCGGGGTGCGATCCAGGCGCGACTGGTACTCCTTGGCCTGCACGTGCAGCCCCTCGATCTCCTTCTGGATGTTGGTGATGAGGTCGGCCACGCGGGCGCGCTCCTGGCGCTCGGCGAACTGGCGGCTCTCGGCATCCTTGCGGCGCTCACGCAGGGTGTTGAGCTCCTGGGTGATGCGCTTCACCTCGGGGTGATCCGCCGTCCACGAGGAGCGGGCGGCCACCAGGCCCTGGGTGAGGGTGCTCTCGGCGGCCTCGAGACGGCCGGCCTCGCTGTCCGCGGCGTTGCGGGCCCGCGCCAGGTCGGAGCGGCGGGCCTCGGCCACGCGCAGCTCCTCGGACTTCGTCTGCAGCAGCGCGCCCACGCGCTCCAGGCCGCGCATGTTCATCTCCAGCTGCTCGGGCAGCTCACCCTGGTGCTCCACCTTGAACTGGGCGATCTTCTTCTCCCACTCGGTGACGCTCTTGGAGAGCGCGACCACCTCGTCCTCGAAGAGCTGGGTGGCGCGCGCCGCCTGCTCCTGGCGGGACTTCTGCGCCTCCTCCGCGAAGAGCTGCGGCAGCCGGTTGGCCACCCGCGCCGCCACGTCCGCATCCGTGCTGGCGTACGTCAGCTCGAAGGCGCTCTCCCCCTCCACGCGCACGGTGATGTCCTTGCGCATGCGGTTGACGGCCGCCTCCATGCCCTTGTCCGAGACGATGTCCGGATAGAGGTTCATCTCCTCGATGGCCTTCTGCAGCACCGGCCGCGCCATGAGCTCCTGGCGGACGGTGAGCAGCCGCTGCTCCACCAGCTCACTGACGGTGCGCTGCACCATCTCCTCTCCGGGGCGCTGGTGCTGCACGCGCACCACCGCCGTCGCCTCGTACACGTTCGGCTGGCTCAACACGATGGCGGCTCCCACCGCGAACACTCCCAGCACGATGGCCCCGACCAGCACCTTCCGGCGCCACAGTGCCTTGAGCACCTGGTCTGCCGTCATCCCACGCTCCATGTGCGCTCCTCCTCCTCGCTCCACGTGTCACCAAGCCTTCATGTGCAGCCGGACCGCCGCGACGTTCCGGGTCAGGTTCATTCCCGCCGCCACTTCCTCGTCCATCCCCACCTGCGCGATACGGTCCACGGCCGTCTGCATCGACACATACCGGTTGATCTTGAACTCGAGCCCCGCGCCCAGCGCGTAGCCCTGGGCCACCCGCGCCCCCCCATCCCAGGTGAAGGCCCCCTCCCCTGGCGCGCGTCCATTGCGGAAGAAGCTGGCCATGCCGTAGACGGACACCCGGTCGTTGAAGTGCCGGTTGAGCACCAGGCCCGCGAAGTCCGCCCACAGCGCGTTGGTGAAGCCACTGGCTCCCACCAGGTCGTGCCCCGCGACGAAGCCCAGGTCGAACGGCCCCGCCTCGTGCAGCAGCTCCAGCTTCACCCGGGGAATCACTCCCCCGGTCCCATCCTGGGCGGTGAAGAACACCGGGCCACCGCGGGCGGTGAACGTCGTCTGCCGCGACAGCCGGTAGCGCAGCGCACCGAAGGCACCGTGCGCCTGCTGGAAGTTGTCGCCGAAGACGAAGCCCTGGTAGCGGTACTCCGCCCCCAGCGACAACCGCCGCGTGGTGCGCAGCCACAGCTCCGCGAACGGGGTGTGCACGAAGCCGGCGTCGCTGCCCGCAACCTGCACCCTCACGCCCTCGAACGCGTAGCCGGCGCCCACGTCCACCACCCGGCTCAGCCGCCCCGACGCGTACACCCGCGACTGGCCGTACAGCACCGGGTCCGTCGAACGGGCCACGCTGTCACGCGGCAGCGAGGCCGGGTCCGTCACCCGGTAGATGTTGCCGGACACCTCCACCCGCAGGCGGCGCGACAACCGCTTGTTCACCAGCAGCCCGCTGCGGTGATCCAACGTCACCCGGCCACTGCCATGCCGCATCAGCAGATCCGCCGCGTAGTAGCACTCCAGCTTCAGCGTCGGATCCTTCGCGTCCAGCCCGATCCGCGGCGTGACCTTGGTCATCATCTGACCGCCCGTCACACCGGCGTCGTTGAGCCGGAAGTCGTCGTCGTAGCGCTCCTCGAGCGACACCCGGGCCCGAGGCTCCACCACCGTGCTCGCGAGCGCGGCCGGAGAGGTCCCCACGACCGCCGCCGCCGTCAACCATCTCTTCCAGGAAACCCTCACGGCACCCTCCATCCCCACGCACCCACCCAGACCACGCCCCGCGGTGCCTCGTCTCCACTACGGCACGATGATGGTGTCACCGGGCCGCAGGATGAGCGGCTCGTACTTCTGCGGCTGCTCCACCAGGTCGCGGTAGCTCACGGAGATGTAGTCGCCCTGCGTGGCGCCCTCCGTGTCACCCGAGCCACCCGTGCCCGAGCCCTCCGCCTTGTTGGCCTGCTGCGCCGCCGAGCGGCGCAGCACGACGATGGCGTCCTGGTCCGCGAAGTCGGTGAAGCCACCCGCCAGGGCAATGGCCTGGAGGATGGACACCCGGCCGCGCAGTGGGTATGCGCCGGGGTGCGTCACCTCGCCAGTGATGAAGACGCGGCTGCTGTTCACCTCGCGGACGATCACCGTGACGCGGGGCTCCTGCACGTACGGCTTGAGGGCCTCGCGAATCTCATCGGCCAGCTCGTTGGGGGTGCGGCCCTCGGCCTTCACCTCGCCCACCATGGGCAGGGAGATGAAACCATCCGGGCGCACCGGCAACGTGCGCGAGAGATCCGCGTCACGCCACACCGCCACATCGAGGACGTCCTCACGGCCGATGCGGTACGGCTGGTCCGAGTTGTCCACCCGCGCCGTGCCCCGGTGGGCACACCCCGACAGGAGGAGCAATCCCAGCACCACCCACCACCTCGCGCTCGTCTTTCCCATCGCTCGCCTCTCCCCAAAGTCCCCTGCCTCCCAAAAGGACAGGGCTCACATGTTCGCGGGAGGCATTAGCAGCGGGTGTGCCAAAGCCCCCGGGCGGGCAAAGTCCCCGGATCGTCATGGGTTACGCGCTACACCCCTGAGGAAGAGGGAGGGATGTCCGGGAAAAAATTCCGGCATCACACCGTGGGGAGGATGCGGATCACTCGCCCGAGGGCACATACAAAGGGAAAAGCATTTCCCACACCGTGTCAGGGCTTTTCCCATCTCCTCGGGGGAAGACGTGGCACGCCGCTTGAAATCATCTCTCGCGGAACCCGGGCGCGGGAAAGGCCCGGGCGAGCGAGGAGTGGACGGCGGCTATGCGCAAGGCGGCGGCGGGGGCGGTGGTCGGGATGTTCGCGGTGGGAGCGGGAATGATGACGCTGCTCGGCTCGGTGCTGGGCACCTACGCGGAGGCGGCCTCGCTGGCGCTGGTGGGTGTGGGCCTGTTCGCGGGCAGCTCCGTGCTCAGCGGCGGCAAGGAGACGGTACCCACGGCCGGCATCGCCAAGGAGGCCTGAAAAAGCGACGGAGAAGGCTCGCGGAGTGGATGGGAACTCCGCGAGCCCAGGAGGTCAGGCCCCCTTCCCCGCGTCCTGGAAGGTGGCCTGGTGGCAGAGGAAGTTGCCCTGCGTGAAGTAGAAGCCGGTCGAAGCGGAGGTCGCCGTCGAGCTGTAGCAGAGACTCACGACGATCTGGGCGCGCTCCCGGTTCTCTCCCGACACGGTGTAATCGCTGGCGGCCATCAAACAGGTCCCGTCCGTGACCGACCCATTGGTCCTCACCAGGAAGAAGCCGCATGCTGACTCCCCCTCCAGGGATCGCATACGGCGTTCGAGCCCGCTGCTAGCACACTGGCGGCCACGGAGAAGAGGTCGGGCGACACCCACCTGGGTGCCCCGCCCGCTCCCAGGAAGTCGCTTGGCTTCGGGAGGCATGCGGGCGGGCATGCGCAAGGCTCGCCAGGAGAGGTGTCGAGGGAGGCACGCCTTCTCCTGGCGCATGACCCTGCACACCCTCACGGCATCCCCATTCCGCTTGGGAGGAGCCATTGGGGTCCAGAAGCTTCCAACTCACCCTCGGCGCCCGCCTGCTCGAGAATGGCCGCACCCATTTCCGGGTCTGGGCACCCCGGCGCCGGCGGGTGGACGTCTGTCTCCATGAGCCGGGCGGTCTGCGCTACCTGCCCCTCGAGCACACCGGACGCGGCTACTACGAGGGCACCCTGCCCGTCCCGGCGGGCAGCCTCTACAAGTACCGCCTGGACGGCGGAGAGGCCTTCCCGGATCCCTGCTCGCGCTTCCAGCCCGAGGGCCCGCATGGCCCCTCGCAGGTGGTGGATCCCACGCGCTACGCCTGGAAGGACGAGGGGTGGCCAGGCATCACCGTGAAGGGCCAGGTGCTCTACGAGCTGCACGTGGGCACCTTCACCCCCGAGGGCACCTACGAGGCCGCGGCCCGGAAGCTGCCACTGCTCCAGGAGCTGGGCGTCACCACGCTGGAGCTGATGCCCCTGCACACCTGCCCCGGCCGCTTCAACTGGGGCTACGACGGCGTGCAGCTCTACGCGCCCCACCCGGCCTACGGGAGCCCGGACGCGCTGCGGCGCCTGGTGGACGAGGCCCACCGGCTGGGGCTCGGCATCATCCTGGACGTCGTCTACAACCACCTCGGGCCGGACGGGAACTACCTGGCCCAGTACTCCGAGGGCTACTTCAACAAGAAGTACCCCAACGAGTGGGGCGACCCGACCAACTTCGATGACGGGGAGGCGGCCGGCCCCTCGCGCGACTTCTTCATCCAGAACGCCTGCTATTGGGTGTCCGAGTTCCACTTCGACGGGCTGCGCGTGGACGCCACGCAGAGCCTGTACGACGCCTCGCCCCGCAACATCGTCGGGGAGCTCGTCGAGCGGGTGCGCGAGGCCGCGGGGAAGCGGAACGTCCTCCTCATCGGGGAGAACGAGCCCCAAGACGTGAAGCTGGTGAAGCCTCCCACCCAGGGAGGGTACGGCGTGGACGCCCTCTGGGTGGATGACTTCCACCACTCGGCGAAGGTGGCGGCGCTGGGCCGCTCCGAGGCCTACCTGCAGGACTACTGCGGCACGGCGCAGGAGCTGCTGTCGTGCGTGCTGCGCAACTCGCTGTACCAGGGGCAGTACTACCAGTGGCAGAAGAAGCCCCGGGGCACGCCGCTGCTGCGCACGGAGGCGAAGCACGTCGTCTTCTACCTGCAGAACCATGATCAGCTCGCCAACGCCCTGAAGGGCGAGCGGCTGCACCAGCAGGCGGGGCCCGCGCGGGCCCGGGCGCTGACGACGTTCCTCCTGCTGCTGCCACAGACGCCCATGCTCTTCATGGGCCAGGAGTTCTTCGCCTCCTCGCCCTTCCTCTACTTCGTGGACCACCACGCGGAGCTGCAGGAGCTGGTGCGCAAGGGCCGTAATGACTTCCTCTCCCAGTTCGCGAGCGCCCGCCATGCGCTGGAGAAGGAGGGATACCAGGTGCCCTTCGGCGAGGAGGCCTTCCGTCTGTCCAAGCTGGACTGGTCCGAGCGCGAGAAGAACACCTCGGCCCTGGCGCTGCACCGGGATCTGCTGAAGCTGCGGCGGGAGGATCCGGTGTTCGCGGCGCAGGACCTGAGGAACATCGCGGGGGCGGTGCTGTCACCGCACGCGCTGGTGCTGCGCTACTTCGGAAGCGAGCAGGAGGGCGACCGCCTGGTGGTGCTGAACCTGGGGACGGAGCTGGAGGTGGCCCCGTGCCCCGAGCCGCTGCTGGCACCGCCTCCGGGAAATAAGTGGAGCCTCCTGCTGGCTTCTGAGCAGGTCCGCTACGGCGGAATGGGAAGCCCCTCCTTCGCGAACGAGACGCGCATGAGGGTGCCTGGACAGACATCGCTCGTGCTCGCGAGCGAGGAGACGAAGACGTGACCCCTGGAACTGAGTGCCCCTCCCTGCCCCGGCTCGCCTTCGATTGGCCCACCGGCGCGGACTTCTCGGACGTCATCACCCGCGAGTGGCTCGTGACCAACGGGCGGGGCGGGTACGCCTCGGGCACGGTGGCACGGTGCAACACGCGGCGCTACCACGGGCTGTTCATTCCCGGCATGGAGAAGCGCGGCCGCACGGTGATGCTGGCACGGCTGAGCGAGCATGCCATGGTGGAAGGCCGCACGTACCGGCTGGACGCGGAGGAGCGCGCGGACGGGACGCAGGTGGCCGAGGGCCCCACGCTGCTGCGCGGCTTCCACCTGGACGGCCTGGTGCCGCATTGGATCTACCAGGTGGGCGAGGCGCGCCTGCAGCGCAAGCTGGCGCTGGTGCACGGGGAGGACACGCTCGTCGTCCTGTGGGAGCACCTGTCGGGACCGGAGGTGACGCTGCGGCTGCGCCCCTTCCCGGCCCTGCGCATGCACGATGACAAGCTGCACCACACGCTGCTCGAGCCCGTCGTGCACCTGAGGGGCGCGCGCGTGGAGATGCAGGCCACGGACCACGCGCCCCCCATGCGGATGCGCATCTACTCGCCCTGCTCGGTACCGTTCGTGAGCCTGAGCGAGACGAGCACGCCCCAGTTCTTCCGGGTGGAGAAGTCGCGCGGGTACGACTACGAGGAGACGCTGACGAGCCCGGGCTGCTTCGAGTGCACCCTGCGGCCGGGCGAGCACCTGGCGCTGGGCGTCACCACGGAGGACTGGACGATCCTGGAGCGGGACCCGGTGGAGACGCTGAAGCTGGAGTACGAGCGCGAGCGGCGGCTGCTGGTGCGGGTACCGGAGGAGGCGCGCGCGGGCGTGCCGGCGCGGCTGGTGCTGGCGGCGGACCAGTTCATCATCGACCCGATGCGCCCCGCGGACGACGCCTGGGCGCGCGCGGTGGGTCAGGACGCGCGCTCGGTGATCGCCGGCTACCACTGGTTCACGGACTGGGGCCGGGACACGATGATCTCCCTGGAGGGGCTGACGCTGTGCACGGGCCGGCCCCGCACGGCGGCGGCCATCCTGCGCACCTTCCAGCACTACGTGCGCGACGGCCTGCTGCCCAACCTCTTCCCCGAGGGCGGCCACGAGGGCCTGTACCACACCGCGGACGCGACGATGTGGTTCTTCCACGCGGTGGACCGGTACCTCGAGCACACGAAGGACCACGAGTTGCTGCGGGACTTCTACCCGACGATGGCGAGCATCATCGAGCACCACCAGCGGGGCACGCGGCACAACATCCGCATCGATCCAGCGGATGGTCTGCTGACGCAGGGGCAGGAGGGCTACCAGCTCACGTGGATGGACGCGAAGGTGGACGGCTGGGTGGTGACACCGCGGCGCGGGAAGCCGGTGGAGATCAACGCGCTGTGGTTCAACGCGCTGCGGTTGATGGTGGAGTGGTCGGAGCGGCTGGGCAAGGACGCGAGGCCCTACGCGGCGGCGGCGGAGAAGGCGTATGCGAGCTTCAACCGGCGTTTCTGGAACGCGCCGGAGGCGTGCCTGTTCGACGTGGTGGATGGAGAGGACGGGCGGGATGATCCGGCGGTGCGGCCCAACCAGGTGTTCTCCATCTCGTTGAAGTACCCGGTGCTGAGGCGGGACAAGTGGGAGCCTGTGCTGGAGAAGGTGCGCAGGGAGCTGCTGACGCCGGTGGGCCTGCGGAGCCTGGCGCCGGGACATACGGACTACAAGCCGAAGTACGACGGAGATCTGCGGGCGCGCGACGCGGCCTACCACCAGGGCACGGTGTGGGGCTGGTTGATCGGCCACTACGTGGACGCGACGCTGAAGGTGAACACGGACAAGACGGCGGCGCGGGCGTTGCTCAAGGGGCTGGAGGAGCACCTGGAGCACTCGGGCGTGGGGCAGATCAGCGAGATCTTCGATGCCACGGAGCCATACCGGCCGCGCGGATGCGTCGCCCAGGCGTGGAGCGTGGCGGAAGCGCTCCGCGTCTTCCTGAAGACCGGCGTGCATTGAAGCGACCGTCTGCTAGGGTGCGCGCCCATGGCCACCACCGAGCTTCGCACCCTCTACCCGCCCATCGAGCCGTACAACACCGGCCGCCTCCGGGTGTCCGACCTCCATGAGCTCTACTTCGAGGAGAGCGGCAACCCGAAGGGCAAGCCGGTGGTCTTCGTGCACGGTGGGCCGGGCAGCGGCACGGATCCCAAGCAGCGGCGTTTCTTCGATCCGGCGGCGTACCGGATCGTCCTCTTCGACCAGCGCGGCTGTGGCAAGAGCACGCCCTTCGCGAGCGTGGAGGAGAACACCACCTGGCACCTGGTGGAGGACATGGAGACGCTGCGCCGTCACCTGGGCATCGACAAGTGGCTCGTGTTCGGTGGCTCGTGGGGCAGCACGCTCGCGCTGGCCTACGCGCAGAAGCACCCGGAGCACGTCTCGGAGCTGGTGCTGCGCGGCATCTTCCTGCTGCGCCAGCAGGAGATCCGCTGGTTCTACCAGCACGGCGCGCACACCATCTTCCCGGACGCGTGGGAGGACTACCTCGCGCCCATCCCTCCCGAGGAGCGGGGAGACCTGGTCCAGGCCTACTACCGGCGGCTGATGGGGGACGATCCCAAGGTGCGCCAGGAGGCGGCGAGGGCCTGGAGCATCTGGGAGGGCCGCACCAGTTACCTGGCGCCCAACGCGAACTACATCGCGCACCTGGGCGAGGACGACTTCTCACTCGCCTTCGCACGCATCGAGTGCCACTACTTCGTCAATCGCGCCTTCCTGCGCAATGACACGCAGTTGCTGGACGACGTGCCGCGCATCCGCCACATCCCGGCCGTCATCGTCCAGGGCCGCTATGACATGTGCTGCCCCATGGACAGCGCCTGGGCGCTGCACAAGGCGTGGCCGGAGGCGGAGCTGAAGATCATCGCGGACGCGGGACACGCGGCCTTCGAGCCGGGCACCACGAGCGCGCTCGTCGAGGCCACGGACAAGTTCCGCCGGTAGACGCCGGAGCAGGGCCTCCAGACCCTGCTTCAGCCCGACTCGAGTCCCCGTGGGACTCCCCCCACCGCTCAGCCGCCGTGCTTCTCGAGGAGCTTGCCGATGCGGGGGATGGCGGCCTCGACGTTCTTCTTCGCCGTGCCGCGCAGCTTCTCGTAGGTGCCCTTGACGAGCCCGCTCTGCGCGTTGCGCACCTTGCCATCCGTGATGGTGAGCAGCGCATCCGCGGCGCGCCCGGCGTTGGACGTGATGTGCGCCCCCACCGGCTTCCCGCCCGTCTTGGCCTCCTGGAAGAGCGGATCCAGCGCCTTGGCGAAGTCGGGGAGGAGATCCTCCACGGCGTGCCGGATGAAGCCGGGCTTGATGTTCTTCACGGCGCTGTAGCCCGCCTTGATGGCGAGCCCCGAGATGCCGCCCTTGTCGGCGACCTCGGCGTCGATGAGCGTGCAGCAGTCGTCAATGACCGCCGCCTTCTTGTTCGGGTTGGTCAACGTCTCGGTGAGTGACGCCATCGAATCGTGCCTTTCGTTCACTGGACGTGAAACGTGCCCGAAGGCAGCGGAATCCCGTCCGGCCCGCCTGAGCGCATAGCACAACAACCCACCCACGGGAGGGTCCTCGCGCCTCGGTGCGATGCGTCAGGTAGACACGCGAGGAGTCCGAATCAAGGAGGGGGACGCACCGGATGTCCGGGTCCTGGCAGGTGTGAAGGCCTGCCCGGCCGGGAAGCACTCACTGCTTCGGAGCGATGGACACCTTCAGGCCGTCGCGCCAGACCTTGTGATTGTCCGCGTAGTAGAGGTACGCGCGGCTCGCCGGACCCGTGTAGGTACCCGGCACCGCCGCGATGAGCGACAGCGGCACCTCCAGCGTCTTCCGCGGCTCCATGCCCCGCCAGTAGAGGACGACGTCGCGGCCGATGACCTCGTAGGCGTCCACCGTGTGCTTCTTCACCAGCTCCTTGAGCTGGTCATGCCGGACCTCGAGCCCTCCCGGCACGCCGAAGATCGCCACCGTGGTGGACAGCTTCTCGTCGCTCCGGTTCGTCACCCGGACGCGCGCCTCGGTGGGCTCGCCCTCGGACAGGGAGTTCTTCGCCAGCGCCACCTCCAGGTCCACCCGGGTGTCCGGCGAGCTGGCCGGCACCAAGGCGTTGTAGGTGACCTCGATCGAATAGGGCAGCTCCGAGCCGCCTTCCATCCGCAGCTCGATCTTCCGCTCGCCCGCGCTGAGCAGCTCGGACACGTCCGGCAGCTTGAGCGCCTCCTGCGTCTTGCCATCGAACTTCACGGCGCTGCCCACGGGCCGGCCGTCCACATAGACGCGGACCGAGCCCGGCGCCCGCTTCGCCGAGCGCACCTGGTCGTAGGCGACGATGGCTCGCAGCGCGAGCACCGTGCTCTGGGTCGAGCCGTAGCGGCCTCCCTCGCACGAGTCCGCCAGGAAGCGCATCGAGCGCTCCACGTTCACCAGATGAGCAGGCTCCCTCAGCCAGGCCAGCACCGCCAGCGCGGTGGTCTCGATCTCGAGCGTCTCGCCCGAGCTGCCAACGATCGACTGCGTGCCCCCCTCCACCACCCCGGTCTTCCCCTGTTTCGCGGCGAGCCGCTCCATCAGCTTGCGGGCCTCGGCCCCCTCCCCCGCGAGCTTCATCACGTTCGCGGCGAGTGCGAGCACGTAGCTGTTCTTGCTCTGGGTGGCGGCCGCCTTCAACGCGCCCACCTCCTTGGCCAGCTCACGCGCCTGCTCCGCCGGCTTGTCCGCGCTCTCCAGCAGGGCCCAGAGGATGTAGGCATTGGAGGTGTCGGGGTCCTCGATCCAGGTGTGCAGCGCGCGCCGCTTCCGCTCGAAGCCGCCCTTGCCATCGCGCTGCTTGAGCAGCCAGGCCCGCGTGCGCTCGAGCATCGCGGCGTCCACGTCCCGCACCTGCTTCATGTCGCTGAAGTGCATCAACCCGAACGCCGTGAGCGCCTCGTGGCCCGGATTCTCTCCGAACCACTCGTAGCCCTTCTCCGGGCACTCGAAGCCCACCAGCCGCTTGTAGCCCGTCTCCAGCTTCTCGCGCGCCGACGCCACCAGCTCGGGGCTCACCCCGCTGTGCGTCTGGAAGTACTGCTGCGCCATCGTCATCGGATAGGTGGTCGAGCTCGTCTGCTCGAAGCAGCCGGAGGGCTCCTGGATGAGCCGCGCCAGCGACTCGGTCATGTTGGCCAGGGGCGAGGGGTACACCGCGATGGAGGACTTCACGCTGCCGCGCACGAGGTTGGCCGGCAGCGTCACCGCGTGCACCACCGGCTGCCGTGACGACAACAGCCCGCCGAACGAGGCATGGATGGGGAAGCCATTGGGCTTGATGCTCAGCGTGCGCTTCACCGTGTCCACGTAGTTGCCCGCGCTCGCCGTGAGCGACACCTCCACGGGCCGGGACTGGGAACCGACCTTCAGCTCCAGGATGCGCCGGGCCCGCTCGTTCGCGGCCAGGTTCACCCCGCTGAAGGAGGACGCCTTCACGTCACCGCGCAGGTCCACCTTCACCGCCGCCCCCTGGAGCGCCGTGGACGTGCCATTCACCAGCGCCAGCGGCAGGTGGATCACATCCCCGGACGTCACCTCGAGCGGCAGCTTGGGCTCGACATAGAAGGGCTGCACCGACTCGATCGTGGCCACCGCCGAGCCGAGCGCGCCATCGTCCCCCACGCCGCCCGCGAACGCCTTGAAGCTGGTGACCGAGTCGTTCAGGCCAAACGAGACGCGGACCTCTCCCGTCTTCGCATCCGTGCGCACGCCCGCGTTCCAGAAGAGCGTCTCGGTGAAGTCCATGCGGTCCCCCGGCTCGCGCCCGGGCCGCACCGTGTGGGCGTACTCGCGGAAATAGACCCTGACCTCTTCGTCCTGGGTCATTTCCCGCATGAGCACCTCCGCTGGCATGTCCCTGTCCGCGGCGATCGCCTGTTTCCGCGGGGCTTCCTTCCTGGCCCCGCGCTCCGCCTCCACCCTGCCCCTGGGCGCCACGGGTTTCGCGGCAACGGCCGCGGGCGGCGGAGCCTTCACGGGCGCGGGAGCCGGCACGGCCTTGGCAACCGGCGCGGCCTGGGGCACCCCCGCGGCCTGGGGCACCAGGGCGCGCATGCGGGGCGGCCCTCCGGCCATCACCCCGGCGGGGGCCGCCTCGAAAACCGGCTCCGGTTGCGGCAGTGGCACCCGGACGGCGAGCGCGCGCCGGGCCAGATCTCCATGCTGGGCCACGAACTGCTCGGCGTCCGCCAGCGCGAACCGCCGCCAGCCCTGGGTGCCCAGCAGCAGATCCACCGCCAGCTTCGCCTTGGGGTTCTTCTCGTCGAAGTAGATCTGGGCGTCGGCCAGCTCCCGCACCTCGGGCTCGAGCAGCACCATCACCGGCAGCTGGGGCGCCTGATCCCGCTTCTCGATGAGCTCCAGCACCGCGTCGTCCGTGACGGTGAGCATCACCAGGGCCGGCACCGGCTTGCCTCCGCGCGTCGTCCGGGCGGTGAGCTCCACCCGGTCGCCCGGCACGTAGCGCGGCTTGTTCGCCTTCAACTCGATGGACAGGGCCTTCGCGGGCTGGCGGAACACCAGCCGCTCCGCGAGCGGACGGCCGTCGGCGTCCCACACCGTGGCGATGAGCACCCCGTCCGCGTCCTTCGGGTTGAGGATGACCTTCTCGTTCGGATCCACCACGGACGAGGCCAGCTCCACCTCCCGCTGGCTCAGGGTCAGCTTCGCCTGCTTCACCCCCGACAGCCCCACGGTGAGCACCACGGGCTGTCCGGCGGGGATGACGTCCTCGCTCGCACGCAGCACGGCGCCCCGGGCCTTCACCTCGGGCAGCGGGAAGGGCGTGCGGATGCCCGAGGGCTCGTCGATGCGCAGCGCGTACTTCACACCGGCCTTCGGGGTCAGCTCGAAGCGGCCCCGGCCCTCGTGCTCCGAGCGCACCCGCGCCACCACCTCGCCCGTGGCCAGGTTGATCACCGCGCCGGACAGGTCCGCGGGCTCGTGCGCGGGCGTCAGCGCCTGGAAGTAGACGCGCGAGGGCAGCCCCGCCACCAGGTCACCGCCCTCCGGATACACGGTGAGATCGAGCGTCCGCAGCAGGATGGGGATCGTCTTGGCCGCCGTCTCGACCACCCCGCCGTCCTCGATGGCGAAGGCGAGCGAGCCCTCGCCCCGTTCGATCCGGCCAGGCAGCTTGAAGCTGACGGTGCACAACCCCCGCGCGTCGACCACGCCCGTCACCTGCGCCGCGGTGACGCCATCCACCAGGGCGGTGGCGGTGACCCGGGCGCCCGAGGGAATGCCCCCCTCGGCCCGCTTCACGTCGAGCGTGGCGGTGACCGTGTCCCCCGGTCCGTAACCATCACGGAGGAACTCGATCTGCGACTTGAGCCGGGGCGCCCGATAGGCCCGGACGTCGAACTTGCGCTCGGCGGGGGCCTCGCCCGTATGGGGATAGGAGACGCTCAGCGTGTACTCGCCCCCGGCCATGTCCTCCGGAACGGTCCAGGAGTAGCCCCAGACCGAGTGCTCGCTCACCACCTGCGAGGAGGTGACGACATCCCCCTTGGGACCCCGGATCTCCACGTGGGCCAGTACCTGGTTGGCGAGGGGGGTATGACCCTGGGCCTCGAGCACGAGCCCTCGCGCCATCACCTGCTCACCGGGCCGGTAGAGGGGCTTGTCGGTGCTGATGAAGGTCAGTTGCCGGCCGGGCCCGCCGAGTGAACCCGTGTCCGCCCGGGCGGCCAGGATCTGCTGATGGACGGGGGGAAGGACGAGGCCCACGGTGAGGAGGGCGAGGAGGGCGCGTGGGACGACGTGTTCGAGCATGGATTTCCCTGGACCCGAGAATAGGAGCCCACGGGGAACGGCCGTGCACGTCGAAAGTTCTGGGGTTCAGGCCACGGAGTGACGCCCGGGCGCCATGGGGCGCGGCTCCTCGGAGAGCGTTCCTCCCAGCCCCCGGACGATGTCGTGGCTGATGGACAGCCCCAGGCCCGTCCCCTCTCCCACCGGCCTGGTGGTGAAGAAGGGCTCGAAGATGCGCTCGAGGTTCTCCACGGGAATCCCGCAGCCGCCTACCCGAGGGCAGGAGGTGGGCCTCCGTACGTCCAGGTGGGGCCCGAAAAAACCTCCAAAACCGGCCCTGTAAATACGACAGGGTTCCGCCCTAGGCACGATGGGCTCGCGATGCAACCCCGCGCATTCACTGAGGAACGGTGCCAGTTGGCGGCTGGCATCCCCGTTGCTCTTGGCAATGGGCACGAAGTCGCAGCGCGAAGCTCAACGTCCTCCATCCCCCGAGAGACTCCATGCAGGCCTCCCACTCCCTCTCCTCCGCCGAAACCCTCACCACGTACCTCTCGGACATCAGCCAGTACCCGCTGCTGACCGTGCAGCAGGAGCAGACGCTGGCCCGGAACTTCCGCTCGGGCGACCTGTCCGCCGGCCACCGCCTGGTGACGAGCAACCTGCGGTTCGTGATGAAGGTGGCCTACGAGTACCGCTCCTACGGCATCAAGATGTCCGACCTCATCCAGGAGGGGAACATCGGCCTGATGAAGGCGGTGCAGAAGTTCGATCCGGACAAGGGCATCCGCCTCATCTCCTACGCGGTGTGGTGGATCCGCGCGTACATCCAGAACTACATCCTGAAGAACTGGTCGCTGGTGAAGCTCGGCACCACGCAGGCGCAGCGCCGGCTGTTCTTCAGCCTGGCCCGCACGCGCCGCGAGCTGGAGAAGCTGGGCTCGGGGGATGGCGCCATCGTGGACGCCGAGGAGATCGCCCGGAAGCTCAACGTGAAGGCCTCCGAGGTACGCGAGATGGAGCAGCGCATGGGCGGCCGTGACTTGTCCCTGGACGCCCCCGTGGGCGAGGAGGGCGACGCCACGCACCTGGACTTCGTGGAGTCCGAGTCCGCCTCCCAGGTGGACGAGGTGGCCGACCGGCAGCAGGCGCAGATGACCCGCGAGCGCATCCGCATGGCCCTGCAGCGGCTGGATCCGCGCGAGCGCTTCATCATCGAGAACCGGGTGATGGGCGACGCGGAGATGACGCTGAGCGAGCTGGGCGAGCACTTCGGCTTCTCGCGCGAGCGCGCCCGCCAGCTGGAGATCCGCGCCAAGGACAAGCTCAAGGCCGAGCTGGCCTCGCTGATGGCCGAGGTGGGCCAGGACGAGTCGGCCGAGGCCCGCTAGGGGGCGGCGGACCCTCACCCTCTCCCTCACCCAGGGGGAGAGGGGACCTCCACGCTGCCTCGGGAACGCGTAAGGTAGCGGGACGATGAAGCCGTGGAAGGTGATTGATCGGGCGCCCGCGCCGGGCGGCGGAGAGCTGGTGCTGCACCAACGGGGCGAGGAGTTCGCCATCCGGGTGAATGGCCGCGAGCTCATGTCCAGCCGCCAGCACGGCTCCGAGGAGAAGATGGCCGAGGTGGCCTGCACGGGCCTCGGCGGCAAGCGGCCCCGGGTGCTCGTGGGAGGCCTGGGGCTGGGCTACACCGTCCGGGCCACGCTGGAGCGGCTCCCCCCGGGAGCCGAGGTGGTGGTCTCGGAGCTGGTCCCCGCCGTCGTCACGTGGAACCTGGGTGTCCTCGGACCCCTGGCCGGACGGCCGCTGGAGGATCCCCGGGTGAAGGTGGAGACACGCGACGTGGGGGAGCTGCTCCGCCAGGCGGAGGGGCACTATGACGCGGTCCTTCTGGACGTGGACAACGGCCCCGAGGCGCTCACCCAGGAGGAGAACCGCTGGCTCTACGGCGAGCGGGGGCTGGCCTCCATCCGGCGCGCCCTCAAGCCCCGGGGCGTGCTGGTGGTGTGGTCCGCCTCACCGGACGGGGCCTTCGTCACGCGGCTGAAACGGGCCGGGTTCGCCACGGACGTCGTGGAAACCCCGGCACGAGGCAAGGGCGGTGGGCCGCTCCATACGCTCTTCATCGGACGTTCCGGGTGACTCCCCGACACTTTTCGCCAAGAAATGAAAGGGGGGACTTCCTTTGTTCCCTCAAAGCTGCCAGATAGGGGCCTCCGATCGCACAGAGCGGCGGAGATCCGGCGCATTCCACCGCGTCGGACGAGAAAGAAGACAAGTAATGGCGACTGGTACTGTGAAGTGGTTCAACGACGCGAAGGGCTTCGGTTTCATCACGCAGGAGGGCGGTGGCGAGGATCTGTTCTGCCACCACACCGCCATCCAGACCGAGGGCTTCCGCACCCTGGCCGAGGGCCAGCGCGTTGAGTTCGACGTCGCCCGCGGCCCCAAGGGCCTGCAGGCGCAGAACGTGCGCCCCATCTGATGGGGACCTGAGCCACTTCGCTCGACGATAGAGGCTCGATCCAGGGCCTGCCTCCCAACCTCGGGGGCAGGCCCTTGGTGTTTCTGGAGGTCAGGACGGCTTGCGGCCGGCCCACGGGCGCGCCTGCTCGAGCTGCGAGGCGAGGCGGAACAGCGTGGCCTCGTCCCCGAAGCGCGCGGCGAACTGCACGCCCACCGGCAGTCCGGCGGCATTCCAGTAGAGCGGCACGGACATGGCCGGCTGCCCCGTCTGGTTGAAGAGCTGCGTGTTGGGCGTCCGCTCCAGGGAGTTGGCGGCGAGCACGTCCAGCAGCTTGAGGAACACGGGCTTGAGCGGGAGCCTGCGCAGCATGGCCATCGCCGCGAGCTCGGCGGGCTTGGGCGCCAGCTCGCCAATGCGCACCGGCGGGTACGCGAGCGTCGCGTCCAGGAAGAGATCGTACCGCTCGTGGAAGGCCGCCATCATCCGGCCGGCCCGGTGCATGGTGTTGCGCGCCCGCTGCAGGTCCGCCGCGGTGAGGATGCCGCCGAGCTGCACCAGCGCCCAGGTGGAGGGCTCGACGTCGTCCGCCGTCACGGGCTTGCCGGTCGCCCGGGCGATCTCGTCCATCTGCACCGTGGTGTTGGCCGCGACGTTCACCAGGTACGAGCGCACCAGCTCCTCGCGATCGAATTTGGGCGCGTCCTCGACGAGCTCGTGGCCCAGCTCCTGGCAGAGCTTCACCGCGTCCTGGACGGCAGCCTTGCAGTCCGGGTGCACGTGCTTGCCGTAGAGCGAGGCGGTGGAGAAGGCGATGCGCAGGCGGCCGGGCGGCGTGCCCACCTCCTGGAGGAAGGGCCGCGCGGGGGGAAGTACCGCATAGGGCGCGCCCAGGTCCGGCCCCTGGGTCGCATCGAGCATCGCGGCGCTGTCCCGCACGCTCCGGGTCAGCACGTGCTGCTGGACGAAGCCACCCCACCCCTCCCCCACGTCGGGGCCCAGTGGGTTGCGGGCGCGGGTCGGCTTGAGCCCGAAGAGGCCGCACGCGGACGCGGGGATGCGGATGGAGCCACCGCCATCGCCGCCGTGCGCCATGGGCACCACCCGGGCCGCCACGCACGCCGCCGAGCCTCCGCTGGAGCCGCCCGGCGTGTGCTCGGGGTTCCACGGGTTGCGCGTGGGCCCGTTGAGCACCGTCTCGGTGACACCGAGGATGCCCAGCTCGGGCGTGGCCGTCTTGCCCACGATGACGACGCCCGCGCGGCGGAAGCGCGCCATGAGCTCCGCGTCGTGGTCCGGGACGAAGCCCACCAGTGCCCGGCACCCGCCCGCGTAGGGCTCGTTCGCCAGATAGCCGTCCAGGTCCTTCACCAGGAAGGGCACCCCGGAGAAGGGCCCCTGGGGCAGCGGGCCCGCGGCGGCCTTGCGCGCCTGGTCGTACATCTTGTGGACCACGGCGTTGAGCTTCGGGTTGACGGCTTCGATGCGCGAGATGGCTTCTTCCACCAGCTCGATGGGTTGGAGCTCCTTCTCGCGGACCCGCTCGGCGAGCGCCGTGGCGTCGAGTGCGTCGTATCCCTGAATGGCCATGGGCCTGCTATCTAGCACCGCCATGGCGAAACCCCAGTACTGGCTGATCAAGAGCGAGCCCTCCGTCTACGCCTACGCCCAGCTGGAGAAGGACGGCAGGACGGAGTGGACGGGCGTGCGCAGCTTCGAGGCGCGCAACAACCTCCGGGCCATGAAGCCCGGGGACCTGTGCCTCTACTACCACTCGAACGAGGGCAAGGCCGTGGTGGCCGTGGCCCGCGTGCTCTCCGGGCCCACCGAGGACCCCACCGCCCCCGGCGAGGACTGGGCCTCCGTCGTGGTGGGCCCCGTGGCCGCCCTGAAGGAGCCCGTGACGCTCGCCACCGTCAAGGCCACCCGCGATTTGAAGGAGTTCCCCCTCATCACCCGGAGCCGCTTGAGCGTGGCCCCCGTGACGCCCGAGCACTTCCAGCGCATCCTGGAGCTGGGCGGGACGAAGCTGCCCAGGGCCCGCGCCTCCTGAGCCGGCCCGCTGTCGCGCAGGAAGCAGGTGCTCCCCGGGACCCACGCGCCTCCGCGTGCACCGCGCTACGGTGCTCGCATGGCTGATGGTCCCGCAGAGTCCGCTCCCCCGAGCTCCGATGCCGCCCTCGAGCCCTCGGATCCGCTCTCCGCGCTCAACATGGCCTTCCGCGAGGCCTATGCGTCCCGCCGGGATGCCATCCTCGCCAGCATGGGCCCGGTCATCGCCCAGATCGATGACCTGCTCATCCTCCGGCGCGGCGGGCAGCGCCTCGTCGGGCCCGCGCGCACCCGGCGCTACCACGAGCTCAAGGTGGTCGCCCACGTTCCCCTCGCCCTTCATGTGCTGCTCTCGGGCCGGCGTGGTGGGGTGGACCCGGCTACGCGGGAGCGGCTCGCTGGGATACAGCGGATCATCTCCGCCGCCCTGGAGGGTCTCGAGCGCCGTGGGTTCACCCAGGAGCAGAGCGCACGCCAGCGCCGCGTCCTCGAGGCCTCGGCCGCGATTCTCGAACAGGTGCTCTCCGCGGGCGGTGTCTCGGCCGAGGCGCTCTCCGCCTATACCCGCGCCCAGGTCCCCGACATCCTCCGCAATGCCGAGGACGCCGCCCGCGATCAGATCGAGACCATGCACGCCACCATCGAGGCCTGGAAACAGCAGATGACCCCGGAGGAGCTCGCCCGGCTTCGCGCCGTGGTCGCCGTGTCTCACACCGCTCGCCCCGGGAACGTGGCCCTTCAGTACTTCTCCGTCACCCTCGGCGAGACCTGGGAGGGCCGCTTCGACCAGGAGGACCTCCAGCCCGGCAAGCGTGTGCTGGCCTCCGAGACCTCCTTCGACGAGGGCGCCGCCTTCGCGCTCCTCGCCACCCACGTGCTCGATACCTCCGTGGGGTCCCGGTTCTTCGGCGAGGAGATCCGGCTCGAGCGGGATCTGCTCGCGGATGCCGCGGAACGGATCCTCGCACGGATGTTCCACAAGGACCCGGAGCCTCCGGCTACTCCCGATACACCGGCCCCCGGGTGACAGGTTCAACCCGGGGTCCGGATACCCTCACCCCGTCCCTCTCCCGGGGGGAGAGGGGAAATTGAGGGGAGATGGGCGTGGTGTGAACGGGGTTGGTGCGGACGATGGGTGCTGGAAATGGGCTCAGGCATTCGCCGAGTGCAGCTTCTGCTGCAACAGGTTCGCCCGGTTGCGCGCCGACAACAGTTGCTGACGCAGGGACTCGGCATCGCGCGACACGTCGATGAAGTCCTGCGCCTCCGCGTCGCTCGCCAGCTTCCCCGCTCCCTCCGCCACCTCCGTCATCCGCTCGTTCACCGCCTGCAACGAGGCGATGACCTCCTCCGTCTTCATCGCCTGCCCCTGCTGCGTCATCCCCGCCACCTGGTGCATCTGCGAGCTCAACGACGCCGCCTGCTGCCCCAGCTCGCCGAAACGCTCCATCAGCGTCTGGTACACCTTCGTGCGCTCCTGCAGCTCCAGCGCCCGCTCGTTCACCTCGGCCGCCAACGTCTGCTGCCGATCCCTCCACCCGTTCAGCACCCCCAGCAGCGTGCGCATGTGCCCCACCATCCGCTCGTCGCAGTCCGCCACCTGGGTCAGCAGCTTCCCCATCTTCTCCAGGTTCTTCTGCGACTTCATCGTCCCCGTGCGCACTTCCTCCGCCAGTGACTCGAACTTGCGCAGCTCCTCCTCGATGGACGCCGCGGCACTGACCAGCTCGGAGGACTCGGATTGCTGCCGCTTGCTCATACGTGTGCCACTCCAGAAGAAGGGACGTCTCTCGCGTCCTAGCAGATCTCACTTCCCGGAACCCGCCTGGACTGGTGCCGGCGCCAGCAACGTCACCTTCGGCCCCACGAACGTGTGCCGCTGCGATGCCGCCCAGTAGACAATCAGCAGGCCCAGCGCGCCCGCGAAGGTGTACCCCGCCAGCGCGTTGGGCGGCAGGATGAAGAGCACCATCACCACCGCGCTCCAGCCGAGCGCCACCCCGTTCACCAGCGGCGAGAAGCGTCCCAGGTCCCACGGTCCCCGGTGCGCCCACGCCCCGTTGCGCCTCGCCCGCCAGCCCACCCAGATGGGCAGCGCGTACGACGCATAGAGCGCCAGCGTGCTCAGTGCCACCATGGCCGCGTAGGCCCCGCTCCAGATCGCCACCCCGAAGGCCGCCGCCACCGACACCCAGATGGCCACATGCGGGCTGCGGAAGCGCGGAGACACCCGCGCCAGGTGCGTCGAGCCCGGCAATCCCCCGTCCCGCGCGAACGCGAACAGCATCCGCGAGTTGGACGTCACCGAGGACAGTCCGCAGAACCACATGGCCCCGATCGCGATCCACACCAGCGCCCCGCCCAACGCCGGCCCGAGCGACTCGCGCAGCACGTACAGGAAGGGGTTGGGCGCCGCGGCCGCCGCCGGCAGGTTTCCAATGGCCAGCGTCACCCCCACCAGCAGCGCGTAGCCCACCACCGCGCTCACCGCCACCGACAGGAAGATGCCCCAGGGCGCGTTGCGCGTCGGATCCACCGTCTCCTCCGACACGTGGGCGCTCGCGTCATAGCCGGTGAACGTCCACTGCGCCTGCAACAGGCCGATCAGGAAACCGTACGTGTAGACGTTGGGCTCGGAGGTGAAGCGGGTGAGCAGGAAGGCCGCGTCCTGCCGGGGCGCGAAGGCCACCAGCGCGCCGATCACCACCGCCACGCCCGCCACGTGGTACCAGGCCGACAGATTGTTGAGCAGCGCCACCGCGCGCACGCCCACGTGGTTGAGCACCGCGTGCGACAGCAGGATGGCCGCGTAGAGCGGCAGCACATAGCCCCGCTCCCGCGGCATCCCGAGCATGTCCGCCAGGAACTCCGCCAGCCCGAAGTCGATGCCCGCGGTGATGGCGAACTGGCCCATCGTGTTCAGCCACGCCGTGAAGAAGCCCACCCGCGGGCCGCCCAGCATCGCCGACCAGTGGTACAGCGCCCCCGCCGTGGGGAACGAGGAGGCGAGCTGCGCGAGGCTCGCCGCCACCGTCAGCGTCATCACCGCCACCAACGGCCACCCCACCGCCATGACGAACGGCCCGCCAAAGCGCAGGCCATGGCCATAGAGCGTCACCGCCCCGGTGAGGATGGAGATGATGGAGAAGGAGACGGCGAAGTTGGAGAAGCCACCCATGTCACGCAGCAGTTGCTGCGCGTACCCCAACCGCTGGAGCTGGGCCGCATCCGCGTCCAACTGGTGCTTCTTGTCGGCGTCCATGCCCGGCACCATGAACACTCGGCCGGGAGATGGAAGGGGACGCCGGTGCGGAGTGTGGGCTCGTCGGCACTCCGGGGAGGCGGACCTACCGCTTGCGCTCCTGGGGCTCCTGCCCGGGGGGCACGGGAGCGCCCGGCGGGCCACCCCGCGGATCCTCGATGCGCCGCAAGACGTGGACCCGGCGCGGGAAGCCTCCCATGCTCAGACTCCCCATCTCCGCCTCCAGCTTCTGCCAGTTGTCGGGGCCCAGCGCCTTCTTGATGGCCACCATCAGGCCCACCCGGTTCTGCCGCACCGCCGTCTCCGCCCGGCCCACCTTCTCCACCAGGTCCTTCACGCTCCCCTCGTTCGGGGCGGGCTGACGCAGCTCCTTCTCCAGCGCGAGCTGCGCCCGCTTGAGATCCGCCTCCAGGCCGATCAGTGCGTCATTGGCCTCGAAGCTCAGGTCCTGCACCTTCTGCACGAGGGTCTGCGGCAGGCCGATCCTCGCCGCCACCTCCGGCGGAATCCCGAAGGAGGGCGGCCCCATGGGGGGCTCGGGAGGCATCGGCGGCATCGGAGGCCGGGGCGGCATCGGCGCGGCGCCCGGCCCGTGCATCCGGACGCGCACGTCCTCCTCCTTGTCCTGCGCCAGCGAGGGGACCGCGGTGAGGACCACGAGGGCACACAGCAGCTTCTTCATCATGGCTCTGCTCCTTTGTTGCGCATGGCCCTCTCCCAGGGGGAGAGGGGAGATCACCGGGACACCTCGAGGACCGCGAGGGCCGTCTGGAAGGGCTCCGAGTCGAGCGCCGTGACATCCGGCGGGCGCACCCACGCGGCCAGCGCTCCGAAGGGCGCGTACGCCTCGTCCTCGACGCTCGGGTTGGTGCGCGTGTAGCCGTGCACCTCGTCGACCAGCACCTCGAGCGAGACGACCTCGCTCCCCTGCCCCACCGGTGCCTCGGCCACGGGCTCCCCGGCCCGCAGGGAGCCCTCGACGGGGCCTCCCACCACCGGCTCGTTCTCGACGCTCACCGGCGTCCGCACCCGGGGCGAGACAAGGAGCACCAGGGCCACCACGGCGGCCGTGGCGGTGCCGCTGGCCACCCTGCGGCGGCGATGCTGGCGGCGGCGTACCTCGCCGAGGATCGCCTCGCGAGGAATCCGGGCGGGGACCGGCGGGTCCGGCAGACGCAGCGAGTTGGCGGAGGCGTGGAGGCCGGCGAGCGCGCGGCACGCGGCGCACTGCTCCAGGTGGGCCTGGAAGCCGGGAGGCCTGGGCAGGCGCTCGTCCACGAGGGCCGCGGCGAAGTCCTGGCAGCTCATGGGGTGTCTCCTTGGAATTGGAGCGCGTCAGCGGCCTTGAGCTTCTGCAACGCGCGGTAGAGGTGGATGCGGACGGTGCCCCGGCCGATGTTCATGGCATCGGCGATGGCATCGAGGTCGAGCCCCTCCAGGTAACGCAGGGAGAAGGCCGTGGCCTGCTGGGCCGGGAGCGTGCGCAGGGCCCGGCCGAAGGCGCGCCAGCGCTCGGCACCGGCGAAGCGCTCCTCGGGTGAAGGCTGTGGAGCGGGCCCCAGGTCCAGCACCTCGCGCACCACGTTCCACACCCGGCGGCGGCGCAGCAGCCCCATGGCCCGCGAGACGAGGATGCGCCGCAGCCAGGCCGGACCGGCCTTCGGATCCTTCAGGGTGTGGCGCTTCTCGTAGGCATCGGCGAGGGCGGACTGGACCAGGTCCCTCGCCTCCTCCCCGTCCCAGACGAGCCGCCGCGCCAGGCGCAGGAGGGCCGCCTGCTCCCCCTCCACGAGCACGTCGAAGTCGAGGGGGCTGCCCCTCGCTTCCATCGGCGTCTCGTCCATGACGGCGGTGCCCTTCAAGGTTGGACCTCGTTGCCCGGTTTCCAGGAAGGAGGACGCACGAGGCGCCCGGGCGGCATACCGGTGGATTTTCCCCCTATTTTCCGGCCCCTCCGGGAGAATCCCCCGCACCATGGCCCCGTACGAGCTCCAACGAGTCCCCGCCTCGGAGACGCGCTACCTCCGCCACGTCGTGCTCCGCCCCCACCAGCGGCCCGAGGAGCTCATCTACCCGGGCGACGACGCCCCGGACACCGTCCACTTCGCGCTGTACGTGGGGGGCCAGCAGCATGGGGTGGCCTCGCTCTACCGCGAGCCCCGGCCGGGCACGAAGTCCACCACCGAGTGGCGCCTGCGCGGCATGGCGGTGCTCGCCTCCAACCAGGGCAGGGGCTACGGCGCGGCCCTGCTCCAGGCCTGCATCGATCACGCGGCGCGTCAGGGCGGCACCCGGCTGTGGTGCAACGCGCGCACGACGGCGTCCGGCTTCTACAAGCGGCTGGGCTTCAACGTGGAGGGGGCCGAGTTCGAGCTGCCCGGTATCGGCCCGCACTACCTCATGTGGCGCCCGCTCTGACTCAGCCCCCGGAGGCGCGCAGGAGCCGGCCCGCCAGCTGGGTGTACTGATCGCGCTTCTCGGTGTCGCCGAGGTGCGCCCAGACGTCCGCGAGGGACCTGGCCGCCTCGGTGAGCGCCGGGTACAGCTCCAGCGCCATCTCCAGCACGTGGCGCGCGTGCCGGTAGCGCGCCTTGCCCGTCAGCCCGATGCCCCGGGTGCGGTGCTTGCCGGACTCCGTCAGCAGCGCCTCGCCCAGGTTGGCGATCTCCACCGCCGCCGCCTCGCGCCAGGCCAGCTCGGTGTTGAGCTGCAGGGCCTCCTCCAGCAGCCCCCTCGCCGCCTCGGGCTCGTCCAGCTCCAGCTGGCAGATGGCCGCGTTGCGGTAGTGCTCGGCCGTCTCGGGGTCCAGGTCGATGGCGCGCTCGAAACACTTCAGCGCCTCGTGTGGACGGCCCAGACTCGTGAGCGAGGATCCCTTCGCGCTCAGCGCCAACACGTGGCTGGGATCCTGGGACAGCACGCGGTCGAACACCTTGAGCGCGGCCTCGTGGTTGCCGGACATCGAGTGGCTGACGCCCTCGTTGAATGCCGCTAACAGCGTGGACATATGGCCCCTTCTCGCCGGCCCGCTTGCCGGCCCGAGTTCCCGGTCCTTCAGTGTACAGCCGGGGACCCCGAGCGTGACAGGCCGGGGGGCTCGCCGAGAACCCGCAAACGAGAGGCGCTTCTCCACCTGTGGCCCGGGCCACACCGCACACCGGGCGCCCGGCTTCTCCGGGCGGAAAGCACATCTTCTGCACGGGCGCACCCCGCGCTGCGTCAGGGGCGAGGGCCCTTCTCCAGCACGAGCGAGGACTGCGAGAGCGACGGCGGCGTCAGTCGGCGGAATCGCGGCTGTCAGCGCGAGGCGCCGGGGTCCAGGAGGGCCGAGAAACCCGCGATGAAATCCGGGTAGCGGGGCCGCCAGCCCAGGGCCTTCAGCCGGGCATTGGAGATGGCCCGATCGCCCTGGAGGGACTCGTGCAGGGAAGCCAGGGGCACCGAGGGTGGAAGGGGCAGCCCCAGCCGGACGCACAGCCACTCGGCGGTCTCGGCCTGGGTCGCCGGACGGTCATCCGCCACGCACCAGGTGCCTCCCGGCTCGCCGCGCTCCAGCACCACGCGGATGGCCTCCACCAGGTCGTCCACGTGCACCCGGGAGATGCGGCCTCCCCCGCTCTCGGGGATGCGGAGCGTGCCGGTACGGATGCGCTCGTGCAGGCCCCGGCCGGGGCCGTAGATGCCCGCGATGCGCAGGCTGATTCCACCGAGCGGACGGTACGTCGCTTCCCCTTCGATGCGGCCCTGGGCCCTCGGGGAGGCCGAGTCGACGGGCGTGTCCTCGTCCACGTGTCCCCGCGCGCCGCCGTAGACCGCCGTGGAGGAGAGGTAGACGAGACGGGCGGGAGCCGTGCGCGCCAGGGACTCGGACAGGGAGGCGTCGAGCCCGGCCTCCGGCGGGATGGAGAGGACCACGTGGGCGCCTTGCGAGGACGCCACGGCTTCGTCCAGCGAGAGGAGCTGGACACCTTCGCGGGACAGCTCCTCCCGGCGAGCCGCGTCGCGCGTCACCGCCCGTACGGGACGTCCCCGCCGGGCCTCCTCGCGCGCCAGCCGCGTCAACGTATAGCCACATCCCAGCAGGTGGAGAGGAACCATGTCCGAGCCTCGAGCACGCGCGACACCGCCTCGAGCTTCGTCCCCGTGGCCCCGGCCCGTCTACCCCCCGCTCACCTGAAGCACTGCTGGCCAGCGCGCGGAGCCATGGTTGCAGCTCAGGAAAGCAGCCGGGCTTCTCTGGCCGTCCACAGCTGTCAGCGCGCCTCCCGGAGGGCCGTTACAGCCCCCGTGGGCTCATCGAGAAGCACGGAGTCTCCGATTCCGGAGGACCCCCGCGCTCGAGCGGCGAATCAAGGAGGCCCCCGCCCGGGGGAGGAGACCAGGAAGTCCCAGGCAACGTCACCGAAGTCACCCCCATTCCAAGGAATAGAGATGTTTCGATGCAGGCTCCGGCGGGGCCTGCTTTGGGTTCGGGTACCGTGCCAATGACTGCGCCAGGAGGCTCGCCGCTCGAAGTGCTCCTGCGGATGACGGAGCGGATGGAGCAGGCCGGGGAGCCCGAGCAGCGGCTGCAGGCAGCGCTCGGCTGTGCAATGGAGGCACTGGAGGGCTGCCTGGGAGCCCTGGTGCTGAAGGAGCCAGGAGGGCCCCTGCTGCGCGCCACCCGGGGGGAGCCCCGGGAGCGGTGCGCCCCGGAGCCGTACCTCTGCACCTGGATGGCGGCCCGGGCGATGGAGTCCGGACACCCGCTCGAGCTGGAGGAGGCCCGCCCGCACCTGCCGGGCGCCCTGCGGAGCACGAGCCTGGGCGCGCTCCTGGCCATCCCCTTCCACGTGGCGCCGGGCACCCTGCGCGGAGCCCTCTGTCTGGGGACCCGGGCCCCCCGGCGCTTCCGGCCCGAGGAGGTGATGCTGCTGCGGCTGATGGCGGAGCGGCTGGGGCTGGCCCTTGAGCAGGAGCGGCTGCAGGCCGGGCAACGCTACCTGCGGGCCATCTTCGACCAGGTGCCGGATGCCCTCCTCATCGCGGATGATGAGGCCCGGTACCTGGAGGCCAACCCGGCCGCTTGCGACATGCTCGGCATGCCGCTCCCCCAGCTGCTCGGCCGCACCGTCTTCGACCTCGCGGGGGTACCGCCGGAGCACACGAGCGGGCTCTGGCACCAATTCCTCGAGCAGGGCGCCCAGAAGGGTGAGTTCGAGCTGCGCGGCCAGGGAGGACGGCGGCTCTTCGTGGAGTACGCCGCCAAGGCCCACATCATCCCAGGACGCCACCTGTCGCTCCTGCGGGAGGTGACGCGGCGCAAGCGGGCCGAGATCCTCCTGGAGCTGCTGACGGAGGCGAGCGGGGTGCTGGTGGGCTCGCTGAGCCAGACGCAGGTGCTGGAGGCCGTGCCGCCCGTGGCGGTGAAGCAGCTCGGCTCCTTGTGCCTGCTGCGCCTGCTGGAGGAAGGGAGCCCCTGGCACATGGCCCTCTCGCCGCAGTCCCTGGAGCTCGAGGCCCTCCCGCCGGAGCTGCGGCACTACCAGCCGCCCGCCTCCTGGTGGGAGCCGGCCTTGCAGGCCCTGCGCTCGGGCCAGGTGCTGGAGGGACAGACGACGCCGCTGCGGGCGGCCGCGCGCATGGAGGACGCGCGGGTGGCCAGGTGGTTGCTCGGCCTCGAGCCGTACGCCTACCTCGTGGTCCCGATCA
Organism: Archangium sp.; assembly: GCF_036277355.1. Taxonomy (GTDB): domain Bacteria; phylum Myxococcota; class Myxococcia; order Myxococcales; family Myxococcaceae; genus Archangium. The sequence continues at coordinate 56,699 of NZ_DASUNC010000116.1, forward strand.
TGGCGCGCCAGCGGCTGTCGGGGGTGCTCGTGCTCGTCTCCACCCGCCCGGGCTTCCGCTACGAGGAGGAGGAGCGGGTGGCGGCCCTGGAGCTGGCACGGTTGACGGCGCTGGCGCTCGAGAGCGCCCGCCTGCACGAGCAGGCCCGCGACGCGCTCCGGCTCCGGCAGGAGATGATGGCCATGGTCACGCATGATCTGCGCAACCCGCTCAATGCCCTCCTGCTGCGCTCGATCTCCATGGAGCGCAAGGCCTCCAAGGCGGGGGACACCACCACGCAGGCGGACGCCAAGGCCCTCCAGCACATGGCGCGCCACATGGAGCACCTGCTCATGGACATGGTGGACATGGTCGTCATCGAGACGGGAAAGCTGTCCCTCGAGCTTCAACCCCAGTCCGTGGGCGAGCTGCTGAACGAGGCGATGGAGCTGGCCGAGCCGCTGGGAAGGCAGCGCGGGGTGGAGGTGGAGCTGCGGCCCCTGGAGGGCAGCCCCCAGGTGAGGTGCGACCGCCAGCGCATCCTCCAGGTGCTCTCCAACCTGCTGTGCAACGCGCTGAAGTTCACCCCGGCCGGTGGCCGGGTCGTGCTCAGCACCTTCCCCCGGGACGGCCAGTTCGTCTTCTCGGTGAGCGATACCGGGCCCGGGCTCAAGCCCGAGCAGCTGCCCCATGTCTTCGACCGGTACTGGCGGGCCGCCGAGGCCCGGGGCACCACCGGGCTGGGGCTGGGGCTGGCCATCGTCAAGGGCATCATCCAGGGACACGGCGGCAGGGTGTGGGTCGAGAGCCAGCCAGGGCATGGCAGCACCTTCCTCTTCGCCCTCCCGTTGCCGTCCTGAGACGCGCTCCAGGGTGTTCTAAATCGGATGTTTGTGGGGGCACCTCCCTGGCGCCGCCGTGCCGCCGGAGCACCGCGACGTGGCAGCGTTCACTTCGATGCTCGCAGATGACACCGCGCTCCAGGCCCCGCTCCGAGTCAAGCGGAGGATCTTCTTCGTCTCCGCGAGCATGATCCTGGCGATCCCCCTCGTGCGCCTCCTGATCACCGGTACCGTGCTCCCCGAGCTGGCGCTCGTGCAGCTGCTCTGGGGACTGAGCTACCTGCTGCTCGGAGCAGGTGTGGGCAGGGGACTACTGGCCCCCTGGCTCGCGGGCACCGTGGCCGCGATGGTGTGCGTCCCCGCGGTCTCGGCGCTCATCCATTTCACCGGCGGACCGGCGAGCCCCTTCTTCGTGGCGATCGTCTGTGCGCCCCTCATCATCGCGCTGTTCGCCCCGGACTCCCGCCTGCCGACGCTGGTGTCCTACGTGGGCATGCTGGGCGCGGTGGCGGTGTTGAACGTCCTGGCGGGAGTCCCTCCGCGCGCCTGGCTGCACCAGGTCGTCGTGTTTGGCTGCGTCGGGGCCTTCGGCCTCTACGGCGGGCGCACCTACCGGCGGCTCCGGGAAGCGGAGAAGGTGGCGCAGGAGCAGCGGCTGAAGGCATTGGAGCAGCTGGCCGTGAGCGAGCGCCTCCGGCTCCGCGCCGAGCGCGAGCGTTCCGAGGTGGAGCGGCTGGTGCTGGTGGGTCAGCTCGCCTCCGGGGTGGCGCATGAGGTGAACAATCCCCTCGCCTTCGTGAAGTCCAACCTGCACTACCTCGAGCGGGAGCTGCTGGACGCGGAGGGCTACGAGAACAAGGCGGAGCTGCGCGAGCTGCTGGACGAGACGCGGCAGGGCGTCCTGCGCATCCAGCAGATCGTCACGGATCTCCGGCGCTTCTCCCGGGAGGGCCACACGTCCAGCGAGCCGGGCTCGCCGCTGGAGGCCATCGAGGAGGCCCGGCGGCTGGCGTCGGTGCGCCTGCGCAGCCTGGGCGCGGTGGAGGTGGACGCCACGCCGAGCCTGCCCGAGGTGGGGCTGGGGCAGCGGCACCTGGTGCAGGTGCTGGTGAACCTGCTGCTGAACGCGGCGGACGCGGTGGAGGAAGCAGTGCCTCCCCGCCGGGCCCGCATCGTCGTCCGGGCCAGACCGACGGACGGCGGGGTACGGCTGGAGGTGGAGGACAACGGCACGGGAATTCCGCCCGAGGCGCTGCCGCGGCTCTTCGAGCCCTTCTTCACCACCAAACCGCCCGGAAAGGGCACCGGGCTGGGGCTGGCGCTCTGCCACGAGTACGTCAGCCGCACCGGGGGGACGCTCACCGCGGAGAACCGGCCCGAGGGAGGCGCTCGCTTCGTGCTGACACTGAAGGAAGTGGCCGAGACCGCCTCGGCGGCGTGAGCACCCAGGGACAACCTAACGTAGCCGTACCTTCAGGTGCTCCTCAGCCGCATTGGTCCGCCCCAGGAGGTTATCGAGCAGGCGTTCCTCGATGGAGTCCTGTTCCCAGACTGCGGCCCGCTCGAGGCCCACACATTCCTGGGGTTCGGCGGCCCTGCTGTGACCAGCCGTGTCGAAGATCGTGCAGCGGCGGAAGTCTCCCACGTCCTGCATGAATCGGACGAGCGGCCGACACAGGTGCTCCTCGAGCGCTCTCCACCCGATGAGTTCCCACGCATCCAGGGCCAGGTGGCGGACAGCCGTCTTGAAGAGCACGGGTCTCGTGCCGATCCCGTCCAGATCAGAATCCGGACTCATCGTTCTGTGTTGATAGAAGGCCACATAAGGGGATTCGAGCAGCCTTCCGTACCCGAAGGAGCCATCGGCGAGGGCCATTCTCACGAAAGACCCTGGCTTGTGTCCTGGCTGAGGCATGAGGGGCCTCCTGGTTCTGGCCCCCATCGCGGGACCTCGACTCGAAGCTACAGGTAGCTCGAGGGCACCGTCGAGACTGCTGGCGGCGAGCGCCTGGCGCCAGGTGCCCGTCCAGCCTCGGCGGGCAGTGCCCTCATCCCGCCCCCCCCTGCACACAGCGGGAGACCTCGGGCGGCAGGGGTGGTACAAGCCCGCTCCATCGTGAGCACCTCTACCGAGAACATTCCGACTTTCGAACAACTGGGCCTCGGGTCCGCCCTCGTGGAGGCACTCAGCGGCCTTGGTTACGAGGAACCCACCCCCATCCAGCGCGCCGCCCTCCCGCCCCTCCTCGCGGGCAAGGATCTGCTCGGCATCGCCGCCACCGGCACCGGCAAGACGGCCGCATTCTCCCTGCCGCTCCTCCAGAGGATTACCCCCGGCAAGCTCGCGGCCTTCTCCACCTCCGCGCTCGTGCTCGTCCCCACCCGCGAGCTCGCCATGCAGGTGGCCGAGGCCATCCACCGCTACGGCCAGAAGCTCGGCGTCACCGTGCTCCCCCTCTACGGCGGCCAGCCCATCGGCCAGCAGCTGCGCGTGCTCAAGCGCGGCGTGGACGTCATCGTCGCCACCCCCGGCCGCGCCCTGGATCACCTCAAGCGCCAGTCCCTCCTGCTCGACTCCGTGCGCACCGTCGTGCTCGACGAGGCCGACGAGATGCTCGACATGGGCTTCGCCGAGGACCTCGAGGCCATCCTCGAGGCCACCCCCGAGGGGCACCAGACCGCCCTCTTCTCCGCCACCCTGCCCCCCCGCATCGCCTCCATCGCCGAGCGCCACCTGCACCAGCCCGTGCACGTGCGCATCGCGAAGGAGAAGCTGGCCCCCGGGACCGGCCCCCGCGTGCGCCAGACGGCCTACATCGTCCCGCGCGCCTTCAAGGCCGCCACGCTCGGACGCGTGCTCGATGTGGAGGCCCCCACCGCCGCCATCGTCTTCTGCCGCACCCGCACCGAGGTGGATGAGCTCACCGTCTCCCTCAACGGCCACGGCTGGCGCGCCCAGGCCCTCCATGGCGGCATGGATCAGGCCCAGCGCGACCGCGTCCTCAAGCAGTTCAAGACGCACGCCGTGGATCTGCTGATCGCCACCGACGTGGCCGCTCGTGGACTGGACATCGAGAAGCTGTCCCACGTCGTCAACTACGACGTGCCCAATGCCCCCGAGGCCTATGTGCACCGCATCGGCCGCACCGGCCGCGCCGGGCGCGAGGGCGTCGCCATCACCCTCGCCGAGCCTCGCGAGCACCGGCTGCTGCGCAACATCGAGAAGCTCACCGGCCAGAAGATCGAAATCGCCACCGTGCCCACCGTGGCCGATCTGCGCGCCCGCCGCCTCGAGCTGGTGCGCGCCTCCCTGCGCGAGGCCCTCGTGGCCGGCGAGCTCGACTCCTACCGCTCCGTGGTGGAGAGCCTCGGCTCCGAGTTCGACCTGGTGGATGTGGCCGCCGCCGCCGTGAAGCTCATCCACGACGCGCAGGCCGAGGGCCGCGACGAGGCCGAGCAGGACATCCCCGCGCTGCCCCCGCCCTCGGAGAAGCCCCCCAAGCCCGGCAAGAACGCCCGGGCCGCGGCCCGCCCCGGGTTCGGCGATCGGCCGGGTCCGGGTCCCAAGGGGCCCAAGGGTGACAAGCGGCGCGCGGGCCCTCCGTCGCAGGACTTCGACATGGCCCGGCTGTTCATCGGCGTGGGACGGCAGGCCGGGGTCCGGCCCGCGGACCTCGTCGGTGCCATCGCCGGTGAGGCCGGCGTCGAGGGCCGGCGCATCGGCGCCATCGAGATCGGTGACAACTACTCCCTCGTCGAGGTGCCCGAGCCCCTCGCCGAGCAGATCATCACCGCGCTCCGTCAGGCCACCCTGCGCGGCAAGAAGGTCCAGGTCCGCCGGGACAAGGGCTGACCTGAGACGGAAAAAGCCCCATGCGCCAGAGTGGTGGCACATGGGGCTCAATTCAAGGGCCTGTATACCCTCACCCCGTCCCTCTCCCAGAGGGAGAGGGGTGGTGGCTCAGAACTCGGCCGAGGCCCTCGGGTCCACGATGCCGCATTCCTTGATCTTGTAGAGCAGCGCCTTGTAGCTGATGCGCAGCTTGCTCGCCGCCCGGCGCTTGTTCCACGCCGTGCGCTGCAGCATCGCCAGGATCGCCTCCCGCTCCGCCAGCATCGCCGCCCGCTTGCCGATGTCCTTCAGCGACATCTCCCCTTCCGGCACCGTCGGCGGCGGAGGCGGCGGCTGCGGCACGTCGAACGGATTCGCGTACTTCGGCTGCGCCACCACCTGGTTCACCGGCACCTCCGCCGCGGGCACCGCCCCGCGCGCCGACATCTCCAGCACCTGCACCGCTCCGCCCGGACCCGCCACCGGCACCGGAACCGCCGCCACCGGCACCGGCGTCCGCATCGTCGGCGCGGGCGGCTCCACGTCCCCGTCTCCCGCGTACGACGTCGGCAGCGACGGCGCACTCGCCGGCGTACGGCCTCCCGAGCGCAGCTCGTCCAGCACCAGCGTCGGATCCTTCAGCACGCACAGCCGGCGCACCATGTTCTCCAGCTCGCGCACGTTGCCCGGCCACTCGTACTCCGTGAAGGCCCTCAGCACCTCGGGCGGCAGCTCCGCCACCCCGCTCATGTACTGGCGCCCGTACTTCTTCAGGAAGTGGTCCGTCAGCGGCACCACGTCCTCCGGCCGCTCGCGCAGCGCCGGCAGCCGGATCGCCACCACGTTCAGGCGGTAGAAGAGATCCTCGCGGAAGTTGCCCAGCTCGATCTCCCGCTCCAGCTCCCGGTTCGTCGCCACCACCACGCGGCTGTCCACCCGGACGCTCTTCTTGCCGCCCACCCGGAAGAACTCCTCGTCCTGCAACACCTGCAGCAGCTTGGCCTGCAGGCGGATCGCCATCTCGCCGATCTCGTCCAGGAAGATGGTGCCCTGGTCCGCCAGCTCGAACTTGCCCGGCTTCTCCGCCGTGGCGCCCGTGAAGGCGCCGCGCTCGTGGCCGAAGAGCTCGCTCTCCAGCAGCTCGCCCGGAAGCGCCGCGCAGTTCACCTTGATGAACGGCCGGTTGCGCCGGTTGCTGCGCGCGTGGACCTCGCGGGCAATCACCTCCTTGCCCGTCCCGGACTCGCCCAGCAGCAGCACCGGCACGTCCGTGTCCGCGATGCGCTCCACCAGCGCGCGCACCTTGCGCATGGCCGGCGAGTGCGAGATGAGGATCCGCTCACCGCTCGCCTCCTCGCGCGACGCCCCCGCCGCCGCCGCCTGGGCCGCCGCGGCCTGACGCGCCGGCATGCGGCTGCCGAGCGCCCGGCTCATCGCGTCCTCGAGCTCGTCACTGCTGAAGGGTTTGGACAGGTAGTCGCTGGCGCCCATCTTCATGGCGCGCATCGCGTCCTCCGCGCCCGAGAGCGCCGAGAGCACGATGACGGGTGCACCGCCGCCGGAGGCCCGGTAGCGCCGCAGCACCTCCAGGCCACTCATCTCCGGCATCATCACGTCCAGCAGCACCACGTCGAACGAGCCACCGGAGAGCATCTCCAGCGCCTGGGAGCCACTCGACGCGCAGCGCACCTGGTACCCCGAGCTGCCCAGCAGCTCGCCGAGGAACGTCCTCACCTGCTCCTCGTCGTCCACCACCAGCACCGCGATCCGATCCATCCCCTCGCCTCCCCTCACCCTGTCCATCTCGATTCACTCCGTGGGACGCCCACCGCCGGGCTCATCCCTCGCTCAGACCGTCAGTCCCATTCCGGTGCCGCTCCGGCGCTCCTCGCGCGCCCTGCGCAGCGACTGCAGCGCCTGGGTCAGCAGTTGCACCGGCGATCCCATCACGTCCGGGTAGCTCACCGCCCCCAACGCCAACGAGGGGCGCAGCACCTTGCCCTCCACCTGCAGCCGCGCCAGGGCGAAGCGCTCGCCCACGCGCGCCATCACGTCCGGCACGCCCTCCGCCGGTGTCCCCGGCAGCAGCACCGCGAACTCGTCCTCGCCCACGCGCGCCACCACGTCCGCCTCGCGCACCGTCTGGCCGAACACCACCGCGCAGTACACGAGCAGGCGCTCGGCCAGGCCCCTGCCGGACTCCTTGCGCAGGGCGCGGAAGTCGTCGAGCGCCCCCGCCACCACCGAGAAGCTGCCGCCGAAGCGCTCGATGCGCCGCGTCTCCAGGGCCATGAGCTCCAGCAGGAAGGTGCGGTTGTAGAGCCCGGTGAGCGGATCATGAATGGCCGCCGAGCCCGCGTCCTCCGGCAGCATCGCCCGGCGCACGGAGGCCTTGAGGCGCAGCTGGGCGCGCAGGCGCAGCACCAGCTCCTCGCCCGAGCCACTGCGCGGCACGATGTCCACGCACAGCCCCTTCTCCAGGCAGTGCCGCCAGGTGTCCGGCTCGCCCGCGTCCACCAGGTACAGCATGGGGACCGCGCCCCGGCCCATCTGCCGCAGCCGCCGCGCCACCGACACCGCCGCGTAGTCCGGGGCCTGCGCCGCCAGCACCACCGCGTCCGGCCGGATGGCCTCGAACAGCGGCCCCGCCGCGTCGAAGCGCGTCACCGGCACCACCCGAAAGCCCGCCTCACCCAGCACCACCCTCGTGCGCTCCAGGTCTCCCGCCCTCGGCTCCACCACCAACACCGTCAGTGGCTGATCCGCCCTTTTGTGCTTGCTCCTCAACGCCACCGTGTCCCCCGTCCGGCCAGAACCTTTTTCCCCATCGTTCCTCCGGCGTTCTCCCCAGGTTTACAGCCCTACCCGCCGCCGCCCCTTCGCATCCCCCTGTTTTTCCTGAGGGTGGGAAGGGAGTTACTCCCCATGCTCCCTGGAATGAGCAACCGGCGTGCCATGGAGTGCCCTCCGGAGGCACGCCTCGACCTCGGATTCCTCCAGCCGGAGCTTGAAGGTGTCCCGGCCGTCGATGATGACCACGGGGATGTCGTAGCGGTACGCCGCGAAGGTGGCGGGATCGGCGCGAATGTCCTCCTCCACCAGGTCGAAGGGGATGCGCTCGCGGACCCGCTCCAGGACTTCCTTCGCCTGGTCGCAGAGGCAACAGTTCGGTTTCGAGTAGAGTCGGACAATCATTCGGCAGAAGGATGTGACGTCATGCGCGGCCTGTCAGGTGACTTCTCGACGATGCCGTTGAGGGATCTGGTCGCCTACCTCGGCGGCCGGCGGCTCACGGGCACGCTGCGGGTCATGCGGGCGGGCGTGCGCAAGCTCATCCTCGTGCGGGCCGGACAGGTGATCAGCGCCAGCTCCAACCAGCCGCGCGAGTTCCTCGGCCAGTTCCTCATCAACATGGGGCACCTGAGCGAGGAGCAGTTCAGCAAGGCCTACGCCACCCAGCGCGAGACGCAGGTGCCGCTGGGGAAGATCATCGTCATGACGGGGCTGGTACCCGAGCCGACGGTGCGCGCCACGCTCTCCCTGAAGTTCCGCGAGACGCTGCTGGACATGTTCCGCTGGGAGGAAGGCGAGTTCTCCTTCGACACGGGGGCGGTGGCGGAGGTGGAGGGCGTGGACACGCGGGTGGACCTGGCGGAGGTGCGCCGCGAGGGCGACTTCCGCGAGACGGCCTGGCAGTCCATCCGGGCGGCGTTCCCCTCGGGCAACCTGTACCTGACGGTGGACGAGGGCCGGCTGCCGGAGCCGCCCCGGCCGGGCACCCTGGACGCGAAGCTGGTGAAGCGCATCCGCGAGGGGCTGACCATCGACGAGATGGCCAAGGTGCTGCACGCCTCGGACTTCCTGGTGTACCAGCGGCTGTACGCGCTCCACCGGCTGGAGGCGGTGAAGGTGTCGGCCACGCCGCCGCCGGGACGCCAGCGGCCCGCGCCCTCGGAGGAGGAGGACGAGGCGCAGGTGGTGGACATGGAGGTGATCGGCACCGAGTCCCCCACGAGCGAGGTCATCCAGGCGGCGCAGTCCTACCTGGAGAACGGCAACTTCCGGGACGGCGAGGCGCTGGCGCGCCGGGCGCACGAGATGGAGCCCACGCCGGAGACGGAGGCGCTGCTGCGCTCGGCGGAGGCCGCGCTGGTGGGCGCGCTGCGCCGGGAGATGCTGGACAAGCCCCAGGTGCCCTCGCTGCTGATGTCCGCGGCGCAGCTCAAGACGCTTCAGCTGAGCACCCCCGAGCGCTACCTGCTGTCGCGCATCGACGGCAAGCGAGACCTCGGCGCCATCATCTCCATGTCCCCGCTCAAGGAACTGGAGGCGCTGAAGTACTTCCAGTCCTTCGTGGACGGCGGACTGGTGAAGCTCACCCCGCGCTGAACCGTCGCACCGGTCAGAACGGTGCCGGCCGCTCGAAGGAGACGGGCCGGCCCGTCTCCGGGTGCAGGAACGAGAGCGACTCCGCGTGCAGATGCAGGCGGACGTCCTCGTGGCCGTAGAGGCGATCCCCGACGATGGGGGCGCCGAGCCCGAGCGGATGCGCCGCGTGGACGCGCAGCTGGTGGGTCCTCCCGGTGAGGGGGAAGAAGGCCACCCGGGTGCGCTGTCCGCGCCGCTCGAGCACCCGCCACCGCGTCACCGCGGGCTTGCCGTGCACGGGGTCGTGGATCTGCCGGGGCCGGTCATCGAGGTCGACGCGCATGGGGAAGTCGATGGTGCCCTCCTCTTCCCGGACGAGCCCCTCGACCCAGGCCACGTAGCGCTTGTGGATCTCCCGCTGGGCGAACTGCCGTTGCAGGGCCGCGTGCGTCCGGGAGTCGAGCGCCGCGACGAGCAGACCCGAGGTGTCCAGGTCGAGCCGGTGCACGAGCAGCGGGCCCGTCGCATGCGGGTAGCGGGCCCGGAGCCGGGCGAGCACCGAGTCCGTCACCGAGGTGTCCCTCGCGGGCACGGAGAGCAGGCCCTCGGGCTTGTCGACCACGACGATCCAGGCGTCCTCGAAGACGACGGACAGGCCTTCGGTCACGGCGGGCGGTGGCGCGAAGATCCTCGGGGGGTCGACGCGCAGGCCCTCCAGCATGAAGGGAAGCAGGGGCGCGCACTTGTCGCGGCAGGCCGCGTAGAACGCCCCGGCGGCACGGCCCCCCGAGGGCGGTGGCGTCCCCCACCAGAACTCGGCGAGGGCCAGCGGGCGCAGGCCGTGCGCGAAGGCATGGGCGAGGAGCTTCGGGGCCGCGCAATCGGCGGCACCCGAGGGCGGCTCCGCGGGGGCGTACAGGGCCCGGAGTGGACGGCGCTCGCCCCGGGCATTGGGCACCCCATAGGTGTCGTGGAGCCGCTTCATGATCGCGCGGCAGACGATCCACCGCAGACGGTCGAGGGCCCGCAGGCGACGCTCCAGCCGCGACAACCTGGGCTCGATGGCCAGGCGTTCGGCCTCCTGGGCCGCGTCCATCCGGCGCTTCTCGGCCTTGTCGCCCCGGCTCTCCTGATCGAGCGCGTGGAGGGCCGCGCGCTTCTCCTCCGCCGTGAGTGATGCCGAGGACTCCAGCTCGGCCCGGCGCGTGTGGCGCCGCCGCTTCTTCTCCTCGTGCCGGGCGCGCAGCTCCGCGCGGTCCGAGGCATGGCGCGCCTGCTGCGCTTCATGGGTGGCCCGGAGCCCCACGAGCTCCGGCGAGGTCCTCATCTCCTCGGCGCGGGCGAGCAGTGCCTTCACCACGGCCTCACCCGCGGGCTCCACCCGCTCGCGAGCCTCACGGTCGAAGAGCGGCGGGACGAAGCCCGGAACCTCCCATCGCCCGGCGAGCATGCCGGAGAAGGAGCGGAGGAATCCGATGCGTCCATCGGGTGCCCGCACGACCAGCACGCCGAACATCTTGCCGCCCTCGGGACCGTCGAGCAGCGAGGCCGGAATCCCCGGGGCGACGAAGCCCGCCCGGAACTCCGCCTGCAACAACTCCGCGGCCCGGCGCGCCAGGGCGTGGGGCCCGAGCTCGTCGAAGGGGCTCGGGAAGGACCCGGCGACGGCGTCAGGGGCGGGCTGCGGCTCGAAGGGTGTGACCCACGTCTCCACGGATCTCCCGTAGCACGAACCGCTCAGCGATCCACGTCGTTGAGCTCGTTGTAGGGCTCTCCCGGGGCGATGCGGGTGCCATCGGCGGCCACTCGCTCCACCGTGGCGATGGACCAGCAGTCTGGCGTGGCGTCATCGTCGATGTTGGCCGCCGCGGCGCCGATGAACACACCCGGGCCGGACCCATCTGCCGGGAGCGTGACTCCCAGGCCCGCGGGCGTCCCATCCGGCAGCGTCGCGAGCGTGAGCGGACAGCCCGTCTGGGCGAAGGTCTCGAAGGTGCCCCGGAACCTCGGGCTCCCCGGGTCGGCGGGGATGATCTGGTAGGCCATCGTCCTCGACCAGCCCGCCTTGGACCTGGCGGCCTGGCGCTCCCTGTGCGTCAGCACACGCCCTCGGGGGGCCGAGAAATACGTGTACCGGTTCCCCAGTTCCGGCTCGAACCCCATCTGGTTCATGTCCTCCGAGAAGGCCTCGAACTCCTGAACCCAGGCCCGCTCGGTGATGTACAGGGCCTTCAGGTTCGCCTTCGCCTCGTTCACGGGGGCACAGCAATGGTGCCCGGGCAGCAAGCGCGCCACGAGCCGCATCCCCACGACGCCCGTGACGCCGATGAAGGCCAGGACCCCGAGGGACAGCAAAAACCACTGCAGGACGTGAGGTGACCGCGCGGAACCCGGCTCCATGGAGTGCCCCCCTCTGCGGATGGAGACACCGTAGCCGGTCGCGGGTTCCCGCGCTCGGGGACGACCCTCACCCCTACCCTCTCCAGGGGGAGAGGGAGCTCAGGGCCGCGTCATCGCCGCCTTGCTGCCCGGCTCGGCGTGAGCGCCGGCCACCGGCTCGGAGGAGGCTTCCTCTTCCTCGGACTCCTCGTCCGCGGGAGCCTGCTCCTGCGGCTCCTCGTCCTTCGCGGGAGCCACGAGGGAACCCGGAGGCAGGCGCGCCAGCCCCAGGCGCATGGCCTCGCGGCCGAGCCACGTGGCCCGGATGTGCCAGATGGGCTCGTTGACGATGACCGCCGCCACCGCCACCTTCGGGTTGTCCTTGGGCGCGAAGCCCACGAACCACGAGTAGTCGCGGAAGGGATTGCGGTCCGCCAGCGTGCCCGTCTTGCCCACCGCGCCCGGCACGCCCATGCCCCGCTCGCGGAACGTCCGGCGCGCCGTGCCCTTCGTCACCGTCGCCTCCATCAGCGTCGTCAGGGCATGCGCCACCTCGGGAGACAGCACCTGCTCGGCGGGCTTGTGGGCCTGGGCGTCCGCGCCGGTGTCGAAGAGGACGGGGTCCTTCCACACACCGCCGTTGGCCGCCACGGACGCCAGCAGCGCGCCATGCAGCGGCGAGAGGTACACGTCCCCGAAGCCCGCGCCCGTCTGGGCGAAGCGGAACTCGTCCTCGTCCGGCACGGCGGCGAGCGACACGTCCGTGGGCACCGGGAAGGACAGCTCCCGGTTGAAGTGGAAACGGGCCGCCGCGTGCTTGAGCGCCTTGGGCGACAGGTAGCGCTGCGTCAGCTTGGCGAAGATGACGTTGGCGCTCTTGCCCATGGCGTCGGCCAGCGAGTGGCACTGGCCATCCCGCGCGCTGTCCTGCAGCAGCTTCTCGGAGAGCCGCCGCTTGCCGCCGTGGAAGCACGTCTCGTCCGCGGGCGTCACCCCGGCCTCCAGCAGCGCGGCGCCGGTGACGATCTTGAAGATGCTGGCCGCGGGGAACACCGCGCGCGTGGCCAGGCCGCGCAGCCCCGGCTGGGCCCGCGAGTGCTCGGCCATGGCGAGCACGCGGCCCGTGGAGGGCTCCAGCACCACCACCGCCCCATAGGGCACCCGGTACTGCGAGAGGATGCCGGTGAGCTGCGACTGGAGGACCGGGTCGATGGTCAGCGGCACGTCGCCCTGGGGCCCCGGCACCACCAGACGCCCCTGCGCGTCCTTCTTGGCGCGGGCGAGCACGTCCTGCTTCGCCGTCAGGGAGCGCAGGCGGGTGATGGGCGGATCCGACTCCCGCGAGGGCACCGGCACGGGCGGGACGAGCCCCAGCGGCTCCCCGCTCCCGTCGCCGTCCTTGGCTCCGGCGGCGCTCGCCTCCGCCTGACTGGCCTCCGGGGAGGCGGTCTCGGCCACCGGCGCGGTGCCCTCCTCCACGGGGCGGCCATCATCCGCACCGACGAGCAGGAGGAACAGGGGGAGGAGCAGCGTGGCGGGGAGGGCCCGGGGGAGCGTCATGCAGAACCGTCGCGCGAGAGGAGGTGGGGGGGTGGGCATGGTACCCGCCCTTGCGGAGACGTCCATTCCGCCGCGGATGTTCCCCTGGAGAGCGAGAATCCTGGCGAGCCCTTTCTGGGCCCGGTAGGGTTCACCCGCCTTGAACGTCTTGAATGAGACTGCAGTGATCTGGAGCGCCGAGTGCCGCCGCACGCTCCGCAGCGCCCGTGTGCTGGCGCTGCTGGCGCTCTACAGCCTGTTCTCCATGCTGGTGCTGCTGGTGGTGGGCGGCATCACCCGGGCGCTGCGTGAGCAACTGGACATGCAGATCGCCCAGGCCGGTGCGAACGCCGCGGCGGCCGACCAGGTGACCGCGGAGTTCCGCAAGGGCTTCCTCGGGTTCCTGGTGGGAGGCGACCAGGCCGTGATGGAGGCCCTGTCGCAGGTGCCGCTGGTGGTGGTGGTGGTCTTCAAGGCCACCCTCTTCTTCCTGCCGCTCTACGTGGCGATCATGGGCTTCGATCAGGTGAGCGGCGAGGTGGGCCCGCGCTCCATCCGCTACCTCACCGTGCGAGCCCGGCGCCTGTCGCTGCTGCTGGGCAGGTTCCTGTCGCAGGCCACGGTGCTGTTGGGGCTGGTGCTCATCATCGACGCGGGCATCTTCGTCTACGCCTGGCTCACCACGCCGGACTTCACCTTCGGGTCCTTCACGTTCAACCTGCTGAAGTTCTGGCTGGCGGCGATGGTGTTCTCGCTCTCGTACCTGGCGCTCACCACGCTGTGCTCCAGCCTGTTCCGCGCGCCGGCGCTGAGCCTCGTGGTCAACATCTTCGTGCTCTTCGGCTTCTGGCTGGTGAACCTGATCGGCGGCTTCGCCGAGAAGGACAGCCCGGTGGCGTACGTGCGCTACCTGTCGCCGTCGCACTACGCCAATGGCCTGCTGCACCCGGGGCTCGCCGAGTTCGCGGTGAGCGGCCTGGCCTATGTCTTCTTCACGCTGCTGTTCCTCGGCGGCGCCATCGTCATCCTGCGGGAGAGGGACCTGTGAGCGAGCGCGCCATCGAGATCGTCGAGGTCACCCGGCGTTTCGGAGCCAAGGTGGCGGTGGACGGGGTGAGCCTGTCCGTCAACCGGGGCGAGGTGTACGGGCTGATCGGCCCCAACGGCGCGGGGAAGACGACCACCTTCTCCATGATGTGCGGCTACCTGCGCCCCAGCAGCGGCACGCTGCGGGTGATGGGGGTGGACCCCCGCGAGGACGGTGCCCTCAAGGGGAAGATCGGCGTGCTGCCCCAGGACGCCATCCTGCCCGGAGGCTGGAAGGTGGGGCCCCTGCTCACGTACTGGGCCCAGTTGAGCGGCGTGGCCAACCCCGAGCAGGAGGCGCGCACGTGCCTCGAGCGGGTGGGCCTCATCGAGGCGTGGGGCGTGGAGACGCACGCGCTGTCGCATGGCATGGCCAAGCGCACGGCCCTGGCACAGGCGCTGATGGGCCGTCCGCCGCTGGTGCTGCTCGACGAGCCCACCGCCGGGTTGGATCCGCGCATCGCCAACCAGGTGCGTCAGGTCATCCGCGACCTGAAGGACCAGCACACCACGGTGGTGGTCTCCAGCCACAACCTCCAGGAGCTGGAGCAGCTGTGCGACGCGGCGGCCATCCTCGACAAGGGCAGGCTGGCGCAGGCCGGCACCATGGCCGAGCTCACCGGCCAGTCCGCCGAGTTCCGCGTCCAGGTGGCCCGCGGCACCGTCATCGTCCCGGAGCTCGAGGCCCTGCCCGGCGTCACCTCTGCGCGCATGGAGGGCGAGACGCTGCTGCACGTCCGCTTCGACGGCCAGGGCCACAAGCCCGAGGAGGTCATCAGCCGCGTGGTGGGCCACCTGCTGCAGACCGGGGTGCTCATCCTGGGCGTCTCGAGGGGCCGCCGGCTGGAGGAGCGGGTGCTGCAGCTCACGTAGCGGGCAGGCCCCCGTGGGGCGGAAAAAATCCCCCGGAAAATCCGGGGTGAAACTCCGGGGCGGTTCATGTCACCAGCGTACCGATGGTGCCCCGCTCGCTCTCACGCCCCTCCGTCCGCCTTGCGGACCCAGGCCACCCAGGCCGCCCCGCGCCTCTCCAGGCCGAGCAGGGCGTGGCCGGTGGCCTCGCACCACGCGGGCAGATCGGACTGCACCCCGGGGTCGGTCGCCACCAACTCCACCAGCGTCCCCGGGGCGAGCCGGCGAACGGCCTTGGCGATCTCCAGGATGGGAACGGGGCAGAAGGTCCCCGAGGCGTCCACGCGCACGTCTGGCTGCATGGGCCCAGTGTAGGCCTGGAGCGTGGGAGTGGCTGGAGGAATTTTCGCCGAAAACCCTTGTGTTTCCGGGGCCCTGGGTGGCGTCTTCACCCAGTCCGCGCACGCCTGCCCGCCTTGCGTGCTCGGAACGGGCTCTGTTATCTACCCGCGCCCTGCTGACTTGATAAAGCCCGGGATCGTAGTCGGACCTGACGACGTACTTAGGAGCAGAACAGACTCATGAAACCCAATGTGATCGTGGCCCTGCTGGTGGGCCTGGTGCTGGGATTCGCTGGCGGCCGCGCCATCAATGGCGGCACCACGTCTTCCCCCGCTGCCAACAAGCCCACGGCGGCCGCTGCCGCCAACGCGCCTCGCCCGAACAATGCCCGGCAGGTGGACCCCACCGTCTTCAAGGTGCCCATCGACGGCTCGCCCACCAAGGGCAGCGCGGACGCGCTCGTCACGCTCGTCGAGTTCTCCGACTACCAGTGCCCCTTCTGCTCCCGCGCCGACGCGACGGTGAAGCAGCTCCAGAAGGACTACGGCAGCAAGCTGCGCGTGGTCATGAAGCAGAACCCCCTCTCCTTCCACCCGCGCGCCAAGCCCGCCGCGCTGGCCGCCATGGCCGCCGGTGAGCAGGGCAAGTACTGGGAGTACCACGAGAAGCTCTTCGCCAACGCGAAGGCGCTCGAGGACGTGAACCTCGAGAAGTACGCCGAGGAGCTCGGCCTGAACATCGCCCGCTGGAAGGCGGACATGGCCAAGCCGGAGTTCACCGCCATCATCGACCGGGACCAGGCCCTCGCCGGCAAGCTCGGCGCCAACGGCACCCCGGCCTTCTTCATCAACGGCCGCTTCCTCTCCGGCGCCCAGCCCATCGACAACTTCAAGGCGCTGATCGACGAGGAACTCGGCAAGGCCGAGGCCCTGACGCGCTCGGGCACCCCCGCCAGCCAGGTGTACGCCGCCATCATCGCCAAGGGTGTGGAGTCCGCGCCCAGCAAGGCCCCGCAGGAGCAGCAGGCTCCGGCCCAGGCCTACCGCAAGGTGGAGTTCCCCGCCGACGCCCCCTCCTTCGGCCCCAAGGACGCCAAGGTCACCATCGTCGAGTGGTCCGACTTCGAGTGCCCCTTCTGCAGCCGCGTCGGCCCGACGCTCAAGCAGATCAAGGAGACGTACCCCAAGGACGTGCGCGTGGTGTTCCGCCACCAGCCGCTGTCCTTCCACCCGAACGCCAAGGGCGCCGCCGAGGCCTCCATGGCCGCCCATGAGCAGGGCAAGTTCTGGGAGTACCACGACAAGCTGTTCTCCAATCAGAAGGCCCTGGATCGCGCCAACCTCGAGAAGTACGCCCAGGAGCTGGGGCTGAACATGGCCCAGTTCAAGAGCGCGCTCGACACCGGCAAGTTCCGCGCGAAGGTGGAGGCGGACGCCGCCGCCGGCGCCGCGGTGGGCGCCAATGGCACCCCGACGTTCTTCGTCAACGGCCGTGAGTTCGTGGGCGCCCAGCCCTTCGAGAGCTTCAAGCGCATCATCGAGGACGAGAAGGCCCGCGCCGACAAGCTGCTGGCCGCTGGCACCAGGTCCGCGGACCTGTACGCCAAGCTGATCGAGGAGGGCGTGAAGTCCAACGGCTCCGCTCCCCAGGCGCAGGCCCCGGCCGAGCCGCCCGTGCAGAACATCGAGGTCGGCAACGCCCCGTCGCGTGGCGCCAAGAACGCCCCGATCACCATTGTGGCCTTCTCCGACTTCGAGTGCCCCTTCTGCGGCCGCGTGCTGCCCACGCTCAAGCAGATCGAGGACGAGTACAAGGGCAAGGTCCGCGTGGCCTTCAAGAACCAGCCGCTGCCCTTCCACGCCAACGCCAAGCCGGCCGCCGCCGCCGCGCTGGCCGCCAACGAGCAGGGCAAGTTCTGGGAGTACCACGACAAGCTGTTCCAGAATCAGCGCGCCCTGGATCGCGCCTCGCTCGAGAAGTACGCGCAGGAGCTGGGCCTGAACATGAACCAGTTCAAGGCCGCGCTGGACTCGGGCAAGTTCGACGCCCAGGTCACCGCGGACATGAACGAGGCCACCCGCGTGGGCGTCAACGGCACCCCCACCTTCTTCATCAACGGCCGCTCGGTCGTCGGCGCGCAGCCCTTCGAGGCCTTCAAGCGCGTCATCGACGAGGAGCTGTCGAAGAAGAAGGGCACCGTCGCGGCGGACCAGAAGTAATCCCCGCGTCCCGTGAATGAAAAAGGCCGTCGGACCAATCGGGTCCGGCGGCCTTTCTCTTTGCGGGGCGGGGCGCTCCCTCAGGACACGGCGATGGCGTCGATCTCCACCTTGGAGCCGCGGGGCAGCGCGGCCACCTGCACGGTGGCGCGGGCCGGGGGCGCCCCGGTGAAGTAGCGGCCGTAGACCTCGTTCACCTTGGCGAAGTCACCCAGGTCCGTGAGGAAGATGGTGCAGCGCACCACGTGCGAGAAGTCCAGGCCCGCGGCCTTCAGCACCGCCTCCAGGTTCTTCATCACCTGCTCGGACTGGTCGACGACGTCCCCCTCCACCATCTGCATCGTCTTGGGGTTCAGGGGGATCTGCCCGGACAGGAAGGTCATCTTCCCGGAGTCCACCTGCACCGCCTGCGAATAGGGGCCAATCGCCTTGGGCGCGTCGTCGGAGTGCACAATCTTGCGAGCCATGAGTTCACCTCGGAGACGAGGCGGCCGGGAGCGGCCGCGCGTCCGCGGCGGCTCTAGCATCTGCACGGCGGGCGGCCAACCCCTCGGACGACTGGGGCGCGGAGTGGAGAACGGTGACGGGCACCCTCACCCCGGCCCTCTCCCGGGGGGAGAGGGAGAGGAGTGACAGCGCCCGTCCTCCGATTCTCAGATGCGCTCGACGGAGTAAACGCCCGGCAGACGCTCGATGGTGCGCATCAGGTCGGTGAGCTGCTTGAGGTCGGAGATGGTGACCTCGAAGGTGTTCACCGCCCGGTCATCCCCCGTGGCCCGGCAGTTGGCCTGGGAGATGTTCACGCCCTTCTTCGAGAAGGTGTTGGAGATGTCCGCCAGCAGGCCCGTCCGGTCCGCCGTCAGCACGCGCAGGGTGACGGGCCGCTTGAAGTCGCCCCGCACGTCCCACGACACGTCCACGCGACGCTCGGGATCCGTGGCCAGCGCCTTGTCGCAGCCCACCGTGTGCACCGTCACGCCCCGGCCCCGGGTGATGAAGCCCGCGATGGGGTCTCCCGGCACCGGGTTGCAGCACCGGCCGAAGCGCACCAGCACGTCGTCCACGCCGCCAATCTGCACCCCGCTGCTGCTCTGCTTCCCCACCAGCTTCTTGGCGAAGTCGGTGACCCTCGACAGCCCCGGCAGCATGCTGGAGCTGCTCGTGCCGCCGCTGCTCGAGCCCTGGGCCTCCGCCGAGCCGGGCTTGCCATCACCGGTGCTGGCCGCCAGCTTCTCCGGCGGCACCACGCGGACAATCACCTGGTTGGGCACCACCTTGCCGTAGCCCAGGGCCACCAGCAGATCGTCCTCCACCCGGAAGCCGAGCTCCTCGCACGTCTTCTTCAACGCGCCGGTCTTCAGCAGCTTGTTGAAGTTGAGCTGGTAGCGCTTGAGCTCCCGCTCCAGCAGCTCGCGCCCCAGCTGCAGGCTCTTCTCGCGCTGCTGCTGCTTGATGAAGGCACGGATGCGCTGCTGGGCCCGGCTCGTCTTGACGAAGGTGAGCCAGTCCTTGGACGGGTGCGCCTGGGGGCTGGTGAGCACCTCCACCGTGTCCCCGTTCTTCAGCTTGTAGCGCAGCGGGACGATCTTCCCGTTCACCTTGGCGCCCACGCACCGGCCACCCACGTCCGAGTGGATGGCGTAGGCGAAGTCCACCGGCGTGGCCCCGCGCGGCAGGCTCTTCACGTCCCCCTTCGGGGTGAAGACGAAGACCTCGTCGGTGAAGAGGTCCACCTTCACCGTCTCGAGGAACTCCTTGGGATCCTTGAGGTCCTGCTGCCACTCCATGAGCTGGCGCAGCCAGGCGAACTTCTCGTCGTCCTTGCTGACGGTGAGGGCCTTGCCCTCCTTGTACGCCCAGTGCGCCGCGATGCCCTCCTCGGCCACCTTGTGCATCTCCGGGGTGCGGATCTGCACCTCGATGCGCTCGCCCAGCGGCCCCACCACCGTCGTGTGCAACGACTGGTACATGTTGGGCTTGGGGATGGCGATGAAGTCCTTGAAGCGGCCCGGCACCGGCTTCCACAGCTGGTGCACCAGGCCCAGCGCCTCGTAGCAGCTGGGCACCGCGGGCATGAGGATGCGGAAGGCGATGATGTCGTGGATCTGCTCGAACTCGATCCCCTGCGACTTCATCTTCTTGTAGATGCTGTAGACGTGCTTGAAGCGGCCGCTCACGTCGCCCTTCAGGCCGCGCTCCTCCAGCTTGCTGCGGATGAGGTCGCTCACGTCCTCGATGTACTTCTCCCGCTCCTTCTTGCGCTTGTTGAGCTTGTCCTGCAGCGCGAGGAAGTCCTGGGGTTTGACGTAGCGGAAGGACAAGTCCTCCAGCTCGGTCTTGATCCAGCTGATGCCCAGGCGGTTGGCCAGCGGCGCGTAGATGTCCAGGGTCTCCTGGGCGATGCGGCGCTGCTTCTCCTCGGCCATGTGATCCAGCGTCCGCATGTTGTGGGTGCGGTCCGCCAGCTTCACGAGGATGACGCGGATGTCCTGCGCCATCGCGATGATCATCTTGCGGAAGTTCTCCGCCTGCTTCTCCTCCTGGGAGAGCGTGGCCGAGGCCGAGAACTTGGACAGCTTGGTCACCCCGTCCACCAGCTGGGCGACCTCTGGGCCGAAGAGCTCGGTGAGCTCCTCGGACGTGGCGAGCGTGTCCTCGATGGTGTCGTGGAGCAGGCCCGTGACAATGGAGGCCTCATCCAGCTTCAGCTCCGCCAGGAGGCCAGCGACCTCGAGCGGGTGGATGAGATAAGGCTCTCCCGACTTGCGTAGTTGGCCCTGATGAACCTTGGCCGAGTAGACGTACGCCTTCTTGATGATGTCCAGATCGGGGTCCGGATGATAGGAGGCAACCCGCTGGAGGATGTCGTTGAGGCGAATCATCGAATCGTCAGCAATGCTAACTGCCGCCCCCAGGGGGGGCAACGTCACAACCTCGGGATTCGCGCGGGACTCGCTTTCGTTGACCCGGCGTTACAGCCACTCCTAGAGTCGATCTGCCCATGTCACAGCTCCTGCTGTCCGCCCTAGCCGTGGTCTGCCCGAACTGTGACGGCTACAACCCCCCTCGCGCCGAGGTCTGCGCGAGCTGCGGCACCTCGCTGAGCGAGGCGCCGGCCACGGCGAAGCCGCCACCTTCGAGGACCCCGCCCGCCTCCTCTCCGGGCAAGCCCGGCGCCAGTACCCCCCGCGTGCCCCCAGGGCTCGGCCGTCCGCCCGAGTCCCCGCCCGGTCTGCGGCCGGCCGCCTCCCGGACCCCGCCCCCCGTGGCCTCGGCCGGGGGGATTCCGCTGGCCTCCCGCGCCGCGCCTGGAGTGGCCGCGCCCCGCTCCCCGGCGGCGCCCCTGCCCTTGACGCGCCCGGCCGCGCCGCCCTCGGCACCTCCCGTGGCCGCGCCCAAGCCGGCCGTGCCCGCCTCGGGAGCCCGTCCCGTTCCCGCCGCCTCGCGCTTCGGGCTGGCCGTGGTCGCCGGTTCCACCCGGGGCCAGCGCTTCAAGCTGCCCGTCACCGGCTGCACCGTGGGCCGGACCCGCGGGGCCATCCTCTTCGCGGACGACGTCTTCGTCTCCGCCCAGCACGCCACCTTCCTCATCAAGGACAACGTGCTGCATGTGCGCGATGAGTCCAGCGCCTCGGGCGTCTATGTCACCATCCCCGGTGCCGAGACGATCCCGCCCATGTCCTTCTTCAGTGCGGGCCAGCGCCTCTTCCGCTTCCTCGGCAAGCTCGAGGCCCCACCGCCCCTCGCCGGGCGCCCTACCGTCTACGGTGCCCCCGTCCCTCCCGGGCAGGGTGTCTATGGCGTCGAGGAGGTCCTGGTGGGTGGGCGCAGCGGCCGTACGGTGGTGACGTCCGCGCCGCTGCTGACCATCGGGCAGGCCAACTGCGACTTCAGCTATCCGCAGGAGGAGGGTCTTGCGGGCCGGCACTGCGAGCTGAGCTTCACGCCCGCGGGGGCCCAGCTGCGAGACCTCTCCGGAGGCCTCGGCACCTATGTGCGGATTGCGCCCTCGATGGAGCGGCCGCTGCGTCCCGGGGATCGGGTGCGCCTGGGCCAGCACATCGTCCAGGTCGAGCTGATGGGCTGAGGACCGGTGGCGCTCCCGCTCCCTCTGGGAGAGGGCGGGGGTGAGGGTCTTCACCCCCGTGTTCCGCTAGCGGCTCCCGGCGGCCGAAGCCAGCTGCGGCTCCTTGCTCAGCAGGGTGGCACGAGCCTGGGAGGCCGGCAGGTCCCGCAGGTGGCGCTTCCACCAGGCGCGCGCCTCGTCGTGCTTGTCGAGCGCCCAGTACACCTCGCCCAGAATCAACGACAGCTCCGGCGACGGAGCGGCGGCGAAGGCGGCCGAGTACTCGGTGGCGGCGGCTTCGAGGTCGCCATTCTTGAAGGCGGCGTACCCGGCCTGCTGCCGCCGCTGAGCCTCCCGGGGGTTGCGCTTGTCGCTCGGGATGTCCTGCTCGTGGAGCGGCGCGCCCGGGGCGGGCACCAGGGCTCCGGACTCCTGGCCCGGGATGGGGGCGTTCTTCGGCGGAACGAAGGGCTGCTCCTGGGCCTGGTTGCGCCAGTTCGTGTACAGCCACCAGCCCACCAGGCCGAGCGTCACCAGCGCCAGGGTGAGCACGAAGGCCTTGAGGAAGCCGAAGTTGCCACCCGCGTCGGGGATGGTGGCGACGATGGCCTCCGTCTTGTCGTGCATGATCGCCGTGTCAGGCGTCTGCGAGCGCTCCACGAGCGAACGCTCGGTGGTGGCGCGCTCGAGCGGAGAGCGCTCCGGGGGGAAGCGATCGGTCGCGGAACGCACGGAGGCGAGGGGCGCGGGGTGGGGCCGCTCGCGCTCTGGAGCGGGCCGGCTCGGAGGGGCGAGCTGCGTACGCTCCGCCGAGGCCCGGGCCAGGGCGGCACCGGGCGGCATGCGCTCGGACATGGGCTGCATGCGCTCGGGCATGGCGCGCACGGTGGCATCGGACTCGCCGCCCCAACCCGGAGCGGTGACATCCGTGCTCACACCCGAGGGAGGCGGCGTGGCCCTGCGCGGCAGCGGCGCGAGCACGCCCTGGGCGGGACCCCCGCGGCGGACGGGCGGCGCGGCAGTGGCGCGGCGCTCGCGCTCCTTCTCCACGGCGAGCAGCTCGGCCTTGAAGGCCTCGGCGTCCTGCGGCCGGTCATCCGGGCTCTTGGAGAGGGCCCGCATGATGAGCCGCTCCATGGCCGGCGACACGCGGATGTCCGAGCGCTTGCGCGACGGCGGGAGGGGCTCCTCGGTGAGGTGCTTGGTGGCGTAGCCCACGGCCGAGTCGGACTCGAAGGGGAGCCGGCCGGTGAGGAGCTGGTAGAGGATGACGCCCACGGCGTACAGGTCCGAGCGGTGATCCAACGTGGCGCCGCGGGCCTGCTCGGGGGACATGTACTCGGGGGTGCCGCAGACGAAGCCGGTGCGCGTGAGGGCGGGCCCCTCCCCTTCGGCGTCCTGGATCTTCGCGATGCCGAAGTCGAGCACCTTCACGAAGTCCGGCTCGTTGCGGCGCTGCTCCACCATGATGTTCTCGGGCTTCAAGTCCCGGTGGATGACGCCGGCGTTGTGCGCGTCGTAGAGGGCGGAGAGCACCTGGCTGACGATGCGGACGATGCGCTGCTCGGGGAGCGGACCGTCCTTGCTGAGCACGGTGTGCAGGTCCTGCCCCGGGACGAACTCCATCGCGATGAAGAGCGCGCCGTCCTCGGCGATGCCGAAGTCGAGGATGCTGATGGAGTTGGCGTGGTTGAGGCGGCTGGCGGCCTTGGCCTCGCGCTTGAAGCGGGCGACGGTGCGGTCATCACCCAGGAGCGTGTGGCGCAGCACCTTGAGCACCACGAGCTTGTCCAGGGCCACCTGGCGGGCGCGGTACACCTTGCCCATGCCGCCCTCACCGATGAGGGCTTCCACCTGGTACTTCTGGGCGATGGTACGGCCGGTGTACTCGTCCGGCTCCCCACTGGAGAGGGGGGCGTCGCAGGAGGGGCAATACTTGGAGACGTCACCGGCGTCGGCGCCGCAGCTGGGGCAATGCAAGTGGGGCTTCCCGGAATGCGGAGGAATCGGGTGTGGGGGCCCCGAACTTCCCACGAGCGTCGGGTCGCCCGCAAGGTGGACGGGCGATGTTCAACGCCCGAGCAACCCCCGGCGGGGCTTGATATGTACCTCAGCCCGCCATGGCCTCCTTCTGCCCCCGTTGCGACGCCGAGAACCCCGATAACGCCTCCACCTGCCATGCCTGTGGCTCGCCCATGCGCTCCGGCACCATGGTGATGGCCGCGCCGAAGCTGGCGGCCAGGCCCCAGGTGGCCCTCCGGGTGGTGCGGGCGGACGGCGGCCCCGAGTCGGTGGTGCGGATGACGGGGGACACCCTCACCTGCGGCCCCCAGGGGGACCTGGCGCTGACGGATGATCCCTTCATCATGCCCGAGCAGGCGCGCTTCTTCTTCTCGGGAGGGCGGCTGGCGGTGGAGGACGTGGGAGGCGCCAACGGCGTGTTCGTGCGCCTGCGCCAGGAGCGCGAGCTACCGGTGGGCGGAGAGCTGCGCCTGGGGCGGCAGCGGCTGGTGCTCGAGCCCATTCCGGCCGCGGCGGTGGGCCCGGGCGGCGCGCACATCTGGGGCTCGGCGGATCCAGGCTACCGGCTGCGGCTGGTGCAGATCCTGGAGGGGGGGCTGCGCGGGGCGGCCTTCCCGCTCAAGGAAGGCGACAACCAGCTGGGGCGCGAGCAGGGGGAGATCACCTTTCCCACGGACGGCTTCGTCTCGGGGCGTCACGCGCTGCTGAGTGTGAAGCAGGACCGCCTGCGAGTGCGGGACGTGGGTTCGTCCAACGGCACGTTCATCCGGCTGACGGGTCCGGTGTTCGTGGACAACGGGGACCACTTCCTCATCGGCCGCCAGCTGCTCCGGGTGGAGATCCAACTGGCGGCCTGACGAGCGGCAGGAGCGCTTTCACGCGGGCCCGTGCGTGGGGGAGCGCCCCTGCCCTGCCACGGCCTCAGCCGTAGGACTTCTCCTTCTTCTCCTGCTCCTCCTTGCAGCGGATGCAGAGCGTGGTGACGGGCCGCGCCTCCAGCCGCTTGGGGGAGATCTCCTCCTCGCACCGCTCGCAGATGCCGAAGGTGCCCTCCTCGATGCGAGTCAGGGCCCGATCGATCTTCTGCATCAGGAACTTCTCGCGGTCGCGCAGGCGGAAAGCCATCGACTGGGCATACTCGGAAGAGGCCTGGTCGATCTCGTCGGGGAGATCATCGGTATCGAAGCTGGCTTCCTCCACCAGCGTCTTCTTGGCGCTCTCCAGCAGGCTCGTCTTGCTGTCCTCGAGCATCTTCTTGTAACGCTTGAGATCTTTCTGGTTCACAGCCTTAGGCTCCCGTGCGGCGGGGAAATGGGCCCGACACCCCGTAAAAAAGGGCCGGAAAGCTTTATTCACGTGCGGTCTGGTGTCAAGGAGACCCGGACCACCTCATGAAAACAGGCGGCGAGGTCGTACCCAATGAGCGATGCCTCGAAATTCGACCGGGAGTTCTTGCGAGCCGCACTCTCGCTCGCTGGGAAGGGGGACGTGGACCACTTCCTCTACATCAGCGACGTGCCCATCGCGCCCGAGGACCTGCGCCGGCAGCTCGCGAAGCGCAAGCTCGTCTACGCGGTGACGTCTCCGCGGATCGCCGAGGAGTTGTTGGCAAGCAAACAGAAGGCGCTGGTGATTCCGGCCTATGACTACTCCCGCACCGAGCGGGTGAAGGTAGCGCTCGTGTCGGCGCTCTCCCAGGGAGCCTTCAAGGAGGGGGACCTGGTGCTGTGCATGACGGGCAAGCTGGGGCGCGCCCCGGACACGCTGATGCAGATGCGCATTGGCGGCTCGCTGGACGACCGGCTGACGATCGAGGGCGTGAAGCTGGGGGACGAGTTCAACTCGCAGGTGGTGGATGCGCTCATCCAGCTGGCGTTGCAGGTGGGCCAGGAGGGCTTCGAGGGCCATCCCATCGGGACGATCATCACGATCGGGGACCACACGAGCGTGATGGAGAAGAGC
This sequence comes from Archangium sp., assembly GCF_036277355.1. GTDB lineage: Bacteria > Myxococcota > Myxococcia > Myxococcales > Myxococcaceae > Archangium. The sequence continues at coordinate 82,187 of NZ_DASUNC010000116.1, forward strand.
CGGCAGATGACGATCAACCCGTTCCAGGGTCTGTCGGAGGCCGAGCGCAACGTGTTGGATCCGAAGATCCGCGAGGCGATCAAGAACTTCTCGGTGCTGGACGGGTCGTTCGTGATCCGGGAGGACGGGGTGGTGCTGGCGGCGGGGCGCTACCTGTCGGCGTCGGACGAGATGGTGAAGATTCCCCTGGGCCTGGGAGCGAGACACGCGGCGGCGGCGAGTATCACGTCGACGACGAAGTGCATCGCGCTGGTGGTGAGCCAGACGTCGGGAGCGGTGAGACTCTTCAAGGGCGGCAACATCGTGCTGGAGCTGCACCAGACGGCACGGCGCACGTAGCCCCCTGCCCCACTCCGCGCACCATCCACGCGCCATCCACGCGCCATCCGCGCGCCATCCACGCGCCATCCCCTCTCCCCCCGGGAGAGGGACGGGGTGAGGGTATCCGGCCCTCGGGTTGTGCCCCACCGAGTCCCCGCGGATCCGCGCTCAGCCCACGGAGATCCGCGCGAGTGCCTCGCGCATGCGCTCGGGCATGGGCACGGCCTTTCGGGACTGACGGTCCACGAACACGTGCACGAAGTACCCGTGGGCGGCGGCCTGCTCCTCGCCCTCCTTGAAGATGCCGATGCCGTAGGTCACGGAGCGATTCCCGAGCTTGTCCACGCGCAGACCCGCGCGCAGGCGGTCGGGATACGCGAGCGGAGCCTTGTAGGTGCACCGGGACTCCACGACGAGTCCGATGATGGGGCTGCTGACGATGTCCAGGCCGCCTTCGTGGATGAGGAAGTGGTTCGCGACGGTGTCGAAGTAGCTGTAGTACGTGACGTTGTTGATGTGCCCGTAGGCGTCGTTGTCCATCCAGCGGGTGGTGATGGGCAGGAAGTAGCGGTAGCGGTCGGAGGTCTCGACGTCGGACATGGCAGTGGTCCCTGCTTCGGTTACCAGTAACGCAGCGCCTGGCGGAACAGCTCGGAGAGGACGGGCTTCGTCATCTCGCGAGGAGCGTTCTGCAGCAGGCGCTGCTGCGGATGGGCCCCTTCCGTGAGGGCGGCCAGGTCCGCGTCGGTGTAGCCGACCCCTCCGAGGCCATTGGGAATCCCCACGGCGCGCATGATCTGGATGAGCTTGCCCGCGAGCACCTCGCCGGCATCACCGGGCGCTGCACCGCGCACGTCCGCGCCCAGGAACTGAGCGGCCTCCAGGTGGCGCTCGGGGCTGACCTCGGCGGTGTAGCGGAACACGGCCGGGGCATTGACGATGACGGCCATGCCATGCGGCACCAGGGGCTCGCCGTCCGGGTAGCCCGAGGGCCGGAAGTCGCGCACCAGTCCGGCCACGGCGTAGGCCATGCCGTGCGGCGCGTGCACCCCGGCGTTCCCGAAGGCGATACCGGCCAGCGTGGAGGCCCACATCAACTGCTCGCGGGCCTCGTGGTCCCGCGCATCCTTCACCCCGCGCTCGAGGTACAGGCCCATCAGGCGCAGCGCCTCGCGGCAGCCGAGATCGCTCCACGGATTCGCCCCCTGACTCATGGGCCGCAGGCTCGGCCGGGGCGGCGCGGGACGGCGCACGTACGGCCGCGCGGTATAGGACTCGAGCGCATGCGACAGCACGTCCAGCCCGCTGGCGGCGACCACCTCGCTCGGCAGGGTCGCGGTGCAGTCCGGGTCGACGAGCGCCTCGGTGGGCCGCAGCGCGGGCGAGGCGATGCCAGTCTTCGCCCCCATGGAGAGCAGATCGAAGATGGTGATGCCGGTGACCTCGCTGCCCGTGCCCGAGGTGGTGGGACAGGCGATGTGCGGCTTGAGCGGGCCGGGAACCGGGCGCCCATCCCCCACGGGCGCGTTGACGTAGGCCAGGAAGTCGGCCGGATACGTGGCGTAGAGGTTGGCCGCCTTGCACGTGTCGATGACCGAGCCGCCGCCCAGGGAGATGTAGCCATCCGGCCGGGACTCCGAGGCGAACCGCGCCGCCTCCAGGAACGAGCGGTCCGTGGGCTCGACGTGCACGTCCGTATAGACGGCGACATCCAGGCCGGCGGCGAGCAGGGACTGGCGCACCTTCTCGAAGTGCGGCAGCCGGGCCACCCGCTCGTCCGAGAACAGCAGCACGCGCTTCATGCCGAGCGCCCGGGCCCGGTCGCCCACCTCGGCCAGGCAGCCACGGCCGAAGGTGATGCGTGAGGTGTCCACGGTGAAGGCGCTGTCACAGCCCTCGCCGACGGGGTGGTAGTGGCAGCAACCCATCACGTCCCTCCTGGGATCAACCCGGCTTCACGGCCTCGCCACGCTCCTCGCGGTAGATGTCCGCGAGCGCATGGGCCCGCTCCACCTCGTCCCGCGCGGCATCCACCGCGAGCACCTTCTCGAAACGCTCCACCTGCGCCTGCAGGGCCGTGGAGACGAGCCCGCCCACCGCGAGCCGGGCCGAAGCACTCTCGCGCTCGATGCGCAGCTCGGCCACCCGGTTGCCGAGATCCGCGGCGGCCTCCAGCAGCAGCTTGCCATCCGACTCGGCGCGCGCGAGCGACTCGCGCGTGGTGCTCAGCAGGGACTCGGCCTGCACGCGGTCGCGCTCGAGCGTCGCGGAGATCTTCCCATCCCCCTGCTCGTCGGCCTGGGCCTTCCGCTTCGCGAACTCCTCCAGCCGCTTGACGTAGCGCGCCTCCGAGCGGGCGAGATCGCCCCGGAGCGCCAGCAGCGTGGCGGCGGACTTGCGGATCTCGGCGCCCTGACGCTCCAGGTCCTCGATCAGCTGATCGAAGGCCGCGAGCGGATCCGTGGGCCGCTCGGGCTTCTTGGGCGTCTTCTTCTTGCGCAACCAGTCGAAGAGCATGACTGGCGGCAGCCTACTCGAACGGGCGGCAGAGGAGGCGGACACGTGCGAGGCGCTCGTGCACCTCTGAACCTCCCGTGGCGAGCGCGGCGAGGTAGCGGGCCGGAGGAATCTGGTACACCCCGAGCAGGTGCTGCAGGAGGAAGAGGCCCTCGGTGGGACGGCGCTCGGCGGGAGCGAGCGCGGCGGCCTCCACGATGGCGTCGAGAATATCAGCCACGCGGGCGAGCACCTCGGGGCCGGGGCTCTCCGCCCCCTTCTGCCCGGAGAGCCGCTCGAGTTCCGGGAAGAGCGCGTCGAACGAGGCCTCGGTGGCCACGGGAGCGGCCGGGAGCGTGCGGCCGGCGGCGAGCGCCTCCAGTGCCTGGAGGTGGGGCGCGAGCGCCTCGATGGCCTCCGGGGTGACGGGCACGTCGCGCGGCAGCAGGGTGCGCCAGGGGCTGTCGAACTCGGTGCGCGCCCACTGGATCTCCTGGTCGGAGAGGTGGTGGTAGAAGGCGCGGCCGCCCCGGGCCCGCTGCTCCATCACGAGCGACTTGAGGTCCGGGTTCTCCTCGCCGAGCGAGATGAAGCTGAGCGAGATGTCCAGCGCGTCCATGGGCGCGCGGGTGCGGCGGATGAGCTCCATGTCCACGCGGTCCTCGCCGTCGGTGATGAGCACCACGGTGGCGCGGGCGAGGTACGGATCCCTCCCCTGCGCGGAACGGATGGACTCGAAGGCGGACATGAGCGCGAGGGAGATGTCCGTCTGTCCCTCGGCGGGCGAGTCGCGGAAGAGCTTCTCGATCTGCCGGGTGGCCTCGCGGGCGGTGTCCACGCGGGCCAGCTCGGTGGGGATGTCGTTGAAGAAGGAGAAGTAGAGCGGATCGAAGGGCTCGCCCTTGCGCGCCTTCACGCGGAGGTTGTTGAGTTCGGCGATGATGATGGCGTCGCGGAAGCGGGCCCGGGCGCCGTGCATGGAGCCCGAGGCGTCACACACGTACACGCGCACGGCGGTGCGCTTCATCTTCTTGGGCCGGGGAGGCGGCTCGTCCTCCAGGTAGGCGCGCACCCTCTGGCTGTGGCCGGCCAGGTCGTACAGCACCATGCGCGGATCCGAGATGACGAAGTCGTGCACCTCGTGCAGGCCACCCGTGCGCTCGAACGTCATGTTCTGGGTGGGGTACGGCACCCGCCGGGGCACGGGGCGCACCTTGCGGGTGTTCATCTCGACGATCTCCTCGGTGAGCGCGTCCTCCACGTCGAAGTAGCGGCCACAGCCCGCCGCCAGCTCGAAGGCGGAGAGCTGCTCGGGCTGCAGCGAGAAGGCCAGGTCCGCGAGCAGATCATCCGCGGTGGAGGCCTTGGGCGGCTCGCGCAGGCCGTTGGGGCCCTCGTGCGCGGGGGGCTTCTCGCCGAACCAGCGCGTCAGGTCATCGCGCTCGGAGGACTCCAACATGGCCCGCAGGGGCTGCCCACGGGGCATCAGCGGCTCGAGCGCCGCGCGAGCCGCCTCCGCCAGTGGGGCGTCATTCGCCTCCAGCGCGCGCTCGTAGAGGCCCCGGAGCGAGCGCCACGCCATCTGGGGCTCCCTGCTCGCGGTGCGCCTCACCTCCCGCACCAGCTCATCCAGGGAGCGCGCCGCCGGCTGCTCACGGACCCGATCGCGTGCCTGGGACACCTCGCTGCGCAGGGCCACGCCCCGGTCGCGATCGTGCTCCATGCCGATGCGCAGGAGGATCTCATGCGCCATGTCCAGATCGCGCCGCTTCTGGACGAGATCGTCCACGTTGGCGCGCGCCCGCTGCGCGAGGAACTCGGCCACGGCCATGCGGGCCGTGCTCGGCGCCACGCGGTCGTTCCACGAGGGACCGGGCCGCGCGAAGATCTCGAAGCGGGCCTCCTCCTGGGACGGAGGCGTGGGGGACATGAAGAGATCCGCCACGCGCAGCACGCGCGTGAGCCGGACGAAGCCCCGCTCCAGCGCCGTGCGCGCCCCCGGAGGCGTCCGGCCCACCCGGAGCATCTTCTCCACCGCGTCGAGCGTCCGCTCGAACTCCTCCAGGGCCTCCTGGGAGCGGGTCTTCAGGCCCGTGGCCAGGTCCCCCACCCTGCCCTTGCGCACACCCAGCTCGAGCAGCAGCCGCGCGTCCGCGAGCGTGTGCACCCCCACCCGCTCCATCGCCCTGTCGAGCGCCGTCAGCGTGGGCAGGGACAGGTCCACCTCGGCCGGGGCGGTGAGCCCGAGCCACCAACCCCGCAAGCCCTCGGCCTGGAACGGCGCTCCCTGGAGCGCGTCCAACCGGAGCCGCAGGCGTGAGAGCCGCGAGGCGAGCACGCGTCAGCACCTCCTCACAGCGAGGCCCGCGTCTCCAGCAGTTCCTTGCTGAAGCGGGTGAAGTCTTCGTCGATGCCGCGCAGCACGTTCTCCAGCTTGCGCGCGCTCTCGCCCAGCTCGCCGGGGATGGAGACCAGCACGCCGAGCACCCCCTTGATGCGTACCAGCTCGCCCTCCTTGAGCGCGAGCAGCGGGAAGCGGCTCTTCACCAGGCGATCGAAGATCGAATCCGCCAGGGGACGGCGCTGGAGGGTCTTGGGGGGCGGCAGCTCGGTGAGGAGCTGGGTGAGCCAGCTGCGCAGGAACTTGAGGCGCGTCTGCACGAAGGCCAGCTCCACCCGGGCCACCGCCGCGTGGATCTCGTTGGAGAGGAAGGACGTGGCGGAGGGAGGCCGCGCGAAGGCGAGCTGCCCGTCCAACCCGAGCAGCGCGGCGAGCTCCCCATCCTTGATCTGCGTGGAGAAGTCGCCCCGGTAGAAGTTGTAGGCCTCGCCGCTGATGGCGGCATGGGGGGCCGGCGGAGGGCTCGCCACCTCGCGGCCGATGTTCCGCACGTACTCGCGCAGACGCGCCTCGAGGATCTCCTTGCACTCGGCGAACACGGGCTCGGGGGCCAGGCCCTCGCGCCGGAGGTTCTCCGCCACCGTCTGCACCGTGCGAGAGAACTGGTCGATGCGCTCGAAGGGCGTGGTGGTCAGCACGTCCTTCGCGTAGGCCGAGCCGAGCGGCTGCAGCAGCTCCTGCTTGAGGCCGCGCTGGGCGGGGTCCAGCTTGCACAGGGCCTGTTCGAGCTGGGACAGCTGGCGCGAGTCCGCCGCGAGCGCATCGAGCGGATCCCTCCGGCCGCGCGTCGCCGGGTAGGCACTCGTCGCGCGCTGGCGCAGGGCGGTCACGGCCCGGCGGCGTGCCTCGGCCTCCGCGGTCCGCAGCCGTGCCACCAGGCTCGAGCTGCCCTCGGCGAGCAGCGCCAGGAGCTCGCCCACCCGGCCCAGCTCGTCGGAGAGGTTGTCCGTGAACGAACCGAGTGTATCCAGCCGCACCGCCTCGTCGAAGGCGAGGCTCTCGGCGTTGAGCGCCACCAGCTCGAGCGCCTGCAGGAGGAAGCGGGACACCGCGTCGCTCAGCGCGGGCAGCCGCTGGCGCAGCTCCGGCACCTGGCGGCACAGCTCCACCGTCTCCGAGAGCGCGGTGAACACGGCCGTGCCCGCCCGGGCCTCGGGGCCCTCGATGGGACCGCGCGCCATGCGCTGCTCCACCACCGAGAGCAGTCCCCGCGCGGCGCCCAGCAGGGCCACCCGGTTGTCCGGGTGCCGCGGTCCCGGGACGAGCTTGGCGCGCAGGCGCTGCGCCGTGGTGGTGACGACGCCGGGCTGGAAGTTGCGCGCGACCGCCTCCACCGCCTTGAGCTCGTCGGCCGCCCCGAGCGAGGCCGCCTCGCGCTCCACGCCCGTGCCCAGCTCCGCCTTCACCTTGGCCAGCGCGGCGTCGAAGGCCTTCTGCTCGATGCGGACGATCTCCAGCTGCGCGCGCTCGCGCGGATCCACCGCCACCTTCAGGAGCGCCTCGACCTCCTCCGCCGGGGGCCCGCCGAGCAGGAAGAACCAGCGCAGGGCGTCCAGGTCCTCCACGGTGGCCTCGAGCGGCCGGTCCGGGCGGCGGTAGAGCTGATCCCTCACCACCACGGCCTTGAGGGCCCACAGCGCCTTCACCACCGAGCGCTGGGAGAAGTACTTGGTGGGCACGTAGTCCGGCAGCTTGGACACCTGGGCCATGAGCGCGCGCTCCAGCTCATCGGCGAGCATCTCGATGGCCTCGAGCAGGTGGCTGCCCACCGTCACCTGTTCCACCGCGGCCTGGAGCACATCCAACTGCTGCAGGGTGAGCGAGGCGCGCAGGTCCGGCCGGATACCATGGGCGAAGCGATGCAGCATGGCCGCGCGGCTGGGGCGCCGGGCGAAGGACTTGGGCACGAACGAGATGAAGCTGAGCCGGTCCGCGAAGGCCAGCAGCAGCTCCGGCGAGCGCGCCAGCACCTCCGAGAGGTAGCGGTTGCTCGTCATGATGGCGCATTCGATCCGCCCGCTCGTCACCCGGCGCCCGTGCTTGAGCTCGCGCTCGTGCAGGACGTTGAGGATGGAGCGCAGGAGCATGTCGCGCCCGTCGAACACCTCGTCGAGGAAGGCGTGGGTGGCCCCCAGCATGCCGTCCTCGGTGATGAACTCGGTGCGGCCCGTCTCGGTGAGCACCTTGAAGTCCACCGGACCGATGAGGTCCGTCTGCACCGTGGACTCGGCGATCTGCTTGGCGAAGAGCGAGGGCTGCCCCGTCTTCTCGTCGAGGATGCGGCCGAGCACCGCCGAGGCGATGGCGCTCTTCGCCGTTCCTGGCGGCCCGACGACGAGCACGTGCTCCCGGCACAGCAGCGCCAACTCGATCTGGGTGAAGAGCGTCTCACGCTCGAGGTAGGCCTCGCGCAGCTCCTGGAAGAAGTGGCGGAAGGCCTGCGCGGCCTGGGGAGAGACGGGCGTGGGCGGGTGGATCACGGGAGGCGCATCGTAGTCCCCCCTACCTGCTCATTTGAAGGGCTCGGCGACCCCTACTTGAAGTGAACCGCGCACGCTCCGTCCGGGCAGGCCCGCCCCGCGATGCGGAAGCGGTAGCGCGCGACGAGCCCGTACACCCAGTCCGCGAGCTGCCTCAGCCCCGGCACGTAGTACACGAAGAGCAGCTTGCCAGCCGGCCTGCGCCCCAGCGCCTGCACCACGGCCTCGGCCCCCTCGAAGATCCGCCCGTCCGCCTGGATGAGCTGAATGCCCTGCTCGCACCGCTCCAGCGCGATGCCGGGATACGCCGCCAGGACGCCCTCCTCCCGGAACGAGCGCAGCTGCGTGCCGTGGCCTCCCAACAACCGCTGGAACTGCTTCGCGGCCGCGATGCACAGGCGGCAGTGCCCGTCGTACAGGATGACGTCATGCCCCGGGGGCGTCGTCGTCAGCGCCTTCATGGGTCTCCTCATATCGTTGGAGTCGGGTGGGCGCGAATGAAACAGAAGGGCCGGATACTCCCTGTGGGGAGCACCGGCCCTTCCTCGGGGTTCAACCCCAGGGGCTCGCCAGAGGCGGCCTTACGACTGGCGGAACTCGGCGTCCACCACGTCGTCCTTCGGCTTGGCCGAGCTGCCCGGCGCCGAGCCCGTCGCACCCGCGTCGGCTCCCGGCGGCGGAGCGCCAGCACCCGGCGCCCCACCCGTGGCCTTGTACATCTCCTCGGCCACCTTGTAGCTGGCCTGCTGCAGCCGATCCAACGCGGACTTGATGGCGTCCTTGTCCTGGCCCTCGCGCACCTCGTTGACCGCCTTCACCGCCGCCTCGAGCGTCGACACCGCGTCCGGAGACAGCTTGTCGCGGTTCTCCTTGATCATCTTCTCCGCGGCGTACGCCTGGGCCTCGGCCTGGTTCTTCACCTCCACCAGCTCGCGGCGGGCCTTGTCCGCGGCCTCGTTCTCCTTGGCCGCGTTGACCATCTTCTCCACCTCGTCCTTCGCCAGACCGGACGAGTGGCTGATGGTGACCTTCTGCTCCTTGCCCGTCGCCTTGTCCTTGGCACTGACGTTCAGGATGCCGTTGGCGTCGATGTCCAGCGTCACCTCGATCTGCGGCACGCCGCGCGGCGCCGCCGGAATCCCCGTCAGGTGGAAGCGGCCGAGGCTCCGGTTGTCACCGGCCATCTCGCGCTCGCCCTGCAGGATGTGGATCTCCACCTGCGTCTGGCCATCCGCCGCCGTGGAGAACGTCTCCGACTTGCGCGTGGGGATGGTGGTGTTGCGCTCGATGAGCTTGGTCATCACGCCGCCCAGCGTCTCCACGCCCAGCGACAGCGGGGTGACGTCCAGCAGCAGGATGTCCTTCACCTCGCCCGCGAGCACGCCGGCCTGCACCGCCGCGCCCACCGCCACCACCTCGTCCGGGTTCACCGAGCGGTTCGGCTCCTTGCCGAACAGCCGCTTCACCGCCTCCTGCACCTTCGGGATGCGCGTGGAACCACCCACCAGCACGACCTCGTTGAGGTCCTTGAGGTCCACGCCCGAGTCCTTCAGGCACTTGCGGCACGGCTCCAGCGAGCGCTCCACCAGGGTGTCGATCATCGCCTCGAACTTGGCCCGCGTCAGGCGCACGTTGAGGTGCTTGGGACCGGTGGCGTCCGCCGTGAGGAACGGCAGGTTGATCTCCGTCTCCATCGTGCTGGAGAGCTCGATCTTCGCCTTCTCCGCCGCCTCCTTCAGGCGCTGCAGCACCATCTTGTCCTTGGAGACGTCGATGCCGTTGTCGCGCTTGAACTCGGCGATCAGCCAGTCCATCAGCGTGTGGTCGATGTTGTCGCCGCCCAGGTGCGTGTCACCGTTGGTGGCGAGCACCTCGACCACGTTCTCGCCCACCTCCAGGATGGAGATGTCGAACGTGCCGCCGCCGAAGTCGTAGACGGCGATCTTCTCGTCCTTCTTCTTGTCCAGGCCGTACGCGAGCGCCGCCGCCGTCGGCTCGTTCACGATGCGCCGCACGGTGAGGCCGGCGATCTCACCGGCGTCCTTGGTGGCCTGGCGCTGGGCGTCGTTGAAGTACGCCGGGACGGTGATGACCGCCTCCGTCACCTTCTCGCCCAGGTAGTTCTCCGCCGCGCGCTTGAGCTTGAGCAGCACCTGCGCGGAGATCTCCGGCGCGCTGTACTGCTTGCCGTCGATCTCCACGCGCGCGTCGCCGTGCGGGCCGCGCACCACCTTGTAGGGGACGAGCTTCGCCTCCTCGGTGGTCTCCTCGTACCGCCGGCCCATGAAGCGCTTGATGGAGTAGATCGTGCGCTCCGGGTTGGTGATGGCCTGCCGCTTGGCCACCTGTCCCACCAGCCGCTCCCCATCCTTCGCGAACGCGACGACCGAGGGCGTGGTGCGGGCGCCTTCCTCATTGGTGAGAACCTTGGGCTCGCGACCCTCCATGATCGCCACCACGCTGTTGGTGGTGCCCAGGTCGATGCCGATAATCTTGCCCACGGTGTGTAACCTCCCGAAATAACTGCGGAAAAGACCGCAAAAACGTCGAGTGCTTCCGATGTGTGACCAACGTAACCACCCACCTGGGGGTGTCAAACCGCGTCAAGATGCGTCACCTGCTCGCCACCGGCCCGCCACGGTGCGTAACGCGCTCTCCACCTCCGCCACCCGCGCGTAGCAACCGGCCAGGCATTCGATCAGTAGCCAACGCGCCAACCCCCCGAAACCATTGAGTCCAGGTGGGGTTGACACCTCGCGTCAGCCATTGGCTGAGAATGTGCACTGAGGCAGCCCGACGCCCCAACCCCCCCTCTGGAGGCAGCCTCATGCTGGTACAGCCACTTCGGTCCGTGGATCCGCGCCAGAATCCGTCCGTCGCCGGAGCCCCCGAGCACAAGGTCGCGGTGCTGCTCAACGCCAACGCCCGCCGGGTGGACGCACAACTGGTGAAGTCCCTCTCACACGTGGTGCCGGAGCAGGATCTCTTCCTGTCGCGCTCGGAGCTCGACTGCCGGCGGATCGTGCAGACGGTGCTCGAGCGCAACTACCCCCTGGTGTTCACGGGTGGCGGTGACGGGACGTTCCAGGGCTTCGTGAGCGAGGTGTTCCGTCAGTTGGAGCCGCGGGGCCGTTTCGCCGGCAAGCGCGCGCCGCGCTTCGGCGTGCTGAAGCTGGGCACGGGCAACGGCCTGGCCACGTACGTGAACGCCGGCAACGGCGCGGACGGCATCCTGCAGGACGTGGTGCGTGCGCGCGCGGGCGAGATCCCCGGCCACCGGCGGATGGATCTGCTGATGGTGGATGGCATGCGCACGGCCTTCGCGGGCATGGGCGTGGATGGGAAGCTGCTCAACGACTACCTGTGGGTGAAGGACAACCTGGGCCGCGGCGGGCTGCTCAAGAAGATGCTGACGGGCCCGGGCGGCTACTTCTCGGCGGTGGCGCTGAAGACGGTGCCGCACTACCTGTCCAACCCGACGTGGGTGGAGTGCGAGATCATCAACGGCCAGGCCGGTGAGGCGTACCGGGTGGGGCCGCAGGGCAACCCGGTGGGCGCGCCCATCGCCCCGGGGCAGCGCATCTTCCAGGGCAAGCTGATGATGGCGGCGGCGGCGACGATGCCCTTCTACGGGTACGGCTTCCGGATGTTCCCGTTCGCGGGCGAGCGCCGGGGGATGATGCACCTGCGCCTGGGCCAGTTGCACGCCACGAGCGTGCTGGCGAACCTGCCGAAGCTGTGGGCGGGCCGCTGGTTCCCCGAGGGCATCCACGACTTCTACGCCCAGGACGTGCACATCCGCTTCGCCCGGCCCATGCCCTTCCACGTGGGTGGAGACGCGGCGGGTTACCGCGACGACGTGAAGCTGAGCGTGGCGCCCGAGGCGGTGGAGCTGCTGGACTTCCACGGCGCGGTGCACTGAGCGAGGTGCACTGAAGGCGGCGCACTGAGCGCCCTGCCCTCCCGCCGTCCTCCCTCTCCCTCTGGGAGAGGGTCGGGGTGAGGGTCTGCCGCCCTGTCTACCCGCGATCGCGAGCGGCCGGAGGCTTCTCACCCGGCTCGCGGCGGCGGCCCACGGCGAACGCGTAGCTCGAGGTCGCCTTGCCGCTCTCCCGGTGCAGGGCGATCTCCTCCCGCAGCCAGGTGGCCTGCTCGGCCGAGGCCTTGGCGAGGTGGGGCTCCAGATCCTTGTAGAGGGCGTCCAGCTCGGCGTCCTGGAGGGACTCGACGGACTCGGGCTCGAAGCCGGACAGGGCCAGGTGCTGGAGCAGCTCGCGGGGCAGCAGGAGCGGTGCTCCCAGGCGGCGCTCCCAGAAGTCGAGCACGGCGCGGGGCGTCACCCGGCCCACGCGGACCGGATAGGTGAGGCCCAGCCGGCCATTGTGGGCCAGCAGGGGCCGGAAGGTGCCCACCGCATCCGCCAGCGCCAGGAAGATCCGGCCCTGACAGAGGACGGCGTCGAACTCGCCCTCCCGGAAGGCGGGCTTGCGCGGATCCACGCGCCGCACCTCGACCCGGCCGTCCAGCCCGAGCGAGCGCACACGGTCCCGCATGTGGATGAGGGACGTCTCGTCCGCGTCCGCGGCCACCACCGAGCAGCCGAACTCCTGGGCGAGCACCACGCTGGCCAAGCCGGAAGGGCCACAGCCGAGCTCAAGCACACGGCCGCCCTCTTCCAATTGCGCCACCTTCGCGAAGCGACGGGTCGCGATCTCGGAGCTGAAGGGGCGCCGAGCGTCACCAGGGAAGTAGAGCGGGAAGGGCTCAGCCGGGCTCATGAGGAGCCTCTTCTACACCGGTGGCCCGCAATCGCCAATTCCCCCCGCGCACCCGGGCGGGGGCCGCCCTCACAGGTAGTAGACGACCCGCTGCTCCTGCCGCAGCCGGGCATAGATGGAGCGGCGGTGCTCCTCGGACAGCAGGTACACCGACACGCTCACCGACACGTAGGTGCCCTTGCTGCTGGGCTGCTCCCGGATGGAGTCCGGGGAGATCTCCGTGCCCATGAGCGTGCGGAACAGCTCGCGCACATACCCGGCGAACCCGCCCGGCTCCTGCCGCCCCATGACCTTGAAGGTATAGACGGTGGGGTACTCGATGAGCGGCTTCTTCTCCTCGCCGTCACCCGCCGTGCCCTGGGTGGCACCATCTCCCGTACCTTCTGCCTTCATGACTGCTTCCTCGTGCGGCGCAGGGGGCTAGAGGAGGTTGGCCGCGAGCTCGGCCAGGGCGCTGCGCTCGCCCTTGGCCATGGTGATGTGGCCCGCGATCTTCTCATTCTTGAACCGGTTGACCACGTGAACGAGTCCGTTGTTGGTCGCGTCCACGTAGGGGTTGTCTATCTGGAACGGGTCCCCGGTGAGAATGATTTTCGTGTTGTCGCCCACGCGGGTGATGATCGTCTTCACCTCGTGGGGGGTGAGGTTCTGCGCCTCGTCGATGATGATGTACTGGTTGGGGATGGAGCGCCCGCGGATGTAGGTGAGCGCCTCGATCTCCATCAGCCCCAGATCGATCAGCTCGTGGTAGCCCCGGCCCGCCTTCTTGTCGGCGCGGCTCAGGTTCATCAGGAACTCCACGTTGTCGAAGATGGGCTGCATCCAGGGGTTCATCTTCTCTTCCAGGCTGCCCGGCAGGTAGCCGATGTCCCGGCCGAGCGGGAACACGGGCCGGCTGACCAGCAGCTTCTGGTACACGCCCTCCTCCGTCACCTTGTGGAGCCCCGCGGCGATCGCCAGCAGCGTCTTGCCCGTGCCCGCCTTGCCCACGATGGTGACGAGCTTGATCTCGTCGTTCATCACGAGATCCAGCGCGAAGCTCTGCTCCATGTTGCGCGGGCGGATGCCCCAGACGCCCTCGGACTTCATGCCGCGCAGCAGCGGCACCACCCGCCCCCGGGACGCGTTGAAGCGGCCCATGGCCGTGTGCGACGGGTTCGTCTCGTCCTTGAGCAGGATGAACTGGTGCGGCGAGAGCGACTCCTGCCCGGAGATCTCCACCTCGGCGCCGGGCTTGTACATCTGATCCACCATCTCGCGGGGGACCAGGCGCTCGGTGAAGCCCGTGTAGAGCTCGGTGATCTCCACCCGCTCGGCGTCGTAGTCCTCGGCGATGAGGCCCAGCGCGTCCGCGCGGATGCGCAGGTTGGTGTCCTTGGTGATGAAGACGGCCGGCGACTGCGGCTCGCGCTCCATCAAGTCGATGGCCACCGAGAGGATGCGGTTGTCCATCAGGTTGCTGTCCGCCATGGAGAGCGGCAGATCCCTGTCGGTGAAGCACACGCGCAGCACGCCCCCGTGCGGCAGGCGCACCCCGTCCTTGAGCGAGCCCTCCTCCCGGAAGGAGTCCAGGTAGCGCGCCACCAGACGCGCATTGCGCCCCAGCTCGGAGAGATCGCGCTTGAACTGATCGATCTCCTCGATCACGTAGATGGGGATGATGACGTTGTGTTCCTTGAAGCTGTAGATGGAGCGGGGGTCGTGGAGAAGGACGTTGGTGTCGAGGATGAAGTTCTTTCGCATCGTGTGGAGCGCGACCTCGTAGTGGGTGCGACCGCTGGAACCGACCGTGCGACGGGACTCCGACTGACGGACCGCTTCTGCGCCTGACTGCCAACCGAATATTAGGCCGGGCCTCCCACGCGGGAAGCGGCCCAGCACCGTTTGGGGCCTACCTCGGGTGTAACGCACACGCTAACAAGGTGGTTCCCACCACGCTCATGGATCCCCGGATCACTGGACGCCCGCCCCTCCTGCTGTTCCACGGGTCCAGATGTCCTCGGGCCAACACCCCTACAGGTAGCGGATCTGCACGATGGTGTATTCGATTTCCCCACGCGGGCGGATCACCTCGACGGTGTCGCCGACCTTCTTGCGCAGCAGGGCCCTGGCGATGGGGGACTCCACGCTGATGCGGCCCCCGGCGGTGTCGATCTCGTCCGAGCCGACGATCTGATAGGTCACCCGGGCCTCGTCCTCGTCCTCGAGCGTCACGGTGGCGCCGAAGTAGACGCGGCGGGTGTCCGGCTGCTCGGACGGGGTGACGATGGTGGCGGTGTCCAGGCGCTTCTGGAGGAAGCGGATGCGCCGGTCGATCTCCCGCAGGCGCTTCTTGCCGTAGATGTACTCGGCGTTCTCGGAGCGGTCGCCCTGGGCGGCGGCGGCGGACACCTCGGCGGTGACCTTGGGCCGCTCCTCGTTGAGCAGACGCAGCAGCTCCTTGTGCATGCGCTCGGCCCCAGAGCGGGTGAGGTAGCGCCGGTGGACCCCACCCTCCAGTTGCAGCGCGTCGTTCTCCTCGGGGGCTTCCTCGGAATTCCGGACGTCTCGGGACATGGCCTCTGTATAGCGCCTCCCGAGAGCGGCGGAAGGAAGCGCGGGGGCGGGCCGTTGAAGGGTGGCTGTCAGGTGACGGGGGGAACGATCGCCAGTAGAAGTCCGAGGCGAGTGCTGGTAGAGAGCGCCTCGCAGACGCCGGAGACCAAGGAATCCGGCGTCTGACCAAAAAAGAATAGTGCGAGTCGCTAGCTCAGCTGGTAGAGCACCGGCCTTTTAAGCCGAGGGTCGGGGGTTCGAGCCCCCCGCGACTCACAGAGGTCCCCGTCGTCTAGAGGCCCAGGACGCTGGCCTTTCAAGCCGGTAACACGGGTTCGAATCCCGTCGGGGACACACAAGCCGAGGCCGGAAGCCGCTGAGCAATCAGGGGTTTCCGGCCTCGGTGTTTTCAGGCTCCGGCGCGTCTCCAGAATGTCTCCAGATTGGAGACGTATCCCGCCGGACTGCATCGCCACCCTCGGAGTTCCCTACGCGCTGCGCCTGGTGTCCGGCCTGCGTGCGCCCAGGTCGCCGGTCCGCGGCTCGGACGTCGCCGGCGTCGTGGAAGCGGTGGGCGCCCACGTTACCGGCTTCGCACCCGGCGACACCGTGTTCGGCTCGGTGTGGACGGGAGGTTACAAGCGCGGCGCTCCCGGGACCTTCTGCGAATACACCGTGGTCCCGGCGACACAACTGGCGCACAAGCCGGCGCAGCTCAGCTTCGAGGAAGCCGCCGGGGCGGTGATGTCAGGCGTGACGGCGCTGGTGGCCATGCGCGATGTCGCTCGCGTCCGCGCAGGCCAGCAGGTGCTCGTCAACGGTGCCTCCGGTGGCCTGGGGACGTTCGCCGTGCAGATCGCCAGGGCCTTGGGTGCCAGGGTCACGGGCGTGTGCAGCACGAGCAACGTCGAGCTGGTGCGTTCACTCGGTGCCTCCCACGTCATCGACTACACGCGGACGAGCTACCCGGAGCAGGACGCGCGCTACGACGTGGTGATGGACAACGTGATGAACCACCCTCCGTCGGTCTCGGCGCGCGTCCTCACCGCGAATGGGATGTTGCTGCCCAACAGCATCGGCACCCACAAGTGGCTGGGAACGCTGCCTGGCATGGCGTTCGGGGCGCTCTTCAAGTCCAGGCAGTGGCGCACGATTCAATTCGTCCCGTCACGCAAGAATCTCGAGGACATCGGCGCGCTGATTCAATCGGGCGCCGTGAAGGTCGTGATAGACAGGACCTATCCGCTTGCGCACGCCGGCCAGGCCGTGGCGCACATGGTGAGCAGGCGCGCGCGCGGACAGATCGTGATCAGCGCCATGTAGGCGACGGCGAGCAGGCGTCCCCCCTTCTGTGCACTGGGATGGAGGTGCGGTACCACGAACGGGTCCGAGGCACCTGTGAGGCTCACGTACCGGGCCGCCAGTTCGCGCGCCTCAGCCTTCGCCGCCGGCCTGTACGCTCACCCACGGCGCGCTCTTCTCCCCGGACGTGCGGTGCCGCCAGAAGAAGAAGACCGGGGAGCATAGGCGGAATGGGAGCCCTGTTGCGGGCGAGGGCCGGGGTAGGTGGTCGTCCAGGGGTAGCGCGACACGCATTGGACGGTGCAGGAGGGCCCTGAGGAGGACCGCCCGACGCGCTCCAGGCACACCCCCTCCCCTGCGCAGGCGACCAGTCGCCTTGGGTTATGAGAGAGAGTGCATCCCTCAGCCGTGCGTCACTCCCACAGCGCATGCTGCGCTGGCCATCCTGGCAGGTGCCTGGGGTGAGGGCAACTCGGACAGGTGCAGGAGGCCTAGTCCACTCGCGGTGTCCTCTCCCTCCTCGGTTCCTTCCTGGTCGCTGCCTCAAGCGCCACGCTCGCCTTCTCACCTGCTTGGGGGAACTCCCATGACCGCGCTCTCCCGTGCCTCGGGCGACAGGTGCGCAGTACCTCATGGTCATCTCGGTGGTCGCGTGCCCCATCAACTCCTAGATGACCTTGTGTTCGCGGAGACGTACGATGCGGCCTGATTTTCGTGTTGCGCACCCACGACATCGACGGCGGGCGAACGGATAACTCATGAGTTTCCAGCCTCAAACCTACACGGTCGATAAGATCGTCAGCTGGATCAACACAGGGCGACTCGCCCTACCCGATTTCCAGCGGCGTTTTGTCTGGACGCCGAGCAAAGTGGCAGACCTCATCGACAGCGTGTCCCGCGGTTGGCCGATCGGATCGCTTCTGCTGCTGGATGGACCGCAGCCCTTTAAACCCAGGCCGATCGAGAATGCTCCGCCTCTGCGGGGAAACGTTGAGGTATTCGTCCTAGATGGCCAACAAAGGGTGACTGCTTTGTTCCACGCGGTCGCCGACGTGTCAGACGTCGTCTACTATATCGACTTCAATGCGCTTGAGCACGGCGACGAATACGTGAAGTGGCAGGAAAGAGCATCGTTTGAAGCAGCTTACCCGACGGTCACCGACCAAGCTGCGCGTCGCATCGCAAAGGTGTCGGTGGTCTTCGATGAGCCATCTTTTCACGAGTGGCAGCGACACCTGCCCCACGATGTAGGTTCGCTCATGGTCTCCTTGCGCGATCGAAACCTGCCGGGCCTACGGGCCAATGTGTACAAATTCATCGGCGTCGCCCTCGAACAGGACATCGCGCTTGAAGCGCTCGCTCGAATCTTCGAGACAACCAACCGTACCGGCGTTCGTCTTAACGCCTTTGATCTCATGATTGCCGTTCTCTATCCACAGAAATTCAACCTTTGGGAAGAATGGGAGAACGCGCGCGCTGAGCACGAACTCCTCGGAAATTTCGAGGTCGACGGAATCGAGATCCTGAAGCTAATCGCGCTTTGGGAGCGCAGGGAACAGCAGAATTCTGGCAAGCGGCTCACCGTCAAGGGTGTAAGGCAAGGTGACGTGCTAGCGGTCGAAGCCAGCCGCGTCCGGGCTCTATGGCCACGGGCAGTCGATGCATACGACGCTGCGCTTGAGTACGGCCGCAGGAAATTCGGGCTGGTGGACGCCAAAAGTGTGCCGTCCAGCGCAATGATCCTAACACTCGCATTCATGCTGGACGGGAAGTTCGCGATTTCGGCCGTCGACAACTGGTATTGGTCGTCGATCGCATCGCAGTCCTACGCTCAAGGTGCCAATACCCGAGTTGTGAGCGACGTGGATCGTGTAGCGTCCGGCTCTTGGTCTCGGTACCACGGGGCTCCTGAGCAGGAGGAAACTCTGAAGCTCGCGCTCATGGAGCCGGTGCGCCGCAATCGCTTGTTGACCCGAGGTGTTGGATGTCTCCTCGCATCGCGCGGCGCCCTTGACCCATTAACGAAGCAACCCCTTAAAGGCGTGAAAGAACTTCAGTTCATTAGCAGGACGGCCCTCCACAACCAGCTCGCAAATGCCAACGCCGATACGCCCATCGTCGACCAGATCTTCATGGATGCCACTTCGGCCAAGCGAGTGAGGGTTGCGATGCGGAAGGGGCGGAGTTTCAGCTCAGTCCTCGACCAGAACGCACTTGCCCAGCAGGGGTTCGCGCAACAAACAGTGTCTCCAGACGCTGACCAGCTCGATCGGCGGGCAGGGATCGTGGCGCGCTGGCTCGTAGACGCTGCGACTGGCACAGGAGACGCGCCGTGAGCAAGCCAAGAAACCGCGCCTGGAGTCCGTACTGGCCGATCGTCCTACTGGCCCTGGGCTTCTTCGGATTCTGGCTTGCGACGTTGTGGGTGGTTCCCACGACGGCTGCGTTGCTGGGGATCGAGCGGTGTGAGAATCGGATGGAGGTGATATCGTCGGCAGTTCATGGGGAAACGACTCCGGGACAGGAATGCCTTAAGCCCGTGGATGCATTGGCAGCCTACGGGACCATGGGCGACATGTTCGGGGCCGTTAACGCGCTGTTCTCTGGCCTTGCCCTCGCCGGGGTAGTTCTGACCCTCTACTGGCAGGCACGAGAACGCCGTCGTGACAACAAGCCCTTTCTGATCCCGTCACTTGACGAACAGGAGGATGGGACGGGAGGAGTCGTCATCTCGAAGCCCGGCAAAGCCAGCGCCGTCATCGGACTTCCAGTCGTATTCGGATTCTCGCTTACCAACTCAAGCCCTGCTGCGGCTCTAAACGTCCATGTCCAAGCTGGAATTGCCGAGACCAGCTTCAAGAAAGGAGAAGCACTCCCGTTGCCCATCGGCCCGAAGGGGACTTCCAACCTGAAATTGGCGGGGAAAATTGCTGGTACTGATGCGAACACGCTCGTGGAGAAGCTCAGGACCGGGGCTATCCTGACCCTGGAAGTCGAGGTCACCTACGGTAACTTGGAAGCAGTACGCTGGCGTACAGTGGTCCAGTATCGATTAAGCCTGGACGAGCACGCGAGAGAGAGAGATGGAACTCTCCTGCAGGCTGCAATCGATGATAGCCAACCTGAATCGGAATCGCCTGCGACCGGAGCATGGACAGGCACGACCAAGATTGCTCTTGTGCTCACCCCCGTGCAGGGATCCTGGAGCTTCGGGGAGGTCGAAGCCTCGTGACCTATTCCTTTCGCTCGGCGTTGCAAGTAACACTTCACTACCATGCCTTGGTGCCGGACGGCGTCTTCGTGCCATGGGAAGGCGGCGTGTGCTTCGAGACGTTGTCGCCGCCCACGCAAGGTGAGGTGGAGCGCTGGTTCGCCACCATGAAAACATCGTGCGCCAACTACCCTGACACAGGGGACAGGGGGAGCCTGTTGGCTGTAGCGCAGGGGGCAGATACTTCTCTGGCAAATGGCAATTGGAGGGTATGAGGAACGCCCATGAGCGACGAGCGCACGCCTGCTGAGCCCGAAGTCATGGAGCTCACGTTCTGGAGGAAGAACGGCTGGACGGCCAGGGTCATCAAAGAACGAGGAGGACGACGGCTGGGCCGTGGAAATCCGCAAGCAGGGGCTCGCCGAACCCGTCCTCATCAGTCCGTGGGTGGATGGGCTGCGATAAGAAGAACCCCAAGCCCTTGAGCATAGGCGGCATGGGAGCCCTGTTGCGGGCGAGGGCCGGGGTAGGTGGTCGTCCAGGAGGGCCGCGCGACACGCATTGGACGGTGCAGGAGGGCAGGCACACCCCTCCCCTGCACAGGCGACCGGTCGCCTTGGGCTGTGCGAGAGAGTGCATCCCTCGGCCGTGCGTCACTCCCACAGCGCCTGCTGCGCTGGCCCCCTGGCAGGTGCGTATTGCGCGCAGGGAGAATTCCTCCAGGAACGCCGGGCGTGCAGGCGCCCACACGATTCGTCAGAGGCGGAGCGGGCGCTTCAGTGATAGGCCATGCCGCCATGTCCGGCGACTCACCCGTCCCCGCCCCCGGCGGCTTGCCCACCCTGCGCTTCCCCCCCGAGCTCCCCATCTCGAGCCGGGTGGAGGACATCACCGCGGCCATCTCCGCCCATCAGGTGGTCATTGTCGCGGGCGCCACCGGCTCGGGGAAGACGACGCAGCTGCCCAAAGTCCTGCTCGCCATGGGGCGTGGCCGCCCGCGCCAGATTGGTGTCACCCAGCCCCGGCGTATCGCCGCGACGAGCGTGGCGGCTCGCGTGGCTCGCGAGCTCGGCACGGAGCTGGGCACGGACGTCGGCTACCAGATTCGCTTCGAGGACCGCTCGTCCCGGCAGACGGCCGTGAAGTTCATGACCGACGGCGTCCTGCTCGCGCAGATTCACAGCGACCCGCTC
>NZ_DASUNC010000117.1:0-15933 GCF_036277355.1 Archangium sp.
TGGGGGCGAGCCCCATCGGGCAGGCCTCCTCGACGTTGCCGATGGCGACGACGAGGTCGCTGCCGCGCGCCAGGGGGTTCGCGGCGTCCCTGGTGATGGCCACGATGCGGGCGCCGATCTTCCTGAGCGCCGGGAGGAGCCGCAGGATCTCCTCGGTCTCGCCCGAGTTGGAGAGGGCGATGACCACGTCGTCGCGGGAGATGCGCCCGAGGTCGCCGTGGGCCGCCTCGGCCGGGTGGACGAAGAGGGAAGGGGTGCCGGTGGAGGCGAGGGTCGCCGAGATCTTCTGGGCGACGAAGCCCGGCTTGCCCATGCCGGTGACCACCACCCGCCCCTTGCAGGAGAGGATCCACTCCACCGCGCGGGCGAAGGGGGTGCCGAGCCGGACGCCGCCGATGGCGCGGGCCTCGGCGGCGAGGGTCTGCTGCCCGTAGGCGACGAGGTCGGAGGTGCCGTTCCGGCGGGAGGGCGCCGTCCGGGTCGGCTTTCTCGACGGCTTCCGGGCGGGCTTCCGGGCGGGGGTTCGGGCGCGCTTGCGGGCTGGCATGACCGCGCCGATATAGCACTTTTCGGGGCCAGCGCGCGTTGGGGGGGGAGGGTCCGCGCCGCTCCCTTGCGGCGACGCCTGCCGGTGGGGTACGTAGCCGTCGCCTCCCACCCCCTTCGCCCCCTCCGAGGAGCCACCATGCAGTTCTTCATCGACACCGCCGACATCGGCGAGATCAAGAAGGCCCTGGAGATGGGGCTCTGCGACGGCGTCACCACCAACCCGTCGCTGGTCGCCAAGTCGGGCCGCGTTTTCAAGGAAGTCATTGCCGAGATCTGTTCCATCGTCGAAGGCCCGGTCAGCGCCGAGGTCATCTCGCTCGATGCCGAAGGCATGATCCGCGAGGGCCGCGAACTGCGCAAGATCGCCAAGAACGTCGCCGTCAAGGTGCCGCTGACCCTGGACGGCCTCAAGGCCTGCAAGACGCTCTCCTCCGAGGGCACCATGATGAATGTCACCCTGTGCTTCTCGGCCAACCAGGCGCTGCTCGCCGCCAAGGCCGGCGCCACCTACATCTCGCCCTTCGTGGGCCGCCTGGATGACATCTCCCAGGACGGCATGGAGCTCATCGCCCACATCCTCGAGATCTACCAGAACTACGACTTCACCACCCAGGTGCTGGTGGCCAGCATCCGCAACCCCGTCCACGTCCTCCAGGCCGCTCGCATGGGCGCCCACGTGGCCACGCTCCCCTACAGCGTCATCACCCAGCTGGCCAACCATCCGCTGACCGACATCGGCATCAAGAAGTTCCTCGCCGACTGGGAGAAGGTCCCCAAGGCCGCCAAGCCGTAGTCCACACACCAGGTGCGGTGTGCTGGCGCAATTCCCCGGTCCGGGGTATTCGTTGATTCTGGAATCAGGGAACGTGTAGTTCCCTCTCCCACATCAGCGAGGAACCATGGACTTCCAGCTCACCGAATCCCAGCGCGCCCTGCAGGAGATGGCGCGCAAGTTCGCCCGCGAGGTGATCCGCCCCAAGGCGGCGCATCACGATGAGACCTCCCAGTTCCCCCGGGAGGTCATCATGTCGGCCTGGGAGAATGGCCTGCTGAACATGGCCATCCCCGAGGCGTACGGCGGCCTGGGCATGTCGCACGTGGATCAGCTCCTGGCGTACGAGGAGCTGGCCTGGGGCTGCGCGGGCATGGCCACCTCCATCACGGCGAACGATCTGGCCAACCTGCCCATCATCGTGGGCGGCAGCGAGGAGCAGAAGCAGCGCCTGCTCAAGCCCTTCACCGAGAAGTTCAAGCTGGCCTCCTTCTGCCTCACGGAGCCGGAGGCGGGCTCGGACGTGGCCGGCATGAGCACCACCGCGGTGCGCGACGGTGACCACTACGTGCTCAACGGCGCCAAGTGCTTCATCACCAACGGCGGCCACGCGGACCAGTACACGGTGTTCGCCACGCTGGACAAGGCGAAGAAGCACAAGGGGATTACCTGCTTCGTGGTGGAGGGCCGTCCCAAGGGCCTCACCGTGGGCAAGCACGAGAACAAGATGGGCCAGCGCGCCAGCGACACCGTGGCGCTCACCTTCGAGGACGTGCGCGTCCCGGTGGCCAACCGCATCGGCGAGGAGGGCGAGGGCTGGCGCATCGCCATGGAGACGCTGGACAACAGCCGTCCCATCACCGCCATCCTCTCGGTGGGCATCGCCCGCGCCGCGCTCGAGTACTCGCTGGAGTACTCCGCTCAGCGCAAGACGTTCGGCAAGCCCATCCGCGAGCACCAGGGCATCCAGTTCATGCTCGCCGACATGGCCATGAACACCCAGGCCGCGCGCCTGCTGTGCCACCAGAGCGCGTGGTTGTTGGACCAGGGCCAGCGCGCCTCGCTGCAGTCCTCGTACGCCAAGTGCTTCGCCGCTGACATGGCCATGAAGGTCGCCACCGACGCCGTGCAGGTGTACGGCGGTTACGGCTACATCAAGGAGTACCCGGTGGAGAAGCTGATGCGCGACGCCAAGCTCATCCAAATCTACGAGGGCACCAGCCAGGTGCAGCGGCTCGTCATCGCGCGCGAGCTGTTCAAGTAGGGAAGAAAAACTGTCCGCTGGAGACGCTTCTCCGTTGCCGTCGTTGGGTGTTGATGCGTAGATCAACGCCCCGCGGCACAGCGCGTTGCGTCATGAACATGCGCACTGTTGCGCCATTTCTGGGAGTACCCGCTCTAAGGAGAAGGACGTGAAGATCCTCGTCACCGCCAAGCGCGTGGAAGACCCCGAGTCCAAGATCAAGGTGAAGCCGGACGGCTCGGGCATCGTGCAGGAGGGGCTCAAGTACAAGATCAACCCCTTCGATGAGATTGGCGTCGAAGAGGGACTGCGCCTCGTGGCCAGGCATGGCGGCGAGGTGGTGGTGGTCTCCATCGGCGGCAAGGAAGTGCATGAGCAGCTGCGGCACGCGCTGGCCATGGGCGCGACGCGCGCGGTGTGGGTGAACCACACGGGTGCGTTGGACCAGATGGGCGTGGCGGGGCTGCTGCAGAAGGTGGCCGAGAAGGAGAAGCCGGACCTGGTCATCCTGGGCAAGCAGGCCATCGACGATGACCAGAACCAGGTGGGCCAGTACCTGGCCGAGTACCTGGGCTGGGGCCAGGCCACGTTCGCCTCCAAGGTGGAGTCGCTGGAGAGCGAGCAGGAGAAGAACAAGGTGCCGGCGCTGCAGGTGGGCGCGGACGGCAAGAGCGTGCGCGTGGTGCGCGAGGTGGACAACGGGCTGGCCACGCTCGAGTGCGCGCTGCCGGCGGTGGTGACCACGGACCTGCGGCTGAACATGCCGCGCTACGCGAGCCTGCCGGGCATCATGAAGGCCAAGAGCAAGCCCATCGAGGAGCTGACGCCGGCGAAGCTGGGCGTGGACGTCACCCCGAAGGTGCAGGTGACGAAGATGGCCTCGCCGCCCCCGCGCAAGGCCGGCATCAAGGTGCCGGACGTGGCGACGCTGGTGGAGAAGCTGCGCAACGAGGCGAAGGTCGTCTGACCGGGGCCCGTTCCCTCACTACTTCGAGAATCTGGAGCCGAACATGCCGATCGTTCTCATCGTTGCGGAGCAGCAGCCGGACGGGAACCTGCGCAAGGCGACCCTGAACGCCGTGGGCGCGGGCAAGCAGCTCGCCGAGAAGGCGGGCGCGGAGCTGCACCTGGTGCTGCTCTCCAAGGATCCGTCCAAGGTGTCGGGTGAGCTGGCGGGCCTGGGGGCCAAGGCGGTGCACACCGCCGCGGCGCCCGAGTTCGAGCACTACCTGGCCGAGACGTATGCCCCGGCCATCGCCGAGCTGGCGAAGTCCATTGGAGCCCACTACGTGGGCATGGCGTCCACGGCGCAGGGCAAGGACCTGATGCCCCGCGTGGCGGCGCGCCTGCAGGCGGCCATGGCCACGGACGTGATGGGCTTCAACGGCGGTGGCGCGGACGTGACGTTCAGCCGGCCCATGTGGGCGGGCAACGTCTTCGCCGAGGTGAAGCTGACCACGCCGGTGAAGGTGTTCACGCTGCGCGCCACCGAGTTCCCCGCGGCCGCGGGAGGCCAGGGAGCCGCCGAGGTGAAGACGTTCTCGCCCAAGGTGGAGACGGGCAAGACGAAGTTCGTGGACTTCAAGGAGGTCAAGAGCGCGCGTCCCGAGCTGACCGAGGCGCGCGTGGTGGTCTCCGGTGGCCGCGGCACCAAGGGCGACTTCAAGGAGATCGAGGCGCTGGCCGACGAGCTGGGCGCCGCGGTGGGCGCCTCGCGTGCGGTGTGCGACGCCGGCTGGGTGCCCAATGACTTGCAGGTGGGCCAGACGGGCAAGGTCGTGGCGCCGCAGCTGTACATCGCCGCGGGCATCAGCGGAGCCATCCAGCACCTGGCGGGCATGAAGAGCTCCAAGACGATCGTCGCCATCAACAAGGACGCCGAGGCGCCCATCTTCCAGGTGGCCGACTACGGACTGGTGGACGACCTCTTCAAGGTGCTGCCCGCGCTGCGCGAGGCCATCCACAAGGCCAAGGGGTAGTGCGCTGGGCCTGAGTGGCCCGGGTCGAGGAGGGGCGGTTGCGGGGGAACAGTCCTCGCGGCCGCCCCTTCCGCGTTGCGGGGGTGGGTCACTCGAGGGACATGGGCGAAGAGAGTCCCAAGAGTCCCTCTCCCTTCGGGAGAGGGTCAGGGTGAGGGTATCCGGGCCCGTTCTTCAACCCGTGGCCCACAATGGGGACAGTGGGTTCAACCCGGGTTCACCCGATACCCTCACCCCGTCCCTCTCCCGAGGGGAGAGGGGAAATGGCCGCGGGGAAATGGCCGCGGGGAAATGGCATCAGAGCTCGATATCCTCCTGGCCCTGTCCCGTCTTGCCCCGCTCGGGTTTTCGCGGAGCGGGCTGCTCGTCCTCGGGCAGGGGCTCCACGTCCGGCAGTGACTTGGGATCGAAGGGAATGATGTCGGGAGCCGGCTCGGGCGTGGGGCCGAGCAGGTTGATGACGGGATGATCCGGCACCTCGACCTTCAGCGTGGTGAACGTCCACGCCTCCTCGTCGTCCTTCTTGTAGCCCTCGCCGACCAGGGTGCCGCTGGCCTTGGGGCCGTGCACGCCCACGGCGAAGCGGGCCGAGCTCCCGTCATTCCCGGTGTACATGTTGAACTGCTGAGGCACCGTGCTCGACGTGATGGGCTCGCCGAGCGCCTCGCGCACCTCCATCGACTGCCGGGCCTGCGTCACCGCCTCCACGATGACGCCGTTGCCCTTCAACGACTGCCAGGCCGTGGCGCTGAAGAGCAGGGCGCCCAGGCACCCACAGGACAGCAGCAGCCCCAGGCACCCCGTGGGCACCGCCCACTTCCAGTTGCGGCTCCACCAGCCCGGCGGGGGGACCAGTTGCCCCTCGGACGTCGTGTTCATGGATTTTTCCCGTCTCCTCGCGCCACCGGGCAGGCGGCGCACCCCTCGTCATAGCGGTTACCGAGTGGTCGACAACAGGGCCAGCGAGCGGGCTGCGTTCCTGGCCCGGGCGGCCGGGACCGGGTAGCATCCCCCGCCTGGTGAGCATGCGCGGGGATGACGTGATGGCGGCGGTGCCGCGTCTCCACCCGGAGGCGGGGGTCCAGCGGGTCGGGGACCGGATGCTGGCGGTGGGCCCGGATGACACCCTCCACACCTTCGAGGACGAGGGCGGCGAGGTGTCCGAGGTGGCCGAGCGCATCCTCGAGCTGGTCGACGGATGTCGGACGGTGGGCGACATCGTGGCCGTGCTGTGTGAGGAATTCGAAGTGGAGCCGGCGCGATGCCGTGAGGACACGGTCTTCTTCGTGAGGCTCCTGGTGGACAAGAAGGTGCTGGTGCTCGGGCCGTGAGCCCGGGAAGGCCAAGGCCACCAGCACGGCGAGAGGCGACTCATGCATCGAGCGGGATGGCAGTGGCTTCTGGCGGTGTGTGCGCTGTGGGTGACGGGGTGCACGTGCGGCACGCCGCCGGTGGAGTCCGAGCTGACGGTGGCGTTCACGCAGCCCATGGACGGCCAGCGGCTGGCGCAGGGGGATGACGCGGACCCGGCGGCCGCGGGCTTCCAGTACGACGTGGTGGCGGAGGCCACGGACTCGTCGGGCCGCGCGGTGAGGCTGGCCCGGGCGAAGCTGGAGGTGCAGCTGCCGGGAGAGCCCTCCTGGCGCGAGACGACGGTGGCCTTCCTCGACGGGGGCCGGGCGCGCTTTCCCACGGTGACGCTGCCGGGGCGCACCAACGTGCTGCGGGTGACGGTGGAGGAGGCGGGCTCCAAGCGCACGGCCACGCACAGCCAGAGCGTGACGGTGGGCGGCGAGGCGTGGAGCGTGGACATCTCCAGCCCCGCCGAGGGCCAGGTGCTGCGCGAGTCGGATGACGTGGACCCGGCCACGCCGGGCTACCAGGTGCGCTTCAAGCTGCGCACCAGCGGGCTGGCGGGCCGGACGGGCACGCTGGTGTGTGAGAAGGCGTGCGGCATTGCGCCGGTGGACTTCACCGTGGCCCCGGGAGGCGTCACGGAGGTTCCGGTGACGCTCGCCCAGTCCGCGTGTGAGGCGCAGGTGGCCGAGTGCTACGCGGTGGTGCGCTTCGCGGGCCAGGACGTGACGAGTTCCCGGCGTGGTCTCATCCTGGACACGGTGGCGCCGCGCGTGGAGGTGGCCGGACCCGTGGCGCCGGTGGCTTCCACCACCTTCAAGGTGGAAGCGGCGGTGGGCTGCTGCGAGGACGGGGCGTTGGCCACGCTGTCGCGCGAGGGGGCGGAACCGGTCTCGGTTCCCGTGGGGGCGGGCGGGGTGTTCTTTCCCGCTGTCACGGTGCCGATGGATGGGCAATACGTCTTCGCGCTCCGGATCGCCGACAGCGGAGGCAATGTCACGAGCCGGGAGTTCCCCGTGACCGTCGCGAGCACGGCGCCCGTGCTGAGCCTCTCGGCCCCGGCCACTGCGTCCGCCAGCGATGATCTGGACGCGGATCTCTCCAATGGCGTGCAGATTCCCGTCTCCGTGCGGGTGGACCAGGAGCCGCTCGGCACCGAGGTGGAACTGTCCACGACGCTCAGCGGCACGTTCGCGAGCCCCCAGCGGGCTGTCACGTCCATGAGCGGAGCGGGGCGCGCCGCGTCCTTCACGGCCCACCTCGCGGGCGGGTCCAACACCCTGAAGGCCTGCGTGCGCAACGCCGCGGGCCTCGAGCGGTGCGTGCTGCAGATCGTGAACGTCTCGACGGGGAAGGCGCTCTGCCGCATCATCGAGCCCGATGATGGGCTCCTGGTCCGCTCCACCTCCGTGCCTCTCGATGTGCGGGTGGTGTCGGACGTGGGGGACGTCACGGTGGCCGCGCTGGACGTGGGGGGCGCTCCGGTGGCGAGCGTCACGCGGAGGTCCGAGACCGGCTCGAGCGTCGTCCCGCTGACCCTGACGCAGCAGGGCTCGTTCCAGCTGGTGGCCTCCTGCCCCGGCGGCGCGGCGAGCCAGTCGCTCCGGGTGGTGGTGGACACGACGCCTCCCGAGCTCTCGGTGAACGTGCACGGGCTCCCCGAGGGAGAGAGCATCCTGGGGCCTTCGCTCGTGGACCTCTCGCCCCTGCCCGGGATGCAGATCGCCCTCGACGTGAAGACGGAGCCGCGCGCCAGGGTGCTGGCCACGGGGTGCGGTATGGCCTCGGGCGTGACGGGCCAGGCCGACGCGCGGGGCACGCTGCTGCTGCGCGACGTCACGGTGGCCGCCCTGGGCTCGTGCGAGCTGCTGGTGAAGGCGACGGATCCCGCCGGCAATGTGACCACGCAGACCCGGACCCTCACCTCGGCCTTCTCGGGAGGCGGGCTGCTCTTCCTCTCGCCTGAGGGAGGCCGTTACCTGGGACAGGCGGATGGCGTCGTGCGTCCGGGCGGCGGGCTGACCGTGAGCGTGAGCCTCGGTGTGACTCCTTCCGGCGCGGGACGGCTCCGGCTCCTGCGCGGAACGGTGGAGATCGGCTCGCAGGAGGTGGCGGCGACCGACGTGGTGAAGACCTTCCCGGCGGTGGACCTGGAGGAGGGGGCCAACGTTCTGCGGGCCGAGCTCGTCGGACCTGGCGGTGTCCTGGCTTGCGCGACGCTCGTGCCTCGGGTGGATACGACTCCGGGTGCCATCACGCTGACGGTGCCCGCGGCATCGCCGGCCGCCGTCTACAACGTGGGGGGGGACCTGGATCCGGCCGTTCCCGGCATCCAGCGTCCCCTGGCCTACGATGCGCCGGGGCTGTCAGCGAGCGCCACCGTGGACATCTGCTCGGACGTGGCGCTCGTGATGAACGCCGGGCCCTGCAAGGACGGCTCGGGCTGGTTCACCCTGGCCAGCAACCTGCCTCCCTATAACGGCCTGTTCTCTTATCCGGATGGGCATTACGCCCTGAAGGCCGTGCTCGATGACGGCGCCCTGGCGGTGTCGGACGCGGTCACGGTGACGGTGGACAGTGTCGAGCCGAAGGTGCTCAGTGTGCGTCTGGTCCAGGACACCAATGGGGACCGCCGTGTGAATGCCACCGAGCTTCCCTCGGGGGCACCGAGCCTGGAGGTCTTCACCGAGGGCGTGGCGGATGAGCAGCCCGTCCAGGTCCGCCAGGTCAGCAACCTCAACGTCGTGCTGGGCCAGGGCAAGGTGAGCGGTGGGCGGGCCGTCGTCCTGCTCGATGCGTTGCCCAACATGAGCGAGGCGGACTATCAGGTCGTCGCCACCGTGCGGGACGTGGCCGGCAACGCCAACCGGGTGCGCACGCCCACCCCGCTGTACCCGTTGAACGGGGAGGCGTTCCTCGACTTCCGATTGGATCGGATGGTGCCGACGTTGGTCGTCAGCTCACCCGTGAAGGCAACCCTCGGCCCCGCGGACGACGCGGACGGAACTCCTGGCAACGCGGACTTCCTGCTCCGGGCCCGTGTGACCACCTCGACGGACGTGACGGCGGGGGGCGTGCAGATGATGCTCGGCCCGGTGTCGAGTCCTGTGGGGCCCGTCATCCGCCTCACTCCGGTCGCGCTCGTCGCGACGCATGACTTCAAGGTGCCCGCCACCGGCACGAACAGTTACACGCTCACGCTCGTGGCCACGGACGAATCGGGCAATGTGAGCGCCCCCGTCATCCGCACTCATACCGTGGATCTCGAGGCACCGAGCCTCGCCCTGTCCGCTCCGCTTCCGGGGACCTACACCAGCACGACGGAGCTTGCGGTCCAGGTGGATGTCTCGGGGGGAGAGGGGCTGAAGGTCCGCATCCTCTCCACGCCGGGGACGGACAGCGAGCGGCTCGTGGGGGAGCTCCCCGTCTCCTCGGGTGTGGCGCGGGGCGTCGTCAACTTTCCCCGTGGCCCGCAGAGCGTGGTCGCGGAGATCACAGATGGGGCCGGGAACACGGCTCGGAGCGCGCCCGTCAGCATCGACGTCCAGGTGGTGGGCTGTGACCTCACCATCACCGACCCGGCGGGCTCGCCGGCGCTGTTGCTGGCCAAGGACGACCAGTCTCCGGCCGCGGGTCTGCAGTACCGGCTCCAGGGGCGCACTCCGAGCTGCCGTGGGCGCACCGTCTCCCTCTACGAGGGAGGTTCGGTCACGCCCTCCCAGACGGCCTTGGCGGATGCGGTGACGGGCAGGTTCTCCTTCGTGGTGACGCTCGCGGATGGCGAGACACGCCTCCAGGTGGATGCCGTCGACGAGACCGGTGTGCGGACGTTCGCCTACGTGGACGTGCGCGTGGACAACACGCCGCCGGCCATCACGTCCATCTCCCCGTCCTCGAAGACGCTCTACTTCGTCGCGGACTCCAACGCCTTCCTCTTTCCCACGCCCTCTCCCGATCGGGTCAAGGACCTGGCGCGTGATGGTGACGCGGACGCCAGGTTCAAGCTCACGGTGACCGGTGCGGCGGGCGGCTCGGTGCAGGTGTTCTACCGGGGCGCTCCCGTCTCGGCCGCGTTCGACGTGACGGCGGATCCGGAGATCGACAAGGAGCTGCCCGTGGTGCTCGCCCATGGGACCTCGGGGACGCTGGAGGTCCGGGTGCGCGATGCCTCGGGCAACCAGGTGAGCCACCTGGTGGACGCCACCGTGGACGTGGTGCCGCCGGCCACGCCCACGGTGACGCGCACCCTGGTGGCCGGTCAGGAGCGCGCGGCGAAGGTCGAGGTGGCCTGGTCGGCCAGTGGCGATGACGAGCTCGACGGGCCACTCGCCGGGTATGACCTGCGTTGGACCACCAACGCCCTTCTTCCAGAGGGCATGGACAGCGAGGCGAAGTTCTTCGACTCCAAGGTGAAGCAGGAGACGGGGGCGCTGCTGCCGGCGGACACGACGCGCTACACGCTGACGCTGCCGCCGTTGTCCACCTACTCCATCCAGCTCCGCCCTCGGGACGAGCTGGGCAACTATTCTCGTTTCGAGGCCGCGCCGCCGCTCGCCAACCTGTGGAACAGCGTCACGATGACCAACCCGGGAGGGGCGGGTAACGGGTACGCGCTCTACCTGAACGCATGGGGCGATCTCAACGCCGATGGACGGGATGACCTGGTGGTCGGCGCGGCCTCGGGCACGCCGGGGACCGTGTACGTCTATTACGGGACGAATGAACTGGCGTCGCCTCCCACCCCGCAGACCCTGACCCTGGCCGAGACGGGGGGCCAGTTCTTCGGCGCGGACTTCGCCGTGGGTGACGTGGGTGGCACGGCGGACCCCGTGAAGGATCTGCTCGTTGGAGTGCGGGCCTGGTCGAGCAATCGCGGCCGGGTCTTCCTGTACTTCGGACGCAAGGGCGGCATGTTGGACGACGTGGCGCCCATCGAGTTCCGCAATCCCGTGGCAGCTGGGGCCGCCTCGTTGGGTGGTTCCGTGAAGGTCATCGAGGACATCACGGGGGACGGGCTCGAGGAGATCCTGATCAGCTCCCACGGGGAGAAGAGGGTGTACTTCTTCCGCGGGCGCACGCAGAGCCAGTGGCTGGCCATGCGGACGGACGAGAGCGGGACGGGTCCGTGTGGCGCCTCGTGTGTCGTGTCCACGGCCAAGGCGGATGCGACGCTGACGGGCGACGCGGACATGAACTTCTTCGGCCGGCAGCGGGGTTACGCGCGGCTCGGGGATATCACGGGAGACGGCGTGCCGGACTTCACCGTCCCGGTTTCACTGGAGTCGATCAACAAGCTCCTCGTCTACTCGGGTGCCATGCTCCAGAGCCGCACCAGCCTCACCTCGGCCGAGGCCCTGCAGGTGCTGACCCGGGGGCCCAACACGACAGGCGGCGCGCTCACCGGCTTCGGCGCCGAGGCGGTGGGGGGTGTTCAGTTGCTTGGTGGACCCGGGCTCGACCTGGCGGTGGCACAGCCCTTTCAACACCGGGTCCACCTCTACGCCAATGGGACGGACAAGGGATTCCCCTCCACTCCGGTGACCCTCCAGGGAGGCGGGCGTTTCGGTAATGCGCTCGCTTGCGGGGACCTCAACGGGGACGGTCTGGAGGATCTGGCCATCGGACAAAACCTGAACCCGAATGGTTCGGCGTTCATCTTCTTCAATCGAGGCATTCCCGGCGCGGAGTTCGACCTGGTGCAGGGCACGGGCTTCGCGCAGTCCCGCCTGCCCTCGGCCACCACGTTGGGAATCAGCCTGACGATCCTCGACTTCAATGGGGATGGTAGGAAGGACCTGGCGGTGGGTGATAGCCAGTCCAGCCCGGCGCGGGTCGTGGTGTACTATTGAGTCAGGACATGAGCATGGCGGCCAAGGAGAAGGAGACGAAGAAGAAGAAGCCCTACCGGCCGCCCCAGGTCCGCTCCGAGCGGCTGGTCGTGGCGGATCTCTTCAGCCCCAGCTGCGTCCCGGACCCCGAGACCGGGGTGTGCTGAGGCGCGGGCGAGCGGGCTCGGATGCCACGGCTCCGGATTGGCGAGTGGGGCGTGGAGGTGGAGCGCGAGCTGCTGACGCTCGCGTCCGCGCGGTGCTCGTTCGGCCCGTTTCTCGTCGACGTGGGCTGCCCCCGGCTCGTCATCCAGCGGGGCGCCATCCCGGCTGGTGAGGGGCGGCCCCTCAATCCCCGCAGGCCCGAGGGGCCCCGTCTGCTCATTCGAGACATGGTGCTCCACATCGAGCCGCCCCAGGACGCGCTCGACGCTGAGTTGGCCCTGCGCGCCGCCTTCCACCTGGGAACCGTGGGGCAGGGCGGTGTGCTGCTCCACTCCTCCGGGGTGGCTTTTGGCGGGACGGCGCTGGTGGCCGTGGGTCCCAGTGGAGCGGGCAAGTCGACCTTCGCGCGTCTGGCGCGGCAGGCCGGTGGCGAGCTGCTGTCGGACGAAGTCGTGTCGCTGCTGCCGGATGGACGGGTGCTCGGGACCCCCTTCCGGTCCGACCCGGACATGGTGGGCACCGCCCGGGAGGCCCGGCTGGGCGGGCTCTTCGCGCTGGTGCATGCCCCCGCGGAGTCGCTCGAACCGCTCGCCCCGGTGGCCGTGGTGCCGTTGCTGCTCGCCCAGGCCTTTCGTGCCCCTTCGGACGGGCTCACCCAGGCCGGGCTGCTCCAGCGGGTGGCTACGTTGGTGTCCCATTTCCCCGCCTGGCGCTTCTCCTTCCGCAACCACCCCGAGGCGGGCGCGTACTTGCGGCGCTGGTGCGAGGACCATGCGGCCCGGTGAGGCCCTCCGGTTGCTGGAGGCCCATCCCAGGGGACGCTCGCTCTGGCTGACGGGCCTGGGCCGCAGCATGGTGCCCCTGCTCTGGCCGGGAGACGCGGTGCGCGTCCTGCGCTGTGGCGAGGAGTCACTGGAGGCGGGGGACATCGCCCTG
This sequence comes from Archangium sp., assembly GCF_036277355.1. Lineage (GTDB taxonomy): Bacteria > Myxococcota > Myxococcia > Myxococcales > Myxococcaceae > Archangium. Next base: position 12,829 of record NZ_DASUNC010000117.1, read on the forward strand.
GTGCTCCGCGTGGACGGCCGGCTCTCGGCCCACCTGGTGGTGCGCACTGGTCCGCTGGAGACCCGGTCCTTCCTGGGGACACCGGATGCGCTTCAGCGGGTGCTCGGCCGCGTCACGGCCCTGCGGCGTGGGCGGCTCCAGCTTCCCGTTCCCCTCGCTTCCCGGGGGTTGCTCCTCGCCACCCACGGGCTGTTCCGGTGGCTATGGGGCCACTCTCGTGTCCGCTCGGCATGGCGGCGGCTGAAGCGGTGGAGGACCCCATTGCATCGGCCCGGTGGGTAGGCCAAAAGCAGCCCCCGTGAGCAGCACTCCGGCACCGACGCAGACGACGGGCGGCCCGTCCCACTCCGAGGCGCGTGTTCGCCTCCAGGCGGACGGGGCCCTGGCCCTCATCACCGCCTTCTGGGGCATCACCTTCGTGGTGGTGAAGGGGGCGCTCAGTCATGGAGACCCCTTCTCCTTCCTCGCGCTGCGCTTCAGCATCGGCGCGCTGACGCTCACCGTCATCGCCCGGCGCGAGCTGCTCGTCCCCCAGACGCTGCGCCGGGGGCTGCTGATGGGCGTCTTCCTCTTCCTCGGCTTCGCCCTGCAGACGGTGGGGCTGGTGTCCACCACGCCCTCGCGCTCGGCCTTCATCACCGGGCTGTACGTGGTGCTCGTCCCGGTGCTGGGGCTGGCCCTCTTCCGGCGGGTGCCACGCCTCTCCTCGTGGCTGGGCGTGGTGCTGGCGGCGGTGGGCATGCGCTACCTCACCGGCGCGGAGCTGGACGCGGGGCAGGGCCTCTCCCGGGGCGACTGGCTGACGCTGGGCTGTGCGCTGGCCTATGCCTTCCACATCCTCCTCACCGAGCGGTACGCGCCGAAGTCGGGCGTGGTGGCGCTCGTGGGGGTGCAGCTGTGGGTGGTGTCGCTGCTGTCCGTGCTCTGCCTGCCCTTCGCCGGAGCGCACGTGGAGTGGACGCCGTCCTTCGTGGGCGCGGCGGCCTTCTGTGGCCTCTTCGCCAGCGCGATGGCCATCTGCATCCAGACGTGGGCGCAGGCGCGCACCACCGCGGTGCGCGTGGCGCTCATCTGCTCCATGGAGCCCGTCTTCGCCGGGGTGTACTCGGTGGCGCTCGGCTACGAGACGCTCGGCCCGCGCGAGTGGGTGGGCGGTGGCCTCATCGTCCTGGGCGTGCTGGTGGCCGAGCTCGGAGGCCATCTCTGGGACAAGGTGCGCGCGCGCACGGCCCCTCGCCTGCCGGACGACGCCCCGGCCAGCGAGTAGGGCGAGAAGACGTGCATGGCCACCGGGACGCGCTATACCCAACGCTTCCCATGAGCGTCGAGCTGCGAAGGAATGGACTGCACCTGACGGGGACGCCGCTGTCCCTGGACGCGAAGCGCAAGTCCCCGCTGTCCTTCGTCAGCCACGCGCACGCGGACCACATCGCCCGGCACGAGCGCACCATCGCCACCGCCGCCACGCTGCGGCTCATGGCCCACCGCCTGGGCACCGTCCACGCGCCGCTGGCCGTACCCTATGGCCGCCCCTTCGCGCTGGGCCCGCTCACCCTGGAGCTGTTGCCCGCGGGCCACGTCCTGGGCAGCGCGCAGATTCGCGTCACCCGCGAGGACGGCAAGCGCATCGTCTACACGGGGGACATCAGCCTGGCGCCCTCGCTCACCGCCGAGCCCGCGCAGGTGGCCGAGTGCGACGTGCTCGTCATCGAGTCCACCTTCGGGCACCCGCGCTACGTCTTCCCGCCGCGCGAGGAGGTGCTGGGGCAGGTGGAGTCCTGGGTGCGCCGTCACCTGGAGCGGGGCGCGGTGCCGGTGCTGCTGGCCTACGCGCTGGGCAAGAGCCAGGAGGCGATGAAGTACCTGGCGGACCGCGGCTTCCCGCTGGTGGCCCACCCCTCCATCTACGAGGTGACGAAGCTCTACGGCGAGCTCGGCGTCCCCATCGAGCCGCTGCGGCGCTACGAGGGCCGCGTCGAGCCGGGCGAGGTGCTCTTCTTCCCGCCGCACCTCCACCGGGGCGGGGCGCTCGCTCCGCTCTGGCCGCGCGCCACCGCCGTGCTCACCGGCTGGGCGGTGGATGGGGCCGGGGCCACGCGGCGTTACGGCGCGGACGTGGCCTTCCCGCTCTCGGACCATGCGGACTGCCCCTCGCTGGTGCGCTACGCGAAGGCCACCGGCGCCCGGGACGTCATCACCCTGCATGGTTTCGCCGAGGAGCTGGCCGAGGTGCTGCGCGGGCACGGCCTGGATGCACGTGCGCTCGGCGCGCCCAGACAGCTCTCGCTCCTCTGAGCTGTTTTCCTCCGGAAGGCATTGAGCGGACTTCAGGTGTAGATATCTACACTTGAGTGTGTATGAAAAAAAACCACATCGAGTGTAGGCGTCTACACCTGGAGCGGGCCAGCACCCGTCTGGCGCCCGCGTCGTGAAACGCGCGCCGCGGGCCCCCGGGCTCCAGGGGAGGCGAAAGCCGTGCTAGACCTTGGAGGTCATGAAGCCGGCCCGACTCACGGAGACAGTGTCCTTCCAGCCCCTGGCCCGTGGAGACAAGGTGGGGGAGTACGAGGTGGAGGCCCCGCTGGGCTCCGGGGGCCACGGCCTCGTCTTCAAGGTGCGGCGCGCGGGGCTGCCCTTCGCCCTCAAGCTGCTGCGCGGCCGGAGCCTGGAGGCCCGGGGGCAGCGGGAAATCAGCATCCTGCGGCGCATCAAGCACCCCAACGTGGTGGGCTTCCACGCATGCGGCAGGTGGCCGCACCCGGTGCACGGCCCGCTCTACTTCGTCATGGACTTCGTGGAGGGCCGGACGCTGGAGCAGTGGGCCCTGGAGGACAACCCGTGCGCACGCTGCGTGGCGCGCGTGCTGCTGGAGCTGGCGCGGGCGCTGGCGCACCTCCACGCCCGGGGCGTGCTGCACCGCGACCTCAAGCTGGAGAACATCCTGCTGCGCACCTCGGACGGGGTGCCGGTGCTGGTGGACTTCGGAATCGGCTGGCTGGCGGAAGAGCCCCCGCTCACGCATGGCACACTGCCGCCGTGCACCGCCGAGTACCGCAGCCCCGAGGCGCTGCGCTTCGCGCGCGCGCACACCGGCGGGCAGGCGCG
>NZ_DASUNC010000118.1:0-28618 GCF_036277355.1 Archangium sp.
CGGTGAGGATTTCACCCATGACGCGCCTCCTGCCGTTTGGTGGTGGTTGTCTGAACAACACCCCTCTACCACTCGGGAGGTCAGGCGCGTCACCCTTCTTTTCCGGTCACCCTCCAGCCCTTCTGGTGAATAAGGCGGGATCAATGCATCGCCCGAACAACTAGAAAAATTGCAACTCCAACTGGATCGAGCGATTGCGATCGGAAAGGAATGGCTCGGCGAAAAGCACGTTGCGGTGTGCGCACTGCGCAACGGCGTGGCTGTTCACCACGGTGGACTTCCACGAGCATTTTTGTCAGAAGTAGAGTCACTGCTAAGCTCTCGAATTCTGAAAGTCGCGCTCGCCTCGCCGACACTCGCGCAGGGCATTGACCTTTCTTGCAGCGCTCTAATCCTTCGATCCCTCTACCGTGGATCGCGAAAAGTCAAAAAAGGCCAAAAATTCATCACAGAACCTCTCACAATTCCCCCTGAGGAATTGGCCAACGTCATGGGCCGTTCCGGAAGAGCATTCGTAGACCTTGATGGCCTTACCATCTACCCAATCTTTGACACCAAGCCGACAGCGCTAAAAAGGAAGACAGGCGAATTCACCAACCTGCTCGCCGCATCACGCTCCCGCCAACTGAAAAGCGGTCTCGTTGAACTGGTAGGGGAATTAGCCTCTCGGCTCCGCAAGCATCTGATGAATGACTGCTCATGGGAGGATCTTGAAGAATACATCCTGAATACCACAAGTTTTTGGGAAGAAACGAATAGCAGCACAGCAATTCCGTGGTACAGCCGAGCAGCCGAAGGTGCTAACGAGGACAACAAAAAAGAGGGCGATGAGCACAACGAGGAGGATGACGGTCAGGAGATTACCGGCACACAACTGCTCGACGACCTCGATATGGCCATCTTCGCCTCCGTGGAGCAGTTGGACTGCGCTCCCGAAAACGTCGCGGAAGAACTAGATGCAGTACTTAGTAGCTCGCTTTGGCGGCGTCACATAGAACGCGAACAATCATCTCTGCAAGGCGCGCTTGACGCACTTCTAAAAAATCGCGCGTTATGGCTATGGGAAAAAACCAACACCGAACAGCGGCGTGCGTTCTTCTCGGCTGGCGTGGGCTACAACGCTGGAAGCCTGCTCGATGCCAACATTGCCGCTCTCGCGGAGAAACTAGAACTCGCGGACGCTACTTTAGCAGGTGGCGACATTGAGGCCGCAATAGAGAACATACTCTACCTCACTCGCTTCTTCATGCAGGTACCAACCTTCTCGACTTCGACAAAGGAGAGACCAGACAAATGGGAGACTGTCGTCGGCGATTGGGTACGCGGCACTGCACTTGGCTCAATGGTTGACAAACATGGAGACAGGTGCATCAGATTCATTCAAGATGGAATCGTCTACCGAATGGTTTGGGCCGTTGAGGCTGTTCGTGCCCATGCCGTGACCTACGACAAGAAGTTCGCCAAAGTCCTGTCCGGCCATACAGCTCGAACTTTGACGTATGGTGTCCCATCGCTTCAGGCCGCGCTACTTCTCCAAGGAGGTCTCCCCTCCCGAAATATGGCTTTGCGGCTTCTCGCCGATATGCCGGGCGACTTCTCAAATGCAGATGGCCTCAAGGACTGGCTTGCTCGTATCAGTCCTATCGTGAGTGCACAAGGCTACTGGGAGGACCCAGGTGAGCGCGTCATTTGGAACGAGTACCAGAAGGACCTCCATCGGGAAGTCAATCTTGAGTGGCACTATACCGAGGAATCTTTAGAGGTTGAGTGGGTGAACGACAGTCTCGTTCCCGAACTGAGTACGCCGCTCCGACTCATTCGCGAGCCCACTGGTTCGAACCTGTTAGTTTGTTCACCCGACCTGCATGTGATAGGAAGAGTGCGCAGCAATTGGCCACGACATTTAGAATCCGATTGCATATCGGCGAGGACTGATAGCTCTGGCCACATCATTGCTGAATGCTTCGGACCTAGACGGCTATGATCCCAAGCACGCACTCATCAACACTGGAAATCTTCTAGTAAATTCATTTCAGCATCTGCTTTTTGCCATCGCCATCCCGTTGCCAACAGGAAAATGGATGGTACTTTATAGCGCCCCTTGAACCTGCTGCTCCTCCAGGACTCCGACTTCCTCCCCGATGGCACCGTCCAGATGACGGGCCGACGGGCCCAGCACGCCCGCGAGGTGCTCCGCGCCGAGCCCGGTGAAACGCTGCGCGTGGGCAGACTCGGTGGGCTCGTGGGCACCGGCGAGGTGCTGGAGAACACCCCGGGCCTGCTGCGTCTGCGCGTCTCCCTCACCGACCCGCCTCCCCCGAGGGCCGGCGTGGACCTGCTGCTCGCCATTCCCCGCCCCAAGGCCCTCAAACGCGTGCTGCCGGCGGTGGCCCAGCTCGGCGTGGACAGAGTGGTGCTCGTCAACGCCGCGCGCGTGGAGAAGAGCTACTTCGACTCCAAGGTGCTGGCCCCCGGCTTCGTCGAGGAGCTCCTCCTCCAGGGCCTCGAGCAGGCCCGCGACACCCGGCTCCCCGAGGTGCTCATCCGCGAGCGCTTCCGCCCCTTCGTCGAGGACGAGCTGGATGCCCTCTTCGGCACCGAGGCCCTCCGGCTCCTCCCCCACCCGCCCGCGTCCCAACCCCTGCACCGGGTGGGCGTCCAGACGGCACCGCGCGTGATGATGGCCGTGGGACCGGATGGCGGCTGGGTACCTTTCGAGGCCGAGCTGCTGGAGGCCCACGGCTTCCGGCCCTTCTCGCTCGGCCCGCGCATCCTCCGGGTGGAGACGGCCGTCCCCGTGCTCCTCGGTCAGCTCGCGCTGCTACGGGAGGACGCCGCGCGCACGGCATAGGAGCGTCGTGGCCGTCCGGAGGCTGTCCAGGCGCGGCAGCAGCACGCCCGCCCTCACGGCGAGGAAGGCCCCTTCCGCCACGTCGAGCGCCGCATCCGCCTTGTCGGGCGCGTCCTCCAGCCACCGCTCCGCCAGGGCCAGGTTCACCAGCCCCACCTGCAACACGTTGCCCGTGGCCTCGGCCAGCGCGAGCGCTCGGGCCAGGTGCGCCGCTCCCTCCTCCCCGGGCACCAGCGGCGCCAGCGCGCGGCGGGAGAGGATCTCATCGAACGGATTGGCGAGCACCGGCTCCAGGGAGCGCCGCAGCGCTGCCTCCGCGGCCTCGCGTGCGGCGTCCGGACGGCCCTGGGCGAGCTCGAAGCGCGACTCGTAGACGCGCACCAGCGTCTCCATCCGGAAGTCCCCCGCGCGCGCGGCCTCCAGCGCCCTGGGCAGCGACTCGCGCGCGGCGGCCGCGTCCTCGAAGAGCACATCCCGGCACGCCGAGTACACCCGCACGTACAGCTTCAGCCAGCGGTCCCCGGGCAGCACCTGGGAGAGCTGCTCGCCCTTGGCCACCACCGCGGCCACCAGCTCGTGCTCGCCGCGCTCCAGGTAGTAGGGCGGCGTGTAGATGGCGAGGTTGCGCTCCGGCAGGCGCGGGTGGCCCAGCAGCCGGATGAGCTCCTGCTTCTCGCTGAAGGGCGGCACGAAGGCGGTGGCATCGCCGATGAAGGACGCGCGGACGATCTGCGACTGCAGGTGGTAGATGCGGATGTCGGTGAAGCCGTAGGTGTCCGCCACGTCGAACCCGTCCTGCGTGGCCAGCTCGTCGAGCGGCTCACCGCGCAGGGCAAGGTTCATGTTCAGGAAGTAGCAGCCCATGCCGAGCGCCCACGCCAGGCGCCGGGGCGGATGTGTCACCGCGTCGCGCAGGGCCCGCAGCCGGTCCACCTCCGCGCGCTGCGCCTCCACCACGCCCGCGAAGCGCCCGGTGTGAGAGCTGAGCGCGCCCCTCGCGATGAGGGCCCCGGAGCGGTAGGGCGACTCCACCGGGTGCTCGGCCTGCACGCGCTCCAGCAGCGCGTGGAACTCCGCCGTGCGGCCCATGATGGCCATCGCGATGCTCTGCAATATCTGAAGCTCCGCCTGCTTCCAGAACACGTCCGCGGGCGCCATGCGCGCCTCGAGCGGAATCTCCCGGATGACGCGCCGCAACGCCTCGTGGCGCTCGGCCTCGGGGGCCGCGGATGCCTCCGCCAGTCGAGCCAGCGCCTCCCGCCGGCCCGCGCCCAGGTCCACCGTGGCCGCCCAGTGGGCGAAGAGCTTCTCCGCGTAGAGCAGCGAGGTGGGCGGATCACTCACGTAGCCGATCTCGATGAGCGTCACCCAGGTGCGGATGAGCTGCTCCATGCGCTCGGGCGTGCGGGGGCCCGTCTCCAGCAGCGCGGCGGCCTCCTTCAACACCAGCGTGGCATCCAGCAGGGCCTTGGCCTCGATGGAGGCCTGCCCGGCGCGCAGCAGCGGGAGGACGGCGCGCTGCGGCTCGTTCGAGCGGGTGAAGTGGTAGCCCACCGCCCGCGCCACGCCCGGCCGGTTGCCTCCCAACTGCTGGAGGATCTCCGCGATGCGCCCGTGGTGGGCCCGCCGCGCCACCTCCGGAGTGCTCTCGTGCAGCGACTCGTGCACGGTGTCGTGGGTGAAGACGCAGCGGCCCTCCACGCGCTGGAGGAACTGCCGCTCCACCAGCTCGTCGAGCGCCTGGAACAACTCCACCTCGGGCAGCTCCGCCAGCGCGCGCACCAGGGGCAGCTCCAGGCTGCGCCCCGCCGGAGCCAGCCGCCGCAGCAGCGCCACCCGCTCGGGGGGCAGGGTCGCCAGCCGCGCCAGCACCGTCTCCTGGATGCTCCCCGGCAGCGCGCGCTCCTCCAGGTTCTCCACCGCGCTCCAGCGGCCGCCCACCCGCCGCAGGGCGCCCTCCTCCACCAGCATGCGCAGACACTCGCTGGCGAAGAAGGCATTGCCGCCGGTGGTGGCGTGCAGCCGGGCCACGAAGCCCGCGGGCACGTCCAGCCCGGGCAGCACCAGGCTCACCAGGTCCTCGAGGTGCATGGCCGTCAGCGGCGAGAGCTCCAGCCGAGAGGTGAGCCCCTCGTCCACCGTCTCGAAGGCCAGGCTCAGCCGGTTCAGCTCGTTGGAGCGGAAGGTGGCCACCACCATCCCGCGCGTCTGGTGCAGCGCGCGGATGATGACATTGAGCACCTCCAGCGACGCGGCGTCCGCCCACTGCAGGTCCTCGAGGCACAGGACGAAGGAGCACTGGTGGCCCAGCGTCTGGAGCCACTCGGCGAGGGCCCCGAAGACGGCCATCTTCTCCGCGCCCGCGTCCCGGAAGGTGGGCACCGGCCCGGTGGCGAGCGACGGCACCAGCTTGCCCAGCAGGGGCCCCAGCCGCTCCAGCAGCTCGGCCGGGGTGCGCGGCACCAGCATCCGCAGCGCCTGCCCCACGGGAGCCAACGGCGCCAGGCCCTCCGCACGGCAGTGCCCCACCCCAACGGGGATCTCCGCGAGCTGGGCCTGCAGCTCGAGCTCCTGCAACAGGCGCGACTTGCCCACGCCCGCGGGCGCTCCCAGCAGCACCGCGCGGGACTCGCCCTCTCCGGCCTTCTGGAGCGCCCGCAGCAACAGCTCCAGCTCCGCCTTCCGCCCCACCACCTCCGGGACGTGCAGGTAGCTGGCGCGAGCCGCCAGTGGCTCCTCGGGCAGCGGCTCCCCGCTGGCGTGGCACAGCGCCGACAACAGCTCGGAGGCATCCTGGAAGCGCTCGCGGGGGTCCTTGGCGAGCAGCACGAGGATGATCTCCTCCAGGTGCGGATCCACCGGGCAGATGCTGGAGGGCCGCGGCGGGAGGCGGGTGAGGTGGTCCGCGAGCAGCGAGGCCGGGGTGTCGCGCTTCTTGAAGGGCAGCTGGCGCGTGGCCAGGAAGAAGGCCATCACCCCGAGCGAGTACAGGTCCGCGCGCCCGTCGATGCTGGCGCCGCGCTGCCACTCGGGGGCGAGGTACTCCAGGGTGCCCTTGAGGCGGCCGGAGCCCGGCGTGCCCAGCTGGTGCATCACCCCGAAGTCCATCAGCTTCACCGCGCCGGAGCTGGTGATGCGCACGTTGCTGGCCTTGATGTCGCAGTGCACGTAGAGGCGCGAGTGGATGAAGGCCAGCACCTGCGCCATCTGGATGAGGATGCGGTAGAGGGTGCGGGTGTCGAGCACCTGCTCGCGCGCCAGCCGGCTCAGGTCCTGGCCGTCCACCGCCTCCATGGTGATGTAGCGGTGGCCCGACTCGGTCAGCCCGCAGTCGAACACCTTGAGGGTGCCCGGGTGCTGCAGCCGCTTCATCGCGAAGAACTCGTGGCGGAACATCAGCACGAGCTCCTCTATCTTCGCGGGGGGCAGGCCCGCGGGCAGCTGCATCACCTTGAGCGCCACGCGGCGCTGCTCCTGCTCGTCCTCGGCGAGCCAGATGCGGCCCATGCCGCCCTCGCCCAGCTGCTCGCGGATGAGGTAGCGGCCCGTCACCCGCATTCCCGGCTCCAGCGAGCGCCGCTCGGCGATGGCAATGCCCGGGAGGGTGATGGGTGTGCGGTTGTCCAGCGAGCCCAGGGTGCCGCTGGAGAGCAACCCCCGGCTGCTGTCGATGACCGCTGTCTGCTCTTCGTCGCTCATCACGAGGCCGCACGTCCCCCGGCTCACGGGAAGCCAGGGACACGAGGAATAACACGATTCAGCGGGAGAGCGAGCACCACCGTGGGGCGGACACTGCGCGGAAGACCTGGTGCATCGGGCTTGAAGGGGCGTGATGGGTTGTTGAAGAGTCACTCCCATGGCGAAGAAGACCCCCACCAGAGCCCAGGCCGTCGCGGTCACCGCGCAGGAGCAGGTGCCCGAGCAGCAGCCCCTCGTCACCCCCGAGTCCGAGTCGAAGGCGAAGCCCGCCGGACATGACTCGGTGGCGCCCCCCGCCCTGCTCGACTTCATGATGCAGGGGTGGAAGCCCCAGGCAGGCAAGCCTCCCCCGAAGATGAAGCATGCCGAGGTCTTCGAGGGCCGGCGCCGGGAGCTGTCCAAGCTCTTCCCGGGCGAGACGATCGTCATTCCCACGGGCCACGAGAAGGTGCGCGCCAACGACACGTATTACCGCTTCCGGCCGGGCACGGACTTCTACTACCTGACGGGCAACATGGAGCCCGACTGCGTGCTGGTGCTCCAGCCGAAGGAGGGCGGTGGCCACACGGACATCCTCTTCGTGGAGCCCAACCCGGGCCGCAGCGACTCCACCTTCTTCACGGACCGCATCAAGGGCGAGCTGTGGGTGGGTCCGCGGCTGGGCGTGAAGGAGAGCCAGGCGCGCTTCGGCGTGCACGAGGCCCGCGGCCTGCCCGAGCTTCCGGGCTTCCTGGAGGGACTGAAGGGCGCGGCCGTCATCCCCACGCGCGTGCTGCGCGGCATGTCCGCCCAGGTGGATGGCGCGGTGACGGAGCACGCCGAGCGCGACAAGCAGCTGGCCACGGCGCTGTCCGAGATGCGGCTCATCAAGGACAAGCTGGAGGTGCGCGAGCTGGAGACGGCCATCGACTCCACGCACCGGGGCTTCGAGGACGTCATCCGCCGGCTGAAGGCGGCCCGGAACGAGCGCGAGGTGGAGGGCGTCTTCAACCTGCGCGCGCGGGTGGAGGGCAACGACGTGGGCTACGGCACCATCGCCGCGGCCGGCCACCACGCCTGCGTGCTGCACTGGACGCGCAACGACGGTGACATCAAGAAGGGCGAGCTGCTGTTGCTGGACGCGGGCGTGGAGGGCAACAGCCTCTACACGGCGGACATCACGCGCACGCTGCCCATCTCGGGCAAGTTCTCCAAGGAGCAGCGGGAGATCTACGAGCTGGTGCTGGAGGCGCAGAACCAGGCGATCGCCGCGGTGAAGCCGGGCAACGACTTCATGGAGCCCAACCGGGCGGCCATGAAGGTGCTGGCCGAGGGCCTGTACGAGCTGGGCATCCTCAAGACGACGCCGGAGGAGGCGCTGAAGGAGGAGCACCAGTTCTACAAGCGCTACTCGCTGCACAACGTCAGCCACATGCTGGGCCTGGACGTGCATGACTGCGCGCAGGCGCGGCAGGAGGCGTACAAGTACGGCAAGCTGAAGGCGGGCATGGTGCTGACGGTGGAGCCGGGCCTGTACTTCCAGAAGGACGACCTGACGGTGCCGGCGAAGTACCGGGGCATCGGCGTGCGCATCGAGGACGACGTGCTCGTGACGAAGACGGGCTGCCGCGTCCTGTCCGAGGACATCCCCCGCGAGCCGAGGGACATCGAGGACTGGATGAAGCAGATCTGGAGCGAGAAGCGCTAACGCTTCGGCTGCGGGCCGCGGTCGTAGCACGCGAGCAGCAGCCGGGCGCGGTCGGGCCCTGGGCGATGACCCCAGGGCACCCCCACCGGCACGCTCGAGAAGTAGGACTGCAGCTCGCCCACCTGCGCGCGCGACACGAGCCCCTGCCGCTTGAGGAGCTGGATGGACGCGCAGTCCGCCCCCTCCTCGCCGGGGTTCTCCCCGGGCCCCGCGTGCGCGCACGCATGGCCGAACCAGAAGAGCTGCACCTTCGGCGGCAATCGCGCCAGCAGGCCGGGGTTGTACTCGACGTGCGCGGGAACGCCGGGCCACCCGGAGAACCACAGCCCCACATCGGCGAGCGAGGTGTTCGGCACGAAGGCCACCGGCTCGCCCCGCGAGGACGTGCAGGTCATGGGCACGCCCGCGATCCGGGGGTGGTACGGCGTCGCGGCCTGGGCTCGCGCGAGGCCGGGAAGACCCACGAGCACCGTGAGCACCAGAAGGGTCGAGCGCATCCTCACCCCGCGTCCACCTTGAACTCGCGCGGCGCCGTGGAGTCATCGGGCGTCACGGTGAAGGACAGCCGGCCGATCTCCCGCCCGTCCTCGGTCTCCATGGCGACGCGCCAGTCACCGGGCCGAGGATTCGTCACGTACGCGAACGTCCGGAAGCCCCGCTCGCGCCCGCCCTGCTCCAGGTACAGGTCGTCGTAGGCGTGGAACTGCGTCCAGCCCTTCTCGGGGTCGTCGTAGTACCAGCGGATGACGAGCCGCGTCCCCCGGTCTCCCGCGCGCTGGGGCTTGAAGCTCGTGGGGGCGAAGACGCTGGCGAAGAAGTACACCCGGTCGCCGGAGCGCGCGCGGAAGTCCTGGTCCCCGCGCTCCCACAGCCGCCACCCGGCGCGCTCGTGGAGCAGCCGGTAGTCCTTGCCCCTGGGGCCCTTCACCACCTCCACGCCGTGGTAGATGCCGCTCGAGAGCATGGAAAGGGGCACCGGGGGAATGGCCCGCAGCAGGTACAGCGCGACCAGCAGCCCCTGGATGCCGAGCCCCGGCAGCGCCACGTGCCGCAGCGTGCGCCGCCGGTCCCCGCTCCACAGCCCCACCAGCAGGGTGATGAGCAGCGTGGCCGCGCAGGACAGGCCCACGGAGGCCATGAACAGCGTCCCGCTGTAGTAGCCGAGCACCACGGGCAGCAGGTACGCGCAGTACGAGGTGAGGCAGAAGCTGAAGAGCCCCACGCGCACCACGGGCCCCAGCGCCCGGAAGCGCGGCAGCTCGTTGGCCACCAGCAGCCCGAAGACGGCCGTGAGGAACAGGAACGCCGTCAGTCCGGACGCGCTCTTGAAATAGAAGAGGGTGTAGGGGCTCAGCAGGCCGCCGAGGAAGAAGTGCAGCGCGTCCTCGCGGAAGCGCCACACCCGGGCGAGCCACCGGGGCGGCTCCGCGTCCCAACTCCAGCGCAGTTCCACCAGCAGCAGCAGGCCCAGCACCCCGAGGAACAGGCCCTGCTTGGTGAGCACGAGCCAGTTGTCGATGCGCCGCAGCGTGGCGATGTCGTAGGCGAAGCTCGCGAAGAAGAAGAGCGCCAGCTCCCACTTCGCATGGCGGGCCCGGAAGTCCCGCACCCGCTGCTTCAGGGTGGGTGTCTCCTCCGCCAGCACCTCGGACGGGACGTGGACGGCGGGCGCCTCGGAGACCACGTAGAGCGGGACCCCGGGCCCAGGCGTCTCCCGTACCGGCTCGGGGGGAGCCGCCGTTTCCTGTGGAGGAGATGTCTCGATCGCCACGTCCCCGGATTGTAGGGGAGCCGCCTCGGGATGTCCCTTCCTGGCTCCCTCGGGGAGGGGGAAGGCCGGCCGCCATCCCGTCCAGCGGTCGGCCGGGCCACCCGAGTCCCATCGTCGAGCGCGTCTCCAGGAGCCACGGCCGGGCCCTGTCCTTCCTCCCCCCCCGAGGCAAAGGACAGGGCCCGGCGTGTCTCCCCCCCCCCCACTGCAGGCCGTGGGTTTACCGGCTTGAATCCTCCAACGGCCAGCACCCGCCCATCGCGCAACAGGTGGGTGGCTCCATCTGGCTGCGTGCACGCGATGATGCTCCTTGGACGTGACTGGAGAGATGTGCGTGAGTGAGCAATCGACGTGCCGCCACGGACGCCGCCGGGGAAGACGGTGTCTCCAGCGAGCCTGGACCCGGACAACGGGCCCGGAGGGCCGCCAACTGCATCCACCTGGAGCCACCTCCCCCGCCGCACTGCCTCCACTCGGATTCAGCGAGGCGCCCTGGCGCCGGGCCGCATCACACCTTGGCCGTCCCGCCCCGCCCCACCTATACTCGGAGTATGGGTGAGGCCCGCCCTGGGCGCGTGTCTCCGAGGAGTGACCGCGACCCGGTGTGAAGCATGTCTGCCGCGAACGAGAGAACCGCCACGGCGGGCGATGAGCAGATGGCCCGGAAGGAGCCGTGCCCGCTCGGCCCCGGCGACGTCGTGGCCCGGCGCTATGCCATCGAATACCCGCTGGGAGAAGGGACGTTCAGCTGGGTGCTGGCGGCGCTCGAGCTGACGGGGGCGCCTCCCAGACGGGTGGCCCTCAAGGTGCTCCGGCCCCACTTCGCCACCCACCCGGACGTCGTGCACAGGTTCGAGCAGCGGGAGCTGGCGCTGCTGTGCCGCGTCCAGGCCATCGGCCCCTCGCCCCACGTCGTGCGCGCCCTCGAGCCCACCCTCGTGCGGCACGCGGGGCTGCCCTGCCTGGTGCTCGAGTTCATCGACGGCCCCTCCCTGCGCGAGCGCCTCGATGCGGGCCGCTTCGAGCCGGACCAGGTGAGGCGGCTGGGCGTGGGGCTCGCCCGGGGGCTGGCCGCCATCCACGCCGCGGGCGGCGTGCACCGGGATCTCAAACCCTCCAACGTCCGGCTGCGCGGTGGCCACGAGCCCGTCATCGTCGACCTCGGCATCACCCGGGCACTCTGGGAGGGCTGGGACTCCTCCACCCCCGGGCTCGCGCCGATGACGCCCCGCTATGCGTCTCCCGAGCAGCTCGCCGGCCGCGACGCCGGTTACGCCAGCGACATCTACTCGCTGGGGGTGCTGCTGCACGAGCTGCTCACCGGAGACGTGCCGCACGCCGGAGAGGCGCTCGCCCGGGGACGGGACGAGCTGTTCGGGTGGGTGGCGCGCTGCCTGGAGCGCCAGCCCGAGCGGAGGCCGACGGCCCACGAGCTGGCCACCGCGCTCGCCACGCCCTCCCGCCCCCGGCGGCGTCCAGGGCCGCCGTGGGGCCTTCCGGGTGCGCTGCTGCTGTTGGGGCTGGGAGCCGCCGTGCTCTGGCGCGCCCCACCGGCTCCGGCCCCTCGCCCGCGCCCGGTGGCGGGGGCACCCTTCGCCCCGGACCTGACGGGCCCCGCCTGGAGCCGGAATCTGGGAAGCACCGGACGGCGTCAATACATCCACCTCGCGTCCGGGGCCCGCGGGGACGTGTTCGCCGCCGGGGCCTTCCAGGGGAGCCTCGACTTCGGCCTCGGGCCGCTGGTGAGCGCGGGCAACGACGATGTCTTCGTGGCCCGGCTCGCCCCGGATGGGCGGCCCCGCTGGAGCCGGCGCTTCGGCGATAGCGGGGTGCAGCAGGCCACCACCCTCGTCGTCGATGCCGAGGAGCACGTCTTCATCGCCGGACACTTCGTCGATGCCCTGGACCTCGACGGCCACCCCCTCTTCAACCCCGCGGGCTCCGACGTCTTCCTCGCCCGCCTGTCCCCGGACGGACGGACGCAGTGGAGCCGCCGCTTCGGCGACGCCAGTGAGCAGCACGCCGTCGCCCTGGCCGCCCACCCCGGGGGAGGCGTCGTGCTGGCCGGAAACTTCCGGGGCGCCATCGACTTCGGCCCGGGAGCGCTCGTCAGCCAGGGCCACACGGATGTCTTCCTGGCGCGCTTCTCCCCCGAGGGCCAGCCCCTGTGGAGCCACCGCTTCGGCGACGCGCGGAGCCAGTCCCCCCTCACCCTCGCCGTGGATGCGTCGGGCACCATCGTCCTCACCAGCGCCACCGAGGGCGGCCCCGGGCCGGGTGGACAACCCCCGCCCGGCGCCCCGGAGGCCTGGAGTCATGTCGTGGCCCTCTTCGGCGCGGACGGGCGTCACCTCTGGAGCCAGCGGCTCGACGGCGCGGGAAGCGGGGCCCCGGCGCTCGCCACCTTCGACGCACAGGGGCAGGTCGTCGTCCTGCGGCGGGAAGCAGAGGCTCCCGGCGCCGGGCCCGGACTGTCCGCGCACTGGTTCACGTCCTGGGGCCATCCGCTGCGGCGTCAGCGGCTCGACGGCCTGGAGCGGGCCTTCCCCGCGAGCCTCTCCGCCGCCCCGGAGGGCCGGCTCGTGGTCACCGGGACGCTCCGGGAAGGCGGGGGGGAGATGGATCTCTTCCTGCTCGAGCTCGAGCCGGACGGGCGCATCCTCGCGCTCCGCCACGGCACGGGCCCCGGCCAGCAGGTGCCGCGGAGCGTGGCCGTGGACCCATGGGGCCGCATCCTCCTCGCGGGGACCTTCGAGCGGACCCTCGCGCTGGAAGGGCCACCGCTGACGAACACGGGAGAGGCGGAGCTCTTCATCACCCGGCAGAACCCGTCCTCCCCGCACGAGTCCGGGCAGCGCCGGTGCCTCCCCCCACCCGCCGGGCTGGTGGCCTGGTACCCGCTCGACGCGCCGGACCCGGGCGCCGTGCTGGGAGCCGCCCTCCCCGGCCGCACCTCCGGCGCCTCCCGCACCGTGACGGGCCGGGTCCGCGACGGGCTCGCCCTGGACGGCGGCTACCTCGAGGCGCCCGCTTCCGCCGCGCTCGACTTCGGCCGCGGTGCCTTCTCCGTCAGCGCGTGGCTGCGCACCACCGATACCCGCGAGATACGGGTGGTGCTCGACAAGCGCCTCGAGCAGGAGGACACCGCCGCGGGCCCCACGCGCGGCTATTGCCTGTTCCTCTACCGCGGCCGGCTGAGCTTCCAGCTCGCGGATGGACAGGGCTCCGGCCGGTGCAGGATGCACCCCTCCGTCTCCTGCACCAACTACTGGTCCGGGCACTTCGTCGCCGATGGCGCCTGGCACCTCGTCACGGTGACGGTGGACCGTCTGGCGCCCGACGGAGGGACTTTCTACGTCGACGGCCGGGCCGTGGCCCGGTTCGATCCCACCCTGCGCTCCGGAAGCCTCGACAACGGCCGGCCCCTGCGCCTCGGCAGCCGCTCCTCCAGCGAGACGGGCCAGTGGAACGGCCACCTCGACGAGGTGGCCTTGTGGAACCGCGTCCTGACGCCCACCGAGGTCGCGCTCCTGTACCGCGCGGGGGGCGAGGGCCTGTGCCGCGGCGCGAGCACGCCCCGTCAGTCCTCGCCGCCGCCGCGCAGCCCGTGACGCTTCATGGCCTGCTGCATGAACTTGCGCCCCACCCCCGCCAGCGCGGCGGCGCGCGAGACGTTGCCGCCCGTCTCCTTCAGGGCGCGCTCGATGTACTCCCGCTCGTAGGCCTCCGCGACGCGCTGCCGCCCGGAGAGCAGCGGCTCGGAGAGATCCACCCCCAGCGCGCCGGGAGCAGGGCCCGCCCTGGCACCGGGCTCCGCGGGCTCCGGGGGGCCGAGCGCATGGGCGCGCTCCACCGCGTTGCGCAACTCCCGGACGTTGCCCGGCCAGCTCTGCTCACAGAAGGCATCCACCACGCTCCCGGGCAGCGGCGTGCGTCCCTTCTCGAAGTGCCGGACGAGCAGCGGGATGTCCTCGAGACGCTCGCGCAGGGGCGGCATCCGCACGGTGATGACCGCCAGGCGGTAGTAGAGATCCTCGCGGAAGCGGCCCCGGTCCACGTCCTGGAGCAGGGAGCGGTTCGTCGCGGCGATGACCCGGACGTCCACCCGCCGCGAGCCGCTGCCGCCCAGGCGCCGCACCTCGCGCGACTCCAACGCGCGCAGCAACTTGGGCTGCAACTCCAGGGGCAGCTCGCCCACCTCGTCCAGGAAGAGCGTCCCGCCGTGGGCCTCCTCGAAGACGCCCGGGCGCTCCACCGTCGCGCCCGTGAAGGCGCCCCGCATCTGCCCGAAGAGCGCGCTCTCGATGAGCGAGGGGGCCACGGCGGAGCAGTCGAAGACGACGAAGGGCCCCTCGGCCCGCGGGCTCTCCTGGTGCAGGCCGATGGCGGCCCACTCCTTGCCGGTCCCCGTCTCGCCCTCCAGCAGCACGGTGACGTCCGTGGGAGCGGCCCGCTCCAGCAGCGAGAACACGCGGCGCATGGCGATGCTCCGGCCGAGCAGCTGGCCAAAGGCCTCGCGGGAGGAGATCGGCAGCTCCACCACGTCGGCGAGCATGCGCAGGCGCAGCGTCGTCCCGCCCAGGGTGATGAGTGAATCCGGCCGGGCGTAGGCATCGCGCACCTGCGTGCCATCGATGCACGTGCCGTTGCGGCTGCCCGCGTCACTCACCCGGAGCGCATCCTTCTCGATGCGCAGGTACAGGTGGAGCCGGCTGACCGTCGGGTCCGTCAGGACGAAGTCGCAGTCCCCGCCGCTCCCGATACTCACCGAGAGCCCGGGAAGCTCGGCGCTCCTGCCCGCATCGGGCCCCTTGACGGCCTCGATGCGGATTCTGTGGGACCGCAGCTTGAGCCGCCCGGTCCCCTCTTCCATGGGATTCGTTCCCTCCTCCGCCCTCACGCGCCCCAGGCTCCTCTGGGCACCCGGCGGGTCCCCCTGGACGAATACGCCGGACTCACGGCGCCTTGCCGGCGATCATCTCCGCCAGCTCGCCGCGCTCTTCCAGCTCCATGAGGATGTCCGAGCCCCCCACGAACTTCCCGTTGATGAACACCTGGGGAATCGTGGGCCAGTTGCTGTACTCCTTGATGCCCTGGCGCACCTCGGGGTCCGCCAGCACGTCCACCGTGTGCACCTGCCCGTGCTGCTGGAGGATCTGCAACGCACGCGCGGAGAAACCGCACTGCGGGAACATCGCGTTGCCCTTCATGAAGAGGACGATCTTGTTGTTGCGCACGGCCTCGTCGAAACGCGCCTTCAACTCGGGAGTCATCATTCCATTACCTCGTCAGCGATTGCCGAACTTCTTCCACTGTTCGGGCGAGTAGGTCTTCAGGGCGAGCGCGTGCAGCTCGCCGGTCTTCAGCCAGTCCTGCAGCGGCGCATACACCAGCTGGTGCTGCTCCACCATGGACTTGCCCGCGAAGGCGGGGCTCACCACGCGGGCCTCGAAGTGGTCTCCGGTCCCCGTGGTGTCGCGCACGTCCACTTCCGAGCCGGGCAGCGCGCCGGCAATCCGCTCGCGGATGGCATCTGGATCAAGCATCAGTTCAGTCCCTTCCCCTTCAAGAGCATCGCGGGATCCACGGCCATGCTCTTGAGCGTGTTCTCCCAGAGCATGCCAGGGTCTCCCTCCAGTACGGGCCGGGCGGAGGCCTCGGCATAGAGCCAGGAGCCCGAGGAGATCTCGCTCTCCAGCTGCTGGGCGCCCCAACCGGCATAGCCCAGGCAGAAGCGCAGGTGGGCCGAGGGATCCTTCAGCAGGGGTCCGAGCGTGTCCAGCGTGAGGCTCAGGAAGAGGCCGGGAACCACCTCGTGCTTCTCCTCCACGGTCTCGACGTTGTGGAGGACGAAGCCGCGGTGGTTCTCCACGGGGCCGCCCATGAAGACGGGCTGGTTCACCCGCTCGGGGGCGATGGCGAGGGACTGGTTCTTGGCCAGCTCCCCCAGCGTCAGCGAGGCCCCGCGGTTGATGATGAGACCCATGGACCCGCCCTCGCCGTGCTCGAGCATGAGGATGACCGAGCGGCGGAAGTTCGAGTCCGTCAGTTGTGGCATGGCCACCAGGAGGCCAGGAGCGAGAGTCTGCACAGAGGGAAGTGTCGGCCCTTCCCCCGCTCCGCGCAACCGAATCGTACCCCTCCTGGACTGGAGGCCGGAGGGGTGCTCGCTCAGTGCCAGCTGGTGTGCCGGGACTGGAGCGCCTGGGCGAGCTTCTCCGGGGCCAGCGGCTTGCCGATGAACAGATCCGCGCCCAGCCCCTTGCACTTGCGGGCCATGGACGCATCGCTCATGGCGCTCACGCCGATGAGGACGGCCTGGGGGAACTTCTCGCGCAAGCGGGCCATGAGGTTGGTGCCACTGCGTCCCGGCAGGAAGACGTCCACGATGGCCGCGTCCATGCGCTTGTTGCGCACGGCGAACTCGGCCTCCTCGGCGCTGCCCACGGGGAGCGGGGCGTACCCCCACTGGGTGAGCAGCTCCACCAGCAGCTCGCGGTGGGCCGGGTCGTCCTCGACGATGAGAACGGTGCCCCGGACGGGCTCCAGCTTCAGGCTGTCTTCGTCCCGGGTCTTGGAGCGGGCGTGACCCGTGGCGATGGGAAGCTCCTCGTTGACGATGGACATGGCAACCTTCGTGGGATGGGGGTTCGTGTGGTTCCAACGTCCACCGCACTGCCCGCAATTCCACACTCGCCACGTACGGAAGGGCGAACCGCCGCTCCCCTCAGGCGCGGCGCGTCCCTGCCCCGAGTGCCTGGGAGGAGAGCGAGGCGCCGAGCACGAGGAGCACCAGGAGCCCCCAGGCGGGCAGCACCACGCGGGCGCCGCCCTCGTAGATGAGGGCCGCGTAGCTGGTGCCGAGGTAGCGGCCGAGCGACATGGGCTCCATCCGGGCGATGCCGAAGAAGCTGACGGTGGACTCGGTGAGGATGGCGGTCGGCAGGCGGCTGAGGAAGACGGCGAGCACGAAGGGCCGCAGGGCGGGCCAGAGGTGGACGCGCAGCAGGTGCCAGCGGCCGGCGCCCAGGGCGCGCGAGGCGGCGATGAACTCCTGGCCCTCCAGGGTGGCCAGGCGGTTGCGGAACATGCGCGCCGGGCCCGCCCAGCCCACCAGGGCCAGGGACACCACCATGAGGCCGAAGGGGCCCAATCCGCCCGCGTGGCCCGCGTCCAGCACGGACTGGCCGGCGAGCTGGAGCACCATCACCACCAGCACGTCCGGCAGCGCGAAGACGGCGTCCACGGCACGCAGCACCCAGTGCTCCACCGTGCCGCCCGCCGCCCGGGCGCTCATGGCCACGCCGAGCCCCAGCACGGTGGACAGGGCGCCCGCGGTCAGGCCGATGGCCAGGGAGACCCAGAGGCCGCCGAAGGCCAGCTCGCACACGGAGCGGTCCGGGTGGGTGGGGTCCATGCCCAGGGGACAGGTGTGGGCGAGCGCCTCGGGGAAGACACGGCCGGCGAGCCAGCTCGCGAGGCCCAGGCCCACGAGCAGCACGAGGCCCACCCAGGCGCGCGTGGGGATGCGGTGGGCGCTCATGAGCGGGCCTCCCGGGCGCGAGGGTCCACGAGGAGCCGCACGAGCTCCACGGCGAGGCCCACGAGGACGAGCAGCGAGGCGAAGACGGTGGTGGCCACCACGACGACGGCCACCTGCTTCTGCAGCACGGCGAGGACGTAGAGCTGGCCGAAGTACGGCAGGCCGAAGACGCGCTCGGCGGCGAAGGAGCCGGCGAGGAGCGCGGTGGCCACGGGGCCCACGGCGTCGAGCAGCGCGGGCAGCACGTTGGGCAGCACGTGGCGCCACAGCACGGCGCGCGGGGACAGGCCCTTGCCGAGGGCGGTGCGCACGTAGTCGCGGGCCAGCTCGGTGTCGAGCGCATCCGCCACCAGCGTGCCGAGGAAGATGCCGGGCCAGACGGAGATGACGAGCGCGGCGCTCAGCTCGGGCAGCAGGTGGCCACGCTCCACGACGGCGGGGGCGAGCAGCAGCGCGGGGATGAAGACGGGGGTGCCGAAGGCCGCTGCGGGCAGCGCGTCACCGAGCACGGAGAGCCGGCTGCGCCGCCAGCGGGCCCGGAGCAGCGCGAAGGCCAGGGCCCACCCGAGCGCGAGCACCAGGGCCACGAGTCCCACGCCCACGCTGCCGGAGAGCTTCCACAGCAGCTCGTCCCCGGTGATGCCCTGGGCGCTGGTGCCCAGGCGCTCGCCGCGGAAGAGCTTCTCCCAGGGGCGGAGGAAGCCGAGCGGCTGTCCCAGGCCGAGATCCCTCCGGTAGGAGGCGAGCACTTCGGGAGCCACCTGGCGCTTGGCGTCGTCGGCGGTGGTGAGGGGCAGCGCGGCCATGAGGAAGTAGGACGCGATGGCGACGATGGGCACGAGCACCAGCTGCCGGCCGAGACGCAGGAGCGCGGGAGGCATGGCTCAGTGCACCTCCGCGGGGGCCGGGCCCAGCCGCAGCTCGCGCAGGGAGAGGAAGTTGAAGGGGTCCACGTCCACGCCGCGCAGGGAGGCCCGCGTCCGGAAGTAGCGGTCCGGGTGGTAGAGCGGCGCGATGACGGCCATCTCGTCGAGCAGCACCGCCTGGGCCTGGACGTAGAGGGCGCGCGAGCGGGCCTCGTCGGGCTCGGCGTCGGCCTCGTCGAGGAGCCGCTCGAAGCGGTCCATGGGCTCGCCGCCCTGCTGCGTCTCCCAGCCCGTCTGGTGGAGGCCGGTGCGCTCGAAGAGGGTGAAGAAGGTGTTGGGGTGCGCGTAGTCGGCGCCGAGGCGGCGCAGGTAGAGATCGTAGGCGCGAGGACCCTCGGCGGAGCGGCGGGCCACCTCGGCGGAGAAGTCCGAGCGCGCATCCAGCGTCACCTTCACCCCCACGGCGGCGAGCTGCGCGGCGAGGCGCTCGGCGATGGCCACCTCGGGCACGAAGGAATCTCCCGAGCGGTAGACGAGCCGCAGCGGCCGGTCCAGTCCGGGGACGTTGGCGAGCTCCGCGCGGGCGCGCTCGGGGTCGAAGTGGGGCAGGCGCGCGGCCTCCTCGGGAGAAGCGGCGCCGGGCAACTCGGGCGGGAGGAGGACGTGGCTGGGACGAGCGGCGGGCAGCAGCCCCTTCATGAGGGCCTCGCGGTCGATGGCGCGGGAGAGGGCGCGGCGCACCTCGGGCCGGTCGAGCGGGGGGCGCTCGGTGTTGATGGCGAGGAAGTAGGTGGAGAGGAGCGGCTCGCGCTGGAGGTCCTCCGGGCGGCGGCCCTGGAGGGCCACGGCGCTGTCCACGAAGACGAAGTCCACGCGGCCGCGCTCGTAGAGGGCGGGGCCGATCTCGGACTTCAGGAGGGTGAGCACGGGCGCCGGGCGCTCACCGGGGGCGAGCGGCGGCTGGAAGGCGGAGTGCGGGTTGTGGACGAGCCGCACGCGCTCCCCGGCGCGGTCCCAGTTCTCCACGCGGTAGGGGCCGAGGGCCAGGGGGTGGCCCTCGCGAGGCCGGTCGAAGTAGTCGCGCACCTGCTCCTCGGTCTTGCCGGCGAGCACGGCGGAGGGCGCGGGGAAGAAGAGGTACACGTTGGCGAGGCGCGCGAGGAAGTAATTGCGCGGGCGGGCCAGGGTGACGCGGAGGGTGTGCGGGTCGAGCGCCTCGACGCCGGTGCGAGCGAGGGCGGCCTTCAACTGCTCGGGGGGAGCGCCCTTCTCCTGGAGGTCGAGCACCTCATCGGATCCGGCGAGGTCGGCCAGTTCTCCGCGCTCGCGGCCCTGGAGGGCGCGGTGCCAGCCGATGACGAAGTCCTGGGCGGTGAGGGGGGTGACACCATCGGACCAGTGCACGTCCTGGCGGAGATGGAAGGTGTAGACCTCCTGGCCGGTGGCGGTGCGGGAGCGCTCCCAACGCTCGGCGAGCCCGGGCTGGACGGAGTGGTCCGGCGCGAGCGTGGTGAGCCCGCGCTGGGTGGCGAGCATGACGGGGTAGTTGGCCCAGCTATGGGGGTCCGAGTAGCTCCAGTCGAGCGTGGTGGGCATCGCGGGGACGACGACCTTGACGCCAGGGTCGGGCTGGAAGCCACAACGGCAGCCTCCGGCCACGAGGACCAGGACGAGCATCAAGGCGAGTCGGAACGAGCGCGGAGCCACGGAGGCGGGGTTGTACCGCGCCCACAGTGCGGCATGCGACCACCGAGCGAGGAAACACCCTCACCCTAGCCCTCTCCCTCTGGGAGAGGGCCGGGGTGAGGGTCTACCCCTGGGACGAACAGGCCCTCAGTATCGGAAGACGAAGAACCCCTGCTGGTGCGCGAGCAGCAGGAACTCTCCCGCCAGCTCCATGTCGAAGGTCACCGACGTGGGGTAGCGCTTCACCGGTATCTCGTAGTGCCGCTCCACCGGCTCCTCGGGCTTGCTCAGGTCATGGTCGCGCAGGAGCCCGTTGTTGGCGGCCACGATGAGCTGCGAGCCATGGAGCAGCATGCCATTGGCATTGACCCCCGAGCCGTAGCCCGGAGACACGACCCGAGGCGCCGCCGGGTCCGCCACGTCGATGACGGCGAAGTCCCCCACATCACCGACCGAGCCGTACAGCCACCGGCCCTCGTACAGCACCAGGTCGCTCATCATCGGGACCTTCACGCTTCCGAGCGTGCGCAGCCCCCCCTCCAGCGAGACGATGGTCAACCCATTGGCACCGCCCGCGTACAGCTTCCCTCCCGCGAGCAGGATGGACTGCGCATGGACTGGCGTGACGGTCTCCGGGAAGCCGGGCGCCAGCGGATCCGACACATCCATGCGGCGCACGCCCGTGTCGTGGTTGGCGAAGTAGAGCCAGTTCCCGTCGAAGACGAGCTGGCCCACCCCGGTGCTGCCCACCTGGACCGCGGAGATCTGCCGGGGCGGAGTCCCCTCCTCGTACGCGAAGAGCACCACGCGGGAGCCATGGCCCAGCGCCACCAGCCCCTTCTTCACGGCGAGGTGGTTGCTGCCCTGCGGAGACTGGGGCTCCACACGCGCGCTCGCCACATTCTCCGCGTCGAGGCCGGAGTGGAGGCGGTACACCTGGAAGCCATAGCTGTCGCGCACGAAGGCGAGGTCCTCGAGCACCTCGACGTCGAAAGCGGAGCCCGTGGGCGAGGACGAGGTCTTGAACGACGCGAGCTCCTCGAGGGCCGTCAGGTCGATGGGCTTGGGCCCGCTCAATCCGCACCCGGAAAGCAACACCACCAGCCCCCATCCACTCCAGAAGCGAGAGGCGCTCATGGCTCGGTCTCTCCGCACCGGGGGCACTGCGTCGACGAGGGCACCAGCTTCCACAGGCCCGTGTAGCTGTCACTGCTGTCCCACAGCCAGATGCCGTCCTTCTGGTCCATCTGCAGGTGCAGCACGCGAGGCAGCCCGGTCACCACCGTCACCCACTCGGTCTGCGCGGCGCCGGGGCGGTGGGCGAGCACATGCCCTTCTCCCCCCACCTGCTCGGTACGCATCACCACATAGGCGTTGCCCTTGCGGTCGACGACCAGGCCCTGGGCCCTGCCGAAGTACGACTGCTCATTGATGGGCGAGCGCACCACCGCGCGCTTCGTCAGCCGCCGGTCGCCCGGCCGGAACGAGTACAACTCCACCTCGTCGTTGGCCATGGCGATCGTCAGCGTGCCATCCCCGGCGAGCCGGATGCCCCCATGGACGAGGCGCGAGCTCACCCCGCAGGAGCCGAGCTCGCGCGTGTCGCAGTCGAACAGCTTCGTCGCGCCCGACAGGTCCGTCGGGAGCTCGAAGATGCGCGAGCCATTGGTGGCATAGAGCTTCCCATTGGGATGCAGGACGGCGCTCGCGATGACCGTCCCCATCCCGAAGCTCGGCTCCGTGCCGGCAATCTCCTCCCACGCCGACGCTCCCGGCGCGAGGCGCAGCAGCCGCGACTGCGGGTAGGCGAGCTTCGACACACCGAGCACCGTGCCGTTCTCCGACACCCACAAGGGCAGGACCGGCGTGCCGTCCACCCACCTGGCCAATGGCGTGGCCCCCTCGTCGGTGATGCCGAGGTAGACGGGGCGGTCCCCGCTGAAGGCGTAGCCGATGAGGCCCACCCCCTCCACGAAGCCGAGGAGATCCTGCGGCGTGACGGCCAGCTCGCGCCGCACCCAGACCTGGGTGTCCTCCTCCAGCGACCCCTCGAGCTCCCACAACGCGCTGGACGAGCTGGAGGACATGAGCACGAAGGGACGCCCCTCGGGCGAAACGGCGAGCGCGCCCAGGCCGCGGGCGCCCGGTGGAAACCCGATGTTCACCGCCTTGAGCGCGCCCGGATCGCGTGCATCGCAGCCAGCGCCTCCCACCACGAGGAGCCCCAGGAGCAACGAGCGGACGAAGAACGAAGCAACCCCATGCAGCGGGGTGGAGGAAGTCGAAGGTGAACGATTCATGAAGCCACTCCACGCACCTGCGGTGAACAGCCAGGAAGGAACGCTCCGGCGCACAGGAACACTGAGAGTGAACTCCTACAATGAATCCGTCTCGCGACCAAGCCCATGAAAAAGGGCCCCGGGGGGAATCCCCGAGGCCCTCGAATCACTTCGAGCCCTGTCCCGTCGCCGCTACGCCGGGGCCGAGGCCGGTGCCTGCGGCGCGCCGACCGAGTCCGAATTCTTGGACGACTCCGCCCTGCGGCCGAACTCCTCGGGCTTCTCCAGGAGGAGGGCCTCGCGCAGCACGTCGTCCACGAACTCCACGGGGACGATGCGCAACTGGGAGCGGATCTTCTTCGGGATGTCCTTCAGGTCCTTCTTGTTGGCCTTGGGGATGAGGACGGTCTTGATGCCGGCGCGGTGGGCGGCGAGCGTCTTCTCCTTGAGGCCGCCGATGGGCAGCACCCGGCCGCGCAGGGTGATTTCACCCGTCATGGCCACGTCCTTGCGCACCGGAATGCGGGTGAGCGCGGACACGAGCGCCGTGCACATGGTCACACCGGCCGACGGACCGTCCTTGGGAATCGCGCCCTCGGGCAGGTGCACGTGGATGTCGTAGTTCTCGAACATCTTGCGGTCGATGCCGAAGCGATCGGCCCGCGTGCGCACGTAGGACATGGCCGCCTGGGCGGACTCCTGCATCACCTCGCCCAGCTTGCCGGTGATGATGAGCTTGCCCTTGCCCGGCATGACCGTGGCCTCGGTGGTGAGGATCTCTCCTCCCATCTCCGTCCACGCGAGACCCGTGACGATGCCCACCTGGTCCTCGCGCTCGGCCACGCCGTAGCGGAAGCGCGGGGTGCCCAGGTACTTCATCGCCTGCTTGCGGTCGACCACGATGTCGCGCCGGCCGTTCTTCAGGATGTCGCGGGCGATCTTCCGGTACACGCCGCCGATCTCACGCTCCAGCGAGCGCACCCCGGACTCCCGCGTGTAGCGGTGGATGATGGTCCGCAGCGCGTCACTGGTGATGTCGATCTTCAGGTCCGCGAGCCCGTTGGCCTCCTGCTCCTTGGGGATCAGGTAGCGCCGCGCGATGTTGAGCTTCTCGGGCTCGGTGTACCCCGCGATCCGGATGACCTCCATGCGGTCCTGCAGAGGACCGGGGATGTTGTGCATCGTGTTCGCGGTGCAGATGAACATCACCTTCGACAGGTCGTAGTCGAGGTCGAGGTAATGGTCATTGAAGTTGTGGTTCTGCTCGGGGTCCAGCACCTCCAGCAGCGCCGCGCTCGGGTCGCCGCGGAAGTCGGTGGACATCTTGTCGATCTCATCGAGCAGGAAGACGGGGTTGTTGCTGCCCGCCTTCTTGAGCGACTGGATGAGCTTGCCCGGCATGGCGCCGATGTACGTGCGCCGGTGGCCACGGATTTCGGCCTCGTCCCGCACGCCGCCCAGGGACAGGCGCACGAACTTGCGGCCGGTGGCGCGGGCGATGGAGCGCGCCAGCGACGTCTTGCCGACGCCCGGGGGCCCCACGAAGCAGAGCACGGGGCCCTTGAGCTTCTTCACCAGCTGCTGCACGGCCAGGTACTCGAGGATGCGCTCCTTGGGGCGCTTGAGGCCGTAGTGGTCCTCGTTGAGCACCCGCTCGGCCTCGACGACATCCAGACGGTCCTGGGTCTCCTCGTACCAGGGCAGGCTGATGATCCAGTCGATGTAGTTGCGCACGACGGTGGCCTCGGCGCTCATCGGGCTCATCATCCGGAGCTTCTTCAGCTCCTTCTTGACCTTGAGCGTGGCCTCCTTGCTCATCCGCTTGTTCTTGAGCTTCTCCTCGATCTCCTGGATCTCGTTCTTGAACTCGTCGCGCTCACCCAGTTCCTTCTGAATGGCCTGCATCTGCTCATTCAGGTAGTACTCCTTCTGGGTCTTCTCCATCTGCTTCTTGACGCGGGTGCGGATCTTCTTCTCGACCTGCAGTATCTCGATCTCACCCTGCATCAGCTCGTAGAGCTTCTCCAGGCGCTTGGCCGGGCTCTCCGTCTCGAGCAGCGCCTGCTTGTCGTTCAGCTTGAGCGACAGGTGGGCGACGATGGTGTCCGCGAGGCGCGCCGGGTCGTCGATGCTCGCCACCTGCATGAGCATCTCGGGCGGGATGCGCTTGTTGAGCTTGACGAAGGCCTCGAAGACCGAGTGCACGCTGCGCACGAGCGCCTCGAGCTCCACGGACTTCTCGCTCTGCTCCTCGACCTCCTCCACCTCGACCATGAAGAAGGCGTCGTTGGGCATGAACTTCTTCACGCGCGCCCGCCGCACGCCCTCCACGAGCACCTTCACCGTGCCGTCGGGCAGCGGGAGGAGCTGGATGACGTGGCCGATGGTGCCGAAGTGGAAGATGTCCTCCGCCGTCGGGTCATTCGTCTTGGCCTTCTTCTGGGCGGCCAGGAGGATGACGGCCTTGTCGTCGGGGCCCTTGTGGGCCATCGCGTCCTTCAGCGCCGCGATGGACTTCTCCCGGCCGACGAACAGCGGGACCACCATGTGCGGAAACACGATGATGTCCCGCAGCGGGAGGAGCGGTACGGTGCTCCCACGCTTCTGGGCATCCCTCTTGTCGTCTCGTCCGAAGAACATGTATTCGCCACCTGCCTGCTTGCCACCCTTGGTTGCAAGCCCCTGGTAAAGTTGCCCGCCCGCACACCGAGAGTACGGACAGGTAAGACGGTCTCTATAACACGGCCCCTCCGGCGGCCGTTCCCCGGGTGAAAGATGGGGAACGTTGGCCTGCAAGCAAGGGAACACCCTGGGGGCCATCGGGTGTCCGGCCGCTGGTTTAGCGGGCCCGATTTGCGTTCGCAGCGGATGCAATGCCGCCCGCCTGAACGCCCAGCACCTCGAAGAGGAAGCTGTAGAGGTCCACGTTGGACTCGATGGCCTTGGCCACCTGGTCCGCCCCACCGTGTCCCGCGTTGGCTTCGATACGTAACAGGGCGGGCGCGTCATGTCCCGCGTTCTGTACCCGGGCCACGAATTTACGGGCGTGCAGGGGGTCCACCCGGTCGTCGTGGTCCGCGGCCATCATCAGGAGGGCCGGGTAGCGCACGCCCGGCCTCACGTGGTGGAAGGGCGAGTAGGCGTGAAGCACCCGGAAGTCCTCGGGTTTCTCCGCCGTGCCGTACTCCGGAATCCACGTCTTGCCGCTGCCGAACAGGTGGTAGCGCACCATGTCCAGCAGGGGCACCTGGCACACCACCGCCCCGAAGAGCTCCGGGCGCTGGGTCATGGCGACCCCCACCAGCAGGCCGCCGTTGCTGCCGCCGCAGATGGCCAGCTTGTCGGGCCGGGTATAGCCCTCGCGGATGAGGAACTCGGCCGCCGCGTGGAAGTCGTCGAAGACGTTCTGCTTGCGCTCCAGGCGGCCGGCCTCGTGCCAGGCCTTCCCGTACTCCCCTCCCCCGCGCAGGTTGGCCACCACGTACACGCCCCCGGCGTCCAGCCACGGGTAGATGCTGGAGCGGAACGACGGCAGCATGCTCACGTTGAAGCCGCCGTAGCCGTAGAGGAGCGTCGGGTTGTCCCCCGTCTTTTTCAGGTCCTTGCGGTGCACCAGGAAGAGGGGCACCCGCGTGCCGTCCTTGGAGCGGAAGAAGGCCTGTTCCACCGTGTAGCGCTCCGGCTCGATGGGCAGCTCCACCCGGGCCCACAGCTCCACCCGCCCGCTGGACACGGACGTCTTGTAGACCTGTGGCGGGGTGCTGAAGGAGCTGTAGACGAACCAGGCCTCATCCCGATCCTCCAGGCCGTAGAGGTTGCTCGCCGCGCCCAGGCCCGGCAGCGCCACGTCGCGCACCGGCTGGCCCTCGAGCGTCACCAGCCGCACCCGCGTGGTGGCGTCCTTCAGGTACGCCAGCGCCAGGTGGCCGCCCACGATGTTGATGCCCTGCAGCGCGGCCGAGGGGTCCTCGGGGACCAGTTCCCTCCACGCCGGGCGCTCGGGCCGCTCGGGAGACACCTTGAAGACGCGCTCCATGGGCGCGCCCTCGTCCGTCTGTATGTAGAAGGCGTCCTCCCAGACGTCCACCGAGTACCGGGCGCCCTCGCCCTTCACCAGCAGGCGGAAGTCCTTCTCCCCCACCCGCTTCCACCAGACGTCGTTCTCGCTCCAGCCGCGGGTGATGTAGACGAAGAGGTACTTGCCGTCCCGGGTGACGTTGCCGCCGAGGAACGTCTTCGGATCCCCCGTGCGCGGGTGCACCTGGGTGTCCGTCTTGGGGTCCGTGCCGAGCCGGTGCAGGCGCAGCTCGGTGTAGCCGGGCCGCTCGGCCACGGGGATGGACGGATCCGTGGGCAGCCACGCGTAGTAGAAGGACTGGTTGTCCGGCGTCCAGTTCGGGGAGGCGTACTTGGCCCCCTCGATGACGTCCACCTCGCTCCACTTGCCCGTGTCCACGTCCAGCACGTGGAGGATGGCCTCATCCGCCGCGTTCGGCTTGCGGCTGAAGGCCACCTTCCGGCCGTCCCACGAGGGCACCCACACGCCCAGGGACACCGTGCCGTCCGGGCTCCAGGTGTTCGGGTCCAGCAGGACGCGCTCCTCGCCCTTCTCGCCCTCGCGCCAGTAGACGACGGCCTTCTCCTTGTCCTTGTGGGTGCGGACGTAGAAGTAGCGGTTGCCCCGCACCGCGGGCGCGGACAGGGACTCCACGTAGAAGAGCTCCGTGTAGCGCCGCCGCAGGGCCTCGCGGCCGGGGAAACGCTCGAGGTGCTCCCGGGCGAAGGCGTCCTGGGCCTTCATCCACGCCTGCACCTCGGGGGACTGCTCGTCCTCGAGCCATCGGTGCGGGTCCGCCACCTCCACCCCGTGCAGGGTGTCCACCACCGCCTCGGTCCGCGTGGCCGGGTATTTCATCCGCTTCGTCTCCTTGCGAGGGACAGCAGATAAGGCAACGCCCCCGTCCGTCCCACGAAAAGTGCGGGACTGGCGGGGGCGTCCGTGACGCGCGGTGGGGGCTCGGGCTCAACCCGGGGCCCGGATACCCTCACCCCGTCCCTCTCCCGGAGGGAGAGGGGTTCTCGAGCGCCTGGGCGCGCGGGCGCCTACGCGCTCTCCTTCTTGGGCTCCGCTTCCTTGTTCTCCTGGGAGTGGAGCACCACCGGCTCGCTCTTCTTGAGGATGACCTCCTCGGAGATCACCACCTCGCGAGCCGTCTTGCGCGAGGGCAGCTCGTACATCACGTCCAGCATCGCGCTCTCCAGGATGGAGCGCAGGCCGCGCGCTCCCGCCTTGCGGCGGATGGCCTCGGAGGCAATCGCCTTGAGCGCCCCGTCCGTGAACTTCAGCGAGATGCCGTCCAGCTCGAAGAGCTTCTTGTACTGCTTCGTCAGCGCGTTCTTCGGCTGGCTGAGGATGTTCACCAGCGCCGGCTCGTCCAACTCCTCGAGCGCCGTCACGATGGGCAGGCGGCCGATGAACTCCGGAATCATTCCGAACTTCAGCAGATCCTCCGGCTCCACGTGCTTGAGCAGCTCGGTGAGGTTGCGCTGCTTCTTGGACTGGATGTCCGCGCCGAAGCCCAGGCTGCGGCCACCCAGCCGCCGCTCGATGATCTGCTCCAGCCCGCCGAAGGCGCCGCCGCAGATGAAGAGGATGTTCGTCGTGTCCACCTGCAGGAACTCCTGCTGCGGGTGCTTGCGGCCCCCCTTGGGCGGCACGTTGGCGATGGTGCCCTCGATGATCTTCAACAGCGCCTGCTGCACGCCCTCGCCCGACACGTCGCGGGTGATCGAGGGGTTCTCCGACTTGCGGGCGATCTTGTCGATCTCGTCGATGTAGACGATGCCCTTCTCCGCCCGCGCCACGTCGAAATCGGCGTTCTGCAGCAGGCGCAGGATGATGTTCTCCACGTCCTCGCCCACGTACCCCGCCTCGGTGAGGGTGGTGGCGTCGACGATGGCGAAGGGGACGTTGAGGATGCGCGCCAGCGTCTGCGCCAGCAGCGTCTTGCCGCTCCCGGTGGGGCCCAGCAGCAGGATGTTGCTCTTCTGCAGCTCCACGTCGTCCAGCTGCACCTTGGACTCGATGCGCTTGTAGTGGTTGTGCACCGCCACCGCGAGGATCTTCTTGGCCCGCTCCTGGCCGATCACGTACTCGTCGAGCGTGGTCTTGATCTCCGAGGGCCGCGGGATGCGCAGCTTGGTGTCCTTCTGCTCCTCGCGGTCGATCTCCTCGG
>NZ_DASUNC010000119.1:0-55283 GCF_036277355.1 Archangium sp.
GTCTCCCCGGCACCACGCAAGACTCGCTTCCGGCTGGCGGCCTCCTTTGCCGGGCGGGGTTTGAACCCGCAGGGTCCCTTCGTGAAGTTTCCGCTCCTACATCGCTTCCTCCTCACCCAGGCTTCGCCTGGCGCACTCCAACTGTTGGACAGGTTCGTGAAGAACGCGCCCAGGAGGCGCACAACTCCGCTCCAGCGCCCCCCTCTCAGTCGCGCATCTTCCGGTAACAGCTCCGGCACAGCGGCTTGTTCATGGTGGCCGGGAAGTCATCGCCACAACCATGACAGTAGCTGTCTTCGTAGTCCGCGTTCCCGTACTCGGCCCACTTCTGGTAGTGGTCCCAGCAGTATGGCTTCTCGGGGTCGAGTTCGATCTCCACGGCGCACCGGATGCAGAACCCCTGCACCACTGCGGGAGCGCGAGAACGCTCCGCCTGCCTGGCACTCCTGGGAGCGCGGGTGTCTCCGTCAGCCTTGATGCCAAAGCGCCTCTGGATGTCTTCGCGAGAGAGCAGGTGCGGCTCGATCTCCTTGCGAATGAACTCCCGCACCTCGGAGACATCCGCTGGCTCCTGAGACCAGAGCCCCACCTCGATGCTGGAGAGGAACGAGGAAGAGAGCAGGTTCAACGAGGAGATGATGACCTCGGACTCCGACCAGTACAGCTTCGCATGAAGCTTGGGGAGGAGGCGGATCTGAAGGCCCCGCTCCTTGAGCTCCTGGAGATACTCACTGAACGTCCGGGCAAAAGCCTGGAGATCGTCATCGAGCCGGAAGATCAGGGTGACGGAGACCTTGTTGCTCAGCGCCGCCCGGATGGCCTGTCCGATCCGGTCCTCCTTCCCCAGCGTGACGTAGGGGGAGACGAGAACCACGTGCTTGCGCGCGTTCTTGATGAGCGAGACGAGCTTGCTGATGGTCTCGTCGGTGTTCAGGAGGGTCAGGTTCATGGTGTCACTCGATGTTTTCGATGGAGGCCACGGACTGCCCAAGACCCTTCATTCGATCCACACGCCGGTGTCCTCGGCGTGCACCTTCTCGATGCGGATGCCCATCATCTCGTCCAGCAGCTCCTTGGCCAGCTCGCGCGACTCCCTCATCAGGTCCGAGCGCCCCTTGTCTCGCCCCTCGTTGTAGAGCCCGAGGATGATGCTGCCCGAGAGCACCACCGACTCGTACAGCTCCTGCTTGTCCCGGTCCGACATGCGCCGGTCCTTGAGCCCCATGCCGATGGCCGCGTTGATCTGCTCCAGCATGGACTGCTGCTGCACGCCCGTCAGCTCCTGGCCATTGCGGAGCGCGCAGAACGAGGACGTGAAGAGGAAGTTGAAGGCCCCCGCGAGGTTGTTCTTCAGCTGCGGTTGATCCTGTTGATCCAACGTCTGCTCATACCCCTTGTACAGCTGCAGCAGGGCGCCCTCGAGCCCCGCGCGCTCCTCCGGGCCGAGCGACTTCACGCTCTCGGCGAGCCGCTTGGGCAGGACGGGGTCGGTCACCTTGCGGAACGAGGACACCGCGAGCGGCAGCATCACCGCTCCCTCGGACGGAGGGTTCTTCAGACGCTCGGCACTGGCCTTCCACTGCTTCTGGAAGGAGGGTTTGAAGTTGCCGTGGATGAAGGTGTTGCTGTCGTAGTGCCTGTAGGGGCTGAGGGATGGTGCGCCCTCCGGCCTCGCGGCACCGAGCAGGAGGAGCCCCGCCACCATGACGGGAATCATCCTCAAGAAGCTATTCATCTCCCCCTCCACAAGAATGACGGGAACGTCGAGCCCACCGGATGCGCCTGCCTCTTCCCTCCGGCCCCTGCTCCCGGTCGGCCGCGGAGCATCATCGGAAAGGATGGGAGCGGGCAAGCAAGTCTGCTAGCAGCATCACCATGCGGCTCACCCTCCACCGTGGCGTCAGCCTCGCCGTCCTCGCCTCCGCTCGTACGGAGGCCGAGCACCACGAGGACCTGGGGTGCAGCATCCAGGGCCCCACCGCACGGCCCGTGCGGCACGCCCATGTCCCTCTCAAGCAACGCCTCGCCGAGCTGGGACCCGAGCGCTCGCTTCGGGAAGCGAAGGCGCTCGTGCGTTGGCTGGAGGAGACGCCCGGCTATGCCGCGCTCTGCGACGAGGGCCGGCGGCGCGGAGGCCGGCGCCCGCTGCGCCACGAGGTGCTCTTCCCCGACGCGACGCGGCACAAGCCCCGCATCCTCCACCTGCGCCAGGAGGAGCAGGGGCTCGACTTCCCCGTGAAGGCCCGCGAGTGGCCCGCCCTCGCCGAGCTCTTCGCCTCGCTCGCGCGCGGTGCCACCCGCGCCGAGCTGCGCACCCTCTCGGCCGTGCCCGCCGTGGGCGAGCTGCTCGCGGACATGTCCAGCGCGGGCTGGCTCGTGCGCCACGACGGCCCCATGGACGTGCCCGCGCCCGGCGCCCTCTTCGTGGGCCACAACACCGTGCTGGTATCGAGCGCCCAGGCGCGCGTCCTGGTGGACCCGTACTTCCGCCCCGCGAGCCGGCTCGACCGGCCGGACTATCCGCCCATGCAGCCGAGGGACCTCGGGCAGGTGGACGCCGTCGTCATCACCCACTCGCACGGAGATCACTTCCACCTGGGCTCGCTGCTGCAGCTGCCGCGCGACACACGCATCTTCGTCCCCGCGGTGGAGCGCGAGAGCCTCTTCTCCACCGACTGCGTGCTGCGGCTGCAACAGCTCGGCTACACCCGCGTCGAGGCGCTGCGCTGGGGCGAAGAGCGGCTCGTGGGCGACATCACCGTGCGCGCCCTGCCCTTCCACGGCGAGCAGCCCACCGACGGCGAGGGCCTCTACCCGGAGCTCTTCAACGAGGGAAACACCTGGCTGGTGCGTGCGCCGGGCTTCTCCGCCGCCTTCTTCGCCGATGCCGGGCACGACGTGCGCGGAGACATGCGCACCGTCTGCCGCGCCCTGCGGAAGGAAGCGCCCGTGGACGTGCTCTTCTGCGGCGTGCGCGGCTTCCGGCTCGAGCCCCTCTTCTTCGGCTACACCACGCTGGACGCCTATCTCGTGGACGTGCCCGTGGAGGCGCTCGGGAAGCCACAGCAGCTCATGGCCGGGCCGGAGGAGGCGCTGCACTATGGCGAGCTGCTCGGCGCGCGCTACGTGGTGCCCTGCGCGGACGGAGGCGCGCCCTGGTACTGGCGCGAGGGCATGGGGCCGCGCTACCCGGGCTACCCGGGCGAGCCGGTGAGTGGCGCCAGCACGATGGACGAGAATCCCGACGCGGACCCGTACCCCGAGCGGTTGAAGCAGGTGCGCCGGCAGGTGGGGCACGGACCCCAGGCGCTGCTGATGCGCCCCGGCGAGGCGTTCGCATGGCAAAGCCGCAAGGCACCGGAGCTCGTCCGGTACCCCGGTTTCGAGTGGCCCTTCGGCGGCATGCCGGCGCGGCGCGGAGCGTGACGCGGCTCGCTCAGCTGCCGGGTGTCATCGGCTGCTGGGGCTCCAGGTCCTGCACGGGATTCTCCGGGAAGGACTGCAGCTTGAGCAGACCCGAGAGCACGTGCAGCTTCTCGTGGACGGACTCGTTGCTGAACTCGTGCAGGTCCATCAACGCCTGCGCGTAGTCCGTGAGTGCGTTCAACCACTCGCGCAGACTCTCCGGGCTCGTCGGTTTCGCGCGAGCGTCCTCGATGCGTGCGAAGGCTTCGTGCAGCCGGTCGGCCGCGTCGTCCAGGTGCTTGGGCAGTGCCATGGTCGTCTCCTCCGTCCCCTTCACCATGGGACTCCCCTGTCCCCGGGTGCCAGGGCCGCCACCCGTGCTGGAGGGCCCGGCGGACACGCCACGAGGCGCTCCCCTCCGGCGCCCCGTGGGAACCTGGCGGCCATCCACCCCCGCGCGCCGGGCCGATGGGCGGGCATCCGAGCTTGAAACCCCGGGAACGGCATGCAGCCGCGCCGGAGCGGACGAATCCTCCACCTTCGTGACGCGGCCCGTCATGGCCGCGACAAAAAGGACAAGGAGAGGGCCATGAAGGGACGCGAGCGCGTGTGCAAGAAGCACATCAAGCAGGCGGGCTGGAGCATCGCCAACGAGGGCCAGCGGGAGCAGGGCTACCACCTGGAGCTCCAGGGCCCTCGCGGCGAGCAGATGAAGGTGGATGCGCCGAGCAAGGCGCGCGCCTACCGCCACGCGGAGCGGCAGGTGAATGGCTCGGAGCCGGGGACGGCGCTCTGGGCGAGCCCGAGCTGACACCCCCTGCCTGGGGAGCGGCCGGGCGGGCAGGAGCCCCCGAGGGTCCTCCTGCCCCCGGAAATCCGCATCCCTAACCTACCTGCCAGGACACCGAGAGCGTGCCATGACCGTTCAACAGACCGACAATCCGACTGTGGGGCAGGACAGCAGCCAGGACTCCTCCAGGCCGTTGAGCAAGCCCAGCAAGGCGCCGCCCCCGATGCAGGCGGACCAGCGTCCTCCCATCGAGCGTGGCGCGCACCTGCTGGCGCTCAGCACGCTCAAGAACGCGGAGATTCCCTTCGTGGTCGCGGGCGCCTACGCGCTGCACCTCTACACGGGCATCTACCGCGACACCAAGGACCTGGACCTCTTCCTCAAGCGCGAGCACGTGGAGCGCGCCATGGAGGCCCTGGGCTCCATGGGCTTCCAGACGAAGATGCACGACCCCGTATGGATCGCGAAGGCCTACGCCAACGACGAGTACTTCGCCGATCTCATCTTCAGCTCGGGCAACGGCGTGGCCATCGTGGATGACCATTGGATCGACGAGGCCCACCCGGGCGTCATCCACGGGCTGCCCATCCTGGTGGCGCCGCCCGAGGACATCATCTGGTCCAAGGCCTTCGTGTGCGAGCGCGAGCGCTTCGACGGCACGGACATCAGCCACCTCATCCTCGCGCGCGGCAAGCAGATGGACTGGAAGCACCTGATGCGGCGGTTCGACCCGCATTGGGAGGTGCTCCTGGCCCATCTCACCTTCTACCGCTTCAGCTACCCGGGCCAGAGAGACCATGTGCCCCGCTGGGTCTGGGACGAGCTGCTCGAGCGGGCCCGCAACCAGCACAACGAGCCCGAGAAGAAGAAGCTCTGCCGGGGAATGTTGATCGCCAAGGGGCAGTACAACGTGGATGTCGAGCACTGGGGTTACGCCGACGCCCGCCTCGAGGAGGTCGCGACGTTCCGCGACTACGTCGAGCCCAAGAAGGGCTGAGGCACACGACGAGCCCCTTGCCTGGCAGGCCGTTCACCCCTAGCAAGGGGGCTCCTCGCTCCCCGGAAGCCGTGCCCCGATGTCCCTCTCCACGCTGTGCCTGCGCTGTGGCCTGTGCTGCGACGGCACCCTCTTCACCCATGTCCCGCTCCGGCGCACCGAGGCCGGCCCCCTCAAGGCCCTGGGGCTGCCCGTGAAGGAGCGCGAGGACGGCACGCCCCTCCTCCCGCAGCGCTGCGCCGCCCTGGACGGGAAGACGTGCACCGCCTACGCCCAGCGCCCCGAGGGCTGCCGCCGCTACCACTGCCACCTCTTCAGCGCGCTCTCCGAGGGCGAGGTGTCCCTCGAGGAGGCACTCGCGGTGGTGGATGGGGCACACGCCCTGCTCGCCGCCGCCGGTGGAGAGAAGGGCCCCGGGCTGGAGGACTACCTCGACA
This sequence comes from Archangium sp., assembly GCF_036277355.1. Taxonomy (GTDB): domain Bacteria; phylum Myxococcota; class Myxococcia; order Myxococcales; family Myxococcaceae; genus Archangium. The sequence goes on from NZ_DASUNC010000119.1 coordinate 5,630, forward strand.
AGCACTTCCGCGGCCGGCACCGGCGCTACACCGCGCAGTAGCCCGCCGCCCCGGGCCCGCTCACCCCTTCGGGTTGGCCACCAGGTCGAAGTCCGGAATGTGCTCGCGCATGTACTCGCGCATCCGGTTGATGAGCGCCGCTTCGATCTGCCGGGCCCGCTCGCGGCTCACCCCGTACTTGTCGCCGATGTCCTGGAGCGTCAACGGCTCGTCGGCGATCAGCCGGTTCTCGAAGATGTAGCGCTCCTTGCCCTCGAGCGACTTCGCGAACTCCTGCATCTTCTCGCGGAACAGCGCCTTGAGCTGCTCGTTGCCCAGCCGCTCCTCCGCCCCCACCGACGAGGACGGCAGGAACCGGTCCATCCGCGTCGCCGACGAATCGTCTCCTCCCACCGGCGCGTCCAGCGACATCTCGTCGTGGCCCAGCCGCTGGTCCATCTCCACCACGTCCTGCTCGGTGACGTTGAGGCGCTCGGCCAGCATCTTCGGCGTCACATCGAAGCCCTGCGCCATCAACTTGTCCTGCTCCTGGCGCAGCTTGAAGAAGAGCTTCCGCTGGGCTTCCGTCGTCCCCAGCTTCACCATCTTCCAGTTGTCCATGATGTAACGCAGGATGTAGGCGCGTATCCACCATGCGGCGTAGGAGCTGAGCTTCACCCCGCGCTCGGGGTCGTACTTCTTCACCGCCTGCATCAGCCCGATGTTGCCCTCCTGCACCAGGTCCAGCAGGGACAGGGGGTTGCGGTGGTACTCGTGGGCCAGCTTCACCACCAGTCTCAGGTTGGACGCCACCAGGCGGTAGGCCGCCTGCACGTCCCCCGTGTCCCGGTAGCGCCTGGCCAGTGCCGTCTCCTCCTCGCGGGAGAGCAGGGGGTGGCGCAGCACCTCGTTCATGTAGGCCTGGAGGGGGTCGGTCCGGGCCAGCCCCGTCTCGCCCGCCTTCACCAGGGCCGCCCGGGGGGGGGCGGCGACCTCCTCCACCTCGGCCTCCACCTCCTCCAGCTCCTCGGGGGCGGGCTCCAGGGCGTCCGGTTCCGGCTCGGCGGATTCGGCCTCCACCGCCTCGGCCTCCTCGGGGGGCGGGGCAGCGGAGGGCTTCTTCGCCCGGCTCCGGGTCCCCGTTCCTCCCGTCTTCTTCCTCCCAATCGCCATGAGGGGTTCCTTAAGCAAAGTGAGCCGATTGTTGCCAGAGCCTAATGCAGGGGTTATGCCCCAAGCTTGATGAGCGACAACCAATCTCCGGAGCAGCCGGAAACCACTGCCGAAGCCCCGTCGCGCCCCGCCGAGTACGTCGCGGACGTCAGCTTCGATGACCTGAACCTGTCCGAGCCCCTCCGTCGCGGCATCACGGACCGTGGCTATACCAACCCCACCCCTGTCCAGGCCAAGGCCTTTGGCCCCGTCATGGCGGGCAGGGATCTCATCGTGCGCAGCAAGACCGGCACGGGCAAGACGGCCGCCTTCGGCCTCCCCCTGCTGGAGAAGATTTCCGCCGAGGACAAGCGGGTGCGCGCCCTCATCCTCTGCCCCACCCGCGAGCTGGCGCTCCAGGTGTCCGAGGAGCTGGCCGCCCTGGGCAAGCACAAGGGCGTCAAGGTGGCCGCCATCTACGGCGGTGCCTCCATGAAGCAGCAGGAGGACGCCCTCGAGGAGGGCACGCAGATCATCGTGGGCACGCCCGGCCGGGTGTTCGACCACATCAACCGCGGCAACCTCAAGCTCGAGGGCTGCAGCCACGCCGTCCTGGATGAAGCCGACGAGATGCTCAACCAGGGCTTCTACGAGGAAGTCACCCGCATCCTCGACCGCCTCCCGAAGGACCGCCAGGTGCTGCTCTTCAGCGCCACGGTGCCCACGGACATCCAGAACCTCATTGCCCGCTACACGACGAACGCGGAGACGCTGCTGCTCTCCGGCGACGTCTTCACCGTCGAGCACATCCACCACATCCGCTACGACGTGTCGGACGCGCTGCCCAAGCCGCGCAACCTCATCTACGTGCTGGAGGCGGAGGAGCCGCAGAACGCCATCATCTTCTGCAACACCCGCGACGACACGGCGCTGGTGACGGCGGTGCTCAACCGCAACGGCTTCGACGCGGACCTGCTCAACGGGGACCTGCCGCAGAAGGAGCGCGAGCGGGTGATGGGCAAGGTGAAGCGCGGGGAAGTGGCCTTCATGGTGGCCACGGACATCGCGGCGCGCGGCATCGACATCTCCGGCCTCGAGTACGTCATCAACTACTCGCTGCCCGAGGACCCCGCCGTGTACCTGCACCGGGTGGGCCGCACCGGCCGCATCGGCAACAAGGGCACCGCCATCAACCTCTTCTCCGGCCGCGAGCTGGCCACGTACACCACGCTGGAGAAGAAGTACGGCATCAAGTTCGAGAAGCGCGAGATGCCCGCCCCCGAGGAGGCCATGCGCCTGTGGGCCGAGCGCCACGTGCGCGAAATCCGCGAGGCCGCCTCCGACTCCATCTTCGAGGGCTTCCTGCCCCTGGCCGCGCAGCTCAAGGCGCGGCCGGACGCGGATGACCTGATGGCCTTCCTGCTGAAGTACTTCTTCAGCCACCTGCGCATGGAGAAGGCCCAGGCCGCCCAGCAGGGCGAGCGCCCCGAGCCGCAGGAGGCCAGGCACGAGGGCCGCCGCAAGGACCGCGAGCGCGACCGCGAGCGTCCCCGGGACCGCGAGCGGGATCGGGACAGGCCGCCGCGCCGCGAGGAGCGCCGGGAGTCCCGTGGGGAGCCGTCCGGCGAGTCGCGTGAGCGTGGCGAGCGCGGAGCGCGTGGCGACAGGCGCCGTGACCGTCCCGAGCGGGGCGAGCGCGGCCCCGCGTCCTTCGAGGCCGGCCCCGGCGAGGTGAAGCTGTGGGTGAACCTGGGCACCGAGGATGGCCTGGGGCCCGGCAGCATCGTCACCGCCCTGGAGGAGTCCGGCGCCCCCGCCAACAAGGTGGTGCGTGCGGACCTCAAGCCCGGCTTCTCCTACGTCTTCATCGCCGAGGAGGACCTGGCGGGCTTCGAGGCCCTCACCGGCAAGACGTACAAGGAGAAGACGCTCAAGGTGGAGAAGAGCCGGCCGCGCGGCGAGCGGGATCCGAACCGGCCGCCGCCCTCTCCGGACGCCGGCCCTGGCGAGGTGAAGCTGAAGTTCAACCTCGGCATGGACGATGGCCTGGACGAGGCGAAGTTCATCGCCGCCCTGGAGGCCGCTGGCGCTCCCGCGGGCAAGGTGAACAAGGCGGTGCTCCGCCCCGCGTACGGCTACGCCTACGTGCCCGAGTCCGAGTCCGGGGCCTTCGAGGCGCTCAACGGCAAGCAGCACGGCGAGAAGGCGCTGAAGGTGGACAAGCACCGGCCGCGTGGCATGCGCGAGCGTCCGCCGCGCCGTGAGCGCACCGAGCGTCCCGAGTCCACGCCCGAGGTGCCCGGCCAGGCGCGCCTGTGGGTGGGCCTGGGCCGCGACACGGCGCAGGACGAGGCCGCCGTCACCAGCACCCTGGAGTCCCTGGGCGCCCCGGCGGGCAAGGTGCAGCGCGTGGAGCTCAAGCCCACGTACTCGTACGTCTTCGTCGCCGACGAGGACGTGCCCGCCTTCGAGGCCCTCAACGGCAAGCAGCACGGCGAGAAGACGCTCAAGCTGGAGCGGGCCCGGCGCCGGTAACTCCCTCTCCCCTCGGGAGAGGGCGGGGGTGAGGGTATCCGCCCCCGTTCTCCAGCCCGTGGCACACGGTGTGGGCCACGGGTTCAACCCGGGGTCCGTGGCACCCTCACCCCGTCCCTCTCCCGGAGGGCGAGGGGAAATGGGCGCGGGCGAGGGGAAATGGGCGCGGGCGAGCGGAAATGGGCTCGAGTCGGCGCCTGGGTCTGGGGCATCCTTCGCGGACCCGCCCGAGGGCGATTAGACTCGCCCCGCCGTGTCCGACGACAGCGCCTCCCCTCCTCCCGACCATCAAGCCACCCTGCTGACCCTCGAGCGTCGGCCGGAGGCCGCTGCTTCCCCGGCACCGAAGTCCTCCCAGGAGCTCTTCGCCGGGCGCTACGTCCTCGAGGCGCTCGTGGGCCGCGGCGGCATGGGTCACGTCTACCGGGCGCGCGACGTGCTCGTCGGTGACGTGGTGGCCCTCAAGACGCTGGAGCTGGGCAAGGAGCCCGGCACGGACGCCCTCGAGCGCTTCCGCCGCGAGGTCCGCCTGGCCCGCCGCATCGCCCACCCCCATGTGGCGCGCATGCACGACCTCGGCGAGCACGCCGGGCAGAACTACCTCACCATGGAGTACGTGGAGGGCCAGGACCTGCGCTCGCTCATCGCGCGCGAGGGGCCACTGGCGCCCGTGCGGGCCGCGCGCATCGCCCTCGCGGTGTGCGAGGGCCTGGCCGCCGCCCACGCCGCCGGTGTGGTGCACCGCGACCTCAAGCCCGCCAATGTCCTCGTGGAGAAGGGCGGACGCGTCGTCCTCACCGACTTCGGCATCGCCCGGGCCCTCGTGGACGAGGCCGCCCGGAGCACCCAGGGCACCGCCGGGACTCCCATGTACATGGCGCCCGAGCAGCTCACCGGCGGCGAGATGGACGCCCGCGCCGACCTCTACGCCGTGGGGCTCATGCTCTACGAGATGCTCACCGCGGCCCCGCCCTTCTCCGGGGACTCGCCCATGGCCGTGGCCTTCGCCCGCCTGCGCCAGCCCCCGCCGGACCCGCGCGCCAAGACGGCCGTGCCGGACGCCCTCGCCGAGCGCGTGCTGCACTGCCTCGCCCGCGACCCCGAGGAGCGCCCCGCCAGTGCCCTCCAGCTCGCACAGTCGTTGCGCGCATGGCTGGAGGAGCTCGGCGAGCAGCCGCCCACGCTCTCGGTGGCCCCCACGCTGGCCCCGCTTCCAGTACCACCCCGGGAAGACCCCACCGTCGTGCGCTCCCTCTCCGGGACGCTCACGGCCACCGGTGAGCTGGGCCTGGCCATCCTCCCCTTCCGCTTCCAGGGCGCCCAGGAGCTGGAACACCTCGGCGAGGGACTCACCGACGCGCTCATCGACGTGCTGTCACGCACCCGGGGCGTCCGCGTGTCCGGCAGCGGTGCCACCGCGCGCTTCCGCAATGAGCGCGAGCCCCGCACCGTGGGCCGCGAGCTGGGCGTGGGCTTCCTCGTCGACGGCACGGTGCAGTCCTCGGGTCCCACGGCCCGCGTCTCCATCCGCCTCGTGGAGACGGCCCACGGCACCCAGCTGTGGAGCGGCCGCTTCGAGGACGCCTCCCCGGACGCCTTCGAGCTGCAGGACCGGTTGAGCCCGCGCATCGCCGAGGCGCTGCGCCTCGAGCTGCGGCTCGCCATGCACCGGGACGCCCTGCCGCCGGAGGCGCTCGCCCTCTACCAGCAGTCCTTCCGCCAGGGCTACACGCCCAGCTACGCCCCGGACGTCACGCTCGGCTGGCTGGAGCAGTGCATCGAGCTCGCGCCGGACTTCCACCCCGCGCTGGCGCTCCATGCCATCTTCTCCCTGAGGGCCTGGTACGTGGGCGGCTCGAGTCCCCAGCACAACTGGGAGGCCCTGGCCCGCGCCAGCGTCGCGCGCCTGGAGCAGCGCTCGCCGCAGTCCGCCGAGGCGCACCTGACCCGGGCCATGATGGCCTCACAGGACGGAGACTGGCGCAAGGCCGTGCTCGCCGCGCGGGCCTCGCTGGAGGCCGCCCCCACCTTCCCCCTGGCGCTGCAATTCCTCGGCAGCCTCCAGTGCGAGGCCGGCCGCGCCGACGAGGGGCTCGTCCACCTGCGGCGCGCCTATGAGCTCGACACGCGGTTGGGCTTCAGCCTGTTCGAGTTCGCCCGCTGCAATGCGCTCCGCGGAAACATGGAGGACTACCGCCTGGCCAGCGAGCGGCTCGCCACGTTCGGCACCTACCGCGTTCCCTGGCTGATGCTCCGCCTGCGCGTCTGCGCCTGGACGGGAGACCTGGAGGGCGTCCGGCAGCTCCGGCGCGCGCTGGAGGACGAGTCGCTCGGTCCCTCGAAGTTCGGGGTCCGCTACGCCGCCGCCGTGCTCGGAGAGGTGGACTCCCTCGCCTCACTCGCCCCCCTGGATGAGTTCCTCGCCAGGTCCCCGAGCCCCCGGTTCGCCTCGTTCCAGCGCCAGCTCGCCACCGAGCAGCTCTGCCTCACCGGCCACCCGGAGAAGGCCCTGGAGTACTTCCTGCGCGCGGCCGAGACGGCCCTCATCGACCTGGAGTGGATCGACCGCTGCCCGGCGCTCGCCCCCCTGCGTGCCCTGCCGGGCTTCGCCGAGGGCCGCCGGCTCGTGCGCGCCCGCGTGGAAGCCATCTGGAACGGGTGAGTGAAAAATAATCGAAAATCCCGTGTCGATCTCCGCGGTCCTCGTTCGACGTCAGGGTAAGAGCCCGGGAGAAACCCCGGCAGCCACCCACGAAGGAGAGACGGCGATGAAGGTCATGGTTCTGGTCAAGGCCACGAAGGACAGCGAAGCGGGCGTCATGCCGAGCACGGAGATGCTGACCGCCATGGGGAAGTACAACGAGGAGCTGGTGAAGGCCGGCATCATGCTCGCGGGCGAGGGGCTCCATCCCAGCTCGAAGGGCGCGCGCGTCCGGTTCTCCGGCACCAGGCGGACGGTGATCGACGGGCCCTTCACCGAGACCAAGGAGTTGGTCGCCGGCTTCTGGATGTGGCAGGTGAAGTCGATGGAAGAGGCGATCGAGTGGGTCAAGCGCTGCCCCAATCCCATGCTCACGGACAGCGAGATCGAGATCCGCCGGGTGTTCGAGGCGGACGACTTCGGTCCCGAGCTCACACCCGAGCTCCGGGAGGCCGAGGAGCGCCTGGCCGCGGAGCTGGCCGCGAAGGCCGCGAAGGCGTAGCCGGGCTCCTTCCCGCTCTTGCACGGGCGGCCGAAGCTGTTCTGATCGGCCGCCATGACGGCCACCGAGACGCAACGCGCCATCCACGCGGTCTGGAGAATCGAGTCGGCCCGGCTCATCGCGGGACTCACGCGGTTCGTGCGGGACGTCGGGCTGGCCGAGGAGCTCGCGCAGGACGCGCTCGTGGCCGCGCTCGAGCAGTGGCCCACGTCGGGTGTGCCGGACAAGCCGGGCGCCTGGCTCATGGCCACCGCGAAGCGCCGGGCGATCGACCAGTTCCGCCGGAACAAGCTGCTCGAGCGCAAGCACGAGGAGCTCGGCCACGAGCTGGAGACCGAGCGGACACCGGACCTCGAGACGGCGATCGACAATGACGTGGGCGATGATCTCCTGCGCCTGATGCTCATCGCGTGTCATCCGGTGATCTCGACCGAGGCGCGCGTGGCGCTCACGTTGCGCCTGCTCGGAGGCCTGACCACCGAGGAGATCGCCCGGGCCTTCCTGGTCCCGGAGCCGACGGTGGCCCAGCGCATCGTGCGGGCCAAGCGGACCCTCTCCGAGGCGCGCGTCCCCTTCGAGGTGCCACGCGGAGACGAGCTCACCGCGCGGCTGTCATCGGTGCTGGAGGTCCTCTACCTCATCTTCAACGAGGGCTACTCGGCGACGGCCGGGGACGACTGGGTCCGGCCCGCGCTCTGCGAGGACGCGCTTCGTCTGGGCCGCATCCTGGCCGGGCTCGTTCCCGAGGAGCCGGAGGTCCACGGATTGGTCGCACTGATGGAGCTCCAGGCCTCGCGGCTGAGGGCGCGGGTGGGGCCCTCGGGAGAGCCCGTCCTGTTGATGGAGCAGAACCGCTCGCGGTGGGATCGCATCCTCATCCACCGCGGTCTCGCGGCGCTGGAGCGGGCCGAGAAGCTCGGGGACGAACGAGGCCCCTACGTGTTGCAGGCCGCGATCGCCGCCTGTCACGCGCGCGCCCTCACGCCGCAACAGACGGACTGGGCGAGAATCGCGGCGCTCTACGCGGAGCTCGCCGAGCTCACGTCCTCGCCCGTGGTGGAGCTGAATCGCGCGGTCGCCGTGTCGATGGCGTCCGGGCCCGCGGCGGGGCTCGAGATCGTGGATGCGCTGAGCTCGGAGCGTGCGCTCGAGGGCTACCACCTCCTGCCGAGCGTGCGCGGGGACCTGCTCGCCAAGCTCGGACGGCTCGACGAGGCCCGTGCGGAGTTCGAGCGCGCGGCGTCGCTCACGCGCAACGCACGCGAGCGCCAGTTGCTGCTCGAGCGCGCGGCGGCGTGCAGGACCCCCCACTAGGACGACGCATTCCCCGGCTTCGCCCGGCGCGCCCGGTGGTAGTGCGCGACACACAGCTCCTTGGCCAGCACCGGCTTGCCACAGTCCGGCTCCTTGCAGCGCGGCGTCTCCTCGGCGGGTCGCCCTTCAGGCGCCCGCACGGCGAACATCGCCTCGGCCACGGCCAGCAGCCGGTCCACCTCCGTGCGCGTCAGCTCGTGCGCCCGGGCGAACTCCACCAACCGGTGCGCCCCCGCCGCCTCGTCCTCCTCCACCCGGAAGAGCTCCGCCAGGGGGACGCCCAGCGCCCCGGCCACCTGCACCAGCGTCTCGTAGCTGGGGCTGCGCTCGCCCCGCTCCAGCAGGGAAGCGAAGCTCACCGAGATGCCGCTGCGCTCGGCGAACTCCTCCTGGGTCAGGCCCCGCCGCTCGCGCAGGCCGCGAATCCGCCGCGCGAGCCCCTGCAGGTGCCCGCTCGCATCCTGGGCTGGCGGGGAACTGGAGCGCATCGCCAACCCATGCTAGCGCACCCCATCTGTTAAGGTCTCGCGCCGTCGTCGGTCCTCCCCACGGGAGCCGACCCAGGAGAGCACTCCGGACATGCACGCCCTCGAAGGGATTCACTACTACTTCCGCAAGGCCGCGCGCATCATGGACGTGGGCGAGCGCATCGAGACGCTGCTCGCCACCCCCCTGCGCGAGGTCAAGGTCCAGGTCTCCATCGAGCTGGACAACGGAGAAATCCGAACCTTCATCGGCTACCGCACCCAGCACGACAACAGCCGCGGCCCCATGAAGGGCGGCCTGCGCTACCACCCCACCATCACCCAGGACGAGTGCGTGGCGCTCGCCTCTCTGATGACGTGGAAGACGGCGGTGGTGAACCTGCCCTACGGCGGCGCCAAGGGCGGCATCGCGGTGGACCCCACCCAGCTCTCCATGAAGGAGATGGAGCGGCTCACCCGCAAGTACGTGGACCAGATTCAAGACGTCATCGGTCCCACCCGCGACATCGCCGCCCCCGACGTCAACACCAACCCCCAGGTGATGGCGTGGATCATGGACCAGTACTCGCGCTACCACGGGCACTCGCCGGCCATCGTCACCGGCAAGCCCGCCGAGCTCTACGGCACCAAGGGGCGTGACTCGGCCACCGGGCGCGGCCTGCTCTACATCACCCGCGAAATCCTCCGCGACGCGGGCATGCCCATGAAGGGCACGCGCTTCGCCATCCAGGGCTTCGGCAACGTGGGCAGCCACACCGCGCAACTGCTGTGGCAGGACGGGGGCGTGGTGGTGGCCGTGTCGGACGTGTACGGCGGCGTCTACAACCCGCAGGGCCTGGACATCCCCGGCCTCTTCGAGCACGTGAAGCGCACCGGCACCGTCACCGGCTTCGGCGGCGGCCAGGCCTGCGCCAGCGGCGACGTGCTCGTCTCCGACTGCGACGTGCTCATCCCCGCCGCGCTCGGCCATGCGCTCCACCGCAACAACGCCAACGCGGTGCGCGCGCGGCTCGTCATCGAGGGCGCCAACGGCCCCACGGACCCCGAGGCGGACGAGATTCTCGACAAGCGCGGCGTGCTGGTGGTGCCGGACATCCTCGCCAACGCGGGCGGTGTGACGGTCAGCTACTACGAGTGGGTGCAGAACCTGCAGCACCTCTCGTGGGAGGAGGACCGGGTGAACGCCGAGCTCGAGCGGACGATGAAGGAGGCGTACGACCGGGTGGCGCAGCTGGCGCGCTCGCGCAAGGTGTCGTTGCGCACCGCGGCATTCATCCTGGCCATCGGCCGCGTGGGCAAGGCCACGGTGCTGCGCGGCATCTGACAGGGCGGCCGGGCAACCGGTGGCCCGAGGCGCCCTCCCCTTTCGTCCCGGCGGCGCATCGGTTATCAGCGCGTCACACGCCCATGGTCACGCTCCAGCAAATCGAAGACGCCCAGCAGCGCATCGGTGAAGCCGTCTACCGCTCGCCCTGCCCCCGGTCGGAGCAGTTCAAGGAGCTCACGGACTGCGCGACGCTGAACTGCAAGATGGAGAATCTGCAGCGCACCGGCGCCTTCAAGGAGCGGGGAGCGCTCAACAAGCTGCTCACGCTGTCGCCGGACGAGCGGGCCCGCGGTGTCATCGCCGCCTCGGCGGGCAATCACGCGCAGGGGCTCGCCTACCACGCGGGCCGGCAGGGCGTGAACACCACCATCGTCATGCCCGAGCGCACCCCGCTCATCAAGGTGACGCGCACGCGCGCGTACGGCGCCAGGGTGGTGCTGCACGGGGCCAACTTCGACGAGGCCTACGCCGAGGCCCTGCGCATCCAGGACAAGGAGAACCGCGTCTTCGTCCACCCCTTCAATGATCCGCTCATCATCGCGGGGCAGGGCACCATCGGCCTGGAGCTGCTCGAGCAGTGCCCGTACATGGACATGGTGGTGGTGCCCATCGGCGGCGGCGGGCTCATCTCCGGCGTGGCGTGCGCGCTCAAGGAGACCAACCCGCGCATCAAGGTGATTGGCGTGCAGGCCTCGGCCATCGCGAGCATGAAGGTCTCGATGGACGCGGGGAAGGTGGTGGAGCTGCCGGCGGGGACCACCATCGCGGACGGCATCTCGGTGAAGCGCCCGGGCGACTACACCTTCGAGATGATCCGCCGCTACGTGGACGACATCGTCACGGTGGACGAGGAGGAGATCGCCAACGCCATCCTCCTGCTGCTGGAGCGGGAGAAGTCGGTGGTGGAGGGCGCGGGCGCGGTGGGCCTGGCGGCGCTCATCAACGGGAAGATTCCCTCGGCGCGCGGGCGCAAGGTGGTGATGCTGCTGTCCGGCGGCAACATCGACGTCAACCTCGTCAGCCGCATCATCGAGCGCGGCCTGGTGAAGGACGGGCGGCTGGTGCGGCTGGTGGTGCGCATGCCGGACCGGCCGGGGATGCTCGCGCGGCTCACGGCGGAGATCGCCCAGGCGGGCGCCAACGTGGTGGAGATCTACCACAACCGCGCCTTCTCGAAGGCGGGCCTGGGCGAGGTGGCCGTGGAGGTGACGCTGGAGACGCGCGGCCGCGGCCACATCGAGGAGCTGATGGGCGGCCTGGGACAGAAGGGCTGGCAGGTCTCGGAAGAGACCTGATTTCATTCCGGGGCACGGGCTCGGCGATACTGCGGGGCCATGCGCGCCCTGCTCCTCCTCGCCCTGCTGTCCTCCAATCCGCCCACGCCCGCGCAGGCCCAGAAGCTCGCGGCCCAGCGTTCCTGGGAGGACCTCTACCTCGCCTGGTCCTCCGTGGACCCCAAGGGCTACTCCCCGCCCGATCGCCGCACCATCGCCGCCTCGCTCCTCAAGGGCTGCGAGGCCCTCGCCACCTCCGATGCCGTGATGGCGTACTCGCTCGGCGAGCGCGCCGTCCTCTACGACGAGACGGCCCCGGGCCTGCGCTGCCTCGCCCGCACCTCGCTCGCCACCGACCAGCGCGGCACCGCCGAGGACGCCCTGCGCCGCGGCCTCGAGCACTTCCCCAAGGACGGCTACTTCGGCCTGGAGCTGGGCAAGCTCCTGCTCGAGGACAAGGATCCCCAGGGCGCCGCCGCGGCGCTCGGCAAGGTGCCGCCGCGCTCGCCCGAGGCCGCCAGGGCCCGCGCGCTCCTGCAGAAGGCCCGCAGCGCCTCCAGCGAGGAGAGCGCCGCCCTGGCCCAGGCCCGCGCCATCGAGCGGCGCTTCACCGGCGAGACCGACGACACGAAGGGCTCCGTCCAACCCGCCTCCGGCTCCACCTCCACCGGCCTGTCCTATGAGTCCGGCGTGGCCTCGGACGGGATGCGAACCCGCTCCAACAGCCGCTTCGTCGTGAAGTACTTCAACAACGCACGCGACTTCGGCCAGCGCGCCGAGTACGAGGGCCGCATCGTCGCCGCGCTCGACGAGGCCCACTTCCACACCCGCGACGTGCTGGGCGAGACGCGCGAGGCGCCCGTGGACGTCATCCTCTACACCCGCGAGGAGTTCCGCACCCACCAGGGCGCGGCCCTGGCGCGCATGGCGGCCGGGCTGTACTCGGACGGCGCCATCCGCATCAACGACGCCGCCGAGCTCACCCAGCAGACCAAGGCCACGCTCGTCCACGAGTACGTGCATGCCGTGGTGGATGACCTGGTGCGCGCCGCCGAGGGCGGACAGCGCGTCCCCATCTGGCTCAACGAGGGCCTTGCCGAGTACGTGGAATGGCGCTACCTGGGCAGCGACAAGCCGCCCCACGCGCTGGCCACCCGCATGCGCGGCGCCGCCCAGACGGGGCAGCTCCCGCGTCTCTCGGACATGGCGGGCGGGGCCCTCATCCAGCAGCGCGACCCGGCCCTGGCCTATGGGACGTCGGCCGTGGCCGTCCGTGAGCTGCTGAACGAGGGAGGGCCCGCCCGGCTGCTCGAGCTCATCCGCGAGGTGGGCCAGGGCGCTCCCTTCGAGGAGGCCCTCCGGCAGCGCTACGGCCGCGGCGTCGCGGAGCTGGAGGCGTCCGTCCAGGCCACTCTCTCGCGGAGGTAGCGAGCGGGCGGATTCCGTGTTCGCGAAGTTTACCCCTCCCCTCGAGTCCCCTACACTCGCCCACGGAAATTTCTTGATATGGCGCTGCGGCAGGAGTCCCGGCCCCGGGTCCGCAGCGAGGTGACGATGTCCGACACGCGCGCGGCGATGAGGGAGTTTCGCTTCCTGGACGAGAAGCGGACGCGGGGGAATCTTTCCCCCTCGGAGGAGGCTCGTTTGAACGAGCTGCGAGGGCACCTGGGCGACCCGGGCCTGCTCGCGCAGGAGCAGTCCGTCCAGGACCCCGCGCAGCAGCCCCAGGGCTACTACGGCGCCGATGGCCAGTGGTACGCCTACCCCGCCGGTTACGACCCCAATCAGGGCTACGACCCGAACCAGGGCTACGCGGGCTACGACCCCAACCAGGGCTACGCGCAGCAGCCCCAGGGCTACTACGGCGAGGACGGCCAGTGGTACGCCTACCCCGCCGGCTACGACCCCAATCAGGGTTACGACCCCAACCAGGGCTACGCGGGCTACGACCCCAACCAGGGCTACGCGCAGCAGCCCCAGGGCTACTACGGCGCCGATGGCCAGTGGTACGCCTACCCCGCCGGCTACGACCCCAACCAGGGTTACGATCCCAACCAGGGCTACGCGGGCCAGTCCGCCCAGGGTTACGACCCCAACCAGGGCTACGCCGGCTACGACCCGAACCAGGGTTACGACCCGAACCAGGGCTACGCCGCCCCGCACGCCGAGACCTCCGCGGCCGAGGAGCCCCAGGCCTACGCGGCCGATGCCGCCCCGCAGCAGGAGCCCGCCCACGCCTCTCCGGTGCCCGGTTACGTGCCGCAGCAGCCGCATCCGATGCCGGATCCGGTCAAGCTCAGCCTCGAGACCGAGAACCTCGAGGTCCCCGCGCTGAACGAGCCCGCGCCCTGGGAGGAGCCCACGCCGGAGCCTGCCGACGCGTCCGGGTCGTCGGTCGAAGACGATCCGATGCGGTTCGACGAGCCGGAGCCCGCCTCCGAGGACGTCTTCGAGGTGACGGACACCGACGTCTCGCCCGTCAGCGAGGCCATCCCCGTCCCCGAGAACGTTCCCGAGTCGGTCGCCATCCCCGTCCCCGAGAACGTTCCCGAGTCGGTCGACATGAGCGACTGGAACGACGTCACCGCGCCCTCGGCGGCCTCGCTCGCGTCGCGGCAGTTGGAGCACGACATCACGGCCTCGCCGGAGAGCTCGGGTCCCATCGAGCTGGGCGAGGACGACTTCTCCTCGCTCAACTCCGACCTGCAGACGCCTCCCGCCGCCTCGGCGCCGCCCGTGGCCGAGGAGCCGCCGCAGACGCCCTTCCGCACCATCGAGATCCAGCACTCCGACATCGAGCTGATCGATGGCGAGGGCGAGGCGCCGCTCGCCGCCGAGCCGGTGCTCGCCGAGGAGCCCTCGCCGCCTGTCTCCGAGGAGTGGGCCTCCGCGCCGCTCGCGGTGGACGCGGAGCCGGGCACCGCGCAGCAGTCCGAGGACGCGTCCGAAGACCCGATGGAGATCACCGCGTCGTACGCGATCCCCGTGTACTCGGAGACCTCGCCCGACGCGGAGCCCGTCCCCACCCTGGACGCGAACGACGTGCAATCCGAGCCCGCCTCGGCGAACGGCACGCCCACGTTCGACGTCTCGGAGCTCGAGGCCTCGCCGGAGCAGGACGCGGCCTCCGCGGCCGAGACGCCGTGGGAGACCTCCGCCGAGGAGCCCGCGGCCGATGCGGGCTCGGAGCCGCCCACGTTCGACATGGCGGAGGTCGGTGCCGAGATGGAGCCCGCGCCGGAGCCCGCGTACGGCGCGCACGTGACGACGTTGGATCTGAACCCGGTGCAGGTGGCGCCCGACCTCCAGGCGGACACCGTCGAGGTCGCCGATTCGTTCGAGCCCGAGGCCACGCGGCCGTCGGACTGGGGCGTGCAGACGGATACGCTCGAGGCGACGCCCGCGGACGAGCAGACGTACGACACGGGCAACCCGGGCGATGCCGTCCCGCTGGCCAGCGCCTCGGACTTCCTGGGGCACTCGGAGCAGCCGGGAGCGGCGGTGTCGGACGAGCCCGTGCCGCTCGAGACGACGGAGACGAGCTGGAGCGGGAACGAGGCTGGAAGCACCGGCGAGGGCATGCAGCTGGAGAGCGCCGCGGAGTACATGAGCACTCCGGAGTTCGCGACGGCCAGCGCCACGTGGGGCCACCAGCCGGAGACGCCCGCCGAGCCCGAGAGCACCTCGGCGTACGGCGCGCCCCTGAGCGCGGACGACGGCCAGCCGGCCCCCGAGGCGCAGGCGGAGTGGACGACGTCCGCCGACGGACAGGCCGCCATCGAGGTGCAGGGCGAGTGGATGACCTCCGAGCCCGCCGCTGCCACCGAGGCTCAGCCCGAGTGGGCCACGCCCGCCGAGGAGCAGCCGGTGATGGAGGCCCAGGCCGAGTGGGCCACGCCCGCCGAGGAGCAGCCCGCCGCCGAGGCTCAGCCCGAGTGGGCCACGCCCGCTGAGGAGCAGCCCGTCATGGAGGCTCAGCCCGAGTGGGCTACGCCTGCCGAAGAGCAGCCCGCCGCCGAGGCTCAGCCTGAGTGGGCCACGCCCGCTGAGGAGCAGCTCGCCGCCGAGCAGCAGCCCGTCATGGAGGCCCAGCCCGAGTGGGCCACTCCTGCCGAGGAGCAGCCGGTGATGGAGGCCCAGGCCGAGTGGGCCACTCCTGCCGAGGAGCAGCCTGTTCTCGAGGCACAGACTGAATGGGCTACGCCCGCCGAAGAGCAGCCCGTCATGGAGGCCCAGCCCGAGTGGGCCACTCCTGCCGAGGAGCAGCCTGTTCTCGAGGCGCAGACTGAATGGGCTACGCCCGCCGAAGAGCAGCCCGTCATGGAGGCCCAGCCCGAGTGGGCCACTCCCGCTGAAGAGCAGCCCGTCATGGAGGCCCAGCCCGAGTGGGCCACTCCCGCTGAAGAGCAGCCCGCCGCCGAGCAGCAGCCGGTGATGGAGGCTCAGCCCGAGTGGGCCACGCCTGCTGAAGAGCAGCCCGTCATGGAGGCCCAGACTGAATGGGCTACTCCTGCCGAGGAGCAGCCTGTTCTCGAGGCACAGACTGAATGGGCCACGCCTGCCGAAGAGCAGCCCGTCATGGAGGCCCAGGCCGAGTGGGCCACGCCCGCTGAAGAGCAGCCCTCTGCCGAGCAGCAGCCTGTCATGGAGGCTCAGCCCGAGTGGGCCACTCCCGCTGAAGAGCAGCCCGTCATGGAGGCCCAGGCCGAGTGGGCCACTCCCGCCGAAGAGCAGCCCGCCGCCGAGGCACAGCCCGAGTGGGCCACGACCGCAGAGGAGCAGCTCGCCGCCGAGCAGCAGCCCGTCATGGAGGCTCAGCCCGAGTGGGCCACTCCTGCCGAGGAGCAGCCGGTGATGGAGGCCCAGGCCGAGTGGGCCACTCCTGCCGAGGAGCAGCCCGCTGCCGAGCAGCAGCCGGTGATGGAGGCTCAGCCCGAGTGGGCCACGCCAGCTGAAGAGCAGCCGGTCATGGAGGCCCAGCCCGAGTGGGCCACGCCTACTGAAGAGCAGCCGGTCATGGAGGCCCAGCCCGAGTGGGCCACTCCCGCTGAAGAGCAGCCCGTCATGGAGGCCCAGCCCGAGTGGGCCACTCCCGCTGAAGAGCAGCCTGTCATGGAGGCCCAGCCCGAGTGGGCCACGCCCGCTGAAGAGCAGCCCGTCATGGAGGCCCAGGCCGAGTGGACCGCTCCCGCCGAGCAGCAGCCGTGGATGGCCACCGCCGAGCCGACGGAGAACGCCGAGCCGCAGGCCGAGTGGGCAACGGGTGGCACCACGCAGGACTGGAACGCCTCCGCGGACGGGCAGACCGGGTGGAACGCGCCCGCCGAGGAGGTCCAGCCCGAGTGGGTGACGACGGAGTCCTCCGAGGCTCCGGCCGCTGCATCCGAGTGGAGCGCCCCGGCGGCGGAGCAGCCCGTGATGGAGGCGGCGCCCGAGGAGCAGGCAACGGCCTGGTCCAGCGCTCCCGCCGAGACGTCCTGGGGCGAGCCCGCTCCGGAGGCGTCGAGCTGGGAGGCGCAGCAGGCCGGTGGCACGCAGACCGACTGGAACACGCCCACCTCCGAGAGCCAGGGCGAATGGGGAGCCTCGGCCCACGATGCCGAGCCCCAGAGCTCCGGCCGTGACGCATCCCTGTTCGGCACGAGCAGCACCTGGTCCTCCGAGGAGCCGGAGCCCGAGGCGCAGCCCCACTGGTCCGCCCAGGAGCAGGCGCCCGCGTGGGGTCAGAGCGACGCCCTCGCCACTCCCGCCGAGGAGCTGGCCAGCGCCCAGCCTCCCGCCTTCGATCGGCCCACGACCGAGAACGACATCCCCATCATGGAGGCCGAGCCCGAGCCCGAGCTCCCCGTCATGGAGGCCGAACCCGAGCCGACGGAGATCGATCTCACGGAGGACAGCGTGGAGCCGCCCGCCGTGGCGGCACCGGTCATCGCTCCGCCTCCGCCGCCGGCTCCCGTGGCCGCCGCCCCGGTGGCCCGGAGCGCACCGCTGCCCGTACGGCCTCCGGCGCCTCAGGTGGCATCGCGAGTCGCCGCCCCTCCCCCGCCGCCTCCCGCCCCCGTGGCGGCCCCGAGGGCTCCCGCGGCCGTGTCCGCCGCGCCGGTGGCGCAGGTGATCGTGCCCGGTGCGCCGCCGCCCCGCCCGACGCTCAACACGCTCCCGGCCGTGCAGTCCGCCTCCTCGGCCAGCGCCGTCATGGCCCCCGTCAACGCCTTCATCGAGGGCGAGCACCGGGTCATCATCCACACGGTGGAGGGCCAGGTGAAGCGCGGCGCCATCCGGGACGTGGACCTGCTCGACGAGGTCATCCCGCTCGAGCAGCAGACCGGCTTCGCGCCCGAGCGCATCCCGGTCACCCGCGTGAAGGCCATCTTCTTCATGCTCGCCACGGGCAGCCGTCCGCCGCAGACCGAGGGCCAGCAGAAGGTCCGCGTCACCTTCACCGACGGGCGCCAGGTGGCCGGCTTCTCCAACGACTACAAGAATCCGGGCCAGGGCTTCTTCGTCATTCCCGCGGACATGCGCACCAACACCTCGCGCATCTTCATCTACCGCGCGAGCGTGCAGGCCGTCGCCGAGGGCTGAGCCCCGCCCCACCGCCAGTGGCCGGACGCGCCGGCGGTTCCCGCAAATGAAAGAGGGGCCTCGTCTCCGAGGCCCCTCCGGGCTCACGCCCTGCCCTGCTTCAGGCCGGCTACTTCTTGGCCGGAGCAGCGGCCGGCTTGGCCGCCGGAGCCGCCGGAGCCGCCGGAGCCGCCGCGGGGGCCTGCTTCTTGTTCAGCTCCAGGTCCAGCGTGATGGAGACATCCTCGCCCACCGCCACGCCGCCGGTGTCCAGCACCTTGTTCCAGCCCAGGCCGAAGTCCTTGCGGTTGATCTTCGTGGTGGCCACGCCGCCGCGCTTGGTGTTGCCCCAGGGATCCTTCGCCTCCGTGGTGAAGCCCTCCACGTCCAGCACCACCGGCTTGGTCACGCCGTGCATGGTGAGGTCGCCGGACACCTTGAGGTTGTCCCCGGCCTTCTCCACCTTCGTCGACTTGAAGGTGATGGTGGGGTACTTCGCGGTGTCGAAGAAGTCCGGGCTCTTCAGGTGCTCGTCGCGCTTGGGCTCGTTGGTGTTGATGGTGGTGGCGTCGATGACCGCCTGCACGGTGGACTTGGTGATGTCCTTCTCGTCGATGTTGGCCGTGCCAGTCACCTTGGCGAAGGCGCCGCGCACGTTGGACACCATCATGTGCTTCACGGAGAAGTTCGCGGCCGAGTGGGCCGAGTCGATCTCATACTCGGCGGCGAAGGCCAGCGACGGGGCGGCGAGCACGAGGGCGGCAACGGCGGGCTTGAAGGACAGCTTCATGGTGTTTCTCTCCAGTGGAACTGCGTACAACGGGTTTCAAACGCGAGGGCGGACGCTACCCCGGTGAAATCTCGGGCCGCGAGTTTCTGGCGGACCCCAGCGGAGCAGCACCTCTCGTGGGAACCATCTAGCAACCCCCGGGCCAGGAAACCCGACCTTTCAACCCCTCGAAATTCCTGGACTGTCCCACTTTGGCTCGCGCGGGGGCTCTCAAAACGATAGAGAGCCCCATCATCCTGAGAGGGAGGAGCCGATGGCGCCGAGGCTGGAGCTGAACCTGAACGAGCTGCTGACGTTCGATGCGAACGGAGGGCTCATCCACTTCGCGGGCCAGCGGGTGCTGCTGTTGGACCCGGTGGCGTTGGGGCTGCTGCGCAAGGAGCTGATCGGCACGGTGGGGATGATGGCGGCGAGGGGAATCCTCACGCGGCTGGGCTTCGCGCACGGGTGGCGGACGGCGGAGACGATGAAGAACGCCTTCCCGTGGGAGGACGAGTCGCAGTGGCGCCGCGCGGGAGGGCGGCTGCACACGCTGCAGGGGCAGGTGGTGCTGGAGCCGGTGGAGCACCGCGCGGAGGACGGCCCGGAGCCCTTCGCGGAGGCGCTGTGGCACCACTCGTACGAGGCGGAGCAGCACCTGCTGCACCTGGGCAAGGCGGAGGAGCCGGTGTGCTGGGCGCTGACGGGCTTCGCCAGCGGGTACATGAGCTACTGCAACGGCAAGCCGGTGTACTGCATCGAGACGCGCTGCGTGGGCAAGGGGGACCCGGTCTGCCAGATCATGGGCAAGCCGGAGGAGGAGTGGAGCCCCGAGTGCAAGGAGGCGCTGCGCTTCTACGAGACGCAGTGCATGGAGGGGGCGCTGGCGCAGGTGACGGAGGCGCTGAAGCAGGCCGAGCGAAAGCTGAGGGCGAAGCGGCAGACGCTGGCGCGGGTGTCGGGCGTGCCGGAGGACCCCGCGGGCATGGTGGCGCGCACCGAGGCGATGAAGCAGGTGCTGAGCCTGGCGCGGCGGGCGGCGAAGGTGGACTCGACGGTGCTGATTACCGGTGAGAGTGGCGTGGGCAAGGAGCGGGTGGCGCGGCTCATCCACGAGGAGTCGGGGCGGGCGCACAAGGCCTTCGTGGCGGTGAACTGCGCGGCGGTGACGGAGAGCCTGCTGGAGAGCGAGCTGTTCGGCCACGCGCGAGGGGCCTTCACGGGGGCCACGCACGACAGGCCGGGGCTCTTCGAGGCGGCGCACGGGGGCACGCTCTTCCTGGACGAGGTGGGCGAGGTGCCCGCGTCGATGCAGGCCAAGCTGTTGCGCGCGCTGCAGGAGAAGGAGGTGCGGCGCGTGGGAGAGAACCAGAGCCGCAAGGTGGACGTGCGGGTGGTGGCGGCGACCAACCGCAACCTGGCGGCGGAGGTGGTGACGGGGCGCTTCCGGCAGGACCTCTACTACCGCCTGCGAGTGATTGAATTGAAGGTGCCGTCGCTGAGGGATCGGAGGGACGACATCCTGCCGCTGGCGCGCATGCTGTTGGCGGAGGCGACGGAGCGGTTGGGGCGGAGGGTGTCGGGGCTGTCACCGGAGGCGGCGGACCAGCTGTTGCGGTACGGGTGGCCGGGCAACGTGCGCGAGCTGGGCAACGCCATCGAGCGGGCGGTGGCGCTGAGCGAGGGCAACCGGGTGGAGCGGGACGATCTGCCGGAGGAGGTGCGCGCGGCGCCGCCGAGCCTGGTGCCGGGGGAGTCGCCGCGGACGCTGGAGGCGATGGAGCGCGAGTACATCCTCGCGGTGCTGGCGCGCAACGGAGGGAACCGGGCGCGCACGGCGGAGCAGCTCGACATCGGGGTGGCGACGCTCTACCGCAAGCTCAAGCAGTACGGAGAGCCCGAAGTCCCCAACTGAGCACGGCCCTCACCACCGAGCACCCTGGCCCCATCCGAGCCCACCACCCCTCTCCCCCTGGGAGAGGGACGGGGTGAGGGTATAGGACTCCCGGGTTCCTCCCCGTGAGCCCCACCCGGAGCTAATTCAAATACCGGTCATCCGGGCGCTCCTCGGAGATGACGCGCAGGTGGCGCGAGCGCCCACGGAGCTGCCGCTGCAGCCGCCAGTGCTGGAGGCGGAGCATGAGGGTGCGAGGGCTCCCGCCGCGCACGGCGATGAAGGTGATGCCGAGCGCGAAGATCTCCGGGACCTGGCTGATCCAGCTGCCGGCGAGCGAGTTGAGCAGGACGAAGAAGGCGCCGATGCCGGCGAAGACGTTGCCGGTGATGGGGATGCCCCAGAAGTTCGTCTGCCCGCGGCCGATGGACAGGCCGTAGGCCACCCAGGCGATGGTGCCCATCACCCAACCCCCGGGGTACGGCATGGCGCGCAGCTGCGGGAAGAACAGGGACAGGAGGACGGTGAGGAAGCCCGCGAGCACCGTGCCGCCCAGCACCACCCACAGCAGGCGCTTGGAGCCCCAGCTCATCTCCAGGCCGCCGCCGATGGAGTAGAGGGCGAAGGCGCCGAAGATGATGCCCAGGGGGCTGAGCTCGACGAAGCCGTAGGTGAAGGGCTGCCAGAGCATCAGCCCGGGGAAGACGGCCCCCGGGGTGAGCACCAGCAGCGCGCCCACGGAGCGGACCGCCAGGGACAACACCGAGCCCACCACCAGCCCGATCGCCAGCCTGGCCGCCGTGGATTCCACGCTGGGGAAGCCGACCCCCCCGCCTCCGCCGCCAAAGCTCCGCATCGGTCGCATCCAACCCTCCTGACTCGGGACACCCGAGAGTCGTCCAAAGGTGGTGGAACACCGCCCGCTTCGCAACCGTTTCCGTCCACTTCCGGGCGTGCCAAAAGCGAAGGGCGCCCATCCCCGCTTCAGGGGAGAGCGCCCAGGGGCCATGTCGTCACCGGCAGGACGTCCCGCTCAGGACTTGTGGCGGTAGAACAGGGTGATGGTCAGGCAGTGGAACTCCTTGTCGGAGGACTGCGTGACGATCTTGTCCACCACTTCCAGGTTGGAGTTCTCCTTGAGCCACTTGGTGATGTTCTCACCCATGTTCTCGCGATCGCGCGCGAGCGTCGTGGAGAACACCTTGACACCCGTGAAGTTGATGACGGCCATTCCCGACCCTCGTGTAACCGAAGAGATTCCGCACGTTTACCGCGAGTCTTGACGCCCATCAAGGAAACGGCCCGAAATTCCGGCCTTTTTCCCGCCCGGCACACGACACTCCTACCCGCCAGGAGGGGAAGGCGACCCGGGACGTAGGGCGCCTCCCCGGGTCCACCTCACCGGGAGGCCGCGGCGCGGCGAGCCTGGCAGGTGAGCTCGTCCTTGCACGAGGGCCCGATGCCGTCCGGGTGGGCCCCCAACGGCGTCTTGTCGCTCTCCTCCACGCCACACACCACACACTTGCGCTTGCGGTTGCGGCGCTCGGCGCGCCGCTGCTCGGCGATCGCCTTGGCCCGCTCGCGGGCCGCCTTCGCATCCAGCTCGTTGCTCATCGTCATGGGTTCCGTTGGATTCGTCTGGGTAATCAGAGGGCCCTGTTCAGAGAGCTTCAATGAGCAGGGCGATGCCCTGACCGCCGCCGATGCAGGCCGAGCCGATGCCGTAGCGGGCGCCCCGGCGCTTGAGCTCGTAGGCGAGCGTCATGGTGATGCGCGCGCCCGAGGCCCCCAGCGGGTGGCCCACGGCGATGGCGCCGCCATTCACGTTCGTCTGCTCGCGCGGCAGGCCCAGCTCCTTCTCCACCGCGAGGTACTGCGGGGCGAAGGCCTCGTTCACCTCGAAGAGGTCCACGTCCGTCAGCTTGCACTGGGCGCGCTCGAGCAGCCGGCGGATGGCCGGCGCCGGCCCAATCCCCATCACCTTCGGGTCGCACCCGGAGATGCCCCAGTTCACCAGCCGGGCCAGGGGCTCGAGGCCGTGCTTCTCCACGTAGCTCCGGGTGGCCATCACCATGGAGCCCGCGCCATCGCTGATGCCGCTGGCCGCGCCCGCGTGCACCACGCCGTCCTTCTTGAAGACCTTGGGCAGCTTCTTCAGGCCCTCCACCGTGGTGTCCGGCCGGTTGTGCTCGTCCCGGGCGAACTGCGTCTCGCCCTTCTTGCTCTTGAGCGTGACGGGGCAGATCTCCTGCGCCAGACGGCCCGACTCCTGGGCGGCGGCGAAGCGCTTCTGCGTGAGCACCGCGTACTCGTCCACCGCGTCCTGGGAGAGCTGGTAGTCCACCGCGAGCTGCTCGGCCGTCATCGCCATGGGCTGCCCGGTGTAGCTGTCCGTGAGCGACGTCCACAGCATGTCCTCCATGCCGCCCTTGCCCAGCGGAAGGCCCCAGCGGGCGCCGCGGATGACGTGGGGGGCCTGGCTCATGGACTCGGTGCCGCCGGCCAGCACGCAGTCGGCCTGCTCGGTGAGCATCATCTCCGCGGCCGTGACGAAGGCCTGGAAGCCCGAGCCACACAGCCGGTTGACGCCCAGCGCCGGCACCGGCACCGGCACCCCGGTGCGCAGGCCCACGTGCCGGGGCAGGTAGATGGCGTCCGCGCTCGTCTGCACCACGTTGCCGTAGATGACGTGCTGGATGGACTCGGGAGAGACCTTCGCCTGCTCGAGCGCGGCCCGGGCCGACTCCACGGCCAGGTCGGTGGCGCTCAGCTCCTTCAGCGAGCCGCCGTACGTACCGAAGGCCGTACGCTTACCGGACAGGAAGTAGATTTCTTCGCTCTTGGACACGCTCTTCATCGCGGGACGGCTCCAGACGGGCTGAAAAGATTCGTTCTTCCTACTCCCCAAACGGGTGCCGTGCACGCTCCAGGTGCATCAGACCGGGCGTCCGCCTCCCAGGAAGAGAGCGGCGACGATGGCAAGGGCCACGACCGTCCACAACAACCCCTGGAGGTTCTGTCGACGAATCTCCCTTTGTCCGAGCCCCCGGTACCATGCCTGCCCCGACCGCAACCGCTCTTCCCAGGTGAAATCTTCCGACGCCGGGAGCCCCTGCAACCGCACGCGGTGGGCCTGGAGCAGCCGCTCGGGAGGGACCTCCGGGAAGCCCCCTGAGCGATAACGGCCGGGGAGCTCGAAACCCGGCCGCGCGTAACCGGCGGTGAGCACGAACCCCTCCGGAGCGAGCGGGGTGAGGAGATAGAGGCGGGGCTCGCCCCGGGGTGAGAAATGAAGGGTGGCGAAGGTGTGCTGCCCCGGGTGCGCGAAATCGTAGGAGGCGGTGCCCTTCTGGAAGCGGGGCTTCTCCACGTGGCTGCCGAGCGGGACGAAGCCCAGGGCCTGGAGCTGGCCAGCCAGCGTGGCGAGCTCGGGCGGTAACTGCATCCGGTCCGCGGGGGCCACCGGCAGGACGCGGACGCCGCCGGGGGACACGAAGAGAACGGCCCGCCAGAAGTTGAGGAGCAGCAACTTCACGGCCATTCCCAACACGACGAGCACGAGCAGCAGCTCGGCGAGAGGGCTCATGACGGGACTCCCGGGGACATGAGGCGCGCACCCTAGTCCATCCGCTCCAGAAGGCCCGGCGGTCTTCAGTGGTAGACGTCTACCACTGAGGTAGGACATAAAACCACATGACTGGTAGACGTCTACCAGTCCGCACGCCCGCTGAGCGGGCCTGCGGGAATAGCCACTGTCCAGGCGTGCACATCGTCTCCGGCAGCGGGGCAACGGCTGCGCCGCGGGAGGACGGTGATGCGAGCGAGGAGACTCTCGAGGCTGGCCGGAGCATTGGCGGTGGTGGCGCTGGCGGGGTGCGGTGCGTCGAAGAAGCCGGAGGACGGCACGAGCCAGGCCTTCACCACGCTGAAGGACGCCACGGTGACGCTCTTTCCCGGGCACTGCGCGGGCGTGGTCGTCGAGGACGGGCGCCATGCCCTCACCGCCGCGCACTGCATCGACGTGGCCCCGGGCGAGCGCCAGCCGGTGGTGCTGCGCAGCGGGCGGATGCTCAGCGGCGTGGTGAAGGTGGTGGACTCCGTCCGGGACGTCGCCGTCATCCGCTTCGACGAGGCGTCCCCGGTGCGCCCGCTCCACGTGGCCACCGCCATGCCCATTCCCGGGGAAGGGCTCCTCTTCTTCGGCCGCACCGACCGGCCCAACGAGCCGCAGGAGGTGGAGTTGAAGCGGCTCGGACGCTGCCCCTCGCTGCCGGGCGTGCCCCAGGCGCTCTTCACCAGCCTGACGGGAGAGAAGGGAGACTCCGGCGCGCCGGTGGTGGACCACCAGCTCCAGGTGGTGGGCCTGGTGCATGGAGGCGCGGCGTGCAGCATCGCGACGCCCACGGCCGACATGACGCCCGTGTTGAACACGCTCGTCGCGGAGCTGGCCCGGCCCGGTGCCGGGCAGGGCGTCGGCGGCAGCGGCGGCGCGGGCCAGTAGTCCCCTCTCCATCGACGCGGCGGCGGCGCGGGTGGCCCAGGACATCAACGCGCGCGCCCGGGCGGCGGACAACCCCGGCCCCTCGCAGGACACGTCCTGGGAGGCCCGCGTCGAGCGCGGCGAGGAGTGGGAGGAGCAGGACGACAAGGCCTCGGACCCGCGCGACGAGAAGACGGCGAGCCCCGTGGACCGCGACCGGAAGCGCTGACCCGCCTCGCGCGGGGGGAGCGGGCCCCTCGAGGAGCCCGTTCACACCCCATGCAGACCCACGCGGACCCGCGCCTGGCTCACCCGGTATTCCGCCAGCCTCCGCCGCACCTCGGCCATGTCCAGGGCGCGCGCCTGCCGGATGACGTCCTCCACCATCGGCTCCGGTAGCACGCCCACGTGGTGGAGCAGCAGGAAGCCGTCGCGGAACACCATCAGCGTGGGCAGCACCTGCACCCCCATCACCTCCACCAGCTCCGGCTGCCCGTTCACCTCCACCCGGGCGAAGGTCACATCCGGGTAACGCTCGGCCATCCCCTCGAAAACAGGGCCGAAGACGAGGCAGGGCGAGCACCACTTGGCCCACCAATCAATGAGCAGGATGCCGGGCCTCCCCAACGTCGGTCCGAAGCTCTTGCTGTCCAGGGACACCACCGGCATGGGACTCCTCCAACCCAAGCGGGCCGTACCTCACCCGACCTGAAGGTAGGAGCCAGGAACCCCAGCGGAAGATTCACCTCGCGGACTGAGGAAAAGACGACCCGTGCCCCTTCCTAATCCCCGCGAAGCGAGCGAAACTGAACAGGTTCGCGCTCGTGAGTGTGGGCCCGTGAGGACCCCCGGTGAAACCGGAGCGCGCCAGCAGGCCCGTCGTCCTGGAGAGCCCCGTGAAGCCCAGAGTCCTGATCGTGGATGACTCGTGGTCCATGCGCCAGACGCTGCGGCTGTTGCTGGCGCCGGACTTCGACTGCGCGCTCGCCGAGAATGGCATGTCCGCGCTGGAGCAGGTGCGCCAGAGCCCGCCGGACCTCATCGTGTCGGACGTGAACATGGACGGCATGGACGGCTACGCGCTGTGCCGCCAGGTGCGCGCCGAGCCCGCGCTCCAGGCCGTGCCCTTCCTCTTCATCAGCGGCCACCCGCCCCGCCCGGGCATTCCCGAGGCCGGTGACGCCTACCTCATCAAGCCCGTCCAGCCCGCCGTCCTCATCGCGCGGCTGCACGAGCTGCTCCAGCCGCGCCCGCTCGCCGCCGTGGCCCAGAGCTGAGCGGGCCTCAATTCCACAGGAAGCTGTCCGCGCCCCGGTGGGACACCGCCAGCCGCGCGAGGTACTCGCGCTCCTCCCGCACCATCCGCCGGAAGGACTCGAGCAGCAGCGCCACCGAGACGAAGGCCACCGGCATCCAGAGGGCCCAGGCGCCCACCTGCAGCAGGATGCCCACGTAGATGGGATTCTCCAGACGGCGGTAGAGCCCCGTCGTCTGTGGCTGGGCCGGCAGGTTGGCCGCCACCGAGTACGACCGGGCGCGCATCAACTGAATCTCCCCCGCGAGCTCCATCCCCAACCCCAGGGCCTGCACGAAGACCACCCGCCAGCCCCACCCGCCCGGCAGCTCGAAGGCGAAGAAGAACGGGGCGAGCAGCAGCAGGGCCGGCAGCGGCATCGCCCGCGGCATGATGATGCGCTGGCGCTCCTCCGGCGGCGTGCGCCCCATGACGACGGCTTCGTTGATCAACAGGCACACGAAGAGGATGCGGCTGACGGTGAAGGCACTCATGTCGTGGGATTCCACCACACGGCGCCCTTGCCCTCGATGGCCCGTGCCGCGCGCTGGCGCACGTCCGCCATCTGCGCGGAGGTGAAGGGCTGGAAGGCCGCGGCGGCGTGGAGCGCGGCGTCCTGCTCGTTGGGGAAGCTCATCCCCATCAGCGCCACATCTGGATCCAACGTGAGCGTGTAGCGCACGCACTCCTCCACCCCGAGGTGGGGCAGCGAGGGCGCCCCCGTCTCGGCCCCACCCGAGCTCACCTTGCCGCGCGGACGGGCCTGGAGCGGCCGCCCGTAGCCCTCGGTGTCCCCGAGCAGCTTGCCCGCCCCGAAGGTCTTGAAGGTCACCGTGCCCACGCCCCTGGCCTTCGCCAGGGGGAGGATCTCCTGCACGTAGCGCGGGTGGACGTAGGGCCCCACGGGGAACATCACCACGTCACAGCGGCCGGACTCGAGCGCGGCGCGCAGCACGTCCGGGTGGTGGCTGGAGATGCCCCGGAAGCGCGCCTTGCCCTGGCGCACGCACCGCTCCAGCTCCTCCATCCCCCCACCGGGCGCGGCCAGCTGCTCCCACGTCTCCAGCTTGGAGAGGTTGTGGAAGACGAAGAGGTCCACCGCCTCCAGCTGGAGCCGGCGCAGGCTCTCCTCCACCTGCGGGGTCACCGGCTGCTCCAGGAAGTCCACCTTGTCGATGACGAACATGCCCTCGCGCCGGCCGCGCAGGGCCTCGCCGACGATCTGCTCGCTGTAGCCGTCCTCGTAGCCGGGGGCGGTGTCCACGACGTTGAGCCCGGCATCCATGGCGCGGTGCAGCGTGGCCACGCACCGCGGCAGGGGAACGGAGCGGTCGGCCAGGTCCCCGATGCCCACCGCCGTGGCCCGGAAACCGGTGCGCCCGAGCTGCCGTCGAGCCTGGAAGCGGGGAAGCGGTCGTTCATCTGCCATGGGAGCCTCAGTCCGGGTGATGGATGTGATGTTCGAAGGTACGGGTTCTACATACCCCGAGGATTCAACCCCTGGGACGACGGGCTATGCTCCGCCGCCCTTTCCCCGATTTCTCCCCCCGAGGAGCTCCGCGTGATCAACGCCAACGTCCGCGTCCCAACGCCGCAGAACGAGCCCGTGCTCTCCCACGCGCCCGGTAGCCCCGAGCGCGCCCAGCTGCAGGCCACGCTCGCGCGCATGGCCTCCGAGCAGATCGAGATTCCGATCGTCATCGGTGGCAAGCGCATCAAGTCCAGCAAGACGGACACGGTGCGGATGCCGCACAAGCACTCGCACGTGCTGGCCACGCTGCACGAGGCGGACGCCAGCCACGTGGAGCAGGCCATCCAGAGCGCGCTGTCGGTGAAGGA
The DNA here is from genome assembly GCF_036277355.1 of Archangium sp. Taxonomy (GTDB): domain Bacteria; phylum Myxococcota; class Myxococcia; order Myxococcales; family Myxococcaceae; genus Archangium. Next base: position 33,739 of record NZ_DASUNC010000119.1, read on the forward strand.
CGAGTGGGCGCGGATGCCCTTCGTGGATCGCGCGGCCATCTTCCTGCGGGCCGCGGAGCTGCTGGCCACGAAGTACCGCCCCATCCTCAACGCGGCCACCATGCTGGGCCAGTCCAAGACGGCGCACCAGGCGGAGATCGACGCGACGTGCGAGGCGGTGGACTTCCTGCGCTACAACGTCTTCTTCGCGCAGCAGCTGCTGAGCGATCAGCCGGTGAGCCCGGCGCAGACGTGGAACATGATGGACTACCGTCCGCTGGACGGGTTCGTGTTCGCGGTGGCGCCGTTCAACTTCACGTCCATCGCGCTCAACCTGTGCGTGGCGCCGGCCATCATGGGCAACGTGGTGCTGTTCAAGCCCTCGAACACGGCGGCCTACAGCAACTGGTACAACATGGAGCTGCTGCGCGAGGCGGGCCTGCCCGACGGCGTCATCAACATGCTGCCGGGAGACGGCCCCACGGTGGGCAACCCCGTCCTGTCCAGCCCGCACCTGGGCGGCATCCACTTCACCGGCTCCACGCCCACCTTCCAGGGCATGTGGCGCACGGTGGGCGAGAACATCGGCCGCTACAAGCAGTACCCGCGGCTGGTGGGCGAGACGGGCGGCAAGGACTTCATCTTCGTGCACAACTCGGCCGCGGATGACCTGGACGCGGTGGCCACGGCCATTGTCCGCGGCGGCTACGAGTACCAGGGCCAGAAGTGCTCGGCGGCCTCGCGCATCTACGTGCCGGAGTCCATGTGGCCCAAGCTCAAGACGCGGCTGCAGGAGATGATCGCCGAGCTGCGCATGGGCGACGTCACCGACTTCCGCAACTTCATGGGCGCGGTCATCGACGAGAAGTCCTTCAAGCGGACGTCCTCGTACATCGAGCTGGCGAAGAACAGCGGCTCGGAGGCGACCATCCTCGCGGGCGGCGAGGCGGACCGGAGCGAGGGCTGGTTCATCAAGCCCACGCTGGTGCAGCTGACCAACCCGCGTCACCGCATCATGCACGAGGAGATCTTCGCGCCGGTGGTGGGCCTGTACGTGTACCCGGACGCGAAGTTCGAGGAGACGCTGCGCGAGTGCGACTCGTGCGCGACCTACGCGCTGACGGGCGCGGTGTTCGCGAGGGATCGCAAGGCCATCGGCACGATGATGCGCGAGCTGCGGCACGCGGCGGGCAACTTCTACATCAACGACAAGCCGACGGGCGCCGTGGTGGGCCAGCAGCCCTTCGGTGGCTCGCGCGCCTCGGGCACCAACGACAAGGCGGGCTCCATGCTGAACCTGGTGCGCTGGACGTCGCCGCGCACCATCAAGGAGAACCTCGTCCCGCCTACCCGCGTCCCCTATCCGTACATGGGGCAGTAGGCGCGGCGGGACTCGCGCGGGGGAGGTGGACCGTGAACGTCGTCCCCTTCCCTCGCGCGGAGGGGCTATGCTGCCGCGCCATGCCTACTCCCCATATCTCCGCCGCGCCGGGAGACTTCGCCGACGTGGTGCTCATGCCCGGCGACCCGCTGCGCGCCCGCTACATCGCCCAGCGCTTCCTCCAGGACACGCGCGAGGTCACCTCGGTCCGCAACATGTACGGCTTCACCGGCACGAGCCGCGGCCGCAAGGTGTCCGTCATGGGCCATGGAATGGGAATCCCCTCCATCTCCATCTACGCCACCGAGCTCATCCGCGAGTACGGCGCCCGCGTCCTCATCCGCGTGGGCAGCTGCGGCGCCCTGCGCCAGGACGTGAAGCTGCGCGACGTCATCATCGCGCTCGCCGCCGGCACCGACTCCAACGTCAACCGCATGCGCCTCAAGGGCCAGGACTTCCCCGCCGTGGCCGACTTCGCCCTCGCCCGCCAGGCCGTCGAGGCCGCCGAGAAGCGCAAGCTCGCGGTGCGCACCGGCTCCGTCTTCAGCTCGGATCTCTTCTACGCCCCGGGCGGGGAGAACTACGAGGTCCACGAGCGCATGGGCATGCTCGCCGTGGAGATGGAGGTGGCCGGCCTCTACGGCGTGGCCGCCGAGTTCAACGCCCGCGCCCTGGCGCTGCTCACCGTGTCGGACCACCTGCGCACCGGCGAGAAGCTCAGCGCCGAGGCGCGCCAGAGCTCGTTCGACGAGATGATCGAACTGGCCCTGGACGTGGCCACCGCTCAGTAGGCGCCGGTGCGCCGCAGCACGGCCGGCAGCGTCCGCAGCAGGATTTCCAGGTCCAGCCAGAGCGACCAGCGGTGGATGTACTCGCAGTCGAGCCGGACCACGTCCTCGAAGTCGGTGATGGAGCTGCGGCCGCTGACCTGCCACAGGCCGGTGATGCCCGGCAGGGCGCCCAGCCGGCCGAAGTGGTGCTCGCGGTAGTTGACCAGGTCCGACTCGAAGAAGGGCCTGGGCCCCACCAGCGACATCTCCCCGCGCAGCACGTTGATGAGCTGGGGCAGCTCGTCCAGGCTCCACTTGCGCAGGAAGGCGCCCACGCGGGTGACGCGCGGGTCATTGGGAATCTTGAAGAGGCGCGCGTCACCGCTGGTGTTGAGGTGGGCCAGCTTGGCCTTCTCCGCGTCGGCGCCCACCCGCATGGTGCGGAACTTCATCATGCGGAAGATGCGGCCGCCCTGCCCCACCCGCTCCTGGGCGAAGAAGACGGGCCCGCGCGAGTCGAGCTTGATGGCGATGGCGATGAGCGACAGCAGCGGGGAGATGGCCAGCAGCCCCAGGCCCGCGCACACCAGGTCCACCCCGCGCTTGACCCACATCTGCTGCGCGCGCAGCGAGGGGACGGTGAGCTCCATGAAGGGCAGCGAGCGGTAGGAGATGGGCGAGGGGCGCACCCAGCCGAGCCGGTCATAGCGGGACACGGCCAGCAACCGGACGCCGGCGGACACCACGGCCTCCATGAGCAGCTTCATCTGCGCGTCGTCCACGAAGCCGCAGAGCACCACGGTGTCCACGGCGTTGTGCTGCAGCACGTTCCAGAGGTCATCCACGGAGCCGAGCACCTTGCCCTGGCCGTCGTCGCTGGGAAGCTCGGGCACGGAGGGGGAGACCCACCCCACCACCTCGAGGACGCCGAAGTGCGCCAGACGCTTGTGCACCCGCTGGCTGGCCGGGTCATCTGGAGAGCCCACCAACATCACCCGCTCGGCGGGGGAGTGGAAGGCGGGGATGCGGATGAGCCGGGCGACGAGCTGGTCGAGCAGGAAGCGGTTCAGCATGACGGCGGCGCCCAGGCCGCCCACCGCGGTGAAGTAGTGCACCACCACGGGGGCGATGCCGCGCAGCCACAGGTCTCGCCAGAGCACCAGGCCCACCGCGAGCAGCACGCCGCTGAAGACCCGCCGCAGCGAGCGCCAGTCATCTCCCGAGCGGTAGGCCCCGGCGATGAGCAGGCCCACCACGAGCGCGCCGCCCATCTGCCATCCCCCGGCGGAGCCGAGCGGGGGCACGGCCCAGCGGGTGGCCGCGTCGAGGGGCTCGAGCTTCTGGCTGGTCTGCACGACGTTCAACGCGGCGCGGACCATGAGGAAGGCCGCGATGTCGGCGAGGATCAACAGGAAGGTGCGCGAGGTGGCCCTCAGGGCGTGCATGAGCAGCGTGCGGGCGGCACGGCGCTGCAACACGACGCGAGGAGGAACCAGCCAGAGCGGCTTGGTGGGGACCGCGACCGCCAGGAATCGGCCCGACGCGGTGGTCGTCCCGGGGGGAGGGACAGGCGAGGCAGGGGGACTCACCCGCATATTTTGCCACTCGGCTCGCGGGCGAGTCCATGCTTGATCTGGAATAAAGACCCGACCTGCCGGGTTGGAGCGCCCTCGTGCTCGCTCGGCCGCTACATGCCAGACGGCATATTCCGATCATGCCGGGCACCGCGTGCCGGAGCCGTTGAACCCTTCACGCCTCCGCCATGACGGACATCCTGTCGAACGGATGTCTTGACAAGATAGCGGAGGGGGTTCATGTTGCCGGGCGTCATGAGCTTCGCGCCCTTCGCCTGCCGTCGAATGTGGATGCCGAGTGGTGGGCCTCTGCCCGCCGCCGGTTGACCGACGTTCGGCGACCCGAGGCGAAGCAGAGCGGAGCCCACCATCCCGCGAGGGTCGGTGGGCTCAGTCGTTTCATGGCCTCCGGTGCCCTCGTGGCTTTTCCAGCCCACCCGAGGAGCACCTCCATGAGCACGAATCCGTCGCAGTCCAAGCACTTCGAGACCCTGGCCCTGCACGCCGGCTACGAGCCCGATCCCACGACCGGCTCGCGCGCGGTGCCCATCTACCAGACGACGAGCTACCGCTTCCGCAACGCGCAGCACGCGGCGGACCTGTTCGCGCTCAAGGAGCCGGGCAACATCTACACGCGCATCATGAACCCCACGACGGACGTCTTCGAGAAGCGTATCGCGGCGCTCGAGGGCGGCGTGGGAGCGCTGGCGGTGGCGTCGGGACAGGCGGCGGAGACGCTCGCCCTCCTGAACATCCTCAAGGCGGGGGACGAGCTCGTCTCGGCGACGAGCCTGTATGGGGGCACGTACAACCTGTTCAAGGTGACGCTGCCGCGGCTGGGCATCCAGACGCGCTTCGTGGACGCGAACAAGCCGGCCGAGGTGAAGGCCGCCATCGGGCCGAAGACGAAGGCGCTCTACATCGAGGCGGTGGGCAACCCGCGGTTGGACATCCCGGACTTCGAGGCGCTGGGGGCCATTGCCCGCGAGGCGGGCATCCCGCTCATCGTGGACAACACGGCGCTGTCTCCGGCGTTGTTCAACCCGCTGAAGCACGGGGCGAACATCGTGGTGCACAGCGCGACGAAGTACATCGGAGGCCACGGGACGTCGATTGGCGGCGTCATCGTGGACGGAGGCACGTTCCCCTGGGACAACGGACGCTTCCCCGAGTTCACCGAGCCCAACCCGGGCTACCACGGGCTGAGGCTGACGGAGGCGCTCGGGGCGGCGGCGTACATCGGCAAGGCGCGGCTGGAGGGACTGAGGGACCTGGGTCCAGCGCTGAGCCCGTTCAACGCGCATGCGTTCATCCTGGGACTGGAGACGCTGAAGCTGCGGGTGGAGCGGCACTCGGAGAACGCGCTGGCGGTGGCGAAGTGGCTGCGGCGGCACCCGAAGGTGGAGTGGGTGCGCTACCCGGGGCTGGAGGAGGATCCATCCTTCGCGAACGCGAAGAAGTACCTGCGCAACGGAGCCGGCGGACTGGTGACGTTCGGGGTGCGAGGGGGCGTGGAGGCGGGACGCAAGCTCATCGATGGCGTGAAGCTGTGGAGCCTGCTGGCGAACATCGGTGACACGCGCTCGTTGATCATCCACCCGGCGAGCACGACGCACCAGCAGCTGACGCCCGAGGAGCGGTTGAGCACGGGAGTGACGGACGGACTGGTGCGTCTGTCGGTGGGACTGGAGCACCTGGACGATCTGCAGGCGGACCTGGAGCAGGCGCTCGCCGAGGCCTGAGGACTCGGGGTCAACACCCCGCCCCATCTCCCATTCTCATTCCCCTGCCCCAGTGCCCTACCCACGCCCCTCTCCCCTCGCCCTCCGGGAGAGGGACGGGGTGAGGGTGCCCGCATCCCAGGTTGGCACCGTGTCTGCCCCCTCTCCCTCTGGGAGAGGGCTGGGGTGAGGGTCTGCATCGCACGCCGTGAATCCCATCTCACGAGGAACCCGCCATGTCCCCGTCGCCCTGTGTGTTCGACCTCTCACTGCCCGACCTGCCGCTCGAAGCAGGGGCGCGGGTCATGTCCCACGTGGCGCGAGGCTGGTGGTGGGGCCCCGAGCAGGACCTGCCCTGGCTGCGCGCACGAGCGCACGTACTCCCGAAAGAAACGGTGCGGGAGAACGCGCTGCGAGTCGTGCGCCGCACGAAGGAGGAACTCCACCGGCTCACCACCGCTCCACGGAACCCGCCCCCAGTGAAACCGGACGCCACGGTGCCCACGGTGCTGCTGGTGCACGCACTCACGGGAGACATGCGAGCGGGAGGCGAAGGCGGATGGTGGGAACCTGTCATCGGGCCTGGGCGGGCGTTGGATCCGGAGCGGGTGCGGCTGCTGTGCTTCAACAACCTGGGCTCCTGTTACGGGAGCTCGGGGCCGGCGGACGAGGGCTTCCCGAGGCGCGTGGATGACCGCCGCTTCGGCCCACCCGAGCCACTGCCGAAGGGAGACCTGCGGCAGAACGAGCACCAGCTGCCGGCCACGGTGACGCCGTGGGACCAGGCGCGCGCCATCCTGCAGGCGCTGGACACGCTGGGCCTTGAGCGTGTCTCCCTGGGGGTAGGAGGCTCGCTGGGAGGGATGATCGTCCTATGCCTGTCGGTGCTGGCGCCGGAGCGCTTCGAGCGCATCTGTCCCATCGCGGCGGCGGAGGAATCGAGCCCGTGGGTGGTGGGCTGGAACCACGTGGCGAGACAGGCGCTGCTGCTGGACCCGCAGTTCCCCGAGGCCCCCGCGCGAGGCCTGGAGCTGGCGAGGCAGCTCGCGATGCTCACCTACCGGGCGGAGCCGGGCCTGCAATCGCGTCATGGGAGGAACCCGCCACGTCCGTGGTCCTCGCGGGCGCTCCATCCCATCCAGAGCTACCTGGAGTACCAGGGCGCGAAGCTGCGAGCGCGCTTCGACGCGCGGACGTACCTGGCGCTGCTGGGAGCGATGGACCACCACGACCTCGCGCGCCCTCCCGAGGGGGACACGGACGGACCGTGGGGCGTGGCCCGCATCCGCGCGAGCGCCCTGTGCGTGGGAATCGACAACGACCAGCTCTTCTACCCCGAGCACATGGAGCGGCTGACGGAGCGCCTGCGGGCGCACGGACGCCACGCGGAGTACGCCGAGCTCTCCAGCGCCCACGGACACGACGGCTTCCTCATCGAGTGGGAGCCCCTCGACGGGCTGCTGCGGCGTGCGCTCGCCCTGCCCCACGCTTCGGGCGCGGGGTCCACGGGCACGTCCACGGGAGAGGACTCCCCCTCCACGCCAGGAACGGTGGAGGAGGTGTGCCCGGCCGCGCTGCACTCGGCGGCGTATGCAGTGTCCACTCGGCCCGCTCCTTGCTGAGAAGTAGCGCGGGGGCAGTTGACCGGAGAGGTCACCCGTCGCAGGCTTGAAGGCATGGGACGGCACACACGAGAGCGTGAGGACGCCTTCCCCCGGGCGCCCACACAAGAGGAGTGGGAGGCGATGGGGACGGAGGAGCGGGAGCGGGTGGTGGCGTCACTGCCCGGTGAGGTGACGTGGGACGAGATGGCGATGCCGGAGGGCGACAAGCACCTCCGGGCCAAGGTGCGCACGCTGGATCTCCTCGAGGGCTACTTCAGCCACCAGCGGCGCAAGGTGTACATCGGCGCGGAGCTGCCCATCTACTACCCGGGCGAGCGGCGCTTCGCCCCGGACCTGCTGGTGGTGCTGGATGTGGAGGCGCACGAGCGGGAGAAGTGGGTGGTGAGCCACGAGGGCAAGGGGCTGGACTGGGTGCTGGAGGTCCACGTGGGGGGCGACCGGAAGAAGGACGCCGAGTACAACGTGGAGCGCTACGCGCGGTTGGGGATTGCCGAATACTTCATCTACGACCGGGCCCGGGAGCGGCTGGAGGGGTACCGGCTACAGGAGTCCGGGGTGAAGCGGTACGAGCGGATGGAGACGAAGCAGGGCCGCTACACCTCGGAAGTGCTGGGGCTGGAGCTGGAGGTGGTGAACGCGCGATTGCAGATATGGGCGGGCAACGCGCTGCTGCTGGAGTCGGGGGAGCTGGTGGAGCGGATGCGGGAGAAGCTGGAGGAGGTGCAGCGGCGGGTGGACGAGGAAGCGCGGCTGCGCGAGCAGGAAGCCCGGCTGCGCGAGCAGGAGGCACGGCTGCGCGAGGAGGCGGAGCGCCGCATCGCGGAGCTGACGGCCGAGTTGGAGCGGCTGCAGCACCGCGAGGAGTGAGGGCCGGGCTCAGCTATCGCCGTGATGGGAGTAGACGGGGGCGTCCGGCTCCAGCGTGAAGGCGCGCAGCTGCTTGTAGTCCTTGTACTCGGCCTGGAGCGTCACCATGTCCCCCGCCTCGATGCGCGTGTCACCGGAGGGGTGCAACCACTCGTCGCCCTTGCCTCCCCGGCGCATGGACAACGCCAGCCCTCCGAAGCGGTCCCGCACCTCGGAGATGGTCAACCCCGGCAGCCCCGCGCGCGCCTCGAAGACGGACACCACCATCAGGTGCGTGCCGATGCGGAACGAGTGGACGATGCGTGGATCCAACGCCGCCAGGGCCATGGCGGGAGCCGCCAGCGACGAGCTGCTCAGCGCCTCGGCCTTGAAGGTGTCGCGCACCTTGGCCACCAGGTCGTCGTCGAAGAGGCGGATGACCACGCGGATGTCCGGATTCATCCGCCGCGCGTCCAGCGCGATGTTCAGGTTGGCCAGGTCATCGTCCGTGGCGCAGACGATGGCCGCCGCCTTCCTCACGTTGGTGCGCGGCAGGCACTGGGGGCTGCGGATGTCGTCGATGAGCAGCGGCACCTGCTCGTCGCGCAGCACCGCCACGAAGGCCGCCTCCTCGCGCTTCTCCACCACCACCACGTCCTTGCCCAGCGAGCGCAGCTGCACCACCACGCGGTACCCCACGCGCCCCGCGCCGCACACCACCACGTGCCCCTTGAACGTCTCGGCGATCACCTCGAACCACTCCTTGTCCTGCCGGTGCCTGGCGAAGAAGAGATAGGCGAAGCGCACCACCCCGTCGACGAGCACCGCGATGCCCACCGGCGGGATGAGCATGTCGAGGAACATCAACAGGCTGTCATCCACGTCCAGCGAGGGCTGCCCGTAGAGCAGGAAGTAGACGTGGCGCAGCGCCTTGCCCAGGCTCACCCCGTGCCCGTCCGCCCCGACGTGGCGCCAGCGGTACAGCAACGGCATGCAGCCGAAGAGCAACACCGCCATGAGCACCGTGGTGCGGAAACGGCGCAGCAGCGCGAACAGGTAGCGCAGATTCATCGCCAGGCGGAGGCGGGGAGTCACCATCGGCTGCCTGCGTACCACGGCCGTGGCACCTCGACCACCCACCGGACGCGTGACACGATGTCAGACATGAGCATCCTGGTGGGAGCCTTCGCGGTGCTGGTGGGCCTGAGCTGTGCGTACTGGCTCCTGGGAATCTGGGGCTTCGTGCGGTTGGAGCGAGGGCTGCCACGCCTGGGAGCACCCGGCGTTCCCGAGCCGGCCCGGTGTCCCCGGGTGTCGCTCGTCATCCCCGCGTGCAACGAGGTGGACACGCTGGAGGCCGCCGTGGCCTCGCGCCTCGCCCAGGACTACCCGGACCTGGAGCTGGTGCTCGTCGATGACCGCTCCAACGACGGGACGAGCGCCCTGGTGGACCGGCTCGCCGCCGCGGACACCCGGGTGAAGGCCCTCCACATCACCCACCTGCCCGAGGGCTGGCTCGGCAAGCTGCACGCGCTCCACCGGGGCGCCGAGGCCGCCACCGGCGAGTGGCTGCTCTTCACGGACGCGGACGTGCACTTCGCTCCGGACACCGTGCGCCGCGCCATGGCCCTGTGCGAGGCCCGCTCCTGGGACTTCCTCACCGTGCTCTTCCTCCTGCGGCCCACGTCCTTCCTCCTGGACGCCGCCGTCTCCACGACCATGCGGATGATTGGCACCGCCGCACGGCTCCACCGCGTGGCGGACCCCGATTCCTCCGCCTCGATGGGGGCCGGGGTCTTCAACCTCGTGCACCGCGACATGTTCGCGCGCACCCGCGGCTTCGAGTGGCTCAAGCTGGAGATCGCCGATGACGCCGCCCTCGGGCAGATGGTCAAGCGCGCCGGGGGCCGCTGTGGGGTGGCCCACGCGCTCGGCCACGTGAGCGTGGAGCTCTACCCCACCCTGGGCGCCATGGCCCGGGGTTGCGAGAAGGCGGGCTTCGGCGTGATGGGGCAGCTCAGCAACACGCGGCTCGTGCTCTCGTGCCTCACCTACCTGCTCATCGAGACCGCGCCCCTGCTCGCGCTGGCACCCGGGTGGCCCGCGTGGCTGCGCGTGATGGGTCTGGTGGGCACGGGGACGGCGCTCGCCACGTGCGCCCTGGCCAGCCGCGTGCTGCGGCGGCCCCTGGGGCCCACGCTCGTGTTCCCGGTGGGCACGCTGCTCTTCGTGGTCTTCCTGCTGCGCTCGGGGTGGCTCGGGTGGCGCCGCGGCGGCATCGTGTGGCGCGGCACCCTGTACCCCACGCAACTGCTGCGCAAGGGAATCCGCTTCGAATCGCCGCTCTGAACCGTCCCCTACTTGTCCCGGGCGAGGACGCCGCAGGCCACCCGTCCCCCCGAGTTGCCCGTGGGATCCGTCACCTGGTCGTCCGCCTGGGCGTGGATGACGAGCGCGGTGCCATCCGCGTCGAAGATGGAGAGCTGTCCCTCGCCGAGCGTCACCCGGTTCGTCGTGGCCTTGTAGGAGGCCTTGCCGCTCGCGTCCGCCTCCAGGTTGGGCAGGTCCCCGGCATGCGCGCCCGTGGGGGAATCCAGCCCATGCTGCTTGTCCAACGGGTTGAAGTGGCTCCCCGCACTGGTGAAGCCCGGCGCCTCGCACAGGCCCACCTGGTGGAAGTGGATTCCGTGAAGGCCCGGCTCCAGTCCCGTGGCCTCCACCTGGAGATCCACCGCGTCGCCCCGCTCCACCAGCGTCGCCGTGCCGATCTTCTCGCCGCTCGCGTTCATCAGATCCGCCGTCGCGCGCTCCCCACCACAGCCCGCCAGCGCCAATCCTCCTGCCAACCACAGCAGCTTCCGCATGACTGTTCCTCCCCGTGTAACCGTCCGCACCGGCAGCATGAGACACCGGCCTCGGCGAGGGACTGGAATCGTGGCGGCTCTGTCCGCCGCCCGACGCGGACCCCGTTCTATGCTCCCCGCATGACACGAAACCTGTTGGCCGTACTCACCACGCTGATGGTGGTGGGCTCCGGATGTGACAAGGAGCCCATGGGGCAACCTGGAGAGCAGCCCGGGGAAACGCCCATCTCCACCCCGCAGAACACGTGGAGCTGGGTCGACTTCTCCAACTCCACCTGCGACGAGGGCACGCCCACGGGCATCGGCGCCAACCTCACCGACAGCAAGAACCTCCTCATCTTCTTCAATGGTGGTGGAGCCTGCTGGGACGCCGTCACCTGCCTGCAGCTCAACACCTCCGCGCACGGGCCCTTCACCCGGACCCAGTTCGACGCGTTGTTCTCGCGAATCAGCTCCGGCTCCGTCTTCGACCGGCAGCTCGCCAACAACCCGTACAAGGACTGGAACTACTTCTTCGTCCCGTACTGCACAGGCGACCTGCACATCGGCAACGCGGACGCCGTCTACACCAGCGGCTCCACCTCCAGGACGATCCGCCACAAGGGCCGCGCCAACACCGAGGCCTTCCTCGCCCGCATCGCCGCCACCTTCCCCAACCCCGAGCAGGTCCTCGTCACCGGCTCGAGCGCCGGAGGCTTCGGCGCCGCCCTCAACTACGACCTCATCCGCTCCACCTTCCCCAACGCGAAGGTGTTCCTCCTCGATGACTCCGGGCCGCTCTTCAAGAGCAATGCCATGTCCGCCAACCTCCGTGCCGCCTGGGCCAAGGCCTGGAACTACGACGCCGTCATGGATGCCCTCGACCCCGCCGTGAAGGCGGATTACGCGGAGCTCTACCCCGCGCTCGCCCTGAAGTACCCCAACGACCGGATGGCCCTGCTGTCCTCGGCGCAGGATCAGACGATCCGCACCTACCTGCAGCTCTCCGCCTCCGCCTTCGAGACCGCGCTGCTCGACCTCGACAGCACGGTGCTCTCGCCGCTGCCCAATACCCGCTCCTTCATCACCGCCGGACAGGGCCACACCATGCTGCTCAACCCCGGCTCGCAGAGCTCACAGGGCGTGGTCCTGCTGGATTGGCTCAATCAGATGCAGAGTGGGAGTGATGAGCAGTGGAGGTCCGTGCGGCCGTAACGCACGGCTCACAGTCCCTTATCAACCCAGGAGCCTCGATACCCTCACCCCGTCCCTCTCCCGAGGGGAGAGGGGATGTTGGGGGCGAAGGGGCTCTCGGGTGATGTGCGCGCTGAAGTGGTTCAGGCTCCCGTCGTCGGGGTGATGCTCGTCTCGGCTTCCTGCTTCGCCCGCCTGCGCTCGATGAGCCACACCGCCAGCACGCCCATCTCGTAGCAGAGCAGCATCGGGCCGGCCATCAACGACAGGTTCACCACGTCTCCCGTCGGCGTGAGGATCGCCGCCGCGATGAGGCACACCACGAACGCGTGCCGCTGGTACTTCATCAGGAAGCCCGCCCTCACGATGCCCACCAGGCCCAGCAGCGCCATCACCAGCGGCAGCTCGAAGATGATGCCGAACGACAACAACAGCAGCAGCACCAGCGACAGCTGCTCGTTCATCGTCAGCATCGGCTTCGTCCACGCCGCCGCCACGTGCCGCGCCTTGCCCAGCGCCAGCTCCTTCTCCAGCCGCCACAGCCCCGCCAGCTCCTCGGCCCGCGTGGGCGCCACCCCGGCCAGCAGGCTCGCCGCCTCGTCCATGGCCTTCGCCGACGCCCCGTAGTCCTCCTTCGCGTACGCCTCCACGGCCTCGGCCCGCTTCTCCACCGTCTGCCGCAGCACGCTGCGCGCCGGCACCCCGAAGCCGTCCGCCGCCGCGTCCAGCAGCCGCCCCAGCCCGTCCAGCCGCGCCTCCAGCTCCACGCTCTCCGAGGGCGGTCGCGTCGCCTCCGGCATCTGCCCCACCCCGTCCGCCTTCAGCGCCTTGCTCGCCTCCCCCGCCAGCTGGCCCGCCCGCTCCGCGTCACCAATCCGCAGGAAGCGCAGCGCGTCGTCCGCCCGCAGCCGCCCCACGTCCAGCCGCTGCGAGATGGCCAGCCCCTCCTCGTCGTTGAGGAGGAACTTGAACATCGACGGCAGCACCGCGAAGTAGCAGAACAGCGCTCCGGCCAGGAACGCCGACGAGCCCAGGAACACGAACGGGCCCGCGTACCGGCGCTCCTCCGGGTACAGCCCCGGCGCCACGAAGCCCCAGATCTGCATCAGGATGACGGGCGTCGTCAGGAAGATGCCGCAGTAGACGCCCACCTTCATGAGGACGTTCAGCTCCTCGATGCCGGAGGTGTAGACGAGCGCACGGCCCTCGGCCGGCAGCGCGTCCAGCACCGGCTTCATCAGGACGCCGAAGATGGGCTTGGCGAACACCAGGGCCGCGGCGCCCAGCACCAACACCGCGAGGGTGCACTTGAGCAGGCGGGAGCGGAGCTCCGTCAGGTGCTCCGCCAGACTCATCCGAAGGTCGTTGTCCACGGGCGCGAATCTCGAGGGCTAGCCGCCCTTGGGGGCGTTGCGCGCCACCGTGCCGGGGATGGGCTCCAGACGCGGAAGGGCGTCCGGCTCCGCCGTCCCGGCAGCGGATGGCTCGGCGGTGGGGGAAGAGGTGCCGGCGGCCTGGGCCACGGCCCCGGCGCTCTCCGGAGCGGTGGCGGCGGCCTGGGCCTCCGGAGCGCCAGCGGCGGCCGGCGGCACGGGAGCGGGCACCGGCGAGGGCAGCACCGCCGGGGTGGGCGGGTGCACCGGAGGCCGGGGCTCGTCCAGCATCTCCTGGTCCATCTTGTAGAACTCGCGCTCCACCACCGTGCGGACCTCATCGGTCTGCCGGCGGAACTCGCGCACGAACTTGCCGATGGTGCGCGCGAACTCGGGCAGCTTCTGCGGCCCGAGCACGAGCAGCGCCACCACCACGATGAGGATGAGCTCGCCTGCGCCGACGTTGAACATGAGCGGATGGCTCCAGGGGGAACCGCCGGGAGGTTATCGCGCCCCGGGCGGCGGGGTGCAACCCGATTGGACCGTGCCCCGATCGCCTGCCTCCCCGTCCCACGGCCCCTGGGGGCGGGCACGGGGCAAATCGCCCCTCAGGGCCGGGGAGCTCCGCCCCCGGGGCTCACGGGCACGGGCACTGCGGCGAGCGGGGTGGCGGCCACCTGGTCGCGCGCCAGCACACGGCGCTCCACCAGGAAGAACATGACGGGCGCCAGGAGCGTGAGGGCCATGGACACGAACACCACCCGCTGCATGCCCCCGAGCTGCCCGCCGGGCAGGTCCGTCAGCAGCTTCGAGGACAGGGAGGCCCCGGCCGCGGCGCCCAGGTGCTGCACGGCGGACTGGAAGGACATGAAGCGCGCGCGGATGGACTGCTCCGGCACGCGCGAGGTGAGCGTGCTGTAGGCCACGTTGCGCACCCCGTTGGACAGGAAGAAGCACGCGAAGATGGCCACCAGGGGCACGCCGGCCGGCAGGTGGATGAAGGACATGTAGAGCGTGCCGATGAACAGCAACGAGCCCACCGTGCCCACCCGGAAGGAGCCCAACAGGTCCACCGCCTTGCCCGCCAACCGCAGCGTCACGAAGCTCACCAGGCCGCCGACGAAGTAGATGAACTCGATCTCCTCGCGCGGATAGCCGAGGTTGCGCTGCACGTAGCCGGAGATGTTGGGGATGATGATGAAGCCGGCCAGGTTGAGCAGCGCCGTCATCCCGTAGGACAGGAGCACGTCCGAGCGGGTGAACAACTCCCTCACGCTCACCGTGGGGCCCTTCTGGCGCTCCAGGTGTCCACGCATCGGCGGCAGGTAGAAGATGGCCCCGGCCACCAGGAGCAGGCCCAGGCCCGCCACCGCGAAGAAGGGCATGCGCCAGCCCGCCCAGCCCGACACCTTCAGCGCCAGGGGAATGCCCAGCACGGAGGCCACCGAGAAGGCCCCCATCACCGCCCCCATGGCCCGCCCGCGCCGCTCCACCGGGATGAGGTCCGCGATGATGGACATGGACAGCGACGTGGCCGGGCCGCCGAACAGGCCCGCCATCGCCCGCGCCACCAGCAGCGACGTGAGCCCCGTGGCGAAGCCTCCCGCCGCCGTGGCCACCACCAACCCCAGCATGGCCACCGCCAGCGCCTTGCGCCGGTCGAAGCGGTCCAGGAAGTAGCTGCCCGCCACCCCCGCCACGCACCCGGCCGCCGTGTACGCCGCGCCGATGTTGCCAATCTGGCTGGTGGGAATGCCCAGCCCCGCCGCGAAGTCCGGCCCCAGCGGCATCACCATCACGAAGTCCAGGATGTTGACGAACTGGACCGCGCCAATCAGGAAGACGACCGCACGCTCTGAAACGGCTCGGGGCGAAGACATGGGGCCCCTCCTAATGGAGTGCCAGAGCGGGTGCACGCGATTCCTCGCGCGCCCCCATTCTCACACCTTGAAGCGCCGGATCTCGGCGCGGAGCACCTCGGACTGACGCTGGAGGCTCTCGATGGCCTCCTCCAGCCCCTTCACCGAGCGCGTCTGGTGCTCGGACACACCCTTGATGGCCTCCACCGCCTTGAGCACCTGCTCGCTGCCCTTGGTCTGCTCCTTCTGGGCGCGGTTGAGGTGGGTGACCATCTCGTTGATGTTCTCGATGGAGCGGGTGATCTGCTTGCTGCCGTGCGCCTGCTCCTGGCTGCTGCGCTGCACGTGCGCCGTAATCGCCTTCATCCGCTCGGCGCTGTTCATGATCTGCTCGCCGCCCTTGGCCTGCTCGTTGGAGGCCTTGGAGATCATCTGCACCGTCTCGGAGATGCGGTGGATGGCCTGCGTCACCTGCTTGCTGCCGCGCGCCTGCTCCACCGTGGCCCGGGCAATGGCCTTCACCATCTGCGTGGACTTCTGCGCGCTGTCGTTGATTTTGCGCAGGGTGCCCTCGGCCTCGCGGCCCAGCTGCACGCCCTCCTCCACGTTGCGCACGCCCTGGTTCATCACCTGCACCGCGTTGCGGCTCTCCTCCTGCACGCGGCTGATGAGGTCGGCGATCTCCTTGGTGGACGCGCCCGTGCGCTCGGCCAGGTCCTTGATTTCATCCGCCACCACGGCGAAGCCCTTGCCGTGCTCGCCGGACTGCGCGGCGATGATGGCGGCGTTGAGCGCCAGCAGGTTGGTCTGCTCGGCCACGTCGTCGATGACGTTGAGGATGTTGCCGATTTCGGAGATGCGCCGGCCCAGGCTGTCGATGACGCCCGAGGCGCCGAGGCTGGACTCCTTGATGCGGTCCATGCCCTGCATCGTCTTGCGCAGGGCGTCCACGCCCGTCTTGGCGTCCTCGGACACCTGCTCGGACAGGCGCGCCGTCTCGTTGGCGTTGGCCTCCACCTGGCCGATGGAGCTGTCCATCTGGCTGATGCTGGAGGACGTCTCCTGGGTGGAGTCGCGCAGCTCGTCGATGTTCTTGGCGACCTCCTTGATGGAGAACGTCATCTCCTCGATGGCGCTGGTGGTCTCCTCCACGCTGGCGGCCATGGCCTGGACGTTCTCGGCCACCTCGTCGTTGGTGGCGGCCATCTCCATGATGGAGGAGCTGCTCTCCTCGGCGCTCTGGTAGAGCACCTCCACGTTCTCCGCGATGCCGCGCAGGGACGCGAGCATCTGCTCCATGGACGAGGACGTCTCCTCCACGCGGCCCTGGATGGTGGAGGCGCCCGAGGACACGGTGGTGCCGGCGCGCGAGAGCTGCTCGATGACGCCGGAGACCACCTCGGACACGCCGCGCACCTGGCCGAGCGTCTTGCGCAGCGACTGGCCGATGCCATCGAGCGCCTCGGCCAGCTGGCCCAGCTCGCCACCGCCGCCGGTGGCCTCCACCGAGACGCGGCTGGTGAGGTCTCCCTCGGCCATCCGGCGCGCCACCGCCATCATGCGATCCAGGGGCCGGAGGATGAGCTTGTGGGTGACGATGTAGATGAGGCCCACCACCACGGCCAGGCCGATGACGAAGGCCGCCGCCAGCAGCAGGGTGAGCTCACTGAGGATGTCGCGCAGGGGCGCGAAGTCCACCGCCACGATGATCCGGCACCCGCCAGCGCCACACCTGGGGCCCTGCGCGGACTCGGACAGGAGCCTGTCCCCGTTGGGCAGCGTGAGGGACGAGGGAGACTCCGGCCGGAAGAGCTGGCCGATCAGGTCGTTGAGCCGCTCGGGCCGGACGCCCCCCTCCAGGAGGATGCTCCGGTCGCTGGAGACGATGGCGGCGTAGGTGAAGTCCTTGTCCACGTCGGACACGCCCACGATGGCCTGCATGGCCAGGGTGTCGGCCTGCACGTCCAGGGAGTCCGCGCCCGGCCGGATGAGGACGCTGGCGAGCTCCCGGGCCTTGGCGTGGCCATGCTCCACGAGCCTGGACTCGAGGTAGTTGGAGACCAGCCAGGAGATGGAGAAGTGGAGGGCCCCGAGGATGAAGACAAGGGCCAGGGTGAAGGTCGCGAAGAGGACGACCCGGAGACCGGGTTTTGGCAGGCGTCGGAGCAAGGCCTCGGGACTGTAGGAAGGTTGACCCTCGAAGGGCAAGAAACCGGCGGTGCGCCCCCCGGAGAGAGAGGGAGCAGGCGCGAGGAGCCCATCCGCTCCATACTGGACGGGTGGGAGCCCGCTCCATGACCCAGACGCTGCTGCTGACCGACCCCCTCTTCCTTCGTCATGACCCGGGCCCGGAGCACCCCGAGTGTCCGGAGCGCCTGTCGCGCATCCTGGAGCTGCTCAACATGGAGCCCATCCAGGGAACCGAGCGCAGGGCCCCCCGCCCGGCCACCGAGGAGGAGCTGGCGGCGGTGCACACGCAGCGGCTGCGCGACTCGCTGAGGGCGATGCGCGGCCGGCACGAGGTGATCGACCCGGACACGCTGACGTCCCCGGACTCGTATGACGCGGCGGTGCTGGCGGCGGGGGCATCGGTGCAGGCGGTGGAGGAGGTGCTGGCGGGGCGGGCGCGCAACGCCTTCGCGCTGGTGCGGCCCCCGGGACACCACGCCGAGCCGGACCGGGCCATGGGCTTCTGCCTGTTCAACAACGTGGCCATCGCCGCGGAGGCCGCGCGCCGCCAGGGGGCCGAGCGGGTGCTCATCTTCGACTGGGACGTGCACCACGGCAACGGCACGCAGGCGGCCTTCTGGACGCGGCGCGACGTGCTCTACATGTCGGTGCACCAGTACCCCTACTACCCGGACTCGGGCGCGCCCTTCGAGGTGGGTGAGGGCCCGGGGGCCGGCTACACGCTCAACTGTGGAATGCGGGGGGGCGCGACGGACGCGGACTACGGGGCGCTCTTCCAGGACCTCTTCCTGCCGGTGGCGCAGGCGTACAAGCCGGACCTGGTGCTGGTGTCCGCGGGCTTCGACGCGCACCACGATGACCCGCTGGCGGACATGCGGCTCACCGAGCGCGGCTTCGCGGCCATGTGCACGGCGCTCCGGGAGGTGGCGGAGAGCGCATGCCAGGGACGGCTGGTGCTGATGCTGGAGGGCGGTTATTCGCTGGAGGGGCTCTCGCAGTCGGTGCACGCTTGCGTGGAGGTGATGGCGGGAGAGACGAAGGACAGCTTCCCGAAGGGGGTCTCGAGGGAAGCGGCGGCGGCGCTCCAGCGCAGCCGTGAGGCGCTCAAGCCCTACTGGTCCGTGCTGGGCCGGTGAGGCGCGCCGGAGTGGAGACCCGGATGACGTTCACAGGTGCCGGGGTGAGACGTGGATCGTGAAGCCGTGGAGAAGTTGCAGCGCGCGGGCCTGAAGGTGGAGCAGCCGGAGTTGCTGCGCGTGCCCATCCAGCGCGACGAGAACAAGCGGGTGGTGACGGTGCGCAACGAGGTGCCGGTGATGGGCAACGAGGGCCTGGTGCTCGTGGCGCTCAAGCCCATCTCGCAGCTGTGGACGGGCTCGGCGGTGCCGCCGGACCTGTCGCGGACACCGCCGCCGCAATACCAGCCCTTCCTCCTGCTGCTGGAGTCGACGGCCGCCAACTACTGCGCGGCCCAGGGCCGGCCCGAGACGGATGACGAGTTCGAGCGGCTCTTCCGCCAGCTGCGCCGCAGGCCGGACGGGACGGACGCGCACCCGCTCTTCTCGTACCTGCAGGGCGCGGCGCGGCTGTACATGTCGCTGCGCGACGTGAGCCAGGCCGAGTTCGAGGCGGTGGTGAACCGGCTGAGCCAGTCGGCGAAGTGGCATTCCACGCACACGGGCAGCACCAACTACCACCGCGAGGTGCTGCACGGGGTGTTCGGCGCATGATCGACCTGTACACGTGGGCGACACCGAATGGGCACAAGGTGTCCGTGACGCTGGAGGAGCTGGGGCTGCCGTACACGGTGCACCCGGTGAACATCGGCAAGGGCGAGCAGAAGCAACCGGGGTTCCTGAAGCTCAACCCCAACGGACGCATTCCGGCCATCGTGGACCGCGAGGAGGGAGACTTCGCGGTGTTCGAGTCGGGCGCCATCATGCTCTACTTGGCGGAGAAGACGGGGAAGCTGCTGCCGGCGGACCGCCAGGGGCGCTCGCGGGTGACGCAGTGGCTGATGTTCCAGATGGCGGGCGTGGGCCCCATGCAGGGACAGGCCAACGTCTTCTTCCGGTACTTCCCGGAGAAGCTTCCCGCGGCCATCGAGCGCTACCAGAACGAGACGCGGCGGCTGTACACGGTGCTGGACACGCGGCTGGGCGAGAGCGAGTACCTGGCGGGCGAGTACAGCATCGCGGACATCGCCAACTGGGCGTGGGTGCGCGTGCATGACTGGGCGGGCGTGTCCATCGACGGGCTGCCGAACCTGCGGCGCTGGCTGGCGGCCATCGAGCAGCGGCCCGCGTCGCAGAAGGGACTGGCGGTGCCGCACGTGGTGAAGCTCGACACGTCCGCCGCGCAGGACCAGGCCATCAAGTCGGCGCAGAGCATCGTGCAGAGATAGGAACACGGAGATGGAGCGGGCCGGCCTCGCGCGAATACGCTGGGCCGCATGCGACTCCTGCTCCCACTCCTCGTGCTGCTGACGGCTTGCGCGACCTCAACACCCACCGTGCCGCAGGACGAGGGACCCGAGACCGTGTCCTCCTCCTGGGAGGAGGCTCGCGCGGACCCGACCTGCGTGGTGCCGCTGTGTGACGGGGAGCGCTGCGCCATCTGGCGTTGCCAGGATGTGGTGGATGTGGAGGAAGAGAAGGCCCCTCCCATCCTCCTGGCGAGGGGAACCCTCCCAGTGGCCCGCCCGCCCATGGTGTTCCGGCCAGTGCCGGGGGGACTTCTACCCCCAGCGAACTCCAATATCACGACGGAGTTGCGCTCTCCGCTCGCGGACACGCCCGAGCGCTGGTGGGGGCACCCCGTGGCGGCGCCCACCTCCGCGGATCCCGTCTTCGAAATCCCCTGGCACAACTGGAAGACGCGCGACCGGTTCGTGCCCAAGGAGCTGCGCCACTGGATGTGCAGCATCCCGCCACGGGAGCCCTACGAGAAGCACCACATTTTTCCTCAACAGAAGCTCCTGGCCGATTGGGTCAACCGCCGGGGCATCGACATCCACGCCTTCACCGTCCGCCTGCCCAGGAGCTTCCACCAGTGGCTGCACAGTGGAGGGCCCGAGGGCGGCCAATGGAATGAGGCCTGGCGGCAGTTCAGGAAGCAAAACCTCTACACGGCCAAGGCCGAGGACATCTGGCGGTTCGCGGGCGAGCTCATGCTGCGATTTGGCGTAAATGGCCCGCTCGTTCCCTTCTATTGCGACTGACCAGGGAACCAAGAGCAAGCACATGGACTATTTCATCATTCAGGAAGACAGGTCCGCGGGTTACACGGGCTCTGTTGATGCCTCGCACAAATGGGGCCTGCCGGGCGTCCACTGCCCCTCATGTCAGGACGCATGGAGCGGCGGCGCCAACGCATACCCTTCGGTTGATTTGACGCCGGTAGCCGCTCTGGCCGATTTCGAGCCCCCCCGGGCCGAATCCCTTGAGGAGTACGAACGGCTATGCGCGCTGATACGTCCCCTGCTGCCGCCAGGTGCGCAATTGGAGCCAGGAGCGGGATTCGGACCGCTCGAGGGCAAGGCCCAGGGCAGTTTCGGGCAATTGTTCATGTACTTCGACGAGGTGCTGTTGATTCAGCGCGAGGCCCTGAACAAGCTCCAGGCAGAGGGACTCCAGGGCATCAAGGGCTGCCCTACTGCTCTCCGCTTCCGCCAGCGCAACTCGCCCGAGCTGCTCGAGTTGGAGCTCCTCCCCGTGGGCCGAGTGCATCCCAAGTGCCTTCCCCCCAACCCTCAGCCCCCCTGTCCCCGCTGTGGCCGCCTGATGCACCCCCTCCCGGATGTCCTGATACTGGACGCCTCCACCCTTCCCGCGCACCTCGACTTGTTCCGGCTGGGGGACTACTGCAACGTCACAATCTGCACCGGGCGCTTCGTGGAGGCATGCCAGCGTCTGGGATTGGATGGCCTTGTCTTCCAACCCGTGGAAGTGGCAGCGACACAGCCATGACGCTCGCCGCGCTGCTCATCCTCGTTCCCATCCGCACTGCTCGTGGCGACTGCCGCGACTCCCCCGCCAACCATCAGCCCATCCGCGCCCGAGACATGCATCGAGTCCTACGTCACCCGTGCTCCAGGACTCAGGAAGGCGCCCGGAGTAGCCTTCGCCGAGATGGAGCGGGCCGGCCTCGCGCGACTACGCCAGGCCGCATGCGACTCCTGCTCCCGCTCC
>NZ_DASUNC010000120.1:0-2327 GCF_036277355.1 Archangium sp.
CCAACCTCCCGTCGAGGACGCCGGGAGCGGCGGAGGTTCAGCCTCAGCGGGAGTGGGGTCGGCCCCTCCTGCCTGGGACAGCAGCAACAGCACCAGCAGTGTGGAAGTCATCGGCGCCTCCAACAGCAGCCCCAGAGACTAAGCCCCCGGACATCAATTCTGTACACCTGCGGCGTAGCGCGGCTGCAATTCACCCTGCGCGCGTCCGCCAAGGGCTGTGGCGTAGGTGATCAACATCTATGTCCGGGGGCTTAGCCCGGATTATTCACCAGGGCCTGGCGAGGACGTCGGCAGGCGCACCCACAGCCGACCTCGGCCGATGACGGCCTGACGGGGCCCGGTGGCGCTATGGGAAGGTCACGCCGTCGAAGAAATCGCCCCCGCCGCTCGCCTCCTGGCTCCGCAGCTTCAGCGAGAAGGTTCCGCGCGCCTCCTGTTCGTCCATCTCCACCTCCACCCCGATGCGGCCTGACTTCCCCGGGAGAATGGGCTCCCGCTGCCACGCGCCGAGCACCTTCCACTCCTCGCCCTCGGGCCCCACCAGCACCGCCCCCGCCAGCGTCCAGGGCGTGCTCCCGGTGTTCTTCAAGTTCAGCTCCACGGACAGCCGCACCACCTCTCGCCCGTCCTCCATGCGTGCGGTGGCGGAGCGGTAGCTGCGTGCCTTGCTGCTGGTGAGCGTGTTGCCCGGGCGCGAGGTGACGCTCTTGCCGATGTCCTTGCTGTCGATACCGTCCGCACCCAGCAGCCCCTGCGCCAGGAGGCCCAGCAGCCCCACCTGCCCGCTGCACCGCGCCTCCAGGCGCGCCTTGTCCTCCTGGCACTGTCGCGCTTCCGCCCGCGCCTGCTGCTCACCCTCGCCGCAGGAGGCGGGCGGGCGTGGCTGGCGTGTCACCTCCACCTGCCGCGCGGCCTCGGAGGGGTGCACTACCAGCAGGAAGCGGGCGCTGGCCGGAGTCATGCCGTCCTGGAAGAAGACCGTCATGGGCACGCGCGCTCCCTGCGTGAGCGCCCGCGTGGGCACGAGCGCAAGCCCCGTCTCATCCTCCATCACCCGGAAACGCTCCCTCCCGGCCAGTTCCACGCGCTCCACTTTCGTGTCGAAGAGGAAGCTGGTGGAGAGCCCCGGATGGATGCACACCGCGTGTGCCTCACCGTGCGTGTCCTCCGTCAGCTCCAGGTGGCTCGTCCCCGACACACAGCCAGATGGCGCGGACAGTGCCGAGGCGTCCAGGGGGGCAGCGAGCAACACGAGTCGCAACAGGGCAGCGGAGGACAGCACGGGCATGGGCATGGGCGGGGGTCTCCCGAGGACGTGGACAGGACCGCAGGAGTGGGGCTCTACCATACCTCCTGCCCGGTCGTGTCCGGCCTACCGCCGTCCCACTTCGCGGACGCTCCTACTTGAAGCGGTCCACCACCCGCACCACCGCAATGGGGCTCACCATCATCTTCCCTGGAGCGCTGCCGGGCTCGAGCTCGAGGCCCACCTTGTCACTGCTGTCCAGCAACTCCAGGCACACCGGGTACGTCACCCCGTTGGGCGTACGTGCCTCGGTGAAGCGGCCGTACACCCGCCCGTCCTTGACGTAGAGCCGCCCGGAGACCCGGGTGTTGTCCGGCAGCGCGAAGCGTCCACCCCCGCGGTAGGGGTCGTATCCCGCATCCCAGTCGCCGAACAAGTAGACAGGAGTATCCTCGTCCACGCGCACCGGCCTGCCGCGCACGTCGCTCCACTGCACGTCCTTCGTTTCTCTCAGGCGGAAGCCGAGCGTACCCGTCATGGTCTCCACGGCCCCGGCGGGGCAGGCCTGAGGCGGCGGAGCGGGGCGCTCGGAGGGCACCTGCTGCGGGGTGCCCATGCAGGCCTGCAAGGCGGCGCCGGTGAGGCCCAGACACGCATTGCGCATGGCGGCGCTCCGGCGCTTGGGGGCGGCTTCGAGCTGGGGGCCGGGGGTTGTCTGCGGCGGCTGCTTCACGGGAGCACTGTCCTTTCGGGGCGCCAGCGGCGGGGCGGCGGCCGGGGGAGGGGGCGCCTCGGCGGGAGGCGCGGCCACGGCCCGCACAGGTTCCGGCTCTGGCCCACCCGGCGCCACTTCCTGGCTGGAGCCGAGCCACCGATGCGCGGGGGAGCCATTGCGCATGCACCCCCGAAAAGCCCGGTGTCGTTTCGCCCTTCAGCCGCAGTGCCGCTCGGCCACGCGGTAGAGCCAGGTGAGGGAGTAGTCCAGGAGTGACTGCCGTGAGCGCATGTAGTTGCGGGCCCGGACGAAGGGAAGCCACACGCGATTGCCCACGAGGACCTGGGACTCCTCGAGCTTCTGGCG
>NZ_DASUNC010000121.1:0-10719 GCF_036277355.1 Archangium sp.
CGGCCGTAAGGGCGACGGCGAGCCCGGTTGGCGCACGCTCTGGCGTGGCTGGGAGAAGCTTCAGCATGCGGAAACCATCTACCGCATGCATCTCCACCGCCTCTCCTCTCCCAAGGCTGATTCTGGGTAAGTATGAGCCCTTTGGGAGAGGGTCAGGGTGAGGGTCTTCCCCTTGTTGTGGCCCGCTGCCGTGCTGCTCCTCCTGGTGGCGGCGTGCGGCGTGGCTCCCGCGCCCTCGCCTCGGATGGAGCGGCAAGCCATCACCGGGGGCGTGCTCGAGCCGGGCTCCCCCGCCGTGGTGGCGATCGTCCCGGTGTCGCCGCTCTGCGGTGAGCCGGACGAGGCCTCTCCGGTCCTGTGCACGGGCACGTTGGTGGCCCCCCGGGTCGTCCTGACCGCGGCACATTGCGTGGAGAGCCCCGACGTCTCGCAGGTACTCTCGGTGGTGTTCTCGCCCGAGCCAGCGCGGGCGCTCCCCTCCGAGCGCGTGCGTGTCCTCGAGGGCCGGCTGCATCCCGCCTTCAACGCCGTGGGGAACGACATCGGTGTACTGATCCTCGCGGAGGACGCGCCCGTCGCGCCGGTGCCGCTGGCGGATGTGTCCCTGCCGGCGGACGTGGTGGGGCGGACCGTGCGGGTGGTGGGATTCGGCCTCGATGACGAGGGCAGGACGGGCAGCCGGCGCAGCGGTTCGGCCCGGGTGACGGCGGTCGAGCCGGGAACCTTCTCCATCGTGGCCTCGCCCGGGATGTCGTGTGGCGGCGACAGTGGCGGTCCGTTGTTCCTGGGGGACGAGGGGGCCGAGCGCCTCGTCGGTGTCACCTCGTATGGAGATCCCTCCTGCACGAGGGGCACCAACATGCGCGTCGATGTGCATGCGGCTTTCCTCCAAGCCATTCTCGACGATGTGGCTCGAGCACCGCCCACGCGGCCGCCTTTCGAGCCCGCCGTGGATGCGTGCTCGGCGCGGTGTCAGGGCCACGCCGACTGCCCGCTCGGGATGGCCTGTGTCACCCGGTCCGATGGGGAGAAGAGTTGCGCGGTGGCGGGGCTCGAGGCCGGCCGCTTCGGCGCGGACTGCTCCGGACCCGAGGGGGATTGGCTGTGCGTGAAGGCGGGTGGGACGTGCCGGTCATGGCTGCCCTGTGAATCGGCCGCACCCGAGGACGAGGAGAGCGAGGGCGGCTGTGCTGTCTCGGGAAGCCGCGGTAGCTCGGGGATGGCGTTCGCCGCGCTGCTCGCATTGGCGGCCTGTCTGAGGAAGTCAGTTCTTTCAGGGGTGCTCCTGCATGAATGCACGGGGCCGCCTCCGGCCGCGCGGCGTGCCGACTGGTCCGATGGTCGGACCAGTTGCTCCCCATCGCGCCCGGAGCCCCCCTCAGACAGGACCTGCTCCTCCTGGCTTAGACTGACGCTCGTGGCGAATGTCTTCCGAGTCCAGGTGGAGGCCTCCAGCTCCCGAGGGGCCGCGCTGGTGTTGGCGCGGGCGCTTCAACTTCCCCTGGAGGCGGCTCGCCAGTTGATGGCCGAGCCTCGTGTCCTGCCCCGGGATTTGGAGGAGTCCGAGGCGCGGCGGCTGGTGGCCTCCCTCCAGCAGCACGGGGTGGCCTGCGAGCCGGTGCCGGTGGCCGGGCGCGGTGGCTCGCTGTGCGGCAGTCACCCCTCCCTGGCCTCGGAGTCGCCCTGCGAGGACTGCCGCGCGCTGGTGTGCGTGCTGTGCAGGGGCCCCGAGGGTCAGCCGCTCTGCGCCCGGTGCCGTGCCGCGCGGGCCCGCCGCACCCGGGCGAAGTGGATGCGCGTCTCCGTGCTGCTCGCCGTCCTGGTGCTCATCGTGCAATGGGGCACCTCGCGCCAGCGCACCCGCGAGCGGCGCCTGACGTGGGCGCGGCCGTTGGAGGTGGCGGTGGTGCTGCTCGCCCACGGCGAGGTGAAGCCCGAGGTGCGCGAGGCCTGGCGCGAGGGCGTGGGGCGGTTGGAGGACTGGCTCGAGCGCGAGGCGGCACGCTACCGCTCGGACCTGGGGCGTCCCGTTCGCTTCGTCCTGGCCGGCCCCCAGCCCGCGGCCGGGTTGGAGCTGTCGCCGCCCGAGGATTCGCTGGTGGCTCGGGCCCGCCATGCGTGGGCGCTGTCCCGGACCCTGTCCGCCGTGGACGAGGCCGCCGGGTTGTCCGCTCGCACGTTGGATGCCCGCATCTACGTGATGCTGGAGCCGCCGGGCGAGGACGGCGCACGCTTCGTGGAGGGCATGGCCGAGGCGGGTGGCTCGGTGGGCCTGGTGCGGGGCCTGCTGGAGGACACGGGGCTCACGCTGGAGCTGACGGCGGTGGCGCACGAGCTCTTCCACTGTCTGGGCGCCGCGGATGCCTATGACGAGCGGGGCCATGCGCGCGTGCCCGAGGGGCTGGCCGAGCCTGGGCTCCAGCCCCTCTACCCCCAGCCCGCCGCGGAAATCATGGTGGGCGAGGTGCCGCTGGGAGAGGCCCAGGGGCGTCTGCCCGAGTCGCTGGAGGAGGTCCGCGTGGGGCCCGCCACGGCGGCGGCCCTGCGCTGGGGCTCGTGAGGCCGCGCAGGATGCACCCTCACGTCACGTGAGGGTCAAGTCCGCGAGCGGCCGAGTTGAAGGACCCGGCTGAGGGCCGCCTGCTGCGTGGCATCGGGAACCCCGGTGAGCTCCGTGCCATCCGGCAGGTGGACCTTGTATTTGTCGTCGGCGGTGAGGCCGTGGGTCACTTCGGAGAAGGACCAGCGATAGCCACTGCCGGTGGGGGTGAGCTGCTCCAGGTGCCGGTCGAACTCCGCTTCGGGGAGCAGCTGGAGCTGCTCCAGCAGCATGAGCAGGGTCAACCCGTAGAAGTGGCCGGGCGTCTCGCGGACCAGCCTCCGCACGATGTTCCAGAGGTGGCTGTCCTCGAGGAAGACGAGCTGGCCGGGACGCATCACGAGCACACCCGAGCGGAGATTCCTGCGCGAGCCGGTCTTCTCCCCGCGCACCGCGGGGAACATGGCCAGGGGGGACGTGGGAGCGCTCAGGGCCTTTTCGCGCAACCCCAACACGGGTAGCTCCCGCAGCGCGAGCACCGCCATCAGGGCCTGGAGCTTGTCCATTCCCGCCAGGAGCGATCTCGGTCCGTCCTCCCGCCGCACGACCAGCCCGTTCCTGGCGAAGAAGGGGTGGGTGGTGGCGTAGCGCAGCGAGTCCAGGGGCAGCTCCTTCACCTGGCCACGGCTCGTGCGCCACACCAGCCTCCGGGGCGTGAGCCAGAACCGTGCCCTCCGCCGCAGGAGTCCCACGAGCAGGGGAATGCCCGCGATCATGAGGACGCCTGAGACCAGGGTCTCGATGCGGTCCAGGCCGAGCCTGGCCGCGGGAAAACCCCAGCACTGGAGCAGGAAGAGCGCGATCGCGCTGCCCCATGTGGAGTCGACGCCCCCCGTCAGGAGCACGGGTTCGGGCTCGCCGGGAACCTGGAGGTGGGAATCGCGTGCCCTCACCTCCAGACGCGCGAGTCCCTCCGCGAAGCTCCACTCCCCCTCCGGCTCCCAGAAGGCCAGCCGTTGGCGCACGCGTCTCTCCAGCGAAGCCCGCAGGCCGCGGAGCTGACGGGTGAGGCGGTGCAGGGGATGGCTGCCGGGCCAGGACTCCTGGCTCAGGCGGTGCTCGACGCGCTCGAGCGCCTGCGCGAGCGGGGCCTCCAGCTCCCGTACCCGCCGCGGCAGCTCGGGGTCTCGCTGGAGGTGCTTCCTCCACCGGAAGGAGGCGAGCGCCTTCAGCAGGGCCGTCTCCTGGGCATGGGCCTGTTCGAGCACCTCCCAGGCTCCCTCGAGCTGGACTCGCACGTCTCCGGGCGAGGCAACGGAGGCCGCGAGTGCGGGACGGGGTGAAGTGCTTGAAGACATGCGGCGCGAGGGAGTCTACCCCAACCCGCTCCGGCTCTCCCGGGCGGCACGCTATGCTTCCCTCTCTGGCGCACCGCTCCCCGGGAGGCGCGTGGGAGGACTGTCATGAAGCGACACGGTTGGATGTGGGGAGCCGTACTGGGCGTGCTGGCCCTGGTGCTGTGGCTCGCCTCGCGCGGTGCTCCCGGGGTGTCCTCTTCTGGCGGCCCGGGGGACTCCCGTGCCGCGCGCACGGGCGCGGGGCCGATGCTCCAGGCCCTCTTCCCGTCCGAGCCTCCCACCACCGGGGACCCGTCCTCGCGCATCCGTGGCACCGTGAGAAACGCTCGGGGACCCGTGGCGGGCGCGCGGGTGCTCGCCTCGGGGGTGGTGGCGGGGGAGTCGCTCTCGGCGCTGCCCTGCCGGCGGGCGGGCGAGGAGGACCCCGAGCAATCCCTGCTCGACTGCGCCTCGTCGTTCCGGCTGTCCGGACTGGTCAACGAGCGCACCGGAGACGCGCCCGTGCTCGCCCGGGCCACCACCGGGGATGACGGCTCCTTCTCGCTGGAGGGCCTGAAGGCGGGCCGCTACGCGCTCTGGGTGGAGAGCCCCGAGGGCGTGGGCCTGCGGCAGGACGTGCCGGCCGGAGCCGAGGGGGTGGAGCTGCTGCTCGGCGAGGGCGTGCGGGTGTCGGGCCTCGTCAGCGACGAGGAGCGCGTGCCCGTGGCGGGGGTGCTCGTCACCGCCATCTTCACGGCCCACAGCCGCTTCTTCGAGGCCGTCACCGACGCCACGGGCCACTACCGCCTGGGCCCCCTGCCCCGGGGCGAGTACGTGCTGCTCGTCTCCCGGGAGGGCTTCCTGCCCATGCATACGACGTTCACCGCCTACGGCCCGGAGCTGGAGCGGAAGTTCATCCTGTACCGTCCCCGCCGCATCTCCGGGCAGGTGCGGGCCGCCGGGGCGCCAGCGGCGGGGGCGAGCGTCATCACCTGGGTGTACGGCGAGGACGCCGAGCGCGAGGTCCTCACGGACGCGGCGGGGCGGTTCACCCTGGAGGGGCTGCTCCCCAGCAGCTTCGAGCTCACCGCCATTCGGGATGGGCTGTGGGCCAGCGCCCGGGTGGACTTCCACACGGAGGACGGGCCGTCCCAATTCCTGGCGGAGCGCACGGACATCCTCCTGGAGCTGGAGCCCGTCGTCGAGGTGACGGGTGTCGTGCGGGACGAGGCGGGGCGTCCCCTCGAGGGCGTGAGCGTCGAGCTGTCCGAGCAGGACGAGGAGGAAGAGGATCCGCTCGCCATCCCCGTGGCCTCGGGGATGACGGACGCGGAGGGGTGCTACCGCGTGGGGCCCGCGAGGCCTGGACGGCTGCGGCTCGAGGTGACGTCCACGAGCCATGTTTCTGAAGAGGACGGCCATACGGCCGTCTTCAAGGCCGGGACGAGCACCGTGGACTTCGTCCTTCAACGCCTCGAGGGCGAGGAGGTGGAGGAGGCCGCGCCCGAGGCGCCGGGCGAACCCCGGCCGCGTCTGGTGGGCGAGGTGGTGGATGAGCTGGGCGCGCCCGTGTCACAAGCCGAGGTGAGTGTCTGGCCCGAGGCCGGCAAGGGGCCGGGACATCAGCTCGACCACACGCGCACGGACGCGAAGGGGCACTTCTCGTTCAGCGCTCCTCCCGAGGGGCGCTACCGGCTCGCCGCGGAGTTCGCGCAGGACGACGTGACGCATACCACCGAGCGGGTGGTGGAGGTGGGCCAGGGCGAGACGCGCGTGCGGCTGCGCTTCGAGCCGGGGCAGGTGCTCTCCGGTGTCGTGGTGGATACGCGCGGCCAGCCCGTCGAGGGCGCCCGGGTCGAGCTCCGCAGCGCCCTGCGTCCGCAGGTCTTCTACCATGGCAGGCCGATCCGGATGTCTCGGGGGAGCCAGCAGACCGGGCCGGATGGCCGCTTCTCCTTCCAGAGCGTCTCGGGGGAGCAGCTGGAGCTGGTGGTGACGAAGGAGGACTCCGTGCTCGCCTGTGCGGAGCAGGAGGACGGACGCATCGCGCTGCCGGTGAAGCCGGGCGAGCGGGAGCGGCGGGTCCTCCTCCTGCGCCAGGCCACCGCCTCCGGACGCTTCGTCCAGAAGGATGGCTCCCCCGTCCCTTCCTTCGTCGTGAGCCACCAGGGGTGGCGTGACGAGGACGGTCACTTCTCCGTGCCCATCCGGTGTACCGGCACGCTCCAACTGGAGTTCACCGTCGGGGACGACGTCGATGTGCCCGGCTTCCGCCGCATGCGGCACTCCGTGTCCGTCCGCGAGGAGGTGGACACGGACCTGGGAACCATCGTCCTCGACGGGACGTGAGCTCCCCTCGCCTGGAGGGGAGCCCGGTGGGGCTCAGGGCTTGCCGCCCGGGGCCTTCTCCGCCTCGTCCGCCATGGCCTGCAGCACCAGCAGCGTGGCGCGCCCGCGCTGGGTGCTCTCCCGCTGGGCCTCCGGATCCAACCGCAGCGCCGCCTCGAGATCCCGGAGCGCCTCGGCCACCTTCCCCTCGCGCAGCAACAGCTCGCTGCGCCCCACCAGCGCATCCACGTTGGCGACGTTGAGCTGGAGCGCCTGCGTGAACGCCTCCATCGCCTCGGGGAAGCGCTGGAGCTGGGCGTACGTGGACGCCAGGTTGCAATGGAAGACGCTGTCATACGGCGACGCGGCCACCAGCCCCTTGAAGATATCCAACGCGGCCTGCAGCCGGCCTTCCGTCAACAGCTTGTGGCCGAGCGAGGCGATCTCATAGAGCCGCTTCTGCGAGAGGCCCAGGTACTGCGCGGGAGTGATCTGCCCGCGGATGAGGCGTTCTCCCCACTCGGTGGTGTTCGGAGTGGGGGCGGCGTTCGGCGTCTGGGGATTCGGGTTCATGGGAGCTCTCCTCCTGAAGAGGTCAGGCGCTGAAGTGGCCGCGGTGGGTGTGGAGGCTCTGACGGAGATCGTTCATGCGCGTGAACGCATCCATCATCTGGCCCATGTCGTCGAAGCACTTGCGCAGGTGCTTCTCGCGCCGGTCGATATAGGGACCCTCCTGGCCCGGCGCGCTCAGGTGCTCGCTGCCCATGTGGCAGCCCCCCATGCCGCCGGACATCTGCG
Source organism: Archangium sp. (assembly GCF_036277355.1). Taxonomy (GTDB): domain Bacteria; phylum Myxococcota; class Myxococcia; order Myxococcales; family Myxococcaceae; genus Archangium. The sequence continues at coordinate 7,003 of NZ_DASUNC010000121.1, forward strand.
CCAGCTGGGAGAACAGCTGCGACAGGCTTTCGAAGAGCTGCTGGAACTGATGGGCGTACGGCTGCTGGGAGCCGCCAACCGCCGGGTTGTATTCACCCGGGAGGATGGAGCCTCCGGACGCCGGCTGGGCACCGGGGTTCCCCTGGGTGGGAGGCGTGTTTCCGGCCTCGAGCGTCCCGCCCAGCTCGAAGGACTCGCCGCCATTCTTGCTGCCGGTGACCTCGCGGCCCTGGAAGGACCAGTCATCCGTCTCGCGGCCCATGACGAAGACGTCCTTGTTGCCGAAGCTGTTGGCGTGGGCGTAGCCGTCCTGGGTGACGGTGCCCGTCTTGCCCTTGCCCTTGTCGATGTCGGTGATCTGCACGCGGTCGTTGCCGGCGATGATCTCCAGCTTGGAGGTGACCGTCGCGCCGTTGCCGTGGGGAGCGGTGGCGCAGTTGATGCGGGTGCCATCGCCGAGCACGAAGGTGCTGTCGCGCTTGAAGTCCCACTTGCCGCCGTCGCCCTCGGCCACGTGCGGGTCGCCCCAGATCTTGGTGTTCTTGCCGTCCGGACCGTTGATGATCCACTCGTGCTGCTTGGTGGCCTCGATCTTGTAGCCGCCCGGGGTGGTGACGACGCCCTTGTCGTCCGTCTTCAGGCTGCCGGGCGGGTGGCACGAGTCCTGGGGCCGCGGAGGAGACGTGTGGCAGGGCCGGGGAGGCTGCTGGCACCAGTTCGGCGGGGCCCGCTCCGGGCGGAAGCAGTCGCCGCGTCCGGGCCGGTGGCTCGAGCCCAGCGCCTTCAAGGCGTTGGCCATGGTGCGCACCAGCTGCGCCTCCGCCCTGTTCAGGCATCTCTGGCCCGCGAACGGGCTCGGCCCGGGACCCATTCCCATGGGTTTGGTGGTATCGAATTTCACGGCGCTGTCCTTTCCGAGGCGGACGTGGGGTGGATTGTCCGATTCGCGGAGAGGCCTGAGGCTGGGGTGCATCTGGCTCTTCGCGTCCGGTCAGGGTAGGCACGTGGCCCGGACGGGCCATCCACACGGGGGTCGCAGAGGGCCGTCGCCTGGCGGACAGCGGATGTGTCCGGGTCTCAGTTATTCATAGAGATACCCGAGCGCCCGCGTGCCGAGCATGAGACGCCAGGTCCGTCATGGGAAACCTCCCCTTCGTCGCGCGATGATATCCACCCGGGGCCTCCTGGCCGGGGAGGTCCACGCGAGAGGACGATAGGATGAGCAGGATCCGGGTGAGCGCGTTTCGGTGGGTTCCTCCCTTCGCTCAGGGCGTGGTGCGCGAGCTCCGCGTGCGCTGGGCGCTCGAGGAGGCGGGCCTTCCCTACGAGGAGTGGCTGATCGGACCGGAGGACCAGCGGACCGGGCAATATCGTGGCTTCCAGCCTTTCGGCCAGGTGCCGGCCTACGAGGAGGACGGGCTGGTGCTGTTCGAGTCCGGAGCCATCGTGCTGCACATCGCCGAGCGCTCCGAGGCGCTGATGCCGTCCGAGCCGAAGGCCCGGGCGCGCACGAAGACGTGGATGTTCGCGGCGCTGAACACGATGGAGCCGCCGATCCAGAACCTCGCGGAGGTGGACCTGTTCCATGCGGGAGAGGAGTGGGTGACGCAGCGCCGGCCGCAGGTGGTCGCGGCGGTGAGGGCCCGGCTCGCGGAACTGGGGAAGTGGATGGAAGGCCGGGAGTACCTCGAGGAGCGCTTCACCGCGGGGGACCTGCTCATGACGACGGTGCTGCGCATCCTGCGTCACACGGAGCTGGTCGCGGAGGTTCCGGTGCTCGAGGCCTACCGCCTGCGGTGTGAGGCGCGGCCGGCGTTCCAGAAGGCGCTGGCCGACCACATGAAGCCCTTCGCCAGCAACGCGCCGCCCGCCAGTTGATGGGGTTGCGCATGCACCCCCCTCACCCTGGCCCTCTCCCAGAGGGAGAGGGGAGGGCTGCGGGGAGGACGACGGTGAGGGTGGTGCCCACGCCCTCGCGGCTCTCGGCGCGCAGCGTGCCGCCCAGGCTCGTGACGATGGCGTGGCTCACCGACAGCCCCAGGCCCGTGCTCGCCGGCCGCGTGGTGAAGAAGGGCTCGAAGAGGCGCGCCAGCACCTCGGGTGGCATGCCCACGCCCGTGTCCTGCACCTCCACCACCGCTTCGCCCGCCGGGCCCGTGTACGCGGACACCCGCAGCACGTTGCGCGGGGCGTCCAGCTCGTTCATCGCCTGCACCGCGTTGAGCAGCACGCTCACGAACACCTGCACCAGCCGCGCCTCGTCGCCCTCCACCCGCGGCACCGGCCGGAAGTCCTTCTCCAGCCTCGCCCGGTGGCGCAGCTCGCCCCGCACCAGGCCCAGCGCGTGCTCCAGCACCGGTACCATCTCCACCGTCTCGCGGTGCTCCGGTGGCGCGCGCGAATCGTGCTCTTGGGCTTGAGGGTGGGTTTTAGGGATGCTCACACATGAGACTCCCAAGAAGGTAGAATCAGGCAGCTTGACAATGAGCCTGAGCGGTTCTCGATTCTAGGGGGCAGTGCATGGAGAGCAGCTACTTCGAAACAGATAAAGACTATAACCGCTGGAATGTAAAGAACACCAAGGGCTTTGTCGCTAACATGACGAAGTCATTCAGGCCATCTTACTTTGTTGTCCACCGAGCCAACTGCCCCAAAATTACGTTTGGCTCGTCGCGCTCTAATGTGCCCGGAGCATTCACACAGCGGGGCTACCGCAAGGTTGCAGGTGCCACCTGCGCAAGCGTCATCAAATGGGGACTGCGCGAGGGTTTTATTCCCACTTATATGAGCGCATGCGTATGTTTGAGAGATGCGAGGGGGGAATTCTTGTCGCTATTGGGGCGTGCCGTAAGTCAGACCACGTCTCTCCTCAAGCCATTGTCAACCACCGTTACCCTCAGAGATGACCTTCTCATCACATCCCAGCGATCCAAGAGTTTAGGAAAGGAAGACGGCCAAGAGTCCTTGCGGCATTCTTCAGATGCAAACAGGGTAGGCCGCGATGGGAATTTTTCTTATACACCTATCTTCAGAATCAAGCCAAGAAAAAGAGGTGGACTTCAGTGACGTGGGTGGCGGCCAAGGGCCAGACTCCTGGCTGGGATATACAATACAAGGACACCAACGGGGTGCTCCAAGTTCTGGAAGTGAAGACGACAACCGGCCAGAAGTTCTCAAGCGTGGAAATAACCGCCGGAGAATGGGCCGCCGCTTCGAAAAAGCGCGGCGACTACCATCTAGTGCTCGTCGCTGACATCTATGGTGCGGCCAAGCTTCAGTTCATTCGAGACCCGGTCGGCTGGGTTCAAGAGAAGACTGCACGTACTACTCCGCTTGTTTACCGATTCTCTCTGTATCCCAAATGATAACGAATCATGTGATTGGCGTATTCAAATGCACATTGGTGTACGTGAATGCCCGCAGCGCATTGTGTGATGTGTTCAGGTTGTTCATCGCCTGTACAGCGTTGAACAACAGGCTCGCGAACACCTGCGCCAGCAGCGTCTCGTTGCCCTCACCCGCAGCATCAGCCGGAAGTCCTTCTCCTGCTCTCCCGGTGGCGCAAACTCACCTCCTAACTAGTACTACAGTGGGACTTTGGCGCGAGGGTCTCTGCGTCGGTAATGGCAGCGTTTGGCGATGGCCTGATGGCGGCGTCGCCAGCGGCTCCAGTGCAGGACGAAGTCCAAGGCCGGCCGCACCACCCAAGCGATGTTC
>NZ_DASUNC010000122.1:0-45594 GCF_036277355.1 Archangium sp.
CTCTTGCTGCCCTCGCGCACCAGTCGGACCGCATCGGCCCTGTACTCCGGGGTGAAACTCCGCCTCTTCCTTCGCTCCATGAACACTACCTCCCGTGTAGCCGACTTATGAGGTGTGTCCACAAAACCGGGGCAGGCTCAATCTTTCCCATTTCGGGGAAGCGCTCCGCCTCCGCGCACACATGGTCTCCCGCAGCTGATTCACATTACTTGGGGTGGCTGAACGACTGGTCGGCAGCCGCCGCACGGGTCGACCTGCACAATGCCAACCACCCATAAGCACGGCGTAAAAAAGTGGAGGCGGCGGGAATCGAACCTGCCGCCTCCACTCCCAGAGCGGGCCTGGCGGAGTCTCGTGGGAGCCTGGCGGTAGCGTGTGCCCTGCCCCGGTACGTGGAGCGGGACTTCGCCAGGTACCTGGAGTGCGGAGTGCTGGCGCACGGTTTCGCGCGGGTGCGCTGCGAGAGTTGCAAGGACGAACTGCTCGTCGCCTTCTCGTGCAAGGGACGAGGGGTGTGCCCCTCCTGTAGCGCGAAGCGGGCGCAGGTGACGGCGGTGCATCTGGTGGAGCAGGTGCTGCCGCGCGTGCCCTACCGGCAGTGGACGCTGTCCTTTCCGCATCGGGTGCGCTGGGTGCTGCTCAAGGACGTAAGACTGCTCTCGGACGTCCTCACCGTCTTCCTGCGCGCGGTGTTCGCCCTACAACGTCGGCGAGCGCGGAGGCAGGGTATCCGTCGTGGGCAGGTCGGGGCCGTGTCGTTCATCCAGTTCTTCGGCTCGGCGTTGCAGGTGACACCGCACTTCCACTCGCTGGTGCCGGACGGTGTTTTCCTGCCGCGGGAGGGCGGCGTGCGCTTCGAGCCGTTGCCTCCGCCCACGCAAGCAGAGGTGGAGCGACTGCTGCGGGTGGTGCGGCACCGGGTGCTCAGGCGCACTCCCTGCAGCAGCGGATGCGCTGGACGGAGGTGGATGTGCGGCTCCCTCCCCGAAAACAGCCCCGGTGCGCCTTCCTGGAGGGATTCTCCCTGCACGCCAATACGCACCTGCATGCGAACGACAGGCACGGGTTGGAGCGGCTATGCCGCTACGGAGCACGCGGTGCGCTGGCACTGGAGCGTTTGTCACGAGCGGAGGATGGCCGCATCGCCTACCGCATGAAGCGCCCGCTGCCGGACGGCACGACGCATCTGCTCTTCACCGGGCTTACGCTGCTCCGCCGGCTGGCCAGCCTGGTGCCTCCTCCGAGGGCAAACCTGACGAGGTTCCACGGCGTCTTTGCCCCAGGCGCGAAAGTGCGTCCATTTCTGCTCCCTCAAGCAGGGGCGGAGCCGGGGCTGGAGGAGGAGAGCCCCGCCTTTGCCGCGACGGTGGAGGAGCGGAGGAAGGAGCCCACACCCCGTTTGGACCAGGCCGGGCTGCTGCGCAGGACGTTCGCCCTGGATGTGTTCGCGTGCTCGAGGTGTGGAGGCAGGCTTAAGGGTGTTGGCGGGCCGTGAAGTGAGCAGGAGGGGTGAGAGCGATTCTGGAGCACCTGGGTCGTCCTCGGCCCTCCTTGGCCCCTCTGCACCAGCCCTCCCCCTCAACACGGCCTCTATCCTGCCTATACGCCGAGCTGGGCGCGAAGCTGCGTCAACGGTTTCATTGACCTCGCCACTGCGGGCCTGAGATGGTGCGGCCCGACATTTCCCAAGAGGGGGGGACAGATGAAGATGCAGTCGATATGCGGGCTGGCGCTCGCCGCGTTGGTGTTGTTCGGATGCCCGGGGGAACAGACGCAGCCGGAGGAGGAGGCCAGCCTGGCCTTTACCACCCAGCCCTCGAACACCCCCGCGGGCTCCCCGCTCACCGTGAGCGTCACCGTGCGGGATGCGCAGGGCAATGCGCTCTCGGATTCCAGTGCCGCCGTGACGCTGGGCCTCGCGGCCAATCCGGCCGGTGGCGAGCTGCTCGGCACCACCACGGTGAACGCCACCCAGGGCGTGGCCACCTTCTCCCTCCACATCGACAAGGTGGGCACCGGCTATGCGCTCTCCGCCAGCGCCTCGGGCCTGAACGGCGCCACCAGCGAGACCTTCGAGATCCTGCCTCCCCAGGTCGCCGGCACCCGGACGTTGCACTACGTCACCGACACCGGGGAGGTGGCGCGGCCGTCCGACCTCTCCAGCGCCCAGGTGGGGGCGTACGTCGCCGAGGAGGATGGCGGCTTCACCTATTACGCGGGCACGGGCACCGACGCGGGCACCTTCTCCATCCCGGGCGTCCCGCTCCAGAGCTACTACCTGCGGTTCGGCAACGACTACGTGCTCACCTCGGAGCGCGAACCCGACCTGTCCACCTACCAGCAGGGCCGCCCGGACGTGCAGCGCGGCGACGCCGGGACGCTGGTGCACACCACGCTGACCGGCATGCGCCCGTGGCAGAACGATCACAGCGGCAACTCGGACGACCTCCAGATGTACTCGTCGAACGCGGGTGCGTGGTTCATCCAGTTGCACTTCTACGATACGAATGGCGGCCTCAACAGCCCGGCCATTCCCGACCCCGGCGACACCACGTTCGACCAGCTGACCGACTATGGGCGCCTCGCGGGGAACGGCTTCCCCCCGAAGCTGGTGGATGCGGCCAAGGGGGACACGGCCGTCTTCACCCAACTCTCCACGCATGACGCGGGAGTCGTCGATGATGCCGGCGTCTCGATGGGGTTCACCTATCAGTCCGTCGCGAGGGTCTTCATCACCTCGAGCCTGACCGTGCGTGACGGCCAGACCTCGAACGTCTATGGCGTGCTCTCCTCCGTGCCGCAGGACCAGAGCTACGCGGTGGACTGGAAGGTGGACGAGGGCACTCCGGGCTCGTTCGGGAGCTACCGCACGGCGGTGAACCCCCACGCGCTCCTCAACTACAACAGCTTCTACCTGGACGTGATCCCCACGGCGGCCCACGGCTCCTATGCGTCCACGCCGGACCTCGTGTCGTACGTCTCGTCTGGCGGCCAGCCGGATCATTCGTTCCAATTCGTCTACGGCAACCCGTTTCCGGCGAGCTACGCGAAGTTCCTCGGTGCGGAGACGCTCTTCTTCGTGCCCTACACGTTCTCCAAGCCGGAGGGCGGGACGGCCCAAACGACCGTCAACGGCCGCATCGTCACCCGTGAGCTGGTGAGCGGCCCGCGGGTCGAGCCGCTGGTGCCGGGGGTGAGCCCGGTCCGCGAGCCCCAGTTGGACGGCGCGAGCGCCTGGCTCGACCAGTCCATCCATCCCACGCCGCTCGTCTCGTGGACGCCGCCCGCGGTGGGCACCCCGACGCACTACGAGGTCCGCTTCACCGAGCTCGTCTACAACCCCGCCACGGGTCGCCTCTCGCGCGGCTCCGGCGTGGGACGGGTGCTGACGGGGGGCACCCGCGTGCAGGTTCCGCCCGGTCTCCTGCGGTCCGGCAAGCACTACTTCATGAGCATCACCGCCCACCAGCAGCCGGGCCACTCGGTCCAGAGCGCGCCGTACCTGCTCCAGTGGCCGCACTATTACGCGGAAGCCCTCAGTGGGCTGCTCACCGTGCCGTAGCGCCCGGGAGCCTCGCGGCGCCGGAGGATGCCTGGAAGCCAGGCCTCCTCCCGGCCGGGCACATCTCTGGAGGGGACCCGAGCGCGGCGACGGGTGCGCTCGGGCCGGTTCCGGCCCGACGTGATACGAGGGTGGCATGTCGCCATCCTCTTCCCCGCGCCCTCTCGCCGTGTTGGTGGGCGTCCAGCTCCCCGGCGTCTCCGACACCGAACACGCCGCGGACCTCGCCGAGCTCGGGCGGTTGGTGCACACCCTGGGCTACGAGGTTCCCTCAAGCAGGGGCGGAGCCGGGGCTGGAGGAGGAGAGCCCCGCCTTTGCCGCGACGGTGGAGGAGCGGAGGAGGGAGCCCACACCCCGTTTGGACCAGGCCGGGCTGCTGCGCAGGACGGAAAGCCCTGGATGTGTTCGCGTGCTTGAGGTGTGGAGGCAGGCTTAAGGGTGTTGGCGTACGGGAAGGGAGCAGGAGGGGTGAGGCACACCTACGGCAGCCACCTCGCCATGCGGGGTGTCCCTCTCAAGGTCATCCAGGCGCTGATGGGCCATGCGACCATCGAGATGTCCATGCGGTACGCCCACCTCGCGCCCGAGGCCCGGGAGAGCGCCGTGCAGCAGCTCGACCTGCCCGTGCGCCAGCTCCAAGCCGTTCCGGGCAGAAGAGCCGAAGGGGTCACACCGGAGAAGGTGTCAGACGATTCGTAAAGCGCATCGTCCGACTCGAATCCTCTGACACCCTCCCCGGGCTTTGGTCAGCTCTGGAGCGCCTCCGCCACCGGCCGGATGACTTCAGTGGCATCGTCCACTGCCGCAAGCGCTTCGTAGAGCGCCTCGTGGAGCTGTCCGGGGTCCTCGGAGAGGGCGAACCCGAGAGCGGAAGCTGCTCGAGCCTTCGAGAAGAGCCGAAGCACATCCGGCCTCTTTGTTTCATCGCCTTCCTCATGGCCAGATCGGGAGAGATCGAATCCAAGCGGAACATGATCACGGCACCTTCAGCGGCGTCACGGGGACCGCTCCTGCTCCCTCGATGGCAGCCGCGCAGGAGGGACAGATCGGACGAGTCGCGCCGACCTCAAGGAGGCGCAATCCGTTCTGCTGAGTGAAGCTCACGAGCCTCTCCCAGAAGCCGCCACTCCAGTCCACCAGGCGCCCCACCTTCCTGGAGAGGTTGGCGCGCAGGTACTGCATGAAGGAGGCGAGCGCGGCCCCCCGTGCCCATACCAACAGGTGGAAGTGATTGGAGGCGAAGGTGAAGGCGTGCAGCCGTACGCTGCCCGCACTCTGCTGGACGGCTCGTGCCAGCACGCCCCCCACCACCTCGTTCATCTCCACGCTGGGACGCAGCAGCAGCCGTCCCTGGTAGCACCTGGATGTGACGAAGTAGTAGCCCTCCTCCTGGAACATCCTCAGCGGCCAGCCCATCCCCTCTCCCTCCGCACCGTCCGCGAGGTCGATGCACCCCGCGGGCCAGCCGCAACTCCTCGGAAAGACTTGGAGGCCGCGAGGTTCACCCGTCTACGCCGAGTCTCGTTCGCGTTCGAGTCCCGCATTTCGACTTCTTTGACACCACCACGCCACCACGGGCCCCTATGCATCAACGCGTGCGGTCACGTGGGACTTGAGTCTCTCGAGTGCGTGCCGCCAGCCAAGCACAGGAGATTTGACGAAGGGCCTTCCTGACCGAACAGAGTTCAAAGCGTGGCCTACGCTCACGATGGAGCGGCCATTCGAACCATCGCCCACTTGAATCCGCACGGAAGAGCCACGCAACCCGTGAGGCTGTTCGAATCGCCATTCCACCGTTCTATCGTCAACCCGATGAACGCGCATGGCGTGCGGAACGCCGTCGACCTGGAACACACCGGCGCCTGCGCTCATCCGGAAGTCCTGATGGTACCAGACTCTGAGGGAGGCCTCTTCCACCAGGGCATCCAGAACCACGGAGCTGGGAGCGGTGATCGCGATCCGCCCCCAGAGCGTTCCCGCGGGCCAGCGCAGCTTCATCCAGAGCCAAGGGTGGAGCCATGGGGGAATCACCCTGACCAGCTCAGCACCGGGCTCTTCGAGCGTTGAGCAGCCCAGACCTATTTCGGCACTCTCCTTCTCGCTGATCCAATGAGGGGAGGCCGGAGAAACGCGCTTCCTCATGATTGCGACATAGGACCCTGTGGGCAATCCAACGTACGGAGCGCGACGTACCTCGAGAAACTCGAAGCCCGGCTCGAAGAGCCTCCGAAGCTCGGCCTCGGAGAAGGATGACACGTTGATGCTGGCCTGGAACTCGCCGGCGAACACCTGGAGGAACAACATGCCCCCTGGCTCCAGAGCATTCCACACCCTGTCTAGATAGCGGAGTCTCTGCGCGGGAAGAAGGCAGTGGAAGCAACCCCGGTCGACCACGAGCGATGCGGGCTTGTCGTAAAACGATCCGTCCAGAACGTCACCGCAGACGAACCGCACCTTCATCCCTTCGCGCTCCGCATGGGTAGACGCCACTCGAATCGCGAGATCCGCCCGGTCAATGCCCACGACATCGAGGCCCGCCCGGCACAGGAGCTGCGAGTTCTTCCCTATTCCGCAACCGAGATCGTATGCACGCCCGGCTCGAGGGAGAAGACTGCGGTCGAACGCATCCGAAAGGGTTGGCTCCCCAGCCGAAAGGTGCCAGTCGCCCGAGAACCGGTAGAGCGCGGGTATTTGCCACATGAGCCAGTGCAATAGTCCGCTCGGTTGCGCGGCAAACCCGGCGTCGACTTCCTTCCTCCAGTCGATGATCACGTCAGGCCTGATTCCGTTCCCCGCTCGCACCACGAGTGCTGTCGGGAGGAGCACCGGAGCCAGGAAGGACAAGATGTTGCGAATGCGTCCCTCCGTACACCACTCCCAGGGCGTTGCCGAGAAGACCACGGCGCTGATGGACTCGGTGACGACATTGCTGCCGAATACATCTCGAAAGCCGGGGAGCACGGTGACCTTCCCCGACCCGACCAGCTCTCCGAGAGACCGCTCCGCCTCCGACGTGAGCCGGCCATGAGACTCTTCGAGGAAGAGAAAGACCTTCGACGCCCCGTTCTCGAGCACCGTACGCGCGTTGCGTGCCTTGCCGAATACAATCGCCGTCCCACCCCGCTCGAAAGGCTTTCGATCTTGTACGAGACGGGAAAAATGGGCCTCGAACTTCGCATCCACGGTTGGCTCGGCGTGCATTGTGGATGACAGTATTCGTACCCGGGCTTCTGGAGCAAGACCTCGTAGGGCGCGTCGTGGCTGCGTGCTCCCCCAAGCAGGAGCGGAGGAGAGGAGCGTGACGCGCCCCCAGGAAGTAGCAGAGGAGGCGAGCGTGGCGCCTGAGGCAGGAGCGAGGCAGGAGCGGAGGAAGGAGAGGACGCCGCCAGTAGACTTTCGCGGGGCTGCTGCGCAGGACATTCGCGGTGGACGTGTTCACCTGCGTCAGGTGTGGAGGCAGGCGGCGGGTGCTGGCGTATGTAGCGTCGGCCGTCCTGGCTGCGAATGAACCGGACGACCGGCAGCTTCACTCCCTTGAGAGGGTGAGCCGGCAGCGTGACGGTCACGCGCTCAATTAAGGGTGGAGGACCCGTGGCAGTGTGTCGATGCTGTCGTGAAGCAAGCGAGAGGGGTGCGCGCGATTTTGGAGCACCTGGGATTGCCCATGGCAGGTGCGCGTCTGGCCCCAGCGCGAGGGATACCCCAGGCCGCGTGGTGTTGAGGCTCAAGACAGCCAAGAGGCCCAGGTCCCCTGCCGCACCCCTCCTGGGAGGACGGCCTGGGCCGGCGTGTACCCCAAGGCGAGTCGCGCATCCTCGTTAGGAGTAGGCTCGGCTCAGAGCGGCGGGGAACTTTTGGTGGAGGCGGCGGGAATCGAACCCACCGCCTCCAAGAGCCTCGCGGCTACGCGCGGTTGAGGATGGACTCGACCGCGGCTCGGGCGATGGGGTGGTAGCGCTCGGCGTAGCGGTTGAACAGGCTGCGCGCCAGCGCCTTGCCCTCGGTGGTGCTCGCCAGCGCCCCGTACAGCGGCTTGAGGTACTTCATGCGCCCCACCTCGCCCAGGAAGGCCTCCGTGCGTCCCAGCGCCGGTGCCCAGCCCGCCCGCAGCGACACCGTCAGCCACGACACCAGCACCTCCGCGTTCTGGCTCTTCGTCAGCTGGAAGCGATCGTCCAACTGCCGGAACGTGTCCTTCGACGTCCCCTGCGACAGGGACTGGAGGTAGAGCTGCCACTCCGCCGGCGTCCACTTCTCCACCTCGTCCTTCGTGGGCACCTTGCCCTTGTAGCCCGCCATGCGCTCCAGGCGCTCCGAGCGCGGCACCGGCGCGCTGCCCGGAATGCCCGGCTTGTCCAGGTACGCCTCCGCGTCCACCTTCGCCAGCGCCCCCGGCAGGTGCTTCTCCACGAACGCCGTGAACTGCTCCGTGGTCAGCGCCTGGAACCGGTGCGCCTCCAGGTAGCGCTTCAGGAAGGCGTCGAACGCCGGCCGGCCCACCGCGTCCTCCAGCGCCCTCAGCAACAGGAATCCCTTCTCGTAGGGAATCTGCGAGAAGGCCTCGTCTGGATCCACGCCCGCCAGGTGCGTGCGCAGCGCGGTGAGCCGCGGATGCGCCTTGAAGTGATGGATCGCGTCCTCCAGCACGCGCCGGCCCAGCGCCGCGTGCAGCTTGGCCACGTCCTCCCCGTAGAGCGCCTCGACGATGCGCCGCTCGGCGAACACGGTGAAGCCCTCGTTCAGCCAGAAGTGCTCGGCCGTTGCGTTCGTCACCAGGTTGCCCGTCCACGAGTGCGCCAGCTCGTGCGCCACCACGCTCACCAGGCTCTTGTCCCCCGCCAGCAGCGAGGGCGTCAGGAACGTCAGCCGCGGGTTCTCCATGCCCCCGTACGGGAACGACGGCGGCATCGTCAGCAGGTCGAACCGCTCCCAGTCATACGGACCGAAGAGCTCCTCCGCCGCGCGCAGCATGGAGTCCACGTCCTCGAACTCCTCGGCCGCCTCCTCCAGCACCTCGGGCTCGGCCCACACGCGCGAGCGCGGCCCCAGCTCCTTCGCCGCCAGCCGCCCCACCGCGAAGGCCAGCAGATAGGGCGGAATCGGCTGGGGCATCTCGTAGCGCTCCTGCGCCTCCACGCCCTGCTCCTCGCGCCCCACGAAGCCCGCCGCCATCACCGCCTTGAGCTCCTTGGGCACCGTCAGCTCCGCCTGGTAGCGGATGCGGATGCGCGGCGTGTCCTGGAGCGGCACCACCGAGCGTGCGTGGATGGCCTGGCACTGGCTGAAGAGGTACGGGTACTGGCCTCCCGCCGTCTGGGCCGGCGTCAGCCACTGCAGCGCGCTCGCCTTCGGGGATGTCCGGTAGCGGATGGTCAGCTGCTTCGTCCCCGGGCGCAGCTCCACCCTCAGGCGGCTGCCCAGGATGGGCTCGGGCGGCGACAGCAGGTAGGGCAGGGGCTTGCCCTGAGCGTCCACCACCGAGCGGATCTCCAACTCCCGCGTGTCCAGATCCAACGGGCCGGCGGATGCTTCCTTCAGGGTGAGGGTGGCCTCCGCGTGCAGCCGGCGCGTGCGGAAGTCCACGCGCGCCTTCCAGGTGAGGCGCTCGGTCTCGGGTTGGGTGTCGTCGTTGTACGAGTGCGGATCGGGTCGGGCCATGGGGGCTCGCACCTTACCCTCCACCGGCCCGGGACTGGGGCTTCAAGAGCCGGTTGACTTTTGAATCAACCGGCGCAATGTCTGGTGCCACCCTTTTTGAATTCGGGAGCCTCTTTCGATGACGATGCGGATCCGCAAAGTGGCAGTTCTGGGCGCGGGCGTGATGGGCAGCGGCATCGCCGCGCACCTGGCCAATTCGGGCGTGCGAGCCCTCCTGCTGGACATCGTTCCCCCCAAGGCGGCGCCGGGTGAGGACACGGCCTCCAAGGCCTTCAAGAACAAGTTCGCCCAGGGCGCCCTGGCGAACATGCGCAAGCAGAAGCCCAGCCCCATCGTGTCCGAGCAGGTGTTCACGGCCATCGAGGTGGGCAACTTCGAGGACGACCTCGGCCGGCTGGCCGAGTGTGACTGGGTCATCGAGGTGGTGAAGGAGGACATGGCCGTCAAGCAGGCCCTGTTCGCCAAGGTGGAGCAGCACGCGCGCAAGGACGCCATCATCAGCTCCAACACCTCGGGCCTGTCCATCAAGGGCATGCTGGAGGGCCGCGGCGCCGCCTTCCGCAAGAACTTCCTCGTCACCCACTTCTTCAACCCCGTCCGCTACATGAAGCTCTTGGAGCTGGTGGCGGGCCCGGAGACGGACCCCGAGGTGGTGAAGAGCATCCACCGCTTTGGCGAGGAGGTGCTCGGCAAGGGCATCGTCTACGGCAAGGACACCACCAACTTCATCGCCAACCGCGTGGGCACCTACGGGATGATGCGCACCATCTCGGAGATGCAGAAGGCGGAGCTGTCCATCGAGGAGGTGGACAAGATCTTCGGCCCCGCCATGGGCCGCCCCAAGTCCGCCGTGTTCCGCACCGCGGACATCGTGGGCCTGGACACCTTCAGCCACGTGGCGAAGAACTGCTACGACACGCTCACCCAGGACGAGGAGCGTGACGTGTTCGCCGCTCCCGAGTTCCTCCAGAAGATGGTCGCCAAGGGCATGCTCGGCGACAAGAGCGGCGGCGGCTTCTACAAGAAGGACAAGAGCGCGGGCGGCAAGGACATCCTCGCGTTGGATCTGAAGACGCTGGAGTACCGGCCGCAGGGCAAGGTGCGCTACGAGTCGCTGGGCGCCGCCAAGGAAGTGGAGGACGTGCGCGAGCGCGTGGCCACGGTGCTCAACGGCCAGGACAAGGCCGCGAAGTTCGCCGAGCGGATCACCCTCGACGTGCTCGCCTACGCCAGCCGCCGGATTCCGGAGATCGCCGATGACGTGGTCAACATCGACCGCGGCATGCGCTGGGGCTTCGCCTGGGACCTGGGGCCCTTCGAGACCTGGGATGCCTACGGCGTGAAGAAGGGCCTGGAGCGGATGAAGGAGCTGGGCCTCAAGGCCGCGCCCTGGGTGGAGGAGATGCTCGCCAAGGGCCGCACGTCCTTCTACGGCGTGGAGAACGGCAAGGACACGTACTGGGACATCCCCAGCAAGTCCGTGAAGGTGGTGCCGGAGAACGCCCGCACGGCGCGCGTGGAGTACCTCAAGCGCGGCAACAAGAAGATCACCGGCAATGACAGCGCCACGCTCTGGGACATGGGCGATGGGGTGACGTTGCTGGAGTTCCACTCGAAGATGAACTCCATCGACGACAACATCATCGCGATGATGAACACGGCCCTGGACGAGACGGAGAAGAACTTCCGGGGCCTGGTCATCGGCAACGATGGGGCGAACTTCTCTGCGGGCGCCAACATCATGGCGCTGCTGTGGGGCGCGAAGAACGGCGAGTTCGACACCATCCGCAAGATGGCGTCGGGCTTCCAGGCGGCCAACCAGCGCATGCGCTACAGCCCGGTGCCGGTGGTGACGGCGCCCTTCAACCTGACGCTCGGCGGCGGCGCCGAGTCGGCCATGGGCGGCAACGCCATCCAGGCCTCGGCCGAGCTGTACATGGGCCTCGTCGAGGTGGGCGTGGGTCTCATCCCCGGCGGCGGCGGCACCATGCAGCTGCTGCGCAACGTGTACGGCGCGTACTCGGCGGACAAGGACTTCGACGCCTTCCCCTTCATCAAGAAGGTGTTCCTGTCCATCGGCACCGCGAAGGTGGCCACCAGCGCCGAGGAGGCGCGCGAGCTGGGCTTCCTCAACGCCAACGACGGCATCAGCGCCAACCGCGACTTCCTGCTGTCGGACGCCAAGCAGCGGGTGCTCGGCATGGCCAACGCGGGCTTCCGCGCGCCGCGCCCCACGCGCTTCCGCCTGCCCGGCTCCAGCGGCTACGCCACCATCGACATGATGCTCTACGACATGGAGCTCAATGGCCAGGTGTCCGCGCACGACCGGAAGATCGCCCAGAAGCTGGCGCGCGTGCTGACGGGCGGCGACACCAGCCCGCAGGTGCTCGTCACCGAGGAGCGGCTGCTGGAGCTGGAGCTGGAGGCGTTCCTCAGCCTGTGCGGCGAGGAGAAGACCCAGGACCGGCTGATGCACATGCTCGAGAAGGGCAAGCCGCTGCGCAACTGAGGCGGCGGCGTTAGGCCAGTTTCCAAGTCATCCACTGAGTTTCGAGATTCTAAAGCCCGGGGGTCGCTCCCCGGGCGAGGAGACAGACAGATGTCCGCTCGAGTCGTGATTGCCAGCGCGGTGCGCACCCCGTTCACCCGCGCGCACAAGGGAGAGTTCAAGGACACCCGGCCCGATACGCTCGCGGCCCTCGCCATCAAGGAGGCCGTGGCCCAGGTCCCCGGCCTCAAGCCCGAGGACGTCGAGGACGTGATTCTCGGCTGCGCCATGCCGGAGGCGGAGCAGGGGATGAACGTGGCGCGCAACGCCGCCCTGCTGGCCGGCCTGCCGGACACCGTGCCCGGGATGACCATCAACCGCTTCTGCTCGTCGGGCACGCAGTCCATCGCCCAGGCGGCGCAGGCCATCAAGGCGGGGATGATGCAGGTCGCCGTGGCCGGTGGCACCGAGTCCATGACCATGGTCCCCATGGGTGGCAACAAGGTGAGCGCCAACCCGGAGATCATGGAGAAGTACCCGGAGGTCTACACCTCCATGGGCGCCACCGCGGAGAACATCGCCTCGCGCTACGGCGTGTCGCGCGAGGACGCGGACAAGTTCGCCTACGAGAGCCAGCGCCGGGCCGCCACCGCGCGCGAGCAGGGCAAGTTCAAGGAGGAGATCTTCCCCGTCACCACCACCGTCTTCGACGAGGACGGCAAGGCGCACCAGGTGACGGTCTCGGTGGACACCATCCTGCGTCCGGACACCACGCTGGAGGGCCTGGCCAAGCTGCGCCCCGCCTTCAACCAGAAGGGCGTGGTGACGGCCGGTAACGCGTCGCCGCTGACGGACGGCGCGGCCGCCGCGGTGGTGATGAGCGAGGAGAAGGCCCAGCAGCTGGGCGTGAAGCCGCTCGGCTACTTCCTGGACTACCAGGTGGCCGGTGTGCCGCCGGAGATCATGGGCGTGGGCCCGGTGCCCGCGGTCAAGAAGCTGCTGGCGAAGAACAACCTCAAGGTCGAGGACATCGACGTCTTCGAGCTGAACGAGGCCTTCGCGGCGCAGGCGCTGCACTGCATCCGCGAGCTGGGGATTCCGCTGGACAAGGCGAACCCGAACGGCGGCGCCATCGCGCTGGGTCACCCGCTGGGCGTGTCCGGTGCGCGTCTGGTGGCCACCATCCTGCGCGAGCTGAAGCGCCGCAACGGCCGCTACGGCGTGGTGACGATGTGCATCGGCGGCGGCATGGGCGCCGCGGCCCTCGTCGAGCTGGCGAAGTAGTCATCCCAGACCGCCCCATCCCTCCCTCTCCCCCTCGGGAGAGGGTCGGGGTGAGGGTATCGGGTCCCCGGGTTCCATCCATCACGAGGCCTCTCCGGGCTCACGCCGGGAGGGGCCTTCGTGTTCACTGGCATCGTGGGTTCACCGGGCAGCGAGCAGTGGATGAACTGTCTCGGGCCTCGGATGTCATGCGCGCTTCGGGACACCTCCGGGGCGGCCGTGTCTCGCAAGGGCTCGGAATGACGGCGTGCCGCCGTGGCCCGTGACTTGCCCTGTCCGCGGGCATGACCACGAACAGCGTAGGCTCGCGGCGGAACGATGACACCCTCGTGCTCGGGATGAACCCGCACGTCCAGGCGGAGGCCGAGGCCCTCCAGAAGTCCAACCCCAGCGCCCGGGTGACCACCGTCCGGGACTCCTTCCAGAATGATCAGGTGCGGGCCAGCGGCCCGGATGGCGCGATGCGGGTCCATGATCTGCGGACCCCTGATGGCATCCGGAGCTTCGTGGCCACCCTGGGGCTGCCGCTCGCCCAGGGGCAACAGGTGGCGGCGGCCATCGCCAGTGCCGGCGAGGACGCCCGTGACGAGCTGGCACAGCTGGCCCAGGTGTGGGCCCGGGCGGAGAAGGGTGGGGTGATCCACACGCGCCTCGTGCTCTCCGGGCACAGTGGGGGCACGAGCCTGTGGGGCGAGGAGGGGAGTTTCGTGAACGGGGTGCTCACCCGGCGGGACTTCGCCCGGCTCGCGGCGGCCATGCCCAGGGCGGCGGCGGGGGTCGAGGACCTGTGCCTCGCCGCTTGCTACAACGGTGGCGAGGCCACGATGGAGGCCTGGGGGGAGCTCTTCCCCAACCTCCGGACGATGTGGGCCTACGACGGCAGTGCTCCCGGTACCTTCTCCGGCGCCACGGCGCATCTGGCCCGTTGGGAGAAGGCGACTCGCGGCGCCGTGGATTCGCTCCGGCCGGATGTGCTCCGGGGGTTGCGCAAGGGGGAGAACCTCGCGGTGTGGTCGCGTCTGGGCGGGCACCAGACCGCCACCGTGCGCGCCAGTCCCGCCGATCTGCGTGCCCGGTTCTCCGCGGGGCAGGTGACGTTCGAGCGCTATTTCCAGGGGGCTGTGGTGGTGCGCGAGACCCAGCACGGCCCGCTGCGGGAGCACTACAACACCCTCCAGGCCCTGCTGGGCCGGCCCGAGGTTTCCGCCTCCGAGCGGCTCGGGCTCGAGCGCGCGCGGGATCAGACCCTCCGGCTGCTCTTCTATGGCAATGTCGCAGCTCGTTTTCAGGAGACGCACCGGGCCAGCATCCAGCGGGGGTTCTCGGCGCTCGGGTTGCGGGTTCCTGATTTCTCACGGCTCGGCCGCAAGGAGGCGCTGGCGCTCATTCGCTCCTTCGAGGCGGAGCTCGGCCGGCGGAATCCCCGGCCCTTGGAGGCACAGCGGTTGTCTCCTCTGCTCACCGAGGGACTGCGGGACCTTCAGCGCTCGCGTATTCCGGATAACTGGTTGTGACCTCGGGGGGCGCACGGGGTGTGAGAACGGGGACGGGCACCCTCACCCCGTCCCTCTCCCGGGGGGCGAGGGGATATTGGCTTGTTCCGGGTCCTCCACCGGGACTCCCGCCATCCGCAGCACCCGCAACGCATTCGTCGTGTCCACCACCCCCGGCCTCAGCTGGTAGTCGAACACCATCTTTCCGTTCTCCAGGTGGTCACGGAAGTGCATGTTCACCACCTTCCCGCCGTGCTCCTCCGCCAGGCTCGCCAGGGACAGGTCGTGCGTCGTCACCCCCCCGATCGCTCCTGTCGCCAGCAGCAGCCGCAGCACCTCCCGTGAGGCGATCTGCCGCTCCCGCGTGTTCGTCCCGAGGAGGATTTCATCCAGCAGGAACATCGCGTGTCCCTTCGCCGCCGCCGCCGCGTCCAGCACCGCCTTGATGCGCTGCACCTCCGCGTAGAAGTACGATACGCCCCGCTCCAGCGAGTCCTTCACCCGCATGCTCGTCAGCACCTGCAGCGGTGACACCGAGAAGCCCTTCGCGCACACCGGCGCTCCCGCCAGCGCGAGCACCGTGTTCAGCCCCACCGCTCGCAGCAGCGTCGTCTTCCCCGACATGTTCGAGCCCGTCAGCAGCAGCGCGCTTCCCGGCCCCGGCAGCTCCACGTCGTTCAGCACCGGCTCGTCCAGCAGCGGGTGGCCCACCCCCACCGTCTTCACCTTCGGCCCGTCCGCCTCCAGCGTCGGCCACGTGAAGCCCGGTCGATCAAAGGCCAGCCCCGCCAGGCACGAGAGCGCCTCCAGCTCCGCCAGCGCCTCGAACCAGCCGCGCACCCGCGCCGCGTGCTGCGCCTTCCAGTGCTCCAGCGCGAACAGCGCGTGCACGTCCCACAGCGTGAACAGGTGCACGATGGGGTGGAACTGGTGCCGCTTGAACTCCACGAACGAGTACAGCCAGCTGAAGCGCTTCAGGTGCGTGGAGACCGGCGGCTCTCCCTCGTGCTGCATCCCCGCCTGCACCCGCCTCAACTCCGGGTGCTCGAAACGTTCCCGCTCCACCCGCTCGAAGATGGGCGCGTAGCGCACGAAGCCGTGCTCGCCCGCGCTCATCTTCTCCTCCATCGCGCGCAGCGGACCCCGCGTCGCCCTCACCACCGCCAGCTGCACCAGCACGCCCGCCCACCACGCCCGCCCGTGCACCACGTCGAAGCTGCCCAGCACCATCAGCGTCAGCGTCACCAGCGGCAGCACCACCGCCACCGGCCTCGCCCACCGGATGCTCGTGAGCGACGGCCCGCTCTCCGCCCACTGGATGAACAGGCCCGGGTCCGCCTTCTCCTTCGCCACCGTGCGCGCCTCCACGCACACGTCCTGGCGGAACTCCACCCGCGGCACCAGCTCCCGCGCCGCTCCCTGTCTCGCCCTCACCGCCTCCGCCTGCGCCGGCCAGGACAGCCACGCCGCGAGCCGCTCCTCGCCCGCCCGCGTCGCCGTTTCGTTCATGAGCTGGAAGACGCTGCCCTGCCCGAAGACGTCCAGATCCGCCGCGTACAGGTGCGAGCCCGTCAGGAAGCGCTCCCCCCGCTCGGCGAAGTCGTGCCAGCCCCGCGTCAGCCGCGCCAGCCCCCGCTCGTTGAGCTGCACGTACAGCCGCTGCCGCTCCTCGCGCAGGAACACCTGGTGGTGCAGCACCGCCAGCACGAGGTAGCCGGCGAACGCCGCTCCCGCCGCCCACCACCATGTCTTCGGCAGCCGGTGGAACAGGACGAGCCCCGCCACCGCCGCTCCCGAGAGGAACACCAGGGCGCGCAGGTTGGCGTAGCGGGCGCTGACATCGTCCAACCGCTTCAGCTCCGCCTCGGCGGCGGCGCGGCGCTCGGTGTACGTGCGATGCGGGGAGGAGGACTCGGGCTGGGGAGTGGTCACGGGCGCGCGCATGCTGGGTCGCCCGGGCGGACAGGGCAAGCCCGGACACGCTCGCGGGGCCCGGAAAATGGCGAACCCCGGCGCCAGACCCGTGGGAACGGGTGGCTGCCGGGGCTCTCGGGTGTCGTGCCCGCTCAACCGGGAAGACAACCGCTCCAAGGCCGAATCACTTCTCCTTCGAGGCCAGCTTGCGCAGCGCCTTCTGGTCGCGGATGCAGAGGATGCGGCCCACGTTGCCCAGCACGCCGTCGCGCTTCATCTCGTTGATGAGCGTGGACACGAACGAGCGGGACGCGCCCACCAGGTCCGCCAGATCCTGCTGGGTAATCCCGCGCAGGTCCGTCTCGCCGCCGTGCGGGCAGCGCTCGCCGTGGGCCTCGGCCAGGGTGAGCAGGGTGTCCGCCAGACGGGCCGGCACTTCCTTGAAGGTCAGGCCCAGCACGCGCTTGCGCAGCGAGCGCACGCGCTCGGCGTAGGCGCGAACCACGTCCACCGCCAGGGCCGGCCGGGCCTCGAGCTGCGCGCGGAAGTCGCGGCCCTCGATGCTCCACACCTCGGCCTCACCGGAGGCGATCGCCATCTCCTCCACCGGCGTGCCCTCGGGACGGAACAGCTCGCCGAACAGGTCGCCCGGGCGTAGGATGCTCACCACCGAGCGCGAGCTGTTCTTGCCCAGCCGCATCAGGCGCACCCGGCCGCTCTTGAGCAGGTACACGCGGTCCGTCGTGTCGCCCGGGCGGTAGATGACCGAGTTGTGCGGGAAGCTCTCGACCTTGAAGTAGCCCTTGAAGTCGATCGCCTCCTGGCCGGGGATCAGCTTGTTGGCCGTGACGAGCATCCCGGAGCTGGTGGTCTGGATGGGAGCAACGACGTTGGAGCCGATGGGACCGAGGGGACGATTGAAACCGTGCATGTGGGCACTCCTGCAGGCGGTTGAAAGTTGGGTTGCTGTGCTGCGGACGGAACAGTCCCTTTCCAAGCTTTGTGCCAACCCGAACGCTTCTCCCAAGTCCTGAAAAACCCTGCAATGACGGCTACTTGGCGCTACACTCCCCGTTTCTCACCTTCCGAGTGTCCGAAACCTGAAACAGAACGTTCAAACAGTCTGATCAACGTGAACGTTTCGTTCAATTCGTGCGGGCAGTTGTTGGCCGGGTGACAATGTCCGGAAGGCGTCCTTTGACGCTCAAACCGGCTGATCCTGTCGCACACCGTACTTCTGGAGCTTGCGCTCCAGGGTGGGGCGACTGATGCCGAGGATCTGGCACGTCTTGCCCTTGTGACCCTTGGTCACCGTCATGGTCAGTTCGATGAGCATCCGCTCCGCCTCCTCCAGGGTGGGGATGCGGCTGGGGTCATCGATCTGGGCGACCAGGAAGTCGGGCAGGGCGTGTCCGTTGCCGTGGACGGGGTGGCCGTTGACGGGGGCCCCCCCATGGTCGGGCTCGGTGGTATCGAGCGCGGGCAGGTTGTCGCTCAGCAGCACCTCGCCGGGGGCGAGCACCACCGCGCGCGTCAGGACGTTCTCCAGCTCCCGCACATTGCCCCGCCAGGGCAGGCGCATGAGGTGATCCAACACCTCGGGCGGCACCCGGGTGACGCGCTTGTGCACCTTCTCGTTGATGCGCTCCAGCAGGTGGTGCACCAGCGAGGGGATGTCGTCCCGGCGCTCGCGCAGCGGGGGGAGCTGCAGGGTAATGACCTTGAGGCGCTGGTAGAGGTCCTCGCGGAAACGGCCGGAGGCGACCTCGTCCACCAGGGTGCGGTGGGTGGCGGCGATGACGCGGGCGCGCAGTTTGATGCGCTTGACGCCGCCCACGCGCTCGAACTCGCGCTCCTGGAGGACGCGCAGCAGCTTGGCCTGGAGCATCAGCGACATGTCGCCGATCTCGTCCAGGAAGATGGTGCCGTCCTCGGCCATCTCGAACTTGCCGGGCTTGACGGCGTTGGCGCCGGTGAAGGCGCCCTTCTCGTGGCCGAACAGCTCGCTCTCCAGCAGCGTGTCCACGATGGCCGAGCAGTTGATGCCGATGAAGGGCTTGGGCTCGTCGTAGGAGTAGTTGTGGATGACGCGGGCGATGAGCTCCTTGCCGGTGCCGCTCTCGCCGTGGATGAGGACGGTGGCGCGGCTGGCGGCCACCTTGCCGATCTCCTTCACCAGCTGCTGCATGGACGGGCTGGTGCCGACGATGTCCCCCAGGCGCGCCGCCGCGGTCTCCACGTTCACCGTGGCCGCCCGGCGCGACAGCTGCCGGTACTCCAGGGCGCGGGACACCACGATGTCCAGGGCCGTCAGGTCCGGGAAGGGCTTGTGGATGTAGTCGAACGCTCCGGCCTTCATGGCCCGGATGGTCGTCTCCATGTCATGGAAGGCGGTGACGAGGATGATGCGCGCGTCACCGCACAGGCTCTTCATCTCCTCGATGATGTCCAGGCCCGTGCGGTCCGGGAGCTTCATGTCGAGGATGACGACGCCCGGCATGACCTCCTGCGCGACCCGGAGCGCCTCGGAGGCGCGGGTGGCCGTCACCACCTGGTAGCGCGGAGCGCCATCGTGCTCGATGTCCTCGAAGTGCATCTTCAAGGACTCGAGCAGCGAGAGGTCGTCGTCGACGATGAGAAGCGTCTCCATGTTCCTCAGGCGGCGAAGGTGAGCGTGAACACGGTGCCGGTCCCGGGAGCCGTCTCGGCGGAGGCGTCACCCCCCTGGTGCTGCAGCACGCGGCGCAGGGCCGCCAGCGACAGTCCGGCACCTCGCGCGAGGTGGCACTCGTACGGCTTGAAGATCGATTCCCGTTTCTCCTCGGGCTGCAGGCCGCCGGGCTCCACGAGCTCCATCACCACCCGGCCCTCGGAGCCGGGGCGGATGGCCACCTTCACGGTGCCCCCCTCCGATGACATCCCCATGGCCACGTTGAGCAGCACCTGGGCCAGCACCGGCCGCAGCCTGCCCGCGTCCACCCGGACCTTGGGCACGTCCGGTGCCTCGTCTATCTGTATCTCGACGCGGCGCTCGGTCAGCTCCGGGGCCACCATGGCCATGGCCTCCTGCACGAGGGTGCGCGGGGCGTGCTGCTCCAGGTTGGGCGTGGTGCCCCGGCCGTACTCGGACAGCTGCCAGAGCATCCGCTCCAGGGTGCGGATCTCCCGGTTGGCGATGGTCAGCCGGCGCTGGTCCCTCTCGGACAGGCCCGTGTTGCGCGCCAGCGTCTGCACCGCCATCTTCACCGAGCTGAGCGGGTTGCGCAGCTCGTGGCTCAGCTGCGAGGCCAGCCCCGAGAGCTGCACCGGCGGCGCGCCCTCCATCAGGGTGCGCAGGTCCACGATGACGGCGCTGGCCTCGCCCTCCTCCATGACGAGCGTCAGCCGCAGGGGCACCGGATCTCCCCCGCCGAGCGAGCCATAGAGGAACTCCACGGCCCGCCGGTCCTCGCGGGCCAGGGCATCCAACTGCCGGACCTTCTCCGGGGTGGTTCCCAGCACCACGTGGAGCGGCCGCTCCATCAACTCCGGGGCGGGGCGATGCAGCGCGCTCTCACCATCTCCCACGACGCGAGTCACTCGCAGGCTGGGGGACCATGAGATCTGGACGGCTTGCAGCAAGTGGAGGTTCATGGGCAGGTGCGAAACATAACGAATCGACATCCCGGATGTCCCCTCCGGGGGCTGGGGTTCTCCTTTAGAATCCGATACTTGGCGCTCTGGGCCCCCCGGGGGTTGCCCTGAAGGGCGCCTGGCTGTCCGCCAGGTAACATTTCGGCCGTCATGGAAGTCCGCCAGACGGCGGGTCCATGGAATCCGAGGGAAGTGCGATCATCCTCCCGATGACGGATGGAGGTGCGGTGGGGACCCATGTAGGTTGCACATCGTCGTTGGTGGCTGACCCCCGCCACCTGCCACCCCCGGAGATTCCATGATCGCCACCAAGAAGAACCTGAAGAAGCTGGGCAAGCGCCGTGGTCAGGGTATGACCGAGTACATCATCATCGTGGCCCTGATCGCCATCGCGGCGATCGGCGTCATCACCCTGTTCGGCAACAACATCCGCAAGCTCTTCGGCGCCTCCGCCGAGGCCCTGGCCGGTAACGAGGACGTGAAGAACACGGGCCAGACCGCCAAGCAGCAGCTGCAGCGCAAGTCGCTGACCAACTTCGGCGCCAACCAGGCCGACTGAAGCACCGTGGGCACCGCGTGATGCGGTGGCCGCACACAGCCCCGCGTGGCCTCCGAGGCCGCGTGGGGCTGTTGCTTTTTCCGGGGAGCCTCCTCTGAAGGGAACTGGACCCACCTGGCGCAACGCCCTGTTCTGGCTGGCCTGGGCCACGCTGCTCGCGCTCGCGCTCGCCGCCCGCACCGCGGACGGGCGGAATGTGCTCGGCGGCGGCTTCGTGGAGCTCGTCCCCACCGACTCGCACTACTACATCCGCTTCGCCCGGCTCCAGCAGCTCGCCTTTCCGCGCTTCGAGCCCTTCGACCCGTACATCAACCACCCCACCGGGGCCTCCATCATCTGGCCTCCGTTGCATACGTGGGGCGTGGCCCTCTTCCTCGCACTGGGTCCGGCGCAGCCCGAGCGCGCCGCCGCGTGGGTGGGTCCCGTCGTCTCCCTGCTCGAGCTGGGTCTGCTCTCGCTGCTCATCCGCCGAGGGTGGGGGAGGGGCGTGGCGCTCGGGACACTCGCGCTGCTCGCCCTGGTTCCCTCCGCGGTGATGGCCGGGACGCTCGGCACCGCGGACCACCACGTCCACGAGCCCACCCTCGCCGCCCTCTGCGCGCTCCTGCTGGGCCGGGCGCTGGCGCGGCGCAGTGTCATGCTCGGTGCCGTCACGGGCGCGGTGCTGGGGCTCGCGCCGCTCTTCACCACCAGCGGCTTCGTGTTGCTGCCGGGTCTCGCCGCCGCTCTTCCGTTGGCCGCCCTGCTGGGCCGGGACGTCCCGGGCCCCGGCATGGGCCGCGTGGGGTTCGCCATGGGCCTGGGCGCCGCCGCGGTGCTGGCCCTCGGCGTGGCGCTGTTCGGCGAGCCCTCGTCCCTCACGTACCACGGCCTCACGTCCTTCCAGCCCCTGCTCGCCCTGGCCCTGCTCTCCGGGGCCTCGGGCGTCGCCTCCCTCCTCGAGCGCCGCCGCGGTGGGTTCCTCCAGCTCGGACTCGCCCTGCCGTGTGCGCTGCCGCTCGTCCCGGAGGGGGTTCGCGCCTTCCAGCACCTCCTGCTCGGGGATCCGCTGCTCGCCGTCGTCATGGAGTCCATTCCCCTCTGGAAGGATCCGGACTTCGCTCGCGAGCTGCTCGGGCCGGTGCTCCTGTTGCTTCCGGTGGCGCTCGTCGCCGCGGGCGTGCGCCTGTGGCGGGAGCGGGAGGTGTCCCTGGCCCCCGTCTTCCTCGTCGCGCTCTCGCTCACCGCCGCCTCACTCCTCCAGGCGCGCTTCACCCAGGCCCTCGTGGGGAGCGCGGCCCTGCTCATCGCTTCCTCGCTGGCGGGGGTCCCGCGGGGGTTGCGTCCGTTGCTGCGGCGGGCCTCGGTGGCCGTGCTCGCGCTCGTGGGGTTGCCCCTGCTCGGCGAGGCCATGCCCCGGCCGCCCTCCCCGGAGCCGAGCCCCATCGCTCCCGTACGCTCCACGCTCCTGTGGATGCGGGAGCACACCCCTCGGCCCTCTCCGCCCTGGGACGTGCGCGTCCACCCCGACTGGGGCGTCGTCGCGCAGTACGACATGGGGCACCTGCTGGTCCTCTGGGCCGAGCGCCCCGCGGTGGCCACGCCCTTCTCCCAGGTGCCCGTGCACCAGCGCGCCAATGCCCAGGCCACCGCCGTCCTCGGCGCCTCCACCGAGGACGAGGCCTATGCCCGGGCCCGCGAGCTGACCGCGCGCTACCTCCTGCTCACCCCGTTCAACGCGCTGCTCGGCCGTCCCGGTCAGTCCCTGGAGGGCACCGTCTCGCCCTGGCTCCACGAGCACGCGGGGCTGGCCACCGGAGACCGTGCCGCGAGCAGCCACTTCCGTCTCGTCCATGACTCGGCCGAGTCGCGCCGGAAGAAGCCCGGGCTCCCGTACGCCCGTTTGTTCGAGGTGGTGCCCGGTGCCGTGCTGCGCGGCCGCTGCGGCCCTGGCGCTCCCGTGACGGCCGTGCTGGAACTGGAGACGGCTCGTGGCCAGACGCTCCGGTATGAGCCGCGCACCACCACCGGGCCGGATGGCACCTTCGCCCTGCGCGTGGCGTACCCCACCACCCGAGACACCCGTGAAGCCGATGTGCTCGCCCGAGGGCTCTACCGCCTCGACTGTGCTGGGGGTGGTGGCACCGCCCTCGTCTCCGAGCAGGCCGTGCGCGAGGGGCAGGAGGTGGAGGTGGCCGTGGATCTCACCGCGCGGTGAGTCCGGCTTCCACGCTTCGCCGCTCGGGCCCGCGAGGCCGGAGCGCCAGGGCCAGCGCGCCGAGTGCGAGCACGGAGAGCATCGCTCCCAGCCGGAAGCTGAGCGGGCGGTAGTCGAAGCGGACCTCGTGCGTTCCCGGAGGCACGCGGACCGCGCGCATGACGGCGTTGGCTCGCAGCACCGGCACGGGGGCTCCATCCAGCGTGGCCTCCCAACCCGGATAGTGCGAGTCGCTCAGCAGCAGGTAGCCCGGACCGCACGCCTCCAGCGACACCTCCACCCGGGACAGGCCGGACTCCGTCACCCGGGCCGTCGAGCCCTCGCAGCCGGGGCCCTCCAGGGGCTCGCCCTCGGAGAGCAGGGCGGTGCGGCGCAGCGGTTGCGCGGGGTCCATGAAGGCCGCCTGGGCCTCGGCGTCACCGGCCACGCGCGCGGTGTGCACCACGAAGGCCCTCGGCACGGCGGTGTCCGAGCGGTAGAGCGTGGGCAGTCCCGGCAATGTCAGCACGGGCACCAGGTCCTCGAAGGGCGGCGGGCCCCGGCGCACGTAGTAGCCCACCCCGGCCAGGTCGAAGGCCGCGCGCGCTCCCGATTCGTAGAGGGACTCGATGCGCAGCGGCTCCGGCGCGCCATAGCCCTCGAAGACGCGCAGCCGCTCCTCGACGAAGCGGTTGGGCACCAGGGCGTCCCGGCTGAGCGCGATGTACGAGCCCTCCTCGCCGGGCAGGGGCGCGGCGGTGGCGCTCGGGGTGACGGAGACCTCGGAGAGCTCGTCCGAGCCGAGGTCCACGCTGACGCGGCCCGCGTACCCGGGCGGAATGGCGGCGGCGAGCCGGGACGCCCGGCGGAGTGAAGCGAGGGATGCGCTGCCCGTGTTTCCCTGCAGCAGGTGGAAGGCGCCCAGCTCCACGAGGGCCACCACGGCCAGCGCCCGGCGGACGCGGAGCCCCCGGCCAGGGCCGGCGGCGGGGAGGATGAGGGCGAGGGCACCCGCGCCGAGCGCCAGCACCACCCACGGCAGTCCGGCCTCCACGCCGGAGCGGAAGACGGGGAGCCGGGCGAGGGGAGGGCCCACGAGCAGGGCGGCGAAGAGCGCGGCCACCACCGCGGCCACGTGCACGAGGGAGCGGCGTCCCCTCCGGGCCCGGCGTGCGAGCACGTCCAGTCCGAAGGCGGCGAGCACCGCGAGGCAGAAGGCCGCTCCAACGAAGTACTTCACCGGGTAGCGGAAGAGGTGGAAGGGCGGCAGTTGGAGAACGAGCGCCGCCGGGGGGAAGTGCGCGCCGAGCGCGAGCAGCGTGAGGACGAGCGCCCCCAGGCCGAAGGGCAGGGCCCGCCGCGAGCGTCCCAGGCCCGCGAGCGCCAGGGCGCAGACGAGGGTGCCCAGGAAGAGGACGAGGATGAAGAACTGGTCGTCCCCCTCCCAGTAGCGCGAGCGCGGGTGCTCGGCGAAGGGCCATGCCACGGAGAGGAGCTGGGGCCAGGAGAGGGACCACTCGAGCTGGTCCGTCCGTCCGGCGCCTCGGGTGGAGTTCCGGGCGAACTCGAGCGCGGGCAGGGCCACCAGTGCCCCGAGTACGAATCCCCAGGCGAGCCCCGTCCCGGTGGCCACCAGCGTGCGCACGTCCCTCCGCGCGGCGAGCGCCACGGCGAGGGCGAGCGGGGCCTGCCACAACCATGTCTCCGGCGAGCCCGCGAGGAAGGCGAGGCCCGCGACGAGCGCCACCTGCGCGGCCCGGCGCGGAGAGGGCTGGAGCGCGGCGCGGCGCGAGGCCAGCAGGAGGAGGCCCGTCCACGCGGCGGCGCTGACCACGTTCTGCTGAGCGGACAGGTCGGCGAAGGGGGCCGAGAGCGCGAAGGCGGCGGCGGCCAGCATGGCCGCGGGGCGGGAGGCGCGCAGGTGACGCAGCAGCAGGAAGGTGCCCACGGCCGCGAGCACCACATGGAGCAGGTGCTGGAGGGTGAGGCCGAGCTCCGGGCCCGCGAGCAGCACGGTGAGCAGCCGGGGCGGATAGAAGACCTGCGAGTACAGCGTCGCGGCGAACGGTTGCCCCAACCGCGGGTAGGGATTCCACAGGGGCACTTCCCCGGACCGCAGCGCCTCGAGGAGGAAGGCCGAGTCCGGGATGAAGATGCGGAAGGCGTCGCGCCCGGCCAGCACCTTCCCTTGAAGGAGGGGGCGGTACACGAGACCCATTCCGGCGAGGAGCCCCAATCCGGGGATGAGCCACCCGCTGACTGTCCGGCGCGTCGAGCCCGATGGCGTCATCGCGCCGGCAGCCTAATCCCCTTCAGGTACGTCCGCGAAGGCGTGCCCCTGAGAAAAAGCGCTGACACCGCGCTCATTTCCCCTCGCCCTCCGGGAGAGGGACGGGGTGAGGGTGCCACGCATCCCAGGTTGAACCCCCTGTCCACGAGGTGGGCCACGGGTTGGAGAACGGGGACAGATACCCTCACCCCGACCCTCTCCCGAGGGGAGAGGGGATATTGTTGAAGGGGTGAGGGGAGATGACTGGAGGGGAGATGACTGGCGGATGCGCGTCAGAAGGTCGCCTGGACCAGCAGCCGCGCTGCGATGACGTTCTGCCGCGAGATGGGCGCTCCCTTCTTGAGCAGGCTGGTCTGATCCGGCTGATCGGTGAGGAGGTACGAGCCCACCGACTCCTCGAAGATGACCGGAGTGTTGAGCTGGATGGGCAGGTCCGCGATGATCTTCGCCCCGAAGCCCTTGAACGAGTAGGTGATCGCCGGAGTCACCTCCTGGAGGGCGCGCTTGCCGGTGATGGGCGCGCTGCCCACGGCGAACCGCTCGTCCGGGAGCACGAGCGCGTACCGCAGCGCCACCTGCACCGGATTCCACTGGTACGCCACCTGCGCCCGGCCACCCGCCACCCGGATGTCGCCGTAGTCATTCTGGTAGACGCCGAAGTTGCCCTCCAACTCGCCCGACAACACACCCGGGCCCACGGGCGCGCGCGCCGCGGCGTCCGCGCCCACCTGCCACAGCCTGCCCAGGGTGAACGGCGCCTGCGCGAGGAACGGGTTCCAGTTCCCGTTGATGAGCAGCGACTTCTCCGCCGGCCGGGTGTTGAGCACCGTCGAGTGGCCCACCAGCGAGTCCTTCATGTAGAAGCCGTTCACGAAGAACGCCATCTGCAGCTTGTCGGGCATGGCCTGGAGGTTGCGCGTCGCGAAGACGTCCTCGCCGATGCCGGTGTCGACGCCCGCGCGCAACACCACCATCGGGGTGCCGAGGGTCTGCGGCAGGTAGCGCTCGGGGATGCCCCGGCCGCCGCCCGTGAAGATGCCCACGCCCGCCACCAACGGGCCCGCCTGGGTGTGGAAGGTCGCGCCCACGTCCCGGCCCACCCGGAAGGCCAGGTTCTGGATCGACCGGTCCGCGAAGAGCAGGGTGCCCGACTCCGTCAGGCGCTCGCGGCCGTAGGGCACCCGGAACTGGCCCACCCTCACGTACGAGTTCCCGAGGATCTTCACCGGGATGTCCACGTACATGTCCAACAGGCCCAGCGAGATGCCCGGAGTCGGCGCCTTGATCTCGTCCTCGCCACCGAAGGCGAGCATCACGCCGTAGCGCCAGTCCTCCACGTTGCCCGAGAGCATGACCCGGCCCTGCTTGAGGAAGAGGTAGAGCCGCTCGTCGTTCCGGGCGCCGTCGTCGAGCCTTTGGGCGAAGCCGAGCAGCTGCAGCCGGCCTCCCACGTTCATGGTCGCGTTCTCCGTCTTGAGAACCTCCGCGCCCTGGGCCACGCCCGACACACCAAGGAGTGCAGCGGCAAGGGTTGCTGCCAGATTCTTGAGCTTCATGGGGTCTTCCTCTCGAGGGTTCTTGATGGGCGACTGAACCGGCCGCCTCATGCCGCGACGACAGAGCAAGCCGCGCGCCAACTCGCTTCCCAAGAGGAGGAGAGGGAAAGGGCCCGCATCATCTGCGCGGATCCCTCCGCCCGCGCAGGTCTTGCACCGTGAGGCGCTCCGCTCCGCTCCGTGACCCGCCACGGCACATGGCTTGAAGGAGGGTGGGGCGTACCCGATGGAGACCTCGATGCCCAATCCCTCTCAATGGAGCAGAAGCCGCCCCGCGGGCCTTCTCCGAGCGGCGCTCCTTCTCCTGCTGTCGTGGGGACTGGCTCCGTCGGTCCGGGCCCAGGAGGCCCAGGCGGGTGGTGAGCGGCCCTTCATGGAAGGCGAGGTGCTCGCCTATCAGGTTTCGCTGGGAAAGCACGGGCGGAGCGGGACGGGATGGTTGCGCGTTCAGTCCGCCCCGCCGTTGCGTGAGGAGCCGGTGGTGCTGCTGCGCTTCGACTTCGAGACGAGCGTGGGGCCCTTCCGCATCCAGCACCACTCGCGCTCGTGGCTGAGCTCCCGGCGCATGGCGGCCCTGCGCTACGAGGTGGACGAGCGCATCCCGCTCAAGTCCGTCCGCGAGCGGGTGGAGATCTTCCCCGACGAGGGGCGGTGGGTGCGGCCCACCACCCAGGGACGGAGCAGCTCGCCGGAGCCGCTGGACGAGCTGTCCTTCCTCTATGCGCTGCGCACCATGGAGCTCACGCCCGGGCGCGTGCACCGGATGGACCGGCACTTCGATGCGCGGCGCAACCCGGTGGTGGTGCGCGTGCTGCGGCGCGAGCCGTTGCGCGTCCCGGCCGGAGAGTTTTCCACCGTGGTGGTGGAGATGGAGGTGCGCGACCCCGAGCGCTTCGGGGGCCGCGGCCTGCTGCGTCTGTACCTCACCGATGATGAACGCCGGCTGCCGGTGCGCATCGAGTCGCAGGTGCCCGTCGCCGGGCAGCTGGTCCTCGAGCTCGAGCCGCGCCCGCCGGACAACGAGAGGAGAGCCGAACCATGAAACGCTTTGTTCCGCTGTTGATGATGACGCTGGGTTGGCCGGGGCTGGCCGCCGCGCAGACCGCCGTGGAGTTGCAGCCGGGTGGCGAGCTGGCCATCGACGGGACGTCCACGGTGCGCAGCTTCACCTGCAAGGCGAAGGGGATGGACGCCCGCTTCACCCCGGGCGAGGCCGGCGGTGCGCTCACATTGGAGCAACTGGCCGGAGCGCTGCGCGAGGCTCAGCTGGAGATTCCCACCAGCAAGCTCGACTGCGCCAACGGGACGATGAACGAGCACATGTCCAACGCCCTGCAGCAGCAGCAGCACCCCACCATCCGCTTCCGGATGAGTGGCTACGAGGCGAGCGCTCCAAAGGACGGCCAGGTGCCCCTGCGCATCCGCGGCGAGCTCACGATGGCGGGGGTGACGAAGCCGGTGGACCTGGTGGCCCGCGCCTCGAGCACGCCCGAGGGCAAGCTGCGCGTGCAGGGCCGGTACCTGCTGCGCATGACGGACTGGGGCGTGCGCCCGCCCACCCTGATGCTGGGCACCATGAAGGTGGGTGACGCGGTGGTCATCCGCTTCGACCTCGCGCTCGCGCGGAAGTAGGCCTCGGGCACCACCGCTCAGGCGGACTTCGCCTGGCCGCTGGCCTTCCCGACCTTGTCGGCCACGGGCATGTAGACGCGGAAGGTGGTGCCCTTGCCCACTTCGCTGGACACCTCGATGCGCCCCCCCATCGCCGTGACGATGCCATGGCAGATGGACAGGCCCAGCCCCGTCCCCACGCCCACGGGCTTGGTGGTGAAGAACGGCTTGAACAGCCGCTGCAGGTTCTCCGGCGGAATCCCCACGCCCGTGTCCCGCACCGACACCACCACCCAGCTCTCGTCCACCCGCTCCGTGATGACGTGGACGCTGTGCGCCTTCGCGTCCCCCTCGGGAATGGCCTGGCCCGCGTTGACGAGCAGGTTGAGGAACAGCTGCCCGAGCCGCGACTCGTTGGCCAGCACGCGCGGCACCTCCCCGTACTCCTTCACCAGCTGCGCGCGGTGGCGGATGGTGGTGCGCGCCAGGCTCGCGCACGAGTCGAGCACCGCGTGGATGTCCACCGGGCCGAAGTGCTCGTCCTCCCGGCGCGAGAAGCTCCTCAGGTCATGCACGATGTTGCGCATGCGCTCGCCGCCCTCGAGTGCCTCGCGCAGCGCCTGTTGCACTTCCCGCGACTGCTCGTCCGACAGCGGCTTGCCCGCCTCGCCCGCTTCCCCCAGCTCGTCCACCGCGAAGCGCAGGTTGCTCAGCACGTAGGAGATGGGGTTGTTCAGCTCGTGCGCCACGCCCGCCGCCAGCGTGCCCAGCGACACCATCCGGTCCGTGGTGCGCAGCTTCTCCTGCACCTGCTTGCGCTCGGTGACGTCGCGCGCGATGGACACCACCGCCGGCTGCCCATCGAAGGGAATGGAGAACGTCACCACCTCGCCCAGCACCTGCTGCCCTTCCCGGTACCGGAAACGCACCTCCCGCGCCGAGCCGGGCTGGGACGTCTCGGCGAGCGAGTCCTGCTCCCCGGGCATGAGCAGCTCCTCCACCGCCCGGCCCCGCAGCTCCTCCTCGCGCGTGTAGCCCAGCAGCGCGACGGCCGCGGGGTTGGCGAAGAGCAGCCTCCGCTCCCGGTGGACGAAGACGGCGTCCGGCGTGCGCTCGATGAGCGTGCGGAAGCTCGCCTCCGAGCGCCGCAGGGCCTCCCGCTCCTGGCTGAGGCGCTCGGCCATCTCGTCGAAGGCCCGGCCCAGCGCCCCCATCTCGTCCATCCCGCGCAACCCGGCGCGTGCGCTCAGCTCTCCCCCCGCGAGCTGGTGGGCGACGAACTCCAGGCGCCGCACGCGCCTCCCCAGCGCGAAGTGGAAGAAGAGCCCCAGCAGCCCGGCGATCAGCACCAGCAGCAGGCTCGAACGGAGCGCGGAGCGCTCGGCCCGGTAGCGCTGCGCGGCCTTGAGCTGCGTCAGGTCGTGCTGGAGGTAGAGGATGCCCACCTGGCTCCCCAGGGGCTGGGGGCTGAGCTGGATGGGGTAGTAGCCCTCCACCCGCGAGCCGTCCTCGCTCACCTGCACGTCCCCGCTCATCCGCACCCTCGCGGTCTTCATGCGGGCGAGGGCTCCCGGACGGATGAGCTCCGGCCAGGCCTCCCAGACCGGATGGCCGAGCAGGTCCAGCCGGGTGGCGGCCAGCACGTTGCGCTGGTCATCGAGCAGCAGTCCCACCGTCAGGTGGGGATTGGAGCCCAGGTCCGCGAGCTCCTCGCGCACGGCCTCGAGCTGTCCGGTGCGCAGCAGGTACTCGAGCGTCCCCTGCAGGTGCGTCATCCGCTGGGTGACGTCCTCGCGCACGTGCTCCTCCACCTGCTGCTCGCGGTGGACCATGTCGCGCCCCAGCGTGTAGAGGCCGAAGAAGCACGCATACGCCAGCAGCAGCAGCGGGACGAGCACCCGCATGGTCAGCAACCGGTGCCACCCGGCGCGCCGTGTGGGGACGGAAGCGCTCATGGCGACACCCGCGTCAGTGGCGCCGTCTCGAGCATCCGCGAGGACTCCGTCCGTCCTGGGAGCCCGGGAAGCAGCTGGTGGTGCCGCAGCAACTCCCCCATCTGCTCGAGCGTCTCCCGCAGGACGGGCCGCGGGCCGGTGAGCAGGGTGTGCTGGGACGGCTCGTCCATGAGCCGCACGCCGGCCATGGCCTCCTGGAAGCGCTGGGGGTCCAGGCCGAGCCGGCCCGACATCCGCTGCATCGCCTCCTGGGGATGTTGCTGCTTCCAGGCGAGCGTGGAGAACCAGCCGCGCAGCAGCGCGTCCACGTGCTGGGGCCAGGCCTCGAGGAACTCCTCGCGCACCACCACCACGTCGATGATCTCCCCGGGGAGGCGGGAGCTGTCGAAGAGCCTGCGGGCGCCCAGGCTGGCGAGCCGCTGGCAATACGGCTCGAAGGTCACCACCGCATCCAGCTCGCCCCGCTGCCATGCCGCCACATGGGTCTCCAGGGGGCGGATGTCCAGCCGCACGTCCTCGTGCCGCAGCCCGGCCTGCTCGAGCGCCCGGGTGAGCATGTACATCCCGAGCACCGACTCCTCGGAGCTGATCCGCCGGCCCTGGAGCGCGGAGATCGACTCCAGCTCGGGCCGGGCCATCACGCAGTCCGCCCCGTGCGAGGCGTCGAGCACCAGCACCACCTTCGGATCATGGCCGAGCTGCTCGAGCGACAGCACCTCCTCGAGGGTGGTGGACACCGCGTCGATGGCGCCGTTGCGGAACGCGCGCATGAGCTGGGCGGAGGACACGTACTCGACCAGGTGGATGCGCTCGGAGGGGAGCAGTCCCAGCTTCTGGCCGAGGAAGAGCGGCTCGTTGCCGGGCCAGGGCGTCGTGCCCAGCCGGAGCCGGGGCTCGGGCGTGGGCGTGCATGCGCACAGCAGCAGCAGTGCCGCGAGCAGCCAGCTCTGGGGTCTGGGTGCGTTCATTCCGGGTCCAGATCCAGGATATCAAGAAAAGCGCCCGCGTCGCGACGATCCTCCAGGCTGCCTGCCCTCCAGGCAATCAGGCCCGCTTCACCGGGAAACCGATGGGGCCGCCTCGTGTATCCGCTGGACGCGGGCGCGCAGGGACTCCAGGGCCTGCTGACCACCGGGGGCCGCGTGCAGGTGCTCGAAGATGAAGCCCGGCCCACCGGCGACGAGCCGCTCGACGGTGGCGGCGCTCTCCCCGGGTGGCTCCCGGGGGAGGAAGTCCAGCACCGGATTCATGTCCCGGTTGATGAGCGGCACGTGCGAAGCACCACGCCCCCGGGCCGCAGGTGCCGGCGCGCCTCGCGGAAGTGCTCCTGGGTGTAGAGCCGCAGGCCGTCCTCGCTCGCGAGCATCATCGCGTCCGACAGGATGACGTCGTACGTGTCGGGGCTCATCTTCAGGACGTGCCGGCCGTCCATCACGTCCACGCGCACGTTGGCGCGCCGGCTGGCCTTCCCGTTGAGCGCCTCGAAGTACTGCTCGGCCATCGGAATCAGGTGCTCGTCGAGCTCGGCGATGTGCAGCAGCTCGGGCTCGTGCCCACCCGGCTTCGATATCCCCTCTCCCTCCGGGAGAGGGACGGGGTGAGGGTATCGGATGCCCGTGCCGGCCCCCCGTGTCAGGCGCAGCACCCAGGGCTGGAGACCGGGCACGGGGGTGGAGGCGGCATCGCTCGCCGGGAGGCCGGGAGGATCGGGCGGACGGAGCACCGCGGCCGGGGTCTGTCTCATCGGGGCGTGAGCGCGAGGATGCCACGACCTCGGACTTCTCTCGGATCCACGCCCGCTGGGAGCGCCCGCGCACCGGGTGGAAACGGGTCAACCCCGTTTCGTGAGAACCCGGATAAATCACGGCTTTTTACTGGATTACTGGATAATTCCAGCATAGCTGGCAACCCGTGTGCCTTCCCCGAGCGGGGCTGGTGCACGGAAGGTGCTTGTGAAACGAGGGTTGCCATGACGAAGGACTTCCTGAAGGACCGGGTGTGCCTGGTGACGGGTGGGGCCCAGGGGATCGGCTGGGCGACGGCGCGGCGGCTCGCGGAGGCCGGAGGCACGGTGTACGTGTGCGACATCTCCGAGGAGCACCTGAAGACGGCGTCGGCGAGGGCGGCCGAGCTGCCCTGGCCCGGGCGCTTCCACTTCGCCCGCTGCGACGTGGCGGACCGGCAGGGAGTGGAGGCGTGGTGCCAGGGGGTGCTGGAGAAGGAGGGCCGCATCGACGTGCTGGTGAACAACGCCGCCTTCATCCGGTGGGAGAGCGTGCTGGACATGTCCGTGGAGGACGTGGAGCGGACGATGGAGGTGGGCTTCAACGCCATCGTGTACACCACGCGCAAGGTGCTGCCCTCCATGCTGGAGAAGGGGCGGGGCCACATCGTCAACGTGGGCTCGTCCGCGGGACGCGTCTTCGCGGGCAGCTCGTCCGCGGCCTATGCGGCGGTGAAGGCGGCGGTGGGCGGGTACACGCAGATGTTGCAGGAGGAGCTGCGGAACACGCCGGTGCACGCGATGCTCGTGCGTCCGGGGACGGTGGCGGGGACGGAGTTCTTCGGCAAGCACGTGCCCTCCTCGCGTATGCCCCGGCTGGCGGACTTCGTGCGGCCCCTGAGCCCCGACGAGGTGGCGGAGGCCATCCTGGAGGGAATCGGGCGGCGCAGGCCCATCGTGGACGTGCCCCGCTCGCTGGGCGTCTTCTACGTGCTCTTCGATCACGCGCCGGGCCTGCTGCGCTGGATGACGCGCGTGGGCGGCAGCGCCCGGAGTGATTTCGGCGTCCTGCCGGGCCGGCCCGTCTGAGGCGCGGCGTCAGCCGGTGGAGCGCAGACGGTGGACGAGGATGTTCTGGACCGCCTCGGCGACCCGCCCGGTGTCGGGCTGGAGCTCCTCGGGGAGCCAGTAGAAGAGCGTCCGGCCCTCGGCCTCCACCCGGGTGCGGAGAAAGGACATGCCTCCCGACTCGGCCCGCTCGCCGCTCCGGGGAAGGCAATGGCGGCACAGGCAGGGCAGGGGTCCCCGCGTATCGTGGGCCGTGAGGTTGATGCGCGGCCCCCCTTCCAGCAGCGCCACGTCCCCGGCCGTCAGCGTCCGAGGCGTCTGCAGGGACATGCCCAGGGCTCCCTTCGCGGCCTGGATGCCCTTGCCCGACTCGAAGCGGAGGCGGGGAATGAGGGCGGTGACGTCCGTGATGGGCACGCGGTTGGGGGCGGCGCGCCACTCGCCGTCCTCGAAGCGCAGGGCCTCGAGCACCGCCACCAGCCAGAGTGACTCCGAGGGCGGCCGCACGGTGACGAGGAAGAGGCGCCCTCCGGCGCGCAGCGGCTCCAGGTGCTTGCTGGCGCTGCGGTAGCGATCGGTGGGGAGTACCTCGCCAGGGGCACGTCCGGCCGCTTCCTTCTCGAACACGGCCTTGCTGATGATCGCCAGCATGTCGGGCATGTCCCCGATTCTATCAGGGCGCGTAGAGTCCGAGGGCATGGGCCTGTTGGATCCAGCCGTGGTGCGGCTGCTCGACGAGAACGCCGAGGTGCGCCGCGAGGCGGTGGAGGCCGTGGACACCTCGGCCGCGCCGGGCCGCTTCGCCCTGCGTCAGGCGCTGCTGACGGACGAGGACGCCGAGGTCCGCGCCTCCGCCGCGCGCCGGTTGGGGGAGCTCCGGGATGGGCGCTTCGTCCCGGCGCTGCTCGAGGC
Source organism: Archangium sp. (assembly GCF_036277355.1). Taxonomy (GTDB): domain Bacteria; phylum Myxococcota; class Myxococcia; order Myxococcales; family Myxococcaceae; genus Archangium. The sequence continues at coordinate 33,884 of NZ_DASUNC010000122.1, forward strand.
CCTGGGAGACCCGATGGCCAGTGTGCGCGACCGGGCCTGGCGCGCCCTGGCCCGGCTGGGTTCGGAGGTACTGCTGACACGGGTGCCCCGGGCCCTTCGCGAGGAGCCGGTCTGGTGGGTGCGCCGCGCGGCGATCCGGGCCGCGGCCTCGGTGGCGGGCTCGGGGGCCCTGGAGCTCCTGTTGGAGGCGCTGGAGGACCCCTTCTGGCGCGTGCGCAACGCGGCGGTGCAGGCGCTGGCCTGGTGGGGAGAGGCGGACGCGCTCGTGCGGCAGCGGGTGCGCGCCGGGGCCAGCGATTCCCGGAAGGGCGCGGTGAAGGCCGCCGCCGCGTACCTGGAGGGCGTGTGGGGTGGGGCGGCTCCGGCTTCGGCCGAGTCCCTCCTGCCCACGCCCGGGCCGTCCCAGGGAATGGCGGGGCCGCTCGACAACGAGGATCCGGCGGTGGTGACGGCGCGGCTCGAGCGGATGCCCGCCTCGGACGTGCCCGTGGCCGAGCTGGTGAAGTGGCTCGGAGATCCCCACGAGCCGCTGCGGGCCCTGGCCCGGCGGCGGCTGCGCGAGCGGAGGGAGCCGGAGGCCCTGCGGCTCGCGCTGCGGTGGTTGGACGAGCCGCGTGTCCCGCATGCCGCGGACGAGGTCCGGGCCCTGCTCGAGCGGCTCGACGTGGACGAGGTGGCGCTCGCGTTCCGGATTCTCGACGAGCCGCCGAGGCCGGGCGCGGTGGGGCTGGCGGCATGGGTGGCCGCGCGCAGGGCGCATCCGGGGCTGCTGGAGCGGGTCCGTCCCCTGGCCCGGCACCCCGAGCCCGCGGTGCGGCGCGCGGCGCTCTCGGGGCTCGTGCATGACCCGGAGAGCCGGGCCCTGGTCCTGTCCGCGCTCGAGGACTCCGACGAGACGGTGCGCGAGGAGGTGCTCGCCGCGTGGGAGCGGAGGCCGGTGGCCCCGGAGGCGCTCGAGGCCCATGCCCGGGCGCTGGTGGCCTTCGCGCCTCGCGCCCGTTCCCCTCGCGAGCGCCGGGCGGTGGCGGAGGCGGCGGCCTTCCTGGAGGACGAGCTCCCGCTGGCCCGGGCCTCGGGGGACGAGGACCCGTCCATCCGCGCGGTGGCGTTGGCGGCGCTCCTGGAGCTCGGGGTGCTCTCCGAAGCGGAGCTGCGCGAGGCCTCCCGGCACGAGGATCCGTGGATCCGCGCCGCCGTGTTGGACACGGACTCGGCGAGGGCCGCGTGCGGAAGCGACCCGGACCTGCCGGTGCGCCGCGCGGCGATGCACCTCCTCGTGTCCCGCCGGCACGCGCTGTCCGCCCCGGACTCGCGCGCCGTGGCGCTCCTGGGAGCGGGGTCTCCGGACCCGTGGATCCGCGCCCGCGCGGCCGGGCTGCTCCAGGCGGAGGGGGAGCGGGAGGAGCTGGGCGCGCTGCTGCGCCTGTCGCTCGACACCTCGCCCATGGTGCGGGCCGCGGCGGCCTCGGCGCTGGAGGCGTGTGACACGCTCGACGTGCGGCTGGCGGACCTGCTGCACGGCCCCGGGGCGGAGCGGGCCGAGGACGTCCGTGTCTCCGCCTACACGTGGTGGCTCCGCCAGGGGGATGACGCCGCCTTCGAGCGCCTGTGCGCCGTGTTGCGCGATGCCTCCGAGCCGGAGCGGGTGGCCTCGCACCTGGAGGCGCTGACGCTCGTCTTCCCCGACGAGGCCCTCGCGCGGGCTCCCGACATCGAGCGCCGCCGGCCCACGCGTTCGCAGCGGATGCAGGCGCCAGTCCGCGCGGCACCCGAGTCCCCGTTGCACTCCTCCCGGCGGCTCCTGGGCCGGACGGGGTTGAGCGTCTCGCCGCTCGTGCTCTCGGGTGCCCACGGCCTGCCGGTCAGCGCACTGGCCGAGGCCCATGAGGCCGGGGTGAACGCGTTCTTCTGGGAGCCGCGCTACACGGAGCTCACGCGCTTCCTGCGCTCGGGCCGGACGCGGAGGGACGGGCTCGTGGTGGTGGCGGGCACGTACCACTCGGGCGCCGAGGCCATCCGCCGGGACGTGCGGGCCGCGCTGCGCCTGCTGCGCACGGACCACCTGGATGTCTTCCTGCTGTTCTGGGTGCGCTCGCGCGAGCGGCTGGACGCGGAGAACTTCGAGGCGCTCGAGGCCCTGCGCGCCGAGGGCCGCCTCCGTGCCTTCGGCTTCTCCACCCACCACCGGGAGCTCGCACGGGAGGCTCTGAGCCAGCACCCGTGGCCGGTGGTGATGACGCGCCACAGCGCCGCGCACCCGGGCGCGGAGGCGGCGCTCTTCCCCGAGGCCCTCGAGCGCGGGACGGGCGTACTGACCTTCACCGCCACCTGTTACGGGCGCCTCTTGCGGCCCGCGCCGGGCGAGCCCCCGGACACGCCGCTCCCCAGCGCCGTGGACTGCTACCGCTATGCGCTGTCCCAGCCCGGAGTGGGCGCGTGCCTCAGCGCACCGCGCAACCACCGCGAGCTGAGGCAGAACCTGGAGGTGCTCGAGCGCCCCTGGATGATGCCGGACGTGCTGGCGGCGATGCGTGCCCACGGCGAGCGCGTACGAGCGGGCAACCAGCGCTTCAATGCCCTCGTGCGTCAGGCCCCGGGAGGCACGCGCGACACCCTGCTGGCGCTGCTCGACGAGGAGTCACCCGGCGTCTGAGAATTCGAGAGCGTGGCGACTGTTCACGGGCAACGGAGCCGGTGTGTGCTGGAGCATCCACGTGAACCCGCGCGGCGACACTTCTCCTGGAGCCCACCCCCACGGGCTCCAGGGGAATACGCCATGAAAGCCACCCAAGTGCTCGGAGTGATGCTGCTGGTCCTCACCGGAGGCTGTGGCCCGGTGGATGAACCCGTGAACCCGTCCGGGGCGCCTGCCCACACGGCGGCCCAGGCCCTCGAGGAGGGCAATGGACTCGCCTTCAACGGGCTCGCCTTCAACGGCCTGGCCTTCAACGGGCTCGCCTTCAACGGGCTCGCCTTCAACGGCCTGTCCAGCGCCAGCTTCTCGTCCTGGTTCCAGCAGCACCCGGCCGAGTCCAACCAGTTCATGAAGTACCTGGTCCATTGCTCCGTCCCGGCCGGGCAGACCCGGACGTACTCGGATGGCACGGCCACCCATGTCTGGAACGGCGGCCTCGGGCTGGCACCCGCCTGGTCCAACGGCTCGCCCGCGACGCTGGAGGAGCAGCAGGTCGTCTCCGCGTGCCTGGCCTCGCTCGTCAACAAGTACGGGCGCACCGTGCTCATCTCCATCCTGGGCACCAATGCGCTGGGGCGGTCCATTCCCACCACGGCCTCGGAGCGGGGCAGCTTCACCCTCCGGGAGGGGTGCTTCTTCGGCAACCTCTTCAACGGGGAGGGACTGTTCGCCGGCAACGATCAGGGCATGCTGTTCCCGGAGCAGAGCAGCCTCCGCGCCTGTGCGCTCTCGAGCGGCAATGCGTGCCCGCCGCTCACCCATGTGGGGAGCTGCCACGCGCGCTGCCAGCCGGACATCACGGGCTCGTACTTCATCCGGTGCACCGTCAACGGCGTCACCTACCACCCGCTCACCACGCGGCTGCGTCCCCAGGACATCTCCACGTGTGGGGACGGCATCTGCCAGCGGCCCAACGAGTCCTGCGGCACCGGCAACCGCGCCGACAGCTGCAAGCGCGATTGCGGCGTCTGCGACTGATCAGCCGCGGATGATGGGCGGCCGCATGGGCGCCCCGTGGATCTGCGCCTCCAGCTTCCGGGCCTGCTCCACCAGGGCCGCGTCGTTGCTGGCCTTCACGGGCTCGAGGGCCGACAGGGCCTCGGGCTTGCGGCCCTGCTTGAAGAGCGCCAGCGCGAGGTTGAGGCCCACCCGGGGCTCCTTCGGGTGCTCCTCGGACAGCACGCGGAGCACGCGCTCCGCCTCGGCGGCCCGTTCCTCCGCCAGGTACAGGCGCGACAGATCCAACATGGGCTCCAGGGCCCGCGGCGCGGTGCGGTGCAGCTCCTCCAGCACCGCGAGCGCCTCGGCGTGCTGGCCCTGCGCCGTGCGCACCTGCGCGAGCGCGTGCCGGGGCTCGAGCGCCTCGGGGGCGCGCTGGATGGCCTCCTGGAGCGCCTGGGCCGACTCGGGCAGCTTCCCCATGGTGAGCAGGGCCAGGCCGCGCTGGTAGAGGGGGTTGGCATCCCCGGGCTTGAGGGCCTCGAGCGCGCGCGCCGCCTCGACGGCCTTCTGGGGCTCGCCCATCACCAGGGCGCATTGGAAGCGCGCCTCCTGCAGCGGCGCCTCGCGGGGGTGGGCGGTCACGGCCTCCGTCAGCACGCCCATGGCCGCGCCGAAGTCCTTCAGGGCCATGAGCGCGCGGGCATGCAGCAGCCGGGGCATCCACTCGCCGGGGGCGAGCCCGCTGGCCACGCGGAACGCCTCCCTGGCCTTCTCCGGGCGGCCCTGGCGCAGGGCCACCTGTCCCAGGTCCACCAACGCCTGGGGGCTCTCGGGATGGAGGGTGAGCGCCGCGCGCAGCGCCTGGGAGGCCTCGGCGTCCATGCCCCGGCGCAGCAGGGCCTGGGCGTGGGCGTAGTGCTCCGCGAAACCGGCGCCCGGGGCCTGCGCCAGGCTGGCCAGCTCCTTCAGGATGCCGGGGCTGTCCCCATCATCGTCCAGGGAGGCGCTCAGGGCGCGCGCGGCCGGGTGCTGGGGGGAGATCGCCACCGTGCGCGCGAGCGACTTCCGGGCCGCCTCGGGCTGGCCGAGGGCGAGCTGGGCCCGGGCCAGGCCGAACCAGCAGTCCACGTCCTGGGGCTGCGAGCGGAGCGCGGCCTCGAAGGCGGAGACCGCCGCGGCGAAATCGCGTCGGGCGAGGAGCTGAAGACCTGGCTGGGCGTGCTCGGAAGGGTTCATGGCGCCGGGCATTGTAGCCCTTCCCCCGGGCACGCATCAGGGGATTGGGGGGACTCAGTCGTCCCAGGTGGTGAGCAGTCCGGGGACCTCGCGGGCCAGGTTGCCCGCGTTCACGTTGCCCGAGACGTCCAGGCCCACGCCCACGCCCACGGCCGCATAGGCCTTGGCCTTGAAGTGGGTGAAGCCGGCCTCGAACTCCGCGCCCGCCATGGCGCCCGCCGCCGCGGTGACGCCCAGCTTGCCCTTGGCCACTTCATTGCCGTTGATGGTGGTGGTGATTTCACCGGACAGGCTGCCCTTGGCGCCGGCGAAGCCCTCGGCTCCGGCCGTCACGGACACGCCGTCCTTGCCCACGTGCACCTTGAGGTTGATGGAGCCGTCGATGCCGACGTTGCCCTCGGCGCCCAGCTTCACCTTGACGGAGATGTCCTCTCCGTTGACCTTGAACTTGAACTCCTTCTCGGCCGACCCCTCCGCCTTGACGAGGTTGGCCTCCACCTCGAGCTTCAGGTTGATGTCGACGCCGCTCAGGCCCTTGGTCTGGACGTTCGCCTCGCCATCGACCTTGAAGCTGGGGCCCGTCACCTTGCCGCTGACGTCCACGCCGCCCGGCAGCTTGCCCTTGCCCTCGGCCAGGGTGGCGCCGCCCGCCTCGTAGAGGGGCTTGGAGTCCTTGCCCTTGGTGGACAGGAGCGTCGTCGTGCCCTGCGGGGTGACCTTGCCCTTCTGGGTGGGTTTGGTGTCCTTGCCCTTGTAGTCGTACTGGTCGCGCGTCCCGGTCTTCTTGTTGTCGTACGTCTTCGACTTCGTCGTCGTGGACGTCTGCTCGTTGGAGCGGGTCGTCGTGGTGGTGACGCGGTTCTCCTTCACCGCGCTCTTGGAGGAGCCATTGCCCGTCGTCGCCTTCTGCCTGCTCACCTCGATGCCGCTGCTGCGGGCATTGCTGTAGACGTTCGAATCAGAGCGGCGGATGGGAGGCATGGAGGTTCTCCGGCGGGAGCCACGAAAAAGGCCCGGAATTCTACGCTGACCCCATTATCGCGGAGTCGCCACGGGAGTTGCGTGATTCCGGCCGATTTTTCCGGGGAGCATGGCATCGTCCTCGGGATGACCTCGAACCGAAGGCGTTCCAAGGGGGTGTGGCTGGCGTTGGGATTCGCGGCCCTGGTGTCCGGCGCGCTCGCCGTCGCCATGGGGTACTCCTCACGCGTGGCCCGGGAGGAGGCGGGACAGGCGGAGTCACTCCCCGTCCTGGAGGCTTCCACCCTGGGTGGAATGGCACCGGGAGAGACGGTGCTGGTGGGGGGGCGGCTGGCCAGCGACAACCCCGTGCGGTTGCGCCGGTACGTGGCGTACCTGCACTTCGAGCCGTACCGGGACACCTCGGGGAGCAGCGCGCGGACGCGCTGGCGGGTGAGGGAGCGCGTGACGCCGCCCCTGCTGCTGGAGACGGGCTCGGGGCGGGTCCGCATCCGCAACGAGGACTATCAACTCGGGGCGGCCACGAAGGAGCCCGGGGAGCTGGACGAGCGGGGCCCCACCTCGTGGCGGGACGAGAAGGACGAGGGGGCGTGGGATCCATCGCGGCCGTCCACGGGGACCCAGTGGTACACGGGCTTCGAGGCGGGCCAGGACGTGGTGGTGCTGGGCTCGCTGGCGAGCGGAGGGGCGGCGCCGGAGGTGAACGCCACCCGCGTCTTCGGTGGCACGAAGGCGGAGCTGGTGGCCTCGGCCCGGAGCTCGGCCGGGTTCTTCCAGATCGCGGCCTGGGTGCTGGCCCTGGTGTGCGCGGCGGCGCTGCTGGGGTTGGTGTGGCCCCTCTTGGGCCGCTCGCGACGCTGATCACCCTCCGCCGGAAGGAGAGGGAAGTGGGGCGAGCAGGCGCGTGTCCTTCCCACCCCGTCCGGGTTGTGGTGAGCTTGTCTCCGGTGCTCCTGGGGTCGCGTGCAGCCAGCCTTCCGTCCGCGATGTCACGTCGCGGCTGCTGACGTTACCCATTGAAGAACGATGCAGTACGAGGTCTGCCTGCGGGCCTCCCGACCTCGTCTGCCTCTGCCGTGCAGGTGGCGGCGGCTCCAGGAGCACCGGTCTCCTCCTCGCCGGGTACAGCGCATGAACCTCGCCAGCCTCCTCCTCGAGCTCAAGCCCCTGCTGGCGGACCCCGACGCGAACTTCGAGCGCATCACCGAGCTGCTGGAGCGTCACCAGGACCTGGCCGAGTACGAGGTGGCGCGCTTCTTCGTGAGCCGCCACTGGCAGGCCCCCGTCGAGCGCAGGCTGCGCAGCGTGGACCCGCGCGAGCGGCTCCAGGGCGTGCGGCAGCTCCCGCTGCTCTTCTCCAGCACCACGGCGGCCCGGTGGCTCCGCCAGCGCGTGAAGGATCCCGACAACCGGGTGGCCCAGAGCGCGCGCTCCGCGGTACGCAAGCTGGGGCTCGCGGACGTGGCGCCGCCGGATCTCCGGGGGGACCCCCGCTACCGCCATGGTGCCGTGGGCGGGTGGAACCCCACGGGCTGGAACTTCGGCCTCTTCGCGAACCAGATTCATGGCTACAGGCGGCGGGTGAAGCGTCCGCCCCCCACCTCGGGCGAGCTGCCCGCGCTGCGCACCCGGGCCGATGTGGCGCGGTTGGTGGGCGTGGACGAGTCCGCGCTGGACGCGCTGATGCGTCCGGGCACGGAGGCGGGCTCGGGGTACGTGGAGTTCGAGGTCCCCAAGCGCTCGGGCGGGGTGCGCCGCATCTCGGCGCCGCGCCAGGCGCTCAAGGAGGTGCAGCGGGCCCTTCTCGACCAGGTGCTCGCGCGCATGACGCCGCACCCGGCCGCGCACGGCTTCATCGAGGGCCGCTCCACGGTGAGCAACGCGGAGCCCCACGTGGGCGCCACCGCGGTGGTGCGGGTGGACCTGGAGGACTTCTTCCCCACGGTGCACTACCGCCGGGTGAAGGGCCTCTTCCTGTCCCACGGCTACGGGGACGAGGTGGCCGGGGTGCTCGCCGGGCTCACCACGCACCGCGCGAAGCTGCCGGATGGGACGGTGGTGTGGCCGGGCGTGCTGCCCCAGGGCGCGCCCACGTCGCCGGCCATCGCCAACCTCGTCTGCCGGCGCCTGGATGCGCGCCTCACCGCGCTGGCCGGGAAGTTCGGCGCCACCTACACCCGCTACGCGGACGACCTGTCCTTCTCCTTCCGCGCGCCTCCCGAGCGCCTCGGCCGCTTCTTCTGGTGGCTCAACGCCATCCTCCAGCAGGAGGGCTTCACCGAGAATGGCGCCAAGCGGCGGGTGATGCGCCAGGGCTCGCGCCAGCGGGTGACGGGCCTCACGGTGAACCAGAAGGTCTCCATCCCCCGCGAGGAGCGGCGGCGCTTCAAGGCCATCCTCGCCAACTGCCGCGAGCACGGCGTGGCCTCGCAGGCCAGGGGCCGGCCGGACTTCGAGCGCTGGCTGGAGGGCTACGCGGCCTATGTCCGCATGGTGCACCCGGAGCTGGGCGCCCGCTGGCAGGGCGAGGTGAAGGCGCTGCTCGGGCGATGAGGGCCCGGCGGGGCCCGGTGGCGCTATGGGAAGGTCACGCCGTCGAAGCGCTCGCCTCCGCCGCTCGCCTCCTGGCTCCGCAGCTTCAGCGAGAAGGTTCCGCGCGCCTCCTGTTCGTCCATCTCCACCTCCACCCCGATGCTGCCTGACTTCCCCGGGAGAATGGGCTCCCGCTGCCACGCGCCGAGCACCTTCCACTCCTCGCCCTCGGGCCCCACCAGCACCGCCCCCGCCAGCGTCCAGGGCATGCTCCCGGTGTTTTGCAACTCCAGTTCCACGGCCAGCCGCACCACCTCGCGCTCACCTTCCGCGCGTGTCGTGCCGGAGCGGTAGCTGCGTGCGCTGACGCTGGTGAGCGTGTTGCCTGGAGGCGAGGTGACGCTCCGGGTGATGTTCTTATCGGTGATGCCACCCTCACCCAGCAGCTGCTGAGCGAGCAGGCTCAGGAACCCCACCTGCCCACTGCACCGCGTCTCCAGGCGCGCCTTGTCCTCCTGGCACTGTCGCGCTTCCGCCCGCGCCTGCTGCTCGCCCTCGCCGCAGGAGGCGGGCGGGCGTGGCTGGCGTGTCACCTCCACCTGCCGCGCGGCCTCGGAGGGGTGCACCACCAGGGAGAAGGTGACGTCCGCCGGGGCCGCGCCGTCCTGGAAGGAGACCGTCATGGGTACGCGCTCTCCGCGCATGAGCGTTCGCGAGGGCACGAGTGTGAGGCCCGCCTCATCCTCCATCACCCGGAAACGCTCCCGCCCGGCCACTTCCACGCGCCCCACTTTCGCGTCGAAGAGGAAGCTGGTGGTGAGGCCCGGGTGGATGCACACCTCGAGTGCCTCTCCGTGCATGTCTTCCGTCAGCTCCAGGTGGCGCGTCCCCGTCACACAGCCAGATGGGGCGGACAGTGCGGAGGCGTCCAGGGGGGCAGCGAGCAACGCGAGTCGCAACAGGGCAGCGGAGGACAACACGGGCATGGGGCAGGAGTCTCCCGAGGACGTGGACAGAACCGCGGGAGTGGGGCTCTACCATACCTCCTGCCCGGTCGTGTCCGGCCCACCACCGTCCCGCTTCCCGGACGCCCCTATTTGAAGCGGTCCACCACCCGCACCCGCGCAACGGGGTCCACCATCATCTTGCCCGGCGGGCTGCCGGGCTCGATCTCGAGGCCCACCTTGTTGTCCGTGTCCAGCAACTCCAGGCACACCGGGTACGTCACCCCGTTGGGCGTGCGTGCCTCGGTGAAGCGGCCGTACACCCGCCCCTCCTTGACGTAGAGCCGCCCGGAGACCCGGGTGTTGTCCGGCAGCGCGAAGCGTCCTCCATAGCCAAAGCGATCGGCTCCCGCATCCCAGTCGCCCGCGAGGTAGGCAGGAGTGTCTTCGTCCACGCGCACATACCTGCCGCGCACGTCGCTCCACTCCACGCTCTTCTTTTCTCCCAGGCGGAAGCCAAGCGTACCCGTCATGGTCTCCAGGGCCCCGGCGGGGCAGGCCTGGGGAGGCGGGGCGGGGCGCTCGGGGGGCACCTGCTGCGCGGCCCCCACGCAGGACTGCAAGGCGGCGCCGGTGAGGCCGAGACACGCGTTGCGCATGGCGGTGCCCCGGCGCTTCGGGGCGGCTTCGAGCTGGGGGCCGGGGGTTGTCTGCGGCGGCTGCTTCACGGGAGCACTGTCCTTTCGGGGCGCCAGCGGCGGGGCGGCGGCCGGGGGCGGAGGCGCCTCGGGCAGAGGCGCGGCCACGGCCCGCACAGGTTCCGGCGCTGGCCTCCCCGGCGCCACTTCCTGGCTGGAGCCGGGCCACCACGCCCCCAGCACCACGGCCAACCCCACGCCCACCGCCGCCAACAGCCGGCCCCAGCGCACCCAGGGCTTCACCGGCCGCCGCCGCTCCGGGTGCAGCACCTGCTTCCAGTCCACGTCCGCGCGGGCCCTCACCTCCTCCAGCGCCGCGTGCAGTGCCACCGCGCCCGGGTAGCGCGCCTCGGGCGTCTTGGCCAGCAGCCGCAGGCACACGTCCTCCACCGCCCGGGGCACGTTCGGGTTGACGAGGTGCGGAGGCAGGGGCGGCTGGTGCAGCACCGCCTCCACGTCCTCGCCCCCGTGCTCGGCGGGCCGGAAGGGAAAGCGGCCCGTCAGCAGCCGGTAGAGCACCACGCCCACCGCGTACAGGTCATCTCCTGGCCCCGCCCGGTAGTGCGCGCCCGGCTCGCCCGCGTGTGCACGGCCATAGGCCCACGCCTCCGGCGCGCGGTAGGGCAGCGTGCCCGGGGGAAACATCCCCTTCGTCAGCGTGGGGTCTCCCTCGTGGTAGCCCGCACCGAAGTCCACCAGCACCGCACGGCCCGTGCGCTGGTGCACCAGGATGTTGGCCTCCTTGACGTCTCGGTGCACCACGCGCGCCTCGTGCACCACCGCCAGGCCGCACACCACCTCCAGCACCCGGTCCACCACCTCACCCATGGTGCGCCCGGGGGCCAGTCCCCACGCGTCCAGGGTGGTGCCTTCAATCAACTCCATCCTCAGCCACACGTAGCGCGGCTCGTGCTCGGGCCACTGGCCCGCGCCCACCTGGCGCCCGAGGTTGGGGTGGCGCAGGAGCATGCCCAGCGACAGCTCGCGCCAGGCCCGCTCGGCGCGCTCCGGGCTCACCTCCAGCGGCAGCACCTTGAGGGCGAACAGTCGGCCCTCGGGGCTGCGTACGCGGTAGACGATGGCGAAGCCGCCGCGGCCCAGCACCCCCTCCACCACGTCTCCGCCAATGCGGGTGCCGGGCGGTAGCGGCGGCGTCTCGAAGGGATGCTGGGCGCCCGCGCCGTGCGGGGGGACGGGGTTCTCGGGGCTGGGGGAGGGAGAATGTGTGGACATGCGGGGCCTACCTCGTAGGACCTCAACTTAGCAGGTTACGCGGCCCTCCAACGCACGGGACGCCTGGAGCGCCTCGCCTCGCGTCACTCGTTGACGTCAATAAGTATCACACATCTGTCTACATTGCTCGTTGACGTCAACGAGTGGTGTCCGGCGGCCCGGTGTCACGTGGGCGGCCACCTTCTGCGTATTCCGGCCATCGTGAGCACCTATGCGAACGGATGAGCAATTCATCCGATGCGCGCACGCGGGGGAGCCATTGCGCATGCACCCCCGAAAAGCCCGGTGTCGTTTCGCCCTTCAGCCGCGGTGCCGCTCGGCCACGCGGTAGAGCCAGGTGAGGGAGTAGTCCAGGAGTGACTGCCGTGAGCGCATGTAGTTGCGGGCCCGGACGAAGGGAAGCCACACGCGATTGCCCACGAGGACCTGGGACTCCTCGAGCTTCTGGCG
>NZ_DASUNC010000123.1:0-3728 GCF_036277355.1 Archangium sp.
GCTCCTCTCCTCCTTCAACCTCCTGCTCTCTCGCTACTCCGGCCAGTCCGACATCACCGTCGGCTCTCCCATCGCTGGCCGCTCCCGCTCCGAGCTCGAAGGCCTCATCGGCTTCTTCGTCAACACCCTCGTCCTCCGCTCCTCCCTCTCTCCCTCCTCTTCCTTCCTCCAGCTCCTCGCCCACGTCCGCTCCCTCACCCTGGCGGCCTACTCCCACCAGGACGTGCCCTTCGAGAAGCTCGTCGAGGAGCTCCAGCCCTCCCGCGATCTCAGCCGCAATCCCCTCTTCCAGGTGTGGTTCGTCCTCCACCGGCAGGGCGAGGTGACCACCCAGAAGCTGCCCGGGCTGACCTTCTCGCCCGTCGAGATGGACAGCGGCACGGCGCGCTTCGATCTCGTCCTGGCCCTCATGGAGTCGGAGAACGGGCTCGACGCGCAGCTCGGGTACAACACGGACCTCTTCGAGCCCGCGACGGCCGCCCGCATGGCCGAGCACTTCGGCACCCTGCTGGAGGGAATCGCCGCCCACCCGGAGCAGCGCCTGAGCGAGCTGCCCCTGCTCACCGAAGCCGAGCGGCACCGCATGCTGCGCGAGTGGAATGACACCCGGGCGGACGTCCCGCGTGTCTCCGGCGTGCATCGCCTCTTCGAGCGCCAGGTGGAGCTCACGCCTGACGCCATCGCGGTGGAGCTCGGCGAGCAGCGGCTCACCTACCGCGAGCTCAACCACCGCGCCAACCAGCTCGCGCGCACGCTGCGGTCCCGCGGCATCGGGCCCGAGGTTCCTGTCGCGCTCTGCGTTGATCGCTCGCTGGAGATGGTGGTGGGCGTGCTCGGCATCATGAAGGCCGGCGGCGCGTACATCCCGATGGATCCCTCGCTCCCGCAGGAGCGCTTGGACTTCATCGCCGAGGACACCTGGACGGCGGCGCTCGTCACCGAGGAGAAGTACGAGGATCTGCTGTCCCGCCGCATCCCCTACACGCTCCTGCTCGACTCCGATGGGGCTCAGGTGGAGCGCCACCCGGGCGAGAACCTCGACGTGAACGTGGAGGAGGAGAACCTCGCCTACGTCATCTACACCTCCGGCTCCACGGGTACACCCAAGGGCACGCTGCTCACGCACCGGGGCCTGATCAACACGGCGCTGGCGGCGGTCGCGTCGCACGGCGTGAAGCCGGACAGCCGCGTCCTCCAGTTCGCCGCCTTCGGCTTCGATGCCTCCGTCTGCGAGATCTTCTCCACGCTGCTGGCGGGCGCCCGGCTGGTGCTGGCTCCGCGCGAGGAGCTCATGCCCGGAGCGCCCCTGCGCGGCGTGCTGGAGCGCCACGCGATCACCCACGTGACGCTGACGCCCTCCGTGCTGGCGCAGCTGGACGCGGACGGACTGCCCGCGCTCACCACCGTCATCTCCGCCGGTGAGGCGTGCTCGCCGGAGCTGGTGCGCAGGTGGCGGCGAGACGGCCGCCGCTTCCTCAACGCCTATGGCCCCACCGAGGTGACGGTCTGCGCCAGCGTGCAGGACGACGTCTCTCCGGACCGGCCCACCATCGGCCACCCGTGGCCGAACGTGGAGCTCTACGTCCTGCGCGGGCTGGAGGTGGTGCCCGCCGGAGTGCCGGGCGAGCTGTGCGTGGGAGGCGTGGGTCTGGCGCGCGGCTACTTCGGCCGGCCGGAGCTCACCGCCGAGCGCTTCATCCCGCATCCGTTCAGCGAGGAGCCCGGCGCCCGGCTGTACCGGACGGGAGACCTCGTCCGCTTCCTGCCGGATGGAGACCTCGAGTTCCTCGGCCGCCTGGACACCCAGGTGAAGCTGCGCGGCTTCCGCATCGAGCTGGGGGAGATCGAATCCCGGCTGGCCGGACACCCGGACGTCCGGGCCGCGGCCGTGGTCCTGCGCGAGGACATCCCCGGCAACCCGCGGCTGGTGGCCTATGTGGTGGGCGAGCCGGAGGAGTTGGAGCCCTCGGCGCTGCGGTCCTTCCTGGCCGGCAAGCTGCCCGAGTACATGGTGCCCTCGGCCTTCGTCGTCCTGGACGTGCTGCCGCTGAATTCGAGCGGCAAGGTGGACCACGAGGCGCTGCCCGAGCCCACGCAGGAGCACGCCGAGCACGCTGACTTCGTGGCGCCCCGGACGGCCACCGAGCAGTTGCTCGCGCAGATCTGGGCCCAGCTGCTCGGCGTAGAGAAGGTGGGCACGCGAGACAGCTTCTTCGAGCTGGGCGGTCACTCGCTGCTCGCCACCCAGGTCATCTCGCGTGTCCGGGACGCCTTTGGCGTCGAGCTGCCGCTGCGGGAGATCTTCGAGGCGCCCCTGCTCGAGGCCCAGGCCCGGCGTGTCGATCACGCGCGCGAGGCCGCGGCCGGGGTGAGCGCCCCCAGGCTCGCGCCGGTGCCGAGGACCGGGAAGCTGCCCCTGTCGTTCGCGCAGCAGCGGCTGTGGTTCCTGGATCAGCTCGAGCCGGGCAGCTCCGGCTTCAACATCTCGGTGCCGATCCGGCTCGAAGGCGCGCTGGACGTGCCGGCGATGGAGCGGAGCTTCCGCGAGCTGGTGCGGCGCCACGAGAGCCTGCGGACCACGTTCGTGTCCGAGGAGGGACAGCCGGTGCAGCGCATCCACCCGGCGGCCGGGTTGTCCCTGGAGCTGGTGGATCTGCGCGCGCTGCCCGAGTCCGAGCGCGAGGAGGAGGCGCAGCGCCAGGCCCAGGCCGAGGCGCTGCGTCCATTCGAGCTCGCCCGGGGCCCGCTGGTGCGGGCGACGATCCTGCGTCTCGGCGAGCGGCAACACGTGCTGCTGCTGACGATGCACCACATCATCTCGGACGGCTGGTCGCTGGGAGTGCTCATCCGCGAGGCGGCGGCGAGCTACTCCGCGTTCTCACGCGACGAGGCACCGGTCCTGCCGGAGCTGCCCATCCAGTACGCCGATTACGCGGCCTGGCAGCGCGGTTGGTTGCAGGGAGAGGCACTCGAGACCCAGCTCTCGTACTGGCGCCAGCAGCTCGCCGGCATCCCCGCCGCGCTCGAGTTGCCCACCGATCATCCGCGCCCGGCGGTGCCCACGTATCGAGGCTCGCGCTTCTCCCGCGTGCTCCCGCGTGAGCTGCTGGAGCGGCTCGGCGGCTTCACGCAGCGCGAGGGCGTCACGCCCTTCATGGTGCTGCTGGCCGCCTTCCAGGCCCTGCTCTCGCGCTACTCCGGCCAGCTCGACATTCCCGTCGGCACCGACATCGCCAACCGCAACCGCTCCGAGACCGAGGGCCTCATCGGCTTCTTCGTCAACCAGCTCGTGCTCCGCTCGACGCTGGAGGGCAATCCGTCCGTCCGTGAGCTCCTCACCCGTGTCCGCGAGACCACCCTGGGCGCCTATGCCCACCAGGACCTGCCCTTCGAGGAGCTCGTCAAGGCGCTCAATCCCGAGCGCAGCACCAGCCGCGCCCCGCTCTTCCAGGTGAAGCTGGTCCTCCAGAACGAGCCCATTCCCACGCTCGAGCTGGAGGGGCTCTCGCTCCGCCCGGTGGCGGTGGAGACCGGCACGGCCAAGCTGGATCTCACGCTGATCTGCCGCGAGGCGGAGGACGGGCTGTACTGCAATTGGGAGTACAGCACGGACCTGTTCGAGGGCCCCACGGTGGAGCGCATGGCGGGCCACTTCCAGCGCCTGCTGGAGGAGATGCTGGCCCATCCGCAGCGGCCCGTGTCCACCCTCTCCCTGCTCTCCCAGCACG
>NZ_DASUNC010000124.1:0-44461 GCF_036277355.1 Archangium sp.
GACTCATGGCCGCGCAGCACCACCGGCTCGCCCTTCCCGTCCGCACTCCACACCCGCGCCGTCTTGTCATCGGAGGCCGTCACCACCCACTTTCCATCCGGGCTGAAGGCGGCGGAATACACCACTGACTCATGGCCGCGCAGCACCACCGGCTCGCCCTTCCCGTCCGCACTCCACACCCGCGCCGTCTTGTCCCAGGAGGCCGTCACCACCCACTTGCCATCCGGGCTGAAGGCGGCGGACTTCACTAAATCCTCATGGCCGCGCAGCACCACCGGCTCGCCCTTCCCGTCCGCACTCCACACCCGCGCCGTCCCGTCCGAGGAGGCCGTCACCACCCACTTTCCATCCGGGCTGAAGGAGACAGAGCTGATGCTCTCTTGGTGCCCAGCAAGAACCGCGCTGCTCAGAGGACGCTGGAGAATGTCGATGGCGGTCTGTCTCCACTCCAGCGTTCCTTCCGGGTGCGTCACCTCACGTAGCACCAGAGCCGCAAGGGTCGGAACCTGCCCAAGCAGGTTGCTGGCGTGAACAACTCGTGAGGTATCCATCACCACGAGCCGTTGGCTCTGGGCCTGCCTTCCCTGCCACGCCGCCACGAGCCCGAAAGCGACGGACAGCAGCACGAGCACGGCCATCGCGGAGAGCACCCGTTTCCGCCGCCTCTTCCTGCCCGCCTCGGCCGCATCCGACTGCCCCACCAGACGCAAGCTCCTCGCCGACAACTCTCCGGGATACCTGTCCCGGACCTGGTGGGCGTAGCCCAGCCGATCCCCCGTCAGCAGGTACGACGCACCCCGGTCCTCTCCCCGCTGGTGCTCCTCCCACGCCTCCGCCCACGCCTCCAGCTCCCGCAGCTGCTGCTCCCGCTCCCAGTCCGCCTTCACCCACTTCTGCAACATCGTCCACCGCCGGATGAGCGCCTCGTGCGCGAACTGCACCCACACTCGCCCCTCCTCCTCCCCGTTCACCAGCAGCCGGCTCCTCACCAGCTTCTCCAGCACCACCTCGAAGTCCTTGCGCGCCGCCTCCCCGGACGGTCTCACCTCCTCCACCCACACCCGCCGCCGCGTCCGCGGGCTCGTCATGTCCCGCGAGCCCACCAGCTTCACCAGCAGCCGCCTCGCCTGCCCTTGCTGCGCCTTCGACAAGGAGGCGTAGAGCTGGTTCGCCGTCTCCGTCAGCGCTCCCGTCACTCCCTTCATGTCCGCGTACGCCTGGTGCGTCAGCCTCCGGCCCACCCGGTTCTTCCACAGCAGGTCCAGCGCGTACTCCAGCAAGGGCAACGCTCCGGGCTCCTGGCCCAGGTCCGCGAGCAGCTTCTGCACCAGCCCGGCCTCCAGCTCCAACCCCACCGCTCGGGCGGGCTTCTCGATGGCCGCCGCCAGTTCCTCCTCGCCCATGCGCCCCACGAAGAGGCGGTGCGCCTCCGAGTACACCACGCTGTCCAGCCGCGTCCGCTCGTCCAGCGCCACCTCTCCACAGCGCTCGAAGTGGTCTACCCGCAGGGTGCTCATCACCACGCACTCCCCCCCGGTACGCATCGCCAGCTTCCACAACACCCGCACGAACGCGGACTGCTCCTCCGGGCCTGACAGCTGGGTGAAGGCCTCTTCCAACTGGTCCACCACCAGCAGCAGCTTCCGCCCGGGCCGCTTCTCGTGCAGCCGCCGCGCTTCCTCCAGCACCTCGGCCTCGGAGGCGCCCGGCCCTCCCACCACCGGCTCGCTGGAACCGAGTGCACGCAGCCGCTTCCGCAGCCCCCCCAGCGAGGGGAAGCTCCCCTCCGAGCCCCCGCCCCCGCCCACCAGCTCGCTCGGACGCACCACCACCGCGTCCCAGTCCTTCTCCTCCAGCAGCAGCGGCACCAGCCCCGCCATCACCACCGAGGACTTGCCCGCGCCCGACGCTCCCGCCACCACCTGGAAGCGGGGCCGCTGCCCTTCCACCGCCTCCCGCACCCGCTCCCGCAGCTCCTTGGCCAGCGCCTCCCGCCCGAAGAAGAAGCGCCGGTGCTTCGCCTCGAAGGCCAGCAGGCCCCGGTACGGCCTCAGCGCCAGCGGACGGAGATCTGTCCCCTCATCGGCGCGGGCAAGGAGCTGCAGCGAGGCCCAGTCGAGCTGGCGCCCTTCCAGTCTCAGCTGCTGCCGCGCCTCCCCCAAGGCCCGCTCCAGCGAGCACGACTCCCCCAGCAGCTGCTCGTACAGCACCTCCGTCATCCGGATGGAACCCGCCACCGACAACGGCAGCCGCGAGGCCACCACCGCCGCAATCCCCACCCGGTGCAGCTCCTGCGCCACACTCCCCACGTGTCTGCCTGGCTCGCCCGAGCTCCCACTCCGGCACGCGCTCAGCACCACCAGGCGCAGCGTGCTGGCGTACGGGGCCAGCACCTGGCGCAGCCTCGCTCCATCCACGAAGTCCGGCTCCCCTCCCTCGCGCGAGGCATTCCACTTCAGCCCATAGGTGGCTCCTGCCTGGCTTCCATGGCAGAGGATGTGGAGCACCGCGACGGGCTCCCGGGCCGTCCTCAGCGCCTCCGCCAGCCCCTTGAGCGACACATTGCCGAGCACGTCCTGGCGCGCATCGAACGGCACGTCTCCCCGCTCGCACGCTCGCGCAATGGCTCTCTGGTGCGCCTCCGCCCCCACGTCTCCTGCCGCCGTGGACCATGCGAAGAGGATGCGTCCCCCCTCCGCGGGCGCAGCCGTGCGTGCCGGGCCCTCCGCCCGGGGCCACTCGTAGCGCAGCGTGCACCCGGGCACCTCTCCCAGGTGCTGCCCACTCCCCTTCAGCGTCAGCAGCTCCCACGGCAGCGCGTACAGCTCCGCCGCTCCCGAGCGCAAGGACACCTGCACCTCGCGGCCCTCGGCCAGCGCCTGCTCGATGGCCGCTTCCTGCATTCCCCAATCCAGCCGTCCCAGGAAGGAGCGCAGGTTGTTGCCCAGGCGCTGCACCGCCTCGCTCCCAGGCGTGGGGCTCTCGAGTGCCTCCAGGTCCGCCAACACCCCCGGGTTCCACGGAAAGGGCGCGTTCTGGAACACCCCGCCTTCCAGCCGGAGCTGGTAATCCTGCTCCTCGAACCGGAAGGCGTACGGGTCTCCCGCCTCCCGGGCTCGCGAGAACTCCAGCACCAGCGCATACGGTTTCTTCTGGGTCGGGCCCATCTTCCCCCCGGAATGACGACGGAGACGCCAACCCTAGCGCACTCCCCCAAGCGCCACCACGGACAGCGCCTGTCTGGTCCGCCGCGGCCCAGGTCTGCTAGAGGAGATCTGAAGACTCCCAGCACCTCACCCTCGAAGGACTCACATGCGCACTGTCATCCTGAGTGACCTGCACCTGGGCAACGGACAGGGCTACGACATCTTCGCGGGAGACACGGCGCTCCCCGCGTATCTCGACTCGCTCGCGGATCGTCCCACCCGGGTGGTGCTGAATGGAGACACGGCCGACTTCCTGATGAACGAGGATCCGCTCCAGCTCCAGACGGAGCGTGCGGTGGCGCAGGCGCGAGCGCTCGTCACCAGCCCCGCCACGGCAGCGGTGTTCGCCTCCCTGGGACGCCTGCTGGCCGGGGGCGGTGAGGTCCTCATGCGCCTGGGCAACCATGACATCGAGCTGGCCCTGGGCGAGGTGCAAGCCGTGTTTCGCGAGGCGCTGCGCCAGCCGCGCGAGGTGGCCGCCCGGCTCGTGTTCCGCCGCGGGGACACCCCGGAGC
The DNA here is from genome assembly GCF_036277355.1 of Archangium sp. Classification (GTDB taxonomy): domain Bacteria; phylum Myxococcota; class Myxococcia; order Myxococcales; family Myxococcaceae; genus Archangium. The sequence goes on from NZ_DASUNC010000124.1 coordinate 3,722, forward strand.
TGCTGGACGTGGGAGGAGCGCGGCTGCTGCTGGCCCATGGCGAGCACGGGGACGACTGGAACAAGGTGGAGTACGCCCACCTGCCCGGCCCGGGCGCCGCCGACAGCGCGCGGGCCGAGGACTACCAGTACTCCGCCGGCTCCGTGCTGGTGAAGACGCTGCTCAATCCGCTCAAGCGCCAGTATGGAATGCGCTTCGCGGACCTGCTGGTGCCGGACTTCCAGGGCGCGGTGATGGCGGCCCTGGCCGTCAACCCCACGGCGGTGAAGCTGATGTTCCAGCGCACCTCCCTCGACATCCTCTGGCAGCTGTTCCGCAAGTCGAAGATGCCGATGAGCTTCGACCCCGAGGAGCCGGCCCCGGCGGACCTGGGCCTGGCCCCGAGGCTCGCCGAGGCAGGCCTCACCGCCGAGGAGCAGGAGGAGCTGGAGCGGGTGCTCGGTTCCTCGGCGATGAGCTTCGACGGGGACGAGGAGGTGCTCACCCAGGCCCGCCTCAAGCTGGCCCGCGCCTGCCTGGGCGCCTATGCGCGCACGCAGCGGCTCGTGGTGGGACAGAGCGGTGAGCGCTACTTCAGCCTGGAGCCCACGGAGGCGAAGGAGGCCTGGCGGCTGGCGGAGAAGTTCGAGGCCGGAGCGGTCATCATCGGCCACACCCATGCAAGCCGCTGGAAGGAGGACGCTGGAAGGGTCTACGCGAACTCGGGCAGCTGGATCTGGGTGATGCGGCTGCCCTCACCGGAGGCGTCCGACGCGGTGTGGACGGACTTCCTCCAAGAGCTGCAGCGCAACCCCGGGCTCGCCCCCGAGAAGGCGAAGCTGGCGAAGCTGGAGACCCGCTTCACCGCCGTGATCGCCGAGCCGCATGCGAGCGGAGGCGCCCAGGTGTCGCTGGTGGAGTGGAAGCCCTCGGAGGGCAAGGTCCTGCCGCTCGCCACCACGCGCGTGGCAGCGGTGGCCTGAAGCCTCACGTCACGGCCTGGTGGCCTTCACCGCGACTTGTCCGGGTCCTACTCCCCCGAGGCGCAGCCGCTCGATGTACTCCGCAGGCAGTCCTGCGCTCTGCGCGCCGCGCACCAGTGCTCCCCCAAGCAGGTGAGGAGGAGGCGAGCTTGGCGCGTGAAGGGGCCGGTCGCCCGCGGAGATCGCGCGGCGCTCCCGCGAATCGCTCCAGCGGACACTCGCCGATGCCGGTGTCGCCTGACGACCCCCATCCCCCGCGCAAAAAAGAAAACCCCGGCCCACCTGATGGCGGCCGGGGCTCTTTCACTTCAGTGGAGGCGGCGGGAATCGAACCCGCCGCCAGAGACTTCCGGCGAGAGCGCTCCAGAGCGGTCGAGAGCGGTTTCCGTAGGACTTCCGGCCGGTTACGCCGCCCCCTGCCCCATGCTGGGCTGTGTTGAGGACGCTCCAGCGCGGGCCTGCTGTAGCAATGTAGCAAGGCACGTCGCGGCGGCCCTGGATGCCCTGGAAGGGGGCAATCTGGCGCGGGCTGCGACCCTCCTCCGCATCCTGCTTTCGTAGGACTCGAGCAGTCGCTGCAGGATCTGGCGGCGACGTTCGCGCTCCTACGAGACGTGCTGCTCAGCCCGTGAGTTACCGACCGAGGTAGCTCAGCAGCCCCACCGGCCATCGCTCCGCCTCGGTCCCTTCCACTCGCTCCCCAAGACGGAGACGCGCAAGTGCCTGCCTGGCGGCACTCCGCACCGGCATATCCGCCCCGTCTTCCTCGTGGACGTACCAGGACTGGTCCCATGTATCTCGTGCGAGCGCCTCAAGCGCCGGGATGCCGTCGAGCCAGCCCAGGCGGTCGATGGTCTCCGCGACCTCCTGGCGGACGGGACCGCTCTTGTCGGTGTGCATCGCGAGAAGCTCCAGTCGCTCCTCATCACTCGAGGAGTCCGCGAGCATCGCGATGGCCAGGCGGCGGCAGCGGTAATGTGGGTCCTTGAGCAGGGCCTTGACCGATTCCCTGGCCATGGGGTCGGCGTGCAGCGCGAGCCCGGCGCGCAAACGCGCCTCCTTTTCCGGAGAGTGGAGCAGCTGCTGGGCCTGTTCGCGCATTGGCGCCCCCGCGCGCGCCAGCAACAGGAGCGCGGTCGCCGCCCAGGTGTGTCGCTGGCTGAGCACGACCGCACGAAGCAGGGCGCTCGCCTCCGTGTCGAAGGCCTGAGTCGCGCGAATCAGCCCCTCCTCATCCTTTGCCCCCAGCGCCTGGAGCGCGTTCTCGATCGGCCCCGCTCCTGGTGTCGCCTCTCTCACGAGGCGACGAATCGGCTCGAGGGCCGCATGCTCCGAGCTACCCTGGTGGAAGGGGAACATCGCGAACACCAGCTCGATCCGACGGCGCGCGGAGGCCTGTCGAAGGGCGGCGCTGAACGACGCCTGAAAGCGGCCCGGCTCCAGGGAGTGCGACTCCTTTCGGAGGAGGTGTTGCAGACGTCGGGCGGGAAGCGCCTCCAGCCGAAGGAGCCACGTCTCCACCAGGGGGGTGGGAAGTGTGGAGTCCCAGGGGAACTGGTTCCACACGTCGTCATCCTGGTCGTGTGTCTCCGCGAGCTCGATGAGCGCATCGAACTCGTCCGGGGTCATGTCTTGTCCTCGCTTGAGCAGGCTCATGGCCCAGGGGCGGATCAAGGACGCTTGCTCCGGATGCGTGAGGATCCACCGCCAGCCCTCGGGCTGCCGCCTCCTCCAGGAGACGGCGGTTGTAAGCCCGTCCTGGAGCCACCCGTCCCCCTCCGAGGCCTTCTCCGAGAAGTGCTCCTGGGCCATGGTGTCCATCACCTGCTCGCCCCAGTCGGTCTCAGGGACCCGCTTGTTCCATTCGTGCTCATGTGCCCGGAGGGCGCGCACGCAGCGCATCAGCACGTCCTCGAAGGGCGCTCCTTCCAGCAGGGCACCCAGCACCAACTCCTGGAACTCTCCCGTCGTGCCGGCGGGCGCATTGTCGAGCACGCTGTCGAGCCCACGGAGGTACTCGGGCGCGAGGTTCCAGCCGAAGCGACGAAGGAACTCCGGACGACGCTCGTGGTTCTCGAGTGGGAGTTCGGTGAATGGGAGCATCCACTCGACGTATCGTCCGGCGAGCTGACGGGCCGCGGCGTCCTTCGCTATCTGGGCCAGTTCCTCGTCGGCCCAGCGTGGAGCGACCCATCGCAAGGTACTCAGGCCATCCGGCATCCGCTGGTCGTTCAGCAGGGCGTCGGTGACCTTCTTCACGGCATCGGCGGCCCTCGAGAACGCTCGGAGGAGATACAGGGACTGAGCGAATGCGTGGGGTGTCGGCGCTTCCAGCACGCCGTCGCGGAGCCAGGTGTCGAGCGCCTTCTGGCGTGTGGGTCTCAACACGAGGACAGACGGCTGGAAGGCCTCGAGCATGGTGACCGCCCACCCGAAGTCCTCTTCCTGGATGAGCTTCTCGACGAGGTCCGCGCGCGCGTGTTCGATGGCGTCCACGAAGTCGTCACTCTTCCAGGCCAGCTCGAGCCCCTTCTGGAGCAAGGGGTGCACGGTGTAGCCCGTGGTCCGCTCGCGCAGCGAGCGGCGGTCACGCAGCCACCGCAGGACACCCACGGCCCGTACTTCCTGGCCGTCCATGGCCCCGCTCAGCGCTCGGCCGAAATGGCCGGCGGCCTCCTCCGTCACGGTGCCCTTCGTGGTCAGCAACGCCCAGATGACGAGCGCACCCAGGGCGAAGGACAGACCCCGCTCCCTGACTTCCCTGGCAAGACGCTCACTGAGCATCTCGTGCTGCGCTCCCGCGAGGAGGCACTCGAAGTTGGCCTTCTCGCGGGTCTCGAGGCCAGCGAGCTGGTCCACGAACTCGACAAGCACCAGTGGATTGCCCGTTCGTCGAACGAGCTCGGGGATGTGCTCCTCCAGCCACTCCGCTCGCCAGGTTCCAGCGGCGCCCAGGCGGCGCCGCGCGATCTCGGCACGGGCCTCCAGCGGGTAGTCCTCCGCGCTGAGCGTGACCTGGAACCTGGCGAGCTTCTCCCGCTCCTTTTCCGTGACGGGCCCCGGGTAGAGGCCCCATGCGGAGGTGAGGAGGAACTTCTTGTCGGGTCCCGCCCGCCTCAGTCTCTCAAGCAGGTCCGAGGCCCACCCCTCACGCCCCTCGCGTCGCTGGTATTTTCCCCACGGGTCCTCGAAGGCGAAGAGGTGCCGGCCGGGTAGCCGTATGCGCTCGTCGACCTCGAGCCATGACGGATCGAGAACCAGCTCGAAGGGCACCCCCTCCCGTCGGAGCTCTTCCGTCAGGGTCGTGGCCGTCAGGCTCTTTCCGCTCCCAGGCGGGCCGAGCAGGAAGACGGCATGGAGTTCCTGCAACCGCTCCTGCGCGATCCGAAAGGAGACAGGTGGAACGAAGCCGACGAGCTCCGGCGAGCTCCGCGGCCGTCCTCCGCTCTCCGGCGAGCAGATGACCTGCTCGAGCTCCTCTCGCCGCCATTGTCCGGGGTGTGTTCCCTGGAGCCTGCTCCAGACCTGCCGCTCCAGGAGGTCGAGGCATGCGTCGACGCGCGTCGACGGGACGTGCCCGTGGGTCATCAGCAGATCCTTGGACCGGCGTGTGACCAGTTCCTCGGAGCACATGTCCATGATGGCGATACGCGGGGCGAGCCGTGCCGGATCGAGCCCCTGCTTCCGTGCGGCCTCCTCCACGGCCACGGGGAGTCGAGGCTCGATGGGGGCCGCGGTAAACTCCGGTACGCGCAGCGACGGCAGGTGCTCGCCTGTCGCCTGCGAGGAGGTGACGAGGAGGTACCGGGTGGAGGGGTCCCTCAGTGCGACGAGGGGGGGCGTGCGGCGGTTACTCGTGGATGCGTCTGGCTCCGCGATGCTCGCCGTCATCAAGCTGGTGAAGTCCCCGGACGTCCAATGCGCGGCGCGCCGCTTCACCTGGACGTTCAGGCGCGAGTCGCTCAGGCCAACGACCGCGCGGGCCTCCGCGTGTTCTTCACCTTCGGGGTTCGCGGCCCTCCGCAGGACCGCCTCGATGTCCTCGCGATCCACCGGCTCGACGGTGATGCCGTCGCATACGCGGCGATGGAACATCAGCTCCAGGGCCATCCAAACGGTCACCCGGACCTGATAGTGGAAGCCGCTCATTGCAACGATGGCCCCTGTCATCCGCTCCTCACACTCGATGTCGCCCAGGCGGCGCGTACCCATGCCGTCGCGGCGTTCTTGGAAGCCTCTCCACCGGCCGGAGCATGTCAAGTCTCGTCAGCTCCGCTGCTATACCCTCCGGACTTCATCGCCTTCGTGGAGCGCGTGCGCACCGTTCATCGGGAGCGCATCGGCGCGATGACCGCCATGCGCCGTCCGCCCTCCCTCACGCCGCCCCTCCCTTCAACCCCCGAGCCCTCCGCGGCGGATCTGGCACTCCGGGGAACAGCCTCCCCCTCGCGTGGCTGGTACTTGGTGCCCTTCGGCGTGGGCCACTTCCAGCACGGCCGGCGCACCCAGGGAACCGTGCTGGCGGTGACGCAGGGGGCGAGTCTGGCCATTTCCGCGGCAGCGCTGGACACGGCGCTGGCGCTGCGAGGCCCCGACGGGCGGTACAGCGCCGGGGACGCGAGCGTGACCCGAGGGCTCAACATCTCCTACCTCGTGGGGGCCTACGCATTCGCTGCCCTCTACGCCTACGGTGTCCTCGACGGCCTCGTCCTCACCCCACGAGACCCTTGAGTCCTCCTGGGTTGGACCCATCCCTGTGCGTCTCTCCGGCGAGATGGGGAGGCAAAGGAGCCGCTCCCCGCAGCGGATTACGGCGGCCAACACCTTCCCCTACCCCACGCCGAGCTGTGTTGAGAGCGCTCCAGAGCGGGTCTGCTGTAGCAATGTAGCAAAGCACGTCGCGGCGGCCCTGGCGACCCTGGAAGGAGGCAACCCGGCGCGGGCTGCGACCCTCCTCCGCATCCTGCTCTCATAGGTCCCGAACCCCACAAGCAGGCAGGGGCTCCACGGAGCCCAGTGGGAGGCTGACGACAGCGTGTGCCCTGGCGAGGAGTGGCTGGGGAGGAGCAGGTGGAGGAGCGCGGGTGGGAGTACCGGCGGAGACAGCCGGAGGGGACGGTGCTGTATGCGGCGGTGAGGGACAACCTCGCCACGCTGCTGGCGGACGTGTTCACCTGCGTGCCTACCTCTCCCCCCATGGGAGGTCGGCCTGGGCAGTCGTGTATCTCAAGGGGCTGCGCGGCCTGTCCACCCGCTTGGCTCACTGCTCGGCCGGCGCCTGTCAGCGCTCCTCCTCGGCACCTCCGCTCCTGCCCTCACCCCCAACATGGCCTCTATCCCGCCTATACGCATACGCCGCGCGTTCAAGAAGCACCTGCTCCAGGAAAGCTACATCCCCACGAACGAGCCGCATCGGTAATCTGACGCTGCAACGGGATGGGGCTCACCCAGCATCCCCTCGTTCATCGGGGGCCCCGGCGAGGCGCGCCACTTCCTCTTTGACGTCGTTGATCGACTCGTGGAGTCTCCACAGCCCATAGCTGATGAGGGCCGCGAACGGCACCTGCCTATGTGTGTCCTGCAGCACCGTCTCGGTGGCGTTCTGGATCCTGTCCTTCAACTTCTCCAGCAACCAGGCCCTGGGTACGACCGCCTCGAGTGTCATCGTGTCGAGAGTGAAGAACTCCCCCACTTGGTACCCTCCCGAGACGGGCTTGACCCCTACAACGCAGCACCCGAGGAGGTCCTCGACTCGCCAGGAACTCTCTGCGCGCTCCAACTCCGCGACCATCCAGTCATGCACGCGCTTGCGTCCTTCAACCTCCGCCCAGGTGGCCGCCATGGCGATGCACCACTGCACCTTGGGCAGCTCCTGGTTCGTCATGGCGGCGAGAATCTCCGGCACCCGGTGAGCGATCCTGAGCAGCAGCTCCCTCCCTCCTTGCCGGTCACTCGCGGGCAGCAGCACACGGAGTCGCATCAGCCGGAAGAGGAAGCGGATCTCCATGGAGTCCGTGAGGGCCAGACTCACGAGCTCTGTTGCACCCTCGGAGAGGACCACGAGCAAATGGAGTGACAGGTCCCGGAAGTCGGTGCGCTGGAGCAGGTCCTCACCGCTCTCATGCGCCGCCCGGTACCGGCGCGCGAGTACGATCAGGAGGTGGGCTCTCTGGAGCGCGTCAAGGCCAGGCTCCAGCGCCTTCAGCTTTGGGAGGACCAGCTCGAAACTCTCCCGGAGCCAACCCTCGAGCCGGGCCCTTTCCGCTTCGGTCCCTGCCCTCCCCAGGGTGGAGAACACCTTCTCGATCTCGTCCTCGGACACATCTCCCGGCGGCACACCGAAGTAGAAGTACCGCTCGAAGTAGTGCGTATCCGCAGCCCGCCGCTCGGTGGTCCCGCCGAGGAGATCCCCGCCCGAGGATGAGAAAGAGCCCGCCGGGAAGACCGCCGCGATGAGCTTGACGATCGTCGTGGCCTCGGATTCCGGCACGCCAGCGCTCGTGGCGATGACGGGCCACTGCAGCTGCCTGCCCATACTATCGGTGGGCCCCTTGTTCGTGAGCAGCTCCTGCTTGCGGCGATGCAGCTCGCGGTACAGCAGCGGGTAGAACGTGCGCACGTAGCTCAGCGCGACGAAGTCCGGCAGGTCCACCCGATGCACCACCAGAGGGAGGTACGCCGCGACTTGGGCGAAGAACCGCTTGATGCTGCGCGGCTCGTTCAGCCTCATCAGGAGATCGCTCTTCAGCAGCGCCTGCAGCCGGGCCTTCTCCTGATCGGTGATGGGCTTGCGCAGCCCGGAGAGGAGATCCTCCACACAGCTCTGGATCATCTCCTCCGCCTGCACCCGGTGCACGGTGGGCAGGTCCAGCCGGACCTGGACGATCTTCTCCAGGTACGCGAGCGCCCGGTCCGGGCTGCCCCGCGCCAACTGGCTCTCCTTCAGCACCGACAGGAGCGTCTGCTCGTCATAGGCGAGCAGATAGTGGATGCCCGGCAGCCGTCCCAGGAGCCGGATCAGCTTGAACACCATCAGCAGCTCGTCTGGCATCAGCCGGTCCAGATCATCGATGACGACCAGGATGCGCTGCGGGAGATCCGCGAGCGCCACCTCCAGCCGCTTCTTGAGCTTCTGGGTCGAGGCCTTGCTGTCCAGGAGCTTCCCGAGCGTCTCGGCCAGCTTGCCCGGGTCGAGGAACCCCATGGCGTTCGCCAGAATCGCACTGGGGACCTTGAATGCGCCCCCCAGCGACAGCAGCTTGCTGGCGTAGCTCTGCAGCGTCTCGCCCGCCGTCTTCGTCTGGAAGTCGTCGGGGATCGCGCTGGAGATGGCCTCGAAGAAGCCGATCATCAACCCGTCGAGCGAGGACACCTCCCACGGGTTGAAGGCCACCACCTTCCACTCGTCGGAGTGGTAGGTCTCCAAGGAGCGCGTCACCAACCCCAGCAGCGAGGACTTCCCGCTCCCCCACGGGCCGATCAGCGCGAGCACGGTGCTCGACTCCTTCGCGGGCAACCTCTGGATGACCTCAACGATCTGGCGGGCGAAGCCCCAGCGGTTGAGCTTGTCGTCGCGGGACTCGAAGATGGGATCGTCCGCCAGCAGGTGCAGCGCTCGGTTCATGGTGTCTCCGTCAGGCCCGTACAGCGGACGGTACCTCAGAGCGCCAGCCTCCAGCCCAGAATATGAGTCGACGTCTCCAGGGATGGCTGACAGAACGAAATCGGGAGCATCTCCCTACGAGCCGCAGCATCACGCGCAGCTCCTTGGCCTGGTCCTGCTCCTCGGGCTTGGGCGCAGCCACCTGGGCTCGCACCGCCCGAGCTGCTCACCAGTCGAACTCGAAGTTGTCATAGAGGGGGGGAGCAGCCGCCATCAGGTAGGTCCCCGTCACGTGTTGATGTTGATCATCGCGGTCCCCCTCCTGTTGCGGTAGACGCACACCATGGACGAGAAGCTGCGACACGCGCTGGGGGACGCGGCCCGGGCTGCTCGCCTGCGGCTGGGCCTCACGCAGGCGGAGGTGGCCAAGAAGGTGCGCCTGAAGTCCGGCGTCTACGGCCGGGTCGAGCGGGGCGCGATGGTGCCCAGCGTGCCCACGCTACGGCGCATCTGCGAGACCCTGGGCATCTCCTCGGATGCGCTCCTGTCCCTGGGTACTCAGGCCCACGAGGCAACGGTGCCGACCCCTCCACCCGAGGCTGGTGAGCACCCGGAGCTGAGCCGCATCATCCACATCTTGCAGGGCTGGCCGCCGGAGAGGTTGGCGCTCTTGCGCAAGCTGCTGGAGACGGCCGACACCCACCTCTCGGGCGAGAGCTAACGGGCCTCGGGCTGCACGAGGCTGCGCGCCATGTCACCGACAGCGGTGAGCTGCTTGTCGTCCAACTGGCGCAGGGTGCGCAGCAGACGGCGCATCTGCGGCGATTCCTCCGAGGTGGGCTCGGACTCCTTCAACCAGGCCGTCGCCTCGCCCGTTTGCAGTCCCAGGGCGGCACTGGCATCCACCCGCAGCACCATGCACAGCTTGCACAGGGTGAGGACGCTGGGCGTCAGGTGGCCCCGCTCCATCCGCCCGTACACCTCGGTGACCACTCCCACGCGCTCGGCCACGTCCGCCTGGGTCAGCTCGGCCTCGAGCCGGGCCTCTCGCAGCATTTCTCCCAGGTGGACGGTCAGCTTCTTCTTCATCAGGTGCGTGCCGTTCTTCATGGTCACTCGCTCCGCTCCTTCTCTTCCTCCTCGGCCGTGGCTTCCTCCTCGGGAGTGAGCAGGACGCCCTTCTCGATGGGGAAGGCGCCTGTCTCCTGGGGAGCTGGCTTGTCGCGGTCGAGGGCTCGCAGTTCCGCCGCTGCCCTGGAGCGTCCGAACCGCTTGCCCTGGCCGCTCAGCCATGCGCACAGCTCGTCCCTCATCTCTCCGCCACTCTGGTAGCGCTCGTCCGGGTTGCCGCGCAGGGCCTTGTGGAGAATCCGCTTGAGCGGCTCGGGCACCTTGCGGGCCACGCGCTCCACGTCCTCCGGGCCGAAGCTCAGGATGCGGTCAGCCAGCTCCCCCACGCTCGTCCAGGTGGGACGCTCGGCGCGCACGCGAGCGCTGTACCGGACTGCTTCCGGGGACTCAGGGAAAGGCAGCCTCTCGTCCGGGGAGTCCAGCGGGTACTGACCCGACAGCATCTCCAGCAGCACCATGCCCAGCGAGTAGAGGTCGGCCCGCCCATCCGGCTCCTGATGGCGCACCACCTCGGGCGCGGCATAGTCCAGCTCCGCGCGCAGCACCTTGGAGGGCGTGTCCAGCCGTCCCACCATCCGCGAGTACGCCACGCCGAAGTCGGTGAGCTTCACCCGGCCGCTGGACTCCAGCCGGATGCTCATGGGGCTCACCGCCCGGTGGACGACGTGCAGCGGCCGGCCCGCCTCGTCCTGGCTGTTCCAGGCGGAGTGGAGCGCGTCGGCCACCTCGGCGGCGATGTAGACGGCATGGGCCGGTGCGAGCCTCCTGCCCAGCAGCAGCGCCGTCTCCATGGCCGTCGCCAGGAAGAGGCCCGGGGCGTGCTCCATCACCACGTAGGGCTCGCCCTGGTGCTCCGCCAGCCCGTACACCTGGGCGATGCCGGGGTGGCGCAGCCGTGTGGCGAGCTGCACTTCCTCCACGGCCCGCTGGCGGCGCTCGTCCTCGGGCGGCATCTTCACGCCCTTGAGGATGACGAGGCACGGAACGCTCTCCCCGTGCAAGGAGGTGCGCCGGGCAATGGCCATGGGATCATGTGCGTCCGCCAGCGGAGCGACGAAGGTGTAGCGGTACTCGGGTCCCTCGAAGAGAAGACCGTCAGGACCCGAGGGGCGGATGGGGAAGCTGCCGCTGCCTGGTTGCTCGTTCACGAGGATGCCTCCTGAACCTTTCAGGTTCTCATATTGAAGAATGAGTTCCTTTCAGGTAACACGAGTGGCCCCCTGAAGAAAGTCCCGTGCAACTGCGCAAGTCGGTAGCTTGCCTCAACCTGTTGGAGTGGGTAACCCTCACCTGAAACCCGGCTGATTGGCCAGTAGACGGTTGGACGTGTTGATAACCCCACGCGGCGAGGAATTACCGCATTACTTGGATTGATGGTCTTTGCGACCTGGTCCAGAATCGCATGACAACCCACCGTAGGAGGGCTCATGCACTTCTTGGGACCTGGCAGATCGGGCAGCACGTGCGGCCCGCGCCTAGAGGTTGTCATCGCCATGATGTTGGCCTCGGGGTGTGCGGGTGCAGATGCGGCACTCGCGGACGTCGAGTGCAACCAGACGGACAGCACCGCCACCTGCTGCCTGAAGATGAACCCCGGCCAGTACGAGAGGTGTGGCGTGACGCCCCCGCCGCAGTCGGTTGAACGAATAAATGCAGCGGTTCCCAAGCTCCCGACTCGCGCGGAGAAGGAAAGATGGCGCAAGGACATCTGCACGCCAGCCTACGACAGGTGCATCGATGCTGGCGGTGGAAGCGTTGAGGGCCGCGTCTGGGGCGAGACGCAGTGCAAGGCGTGCTTCGAAGCCTGCATGCGCTACGGGTCATGGCCCAAGGAGGCCAACGACAAGCCCTGTCCGGGAGCGTAACCATGCGACGCACACGAAAAGAGCGCGGGCTGGCGCGTGGGCAGGAAAAGGACCAGCTCCTCGTGAAGCTGTTGAAGGCCGACGCCCCCTACGAGGAGATCAAGCGTGCATTGCTGGAGCTGGAGAAACGGTGGTTGAGCGAGGCAAAGACCGAGGTTGAACGTCAGCAGACCCGGCGCAGCATCGCGGAGGATCTCATCTCTCAGGCGTACTCGTTCGACATGCCGTGGGAGGAGTTCGGCCAGTGGCTTCGCCGTGTCCAACGGCTCGGCTTCTCCAACCTCGCGCTGCGTGTCCACATCGCCTGCCTCTACGTGCAATCGCTCCACCTCTACCCCCGCCGGGCCCGGGAGGCATGGGAGATGCTGGAGGACGCGGAGCGGAGGGTCCTGCGCATCCGCAAGGCTCACTTCCTCCGGAAGGAGAGCCTGAACGCCATTGCCTACGCGAAGGAGGTGGCCCCGGTGGGCAGGCCCACCTCCCGATGAAGGGGAGCTGTATGCCTACGGGAACGTTACGCCGTCGAGAGTCACGCCCCCGTCTCCGGCCTCATCCGCCCACAGCTTGAGCATGAAGGTGCCCCGGGCCTCGCGCTCCGTCGCGTTCATCTCCACGGTGATGCTCCCGTACTTCCCCGGCGGGATGGGTTCCAGGGGCCACACCGTCAGCCCCGTCAGCGCCTCCTGCCTGGCGCCCACCAGCGCCGCCCCCGTGGGCGTCCACGCCACTGTTCCCGGATTGAACAGCTTCACCTTCACGGCCACTCGTCCTCGCCCCTCCGGTCCGACGGCCCGGTAGCTGATGACCTTCTGCGCGACGAGCGAGTTTCCCGGACGCCGGGTGACGTTGAGGGTAATCACCTTGGCGACGATGTCCTTCTCGTCGAGCCACCCGTTCTCGATGAGGCCCATCAGCCCCACCTGACCGCCGCACTCGGCCTGGAGACGCGCCTTCTCCTCCCGGCACTGCTGGACCTCGGCTCGTGCCTGCTGCTCGCCCTGCCGGAGGGAGGCCACGGTGCGCTCGTGGCGCGACACCTCCACCTGCCGCTCCGCCTGGGAGGGGTGAACCACCAGCACGAACGTGGCGCTCGCAGGGGCCGCGCCGTCCTCGAAGTGGACCGTCACCCGCACGTGCTCTCCGTCGTGCAGCGCCTCCGAGGCCACGAGCATCAGGGTGTCGTCCACCACCTTCACCCGGCGGAACCGCTCCCGTCCCTCCACCACCACGCGCGCCAGCTTCGCGTCGAAGAGCAGGTTGAGGGTCAGTTCCGGCCGGATGCACACCTCCGGCGGCTTGCTGGGGGCGTCCGCCGTCAGCTCGATGTAGCGCGTGCCCTCTTCGCAGGTGGGGAGCGGCACCTGCTCGGTCGCGTCGGTGGGTGAGGCGAGTAGGGCCAGCCCGAGCAGGGCGGTGGAGGACAGGGCGAACACGGAGCGGGCACCTCTACGAAGAAAGCGAAGAGACCGGAGGCGTGGGCTCTAACACACCATTCTCCCCGGTCGTGCGCGAGCTGCCCCCTGCCTCCTGCCCGCCAGGCACTCGGATGGCGCTACTGGAAGCGGTTCACCGTCCTCACGTCCACGAAGGGGTTGACCCTGATGGCCTCGCCATCGGACCTGCTCTCCAGGCCACGCTCGATACCGGCTTCCCTCAGTTCCATGCAGACGGTGAACGTGTCCCCGGTGGGCGTCACGGCCTGGGTGATGTGGCCGTAGACGCGCTTCTCCCCGATGCAGAGCTGGCCGGAGAGGCGGGTGCCGTTCGGCAATGCCGTTCGTCCATCCACGTCCCAGTCGCCTTGCAGCTCAATCGAGAAGGCGCCTTCCTTCACGGGGACGGGCTTGCCCGTCTCCCACCCGGGGAAGACGGCGCTCCCGGCCCTGTTCCCGATGGGGATGCCGAGCTGGCGCGTCATGGTCTCGACGGCACCGGCCGGGCACGCCTGGGGGGCGGGCGCCTTGCGGACCTGGGCACCGGGACAGGCCATGTTGGCGGCGGCGGCCACGGCGAGCAGCACGTTGGCCCCGGTGGAGCCGGTTCCCTTGTTCTCCACCTGTGAGCCGGGGGCCTTCTTCTTCATGCGGGTGGTTCCCTTGCTGAGCGTCACGGTGGTGACGGGCGCAGGGGTGTCCGCCTTCGAGGGCGCTGCGCCTGTGTCAGCTTCGGGCGGCTTCCACGGGGGCGCCACTTCGTGGACGGGCGTGGCCCATGGCATCGGTCCGTCGAAGGAGAATTCCGCAGGTACGGGAGACGTCAACACCGGCTGGCCTGGAGCAGGGGACGGCGTTGGGACGGGAGGCGCCGGCCGGAGCTGGCCGAGGACGTTCACCACACCCAGCACGAGGCCCACCACGGTCACGGCCACGAGGAGCGGAACTGCGCGTCTCACCCGGGTACGAAGGGTGGGGACGGTTGATGCGGTGGGCGGCTCGGGTAGGGCAGGGAGCTCGACGGGATGGGCGGGAGCAGCGGGAGGCGCGGGCGGCCTGCCCCGCTTGGGCTTCTGCCTTATCCACCTGCGCAGCCACGCTTGGCTGTCGTGGCCCACCAGCTCCGGCGCGTCATCGGTGGTGCGTCCGTCCGCCGTCCAGCCGTAGCACAGCGCCATCTCCCAGCGGTGGGGGTCCGCCTTCGCCTCTTCCAGCAACTTCTCCAGCGCCTCGCACAGGGCCTCGGCGTCCGGTACGCGGGCAGCCGTCTTGGCCAGCAGGCGCAGGCACAGGTTGCTCAGCGCCGGAGGCACACGAGAGTTGCGCACGTGCGGGGGCTTGGGCTTGCCCGCGCGAATCTCCGCCATCAGCTCGTCATCCGGGCCGTTGAAGGGGTACACGTCCGTGACGAGCACGTAGAGGATGACGCCCAGGGCGTACAGCTCGTCCTTCACCGAGTAGTCGTAGCGCTCCCCCCGTTTTCGGTTCTCGCGCAGGAAGAAGGCCACGGCCTCGGGGCTGCGGTAGCGGAGGTTGGCCGGGGCCAGGGCTCCGGTGACGCGAGGAGCGCCCGGCATGGTGCCCGCGCCGAAGTCCACCAGCACCGGCGCTCCGTCCGCCTCGCGCACCAGCACGTTGTCGCCCTTCAAGTCGCGGTGCTTCACCTCCTGGGCGTGAACCGCCTTCAACGCCCGGGCGAGCGGCAGCAGCTTCTCCACCAGCTCGCGGGCGCATGGGTTGTTGTCCCGAGCCCACCGGTAGAGCGTCACTCCCGGCACGTACTCCATGACGAGCACCAGGTACTCGGGCTTCTCCTCCGGCCACTTGAAGTGGCTCAGCAGCCGCACCACGTTGGGGAACTCGTGGCGGAGCATGATGAACAGCTCGCGCCAGCCCCACTCACCCACGCTCTCCAGGTGGATGAACTTGAGGGCGCATGGGCTGCCATCTCGCCACGCGAGGAACACCTTGCCGAAGCCGCCAGCTCCCAGCTTCTTCTCGATGCGGTAACCGCCCACCACCATGTCCGGCCGCACCACGTCCTCCAGCGTGGGCTTCATGGTGCCCCTCCTGCGACACCAGCGTGTAACGGTAGGAGTTCGGTCACGTGCTCAACCTCGGAAGTGAGGAGGCTAGCAAAAACCTGGGGCCGCTCGTGCTCGGAGAAATCCCTCGCAGCCTCGGCGGAAAAAGAAAGCCCCGGCTCGCCTGATGGCGGCCGGGGCTCTTTCACTTCAGTGGAGGCGGCGGGAATCGAACCCGCGTCCGAAAGCCTTCCGTCCTTTGACCCTACGTGCGTAGTCCGCGATTTGCTACGTCCCCCAGACTCCCACGGACGGGATTCTGTGAGCCGGTCCTGGATGATCTCACCGCCGAGAGTCCAGGCACCCTCGACGGCCAGCCCGCATTATGACGGTCCTACCCCGCCCCACGGGCCGAGAGCAGGAGGACCGCGCACTAGGAAACTGCTAGTTAGGCAGCCAGCGCGAGCTCAACGTTGTCGTTGGCTTTTGTGTCTTTGTCGGTTGGTTTTACGAGCGAACCAACAAGCTCGGCACGCGTCTCGAACTTCCATGCCCCCGTCGAAACCAGGTCGCCCCCTTCGGGCACTTCAACTTCGCTCACTTCCTCTTTGCTCCACCCACCATAACCGCTGACGGCGCCCGGTCAATCCTTCTGACGCCTCGTGCTGTCGTCCTCCAACGGCCTCCCCTCGCCGCCCGCCCGCTCGTGGGAATAGCGGGTAGGCTGCGCCGTTTGCTGGCCCCCCACCTCGTGGGTGCTTCAGCGACATGAGGACACGCATGCACCGGCGCTTCATCCCCCTCCTGCTCCTCCTGCTGGGAGTGGCCCTCCCCGCCGCGGCCGCCGAGCAGGCCGCCTCCCCCTTCTTCCCCTACCCCATGAAGGTCGATCGCCTGCCCAACGGGCTCACGGTCGTCCGCGTGCCCTTCAACTCGCCCGGTCTCATCGCCTACCAGACCGTGGTGCGCGTGGGCTCGCGCAACGAGGTGGAGCCGGGCAAGACGGGCTTCGCCCACTTCTTCGAGCACATGATGTTCAAGGGCACGAAGAACTTCCCCGAGGGCGAGCGCGACAAGGTCATCAGCACCTACGGCTTCGACGACAACGCCTTCACCACCGATGACCTCACCCTCTACCACTCGTACGGCCCCACCGCCGGCCTGGAGAAGCTGGTGGAGATCGAGGCCGACCGCTTCCGCAACCTCGAGTACTCCGAGCCCTCCTTCCAGACCGAGGCGCTCGCCGTGCTCGGCGAGTACCACAAGAACGCCGCCCAGCCCTACCTGAAGATCGAGGAGGAGCTCGGCCGCACCCTCTTCACGAAGCACACCTACGGGCACACCACGCTCGGCCACTACGCCGACATCAAGGCCATGCCCCAGGCCTACCCGTACAGCCGCACCTTCTTCGAGCGCTGGTACACCCCGGACAACGTCATCCTCGTCGTCGTCGGTGACTTCGACGACGACACGCTCATGCGGGCCGTGCGCGAGCACTACGGCCCGTGGGACCGCAAGAGCGCCACCGTCACCGTGCCCGCCGAGCCGCCCCAGACGAAGGAGCGCTCCGTCCACATCGACTGGCCCCAGAGCACCCAGCCCCGCCACCTCTTCGCCTGGCGCACCCCCGCCGCCCGGCTCGACACCGCCGACGCCGCCCTCCAGACGGTGCTCGCCGACTACCTCGTCGGCCCCACCAGCCCGCTCTACAAGGAGCTCGTGCTGGACAAGCAGCTCGCCCAGGAGATCGGCAGCGACTTCTCCATCCACCGGGATCCGCACCTCTTCACCCTCGTCGCCGTCCTCCAGGAGGAAGGCAACCGCGCCGCCGTCCGCGACGCCTTCAACGCCGCCGTGAGGGCGCTCGCCACCGGCAAGGTGGACGCCGGCCGCGTCGAGGCCATCAAGAGCAACACCCGCTACGGGCTCCTCATGAACATGGAGACCGCCAAGGCCGTGGCCACCCAGCTGTCCTATTTCGCCGGCGTCTACGGCACGCCGGACGCGCTCGCCCGCCACTACCAGAAGGTCTCCGAGGTGAAGCCGGGCGACCTCGTCACCTTCGCCAAGAAGTACCTCACCGCCGCCAACCGCACCCAGCTCACCCTCACCCCCAAGCAGGCCGGAGGCCAGAACTGATGCGTCCCCTCGTGTCCCGCTCCCTCGCCCTCTGCGCCGTGCTGTGCCTCGGCGGTTGCGCCACCACGTCCCAGACCGCGTCCGCTCCCGAGGCGCCCCCACCCCAGGCCGAGCAGCAGGCGCAGGCTCCCGCCGAGCCCCCGGCTCCCGCGGCCCCCGCGTCCGTACCCGCCGTCCCCCTGAAGCGTCCCGAGCCCCTGCGGCTCGTCGTCCAGGCCAACCCGGCCAGCCCCATCGTCAGCTTCCGGCTCGTCTTCCACTCGGGCTCGGTGGATGACCCGAAGGGCAAGGAGGGCCTCACCTCGCTCACCGCCGACCTCCTGTCCGAGGGCGGCACGAAGAGCCTCACCTCGGCCCAGTTGCTCGAGGCGCTCTTCCCCATGGCCGCCGAGCTGAGCTCCTCCACCGACAAGGAGTTCACCGTCTTCGCCGGCCGCGTCCACAAGGACCACCTGCCGCGCTTCCTCGACATCTTCACGGATGTGCTGCTCCAGCCGCGCTTCTCGCCCCAGGAGTTCGAGCGGCTGCGCGCGCGGGCCCTCAGCGACGTCCGCAACGGGCTGCGCAGCGAGAACGACGAGCTGCTCGGCAAGGTGGCGCTCGATGCGCTCCTCTATGAGGGCCACCCCTACGCGCACTTCGTGGGCGGCACCGAGAAGGGGCTCGAGTCCCTCACCCTCGAGGACGTGAAGGCCCACGCCGCGCGCGTCTTCACCCAGGACCGGCTCGTCATCGGCCTCGCGGGCCCCGTGGACGAGGCGCTCCAGAAGACCGTCGTCTCGCGCCTGTCCGCGCTCCCGGCCACCGGCGCCCCGCGCGTGGAGCTGCCCGCCGTGCCCACCACCGCGGGCCGCGCGCTCGTGGTGCAGAAGCCCACCCTCTCCACCGCCGTCTCCATGGGCTACGTCACACCCCTGCGCCGGGGGGATCCGGACTTCTTCCCCGTGGCCCTCGCCCTCTCGTACCTCGGCGAGCACCGCCAGTCCTCCGGTGTCCTCTTCAACGAGCTGCGCGAGAAGCGCGGCCTCAACTACGGCGACTACGCCTACGCCGAGCACTTCATCGAGCAGCCCGGCACCACCTACAACCGCACCAACATCGCGCGCACCCAGCAGGACCTCACCCTGTGGATCCGCCCCGTGGTGCCCGCCAACGGCATGTTCGCCACCCGTGGCACCGTCTACTTCCTCGACCGGCTGGTGAAGCAGGGCATTCCCCAGGAGAAGTTCGAGCTCAGCCGCGGCTTCCTCCTGGGCTACACGCGCCTGTGGGAGCAGACGGATCAACGCCGGCTCGGCTACGCCATCGACTCGCTCTTCTACGGCACGCCCGGCTTCCTGGAGGAGTACCGCGCCGCGCTCGCGAAGATGACCCCCGAGTCCGTGCACGCCGCCGTGCGCCGGCGGCTGCGTCCCGAGGCCCTCAACTTCGCCTTCGTCACCCAGGACGCCCAGGAGCTGGCGAGGAACCTGGAGGAGCAGCCACCCTCGCCCATCACCTACGCGTCCACCAAGCATCCCGCGCTGCTGGAGGACGACAAGGCCATCATCACCTGGCCCCTGCCCATCCGGGCCGAGGCCATCCAGGTGGTGCCCGCGCAGTCCTTCATGGAGAAGTAGCGCGAAGCTGTAGCGAGCAGACACTCTCGCGGGGGTTTTCTTCCGCCCCCCGGGAGTGGGTGGTAAGAGCCGAGCCACTGAAGGGCCCGACTTTCCGGGCCTCTCCCTGGGAGCGGTCCTTGCGAAGCGCAGCAACCCGACTCGCAGTGGTGTGCCTGCTGTTGGCTGGTGTCACGGCGCGGGCGGACCATGATCCCTTCGCGCGCGGCTTCGACGCCGTGCCGCTGAAGGCCACGCCTGCCCAGAGGAGCGGCATCGCCCTCGAGGGCGCCAAGGCCGAGCCCGCTGGCAGTTTCCGGGGCGCCCTGCTCCTCGACTACAACCGCGGCATCCTCGCCCTCAAGCTGGGCGACGAGAAGCTGGGGGACCTCCTCCCCTACCGGCTGGATGCCCACGCGCTCTTCGCCTGGCAGCTGCACCGCCGGCTGGAGCTCGCCGCGGACGTGCCCTTCACCCTCACGCAGGGGGATGGCTTCCAGCTGCTGCGCGACAGCCTCAATGCCCCGGACTTCCCCGGGGCCGCCGGAGTCAGCCGCTTCGGTTTCGGCGACGTGCGGCTCCAGCCCCGCGCCTTCCTCCTGCTGCCAGAGGAGTTCCCCGTGGCCGTCGCCCTCTCCGCCGAGGTGCGTCTCCCCACCGGGGATGGCGGCAGCTTCCTCGGGGAGCGGAGCGTGCTGGTGGCGCCACGCATCGCCGTGGAGCGCGCCTTCGGTCCGGTGCGCGTGCTGGGCAACCTGGGCATGCGCCTGCGTCCCCAGCATGCGCAGTACCTCAACCTCTACGTGGGCAACGAGGTGACGTTCGGCGGTGGCGCCGTGGTGGACCTGCCCGACGTGGGCCGCCTCACCGACGTGCAGGCCATCGCCGAGATGCACCTGGCCACGCCCGCCGCAGCGCCCTTCAACTTCCGCCAGGCGGACTCCCTCAAGACGCCCTGGGAGGTGCTCGGCGGCGTGCGCGCCCACTTCCACGGCAACTGGGGCGTGGAGCTGAACGTGGGCCGCGGCGTGACGCTCGGCAGCGGCTACGGCCGCGAGGAGCTGCGCGTCATGTTGGCCCTGCGCTACGACGAGGTCTTCATCGACTCGGATGGCGACGGCGTACCCGACTCGCGCGACCGGTGCCCCATGGAGGCCGAGGACCTCGATGGTTTCGGGGACAACGACGGCTGCCCGGATCCGGACAACGACGGCGATGGCATCACGGATGGCGAGGACCAGTGCCCCAACTCCGCCGGCTCCAAGGCCGACGGGGGCTGCGGGGACTCGGATGGCGACGGCGTGCCCGATGGCCAGGATCTCTGCCCCTACATGGCCGGCCCCAAGAGCTATGACGGCTGCCCGGACACCGATGGCGACGAGGTGCCCGACAACGTGGACAAGTGCCCCGACCAGTCCGGCCCTCCCGAGGCCGATGGCTGCCCCATCGACAATCCGCCGCTCGTGGTCATCGAATCGGACCGCATCCGCATCAAGGGCAACATCCTCTTCGAGACAGGCTCGGCCACCATCCAGAAACAGTCGCTCAAGCTGCTCGACGAGGTGGCCGTGGTGCTCGACCGCAATCCCGAGCTGGGGCCCGTGCTCATCGAGGGTCACACCGACAACGTTGGCTCCGACACCCTCAACCTGAACCTGTCCCAGCGGCGCTCGCAGTCCGTGATGGACTACCTCATCTCCAAGGGCATCGAGTCCCACCGCCTGCGCGCCAAGGGCTTCGGTGAGTCCAAGCCCATCGCGACCAACGCCACCGCGCTCGGCCGCGCCAAGAACCGCCGCGTCGACTTCCGCCTCATCAAGTCGGAGATCGAAACGCCCGCGCGCACCGTCCCCGCCGACAAGAAGGGCGAGGGCGATACCGGGAAGCGGTGACGGGGAGGCCGGGAGCAATCCCCCCGGCGTTTGCCTATAGTACCGGGAGCAGCCTTTCTCCCCCCCCACACTCCCGGAGATGCGATGTCGAAGAGTCCCCGCCTGGATTCCCAGGGTCTGTCCCATCACGACGTGCTCGCCCGGATGCGCGAGATGCGCACCGAGGACGCACGCTGGCAGGAGGGGAAGACGTGGAGCCTCGTCTACAACGCGGGCGAGGACATCCGCCGCGTGGCCGCCGAGGCCTACACCGAGTTCATGTCGGAGAACGGCCTCAGCCCCCTGGCCTTCCCCAGCCTGAGGCGCTTCGAGGCCGAGGTGCTCGCCATCGCGGCGGAGCTCTTCCACGGCCCCACCGCCGCCGGAACGATGACGTCCGGAGGCACCGAGTCCATCCTCATGGCCATCAAGACGGCCCGGGACTTCGCCCGCTCCGAGCGCGGCATCACCGAGCCGGAGATGGTGCTGCCCGCCTCCGTCCACCCCGCCTTCCAGAAGGCCGCCCACTACTTCGGGGTGAAGCCCATCAACGTCCCCGTCGGGCCCGACTTCCGCGCGGACGTGGCCGCCATGCGCGCCGCCGTGGGCCCGCGCACCGTGCTCGTCGTCGGCTCGGCGCCGTCCTATCCGCACGGGGTGATGGATCCCATCTCCGAGCTCGCCGCCATGGCCCGGGAGAAGGGAGTCCTCTTCCACGTGGATGCCTGCCTCGGCGGCTTCCTGCTGCCCTTCGCGAGGCGGCTCGGCCACGACATCCCCGACTTCGACTTCGCCGTGCCCGGCGTCACCAGCCTGTCGGCGGATCTGCACAAGTACGGCTACGCGGCCAAGGGCGCCTCCCTCGTCCTCTACCGCACCCCCGAGCTGCGCCGGCACCAGTTCTTCACCTACGCCGGTTGGAGCGGCGGCATCTACGCCTCGCCCTCCATGGCCGGCACCCGTCCCGGTGGGGCCATCGCCGCGGCCTGGGCCATCCTCAAGTACCTCGGCGAGGAGGGTTACCTGCGGCTGGCCCGCACGGTGCTCGACACCTCGAAGGCGCTGCGCGAGGGTATCACCGCCATCCCCGGGCTCGAGCTGCTGGGCAGGCCTTCGCTCAGCATCTTCGCCTTCTCCTCGGACACCCTGGACATCTACGCGCTGGGCGATGCCATGGAGGCGCGCGGCTGGAAGCTGGATCGGCAGATGATGCCTCCCGCGCTGCACCTGATGGTGACGCCGGCCCATGCCACCGTGGTGCAGCCCTTCCTCGATGACCTGCGCACGTGCGCCGCCAGCCTCGCCTCCGGCGAGCCCGCCCCGGATGGCAGCGCGGCCATGTACGGCATGCTCGGCACCCTCCCCGACCCCAAGGACGCCGAGGGCTTCATCCTCCAATTCATGGACGGGCTGTACGACGTCCCCGAGCAGGAGTGAGCCCATGACCACCGTGGGGCTCTTCCAGGTGCTCGCGCTCGTGGGCTTCCCCGGGCTCTCCCTGCTCGCCGCGCGACACATCAAGCCCGTGGCCTGGGTGGGCCCCGTGGTCGTCTGCTACGCCTTCGGCATCCTCCTCGGCAACCTCCCGGAGTTGGGGCTGCAGGAGCGGCTGAGTCTCTCCGTCAGCGAGGCCGCCGTCCCGCTGGCCATCCCCCTGCTCCTCTTCACCACGAACGTGCCCCGGTGGATGCGGCTCGCGCGGCCCACGCTGGTGTCCTTCTGCCTCGCGTGCCTGTCCGCCATGGTGAGCGCCGCCGTCGTGGGCTTCGCCTTGTCGGACCGCTCGGACGAGTGGTGGAAGATGTCCGGCATGCTGGTGGGCGTCTACACCGGTGGCACCGCCAACATGAACGCCATCGGCCTGGCACTCCGCGTCAGCGATGAGACCCTCATCCTCCTCAACACCGCGGACATCGTCGTCGGCGCCGCCTACCTCCTCTTCCTGGTGACGGTGGCCCAGCGGCTCGCCCTGCTCTTCCTGCCGCGCTTCCCGAATGCCACCGGCTGGGATGACGGCGACCCGCAGGAGGCGGAAGGGGCCGGGCGCTTCACCTGGAGCCAGGCGCGCGGCATGGCCCTGGCCTTCCTCCTCGCCGCGCTCATCGTGGGCATGTCCGTGGGCGGAACGCTCCTGGCGTTCGGCGGCATGGAGGCTCCGGTGGTGCTGCTGCTCATCACCTCGCTGAGCCTGGCCGCGTCCTTCGTCCCCGCCGTGCGCGAGCTGCCCGGCAGCTATGCCATGGGGGACTACGCGCTGCTCGTCTTCTGCGTGGCCGTCGGCACGCTCGCGGACGCCAGCCGCATGCGCGACACGGGCCTCTTCGTCTTCGTCTTCTGCGCCGCCGTGGTGGTGCTCGCCGTGGGGCTGCACTTCGCCCTCGCCGCCCTCTTCCGCATCGACGCGGACACCGCCCTCATCACCTCCACCGCCACCATCTTCGGCCCCCCCTTCATCGGCCCGGTGGCGCGCGCGCTGCGCAACCGCGAGCTCATGGTCTCCGGTCTCACCACCGGCATCATGGGCTACGCCGTGGGCACCTATCTCGGACTCGCCGTGGCCTGGTTGCTGCGGCCCTGACGTACCTGGAGCCTTCCATGCATCCGATTCGGAAGACGTGGGCCGTGGTGCTCTCCACCGCCCTGGCCGCCACCCCCGCGTGGGCGGAGGAGGCCCCCCAGGAAGCCCTCGCGGCCCCCGGCCCCGAGCCCGTTCCCGTACCCGCGCCCTCCCCCGCGCCCCGGACGGGCTGGGGCGTGCAGGGCCTGCCGCTCGTCAACTTCAACAGCGACGAGGGGGTTGGTTATGGCGCGCGGTTGATGGTGGTGGACTCGGGCGACGGCACCCAGCGGCCCTACCGCCTCGCCTTCATCGCGCAGTTCTTCCAGACGACGAATGGGCTGGGCATGCACCGCCTCATCGTGGATGCGCCGGGTTTCCTGTCGTCGCCCTGGCGACTGACCACGGACATCAGCCTGCTCAACGACCGGTTCTCGCCGTACTACGGCCTGGGGAGCTCGGCGGGGTATGAGCCCGCCTTCGCCGCGTGCGCGGACCGGGACGCGTTGAAGTCGGATCCGAACGCCTGCCCGGGCAACCCGGACTTCCGCGGCCTGCGCTACTACACCTTCGAGCAACGCTCCCTGCCGAGCATGATGCTGAACGTGCGCCGGCCCCTGAGTGGCCCCTGGCAGGTGGCGCTCGGTTATCGCTTCCGGCTCACCACGGTGCAGACGCGCTACACCGCGAAGGACCTGGGACAGGCGAGGGACTCGCGGCTGGTGGAGGACGCCCGCGCGGGGTTGCTCACCGGGCTGAGTGGGGACTCGGACGCGCCGGCCTCCTTCCGCACCGCCGAGGTGACCGCCGGCTTGCTGTTGGATCTCCGCGACAACGAGCCGGCACCGGTGCGCGGCATGTTCCATGAGCTCGCGCTGCGCGGCGCCACCGGGGTGACGGGCAGCGCCTTCTCGTACTGGGGCGCCACCGCCAACCTGCGCTTCTACCACCCCGTCTTCGACGACCGGCTCGTGGCCGCCCTGCGCCTCTTCGTCGATGTCATGGGCGGAGACGTTCCCTTCGTCCTCCTCTCCGCCTTCAGCGGAGTGGAGTGGCGCGAGGGCTGGGGCGGCATCGGCGGCGTGTACACCGCCCGCGGCATCCTCAAGAACCGCCTCCAGGGCCAGGTGAAGGCGCTCGCCAACGGGGAGCTGCGCTGGAAGTTCCTCTCCGTGGCTCCGGGGAATCAGCGCCTGGACTTCACCCTCGTCACGTTCCTCGACGCCGGACAGGCCTGGGCCGATCTGCGCTTCCTCGACGGGGGAACGCCGCGCTACGCGGGCGGCGGCGGGCTTCGCATCGCCTGGGAGGACAACTTCATCCTCCGGCTCGACTACGGCGTCAGCCCGAGTGACGGCACTTCGGGGTTCTACCTGGACTTCAACCACTTGTTCTGAGTTGGGCTCACGGGGGCAACCCGGGGCCCGGATACCCTCACCCCGTCCCTCTCCCGGGGGGAGAGGGGAAATGGGGGGTGATTGGAGTTACTGGCCCAGGGCCCTTTCGATTCGCGCTCGCAGCGCGGCCTCGGACAGCGCGCCCCGCTGCGCGTCCACCACCCGGCCCTCCCGGTCCAGGAAGTAGAGCGTCGGCAACGCCGTCACCTGGAACGCCGCCGCCATCTCGTCCGGCGCGTACACCACGTACGGCGCCAGGTCCGGCATCCGGCTCACCACGAACTCCTCCACGAACAGCGGCGCGTCCGGCATCTCGTCCCGGCTCGCCGCCACGAACACCAGCCCCTTCGCCTCGTACTCCTTCGCCAGCTTGATGAGCGACGGCATCTCCGCCTGGCACGGCGGGCACCACGTCGCCCAGAAGTCCAGCATCACCACCTTGCCCCGCAAGTCCGCCAGCGACAGCTTCTTGCCGTCGTACGTCTGCATCGGCACCGACGGCGCCGTCGTCCCGTCCGACGCCAGCCGCGACCTCATCGCCTCCTGCACCCCCAGGTACCCCAGCCCCGCCAGGCCCAGCAGCGCCGTCACCACCAGCAGCACCTTGCTCCATCCATGACGCCCGGGTGCTGGCGCGCTCCCCTCGCCCACCTGCTCCGGCCGCCCCTCGGTGTCCGCGTTCCGCTGCTCCGTCACGTGCCTGCGCTCCTCGTCGTCTTCAACACCCGGTGCACCTGCTTCAGCACCCCCCTCACTCCCCGCCTCACCCCCGGCCTCCGCACCACCCACTCCGCCACCCCCGGCCCATACCGGTAGTACACCCGGATGAATTCCCGCCCCAGCCCGTGGCGCCGCAACACCTCGTCCCGGAACTCCCGGAACGCCACCAGCTCCGGCGCCCCTTCCCCGAACGCCGCCGTCACCACGAAGCACGAGCCCGCCGGTGAAATCCACATCAGCCGGTCGTTCGTCAGGTTGCGCACCACCTTCAGCTCACGCGCCTCGGTGTACAGGAAGACCAGCAGGTCCCTCCTCGCCACCGGGAACTCCTCGCCGCTCGCCTCCTCGAACTCGATGCGCGAGCTGCCCGAGCCCCTCACCTCGTCCACCGTGAAGAAGTAGCGCCGCGAGCTGCTCTTGTGCTCGATCTCCAGCCCGCGCAGCTCGCCGAAGTACGCCAGGAACGGCGTGCCGCACGCCGGGCACACGTAGCGCCGCGTCCCCGGCCCCGGCACGAACCCGAAGTCGTTGATGCGCTTGCAGCCCGTGTTGGGGCAGATGAGCTTCACCTGCGCCACCGGCTCCTGCCGCGGGTCATACCTCGAGGCCCCCGACGCCCGGTCGTACACCGGCGCCGCCACCGACTCCTTCGTCCCGAGCGCCCGCGTGGGGTGCGCCTGGCGCTCCAGCTCGATGGCCCGCCGCCACGCCTCCTCCGCCTGCACCAGCCGCCCGTCCACCGTGTGGCACAGCGCCTCGCCATGCGCCTTCAACGCCGCGAGGATGCGCTCCGTGGCCTCCCAGTGCCCCGACTCGCGCGCCACCGCCAACGCCATCGCCAGCACCTTCTCCAACTCCGGCACCAGCGCCTCGGCCGCCTTCCGCGCCGGGTCCTCCGCCCGGTGGTACACCGGTGGCTCCGGAATCCGGGCGAACAGGGCCAATGCTTGCGCGCGCAACTGCTCCTGCGCTTCCTGCGCTCGCGGGAGGGAGATCGTCGCCGCACGCTTCTGCGCGGCCTGGAAGAGCTCTTCGGGCTGCAAGGCCGCGCACATTAGAGGGCCCCCCGCTCGCTGTCAGCGCCCTTCCCCACCTCCTGACAGAAACTGGCCGGCCTCCCTGCCCCCGTGTATGAGGGGGTAGGAGGATGTGAACCATGGGCTTCGTGAAGTTCCTGGTATGGACGGGCTGTGCGGTGGGACTCGGGGTCTTCCTGGCGATCGGTGAGATCGATGGACGGCCGCCGATGGAGTACGTGCAGCGGGAGTGGAAGCGCCACGTGCAGCCGGCGAAGGTGGAGCGGGTGAAGGGCGAGCTGAAGGACGCGCTGGACGACGCCCGGGAGACCGTCACCCGGACGACGAAGCAAGCGGCCTCGGCGCCGCGCGAGCGCATCACCAACGAGGATCGGGCGGCGATCGACCGCATCATCGCCCAGAAGAAGTAGGGTTCCCTACCCTTGCCGGCCGCCCCGCTTCCCCTCCGGCCCCCCCCTCCCTAGCTTCTCGCGAGGCGGGCGGGGGTCGGAGGCGGGACGATGACGGGTGGACGGTGGTGGAGGGGTGTCGCGCTGGCGACAGTGCTGTGCGGCACCCTGGGTGCGCCAGCCTGGGGGGCGCGGCGGGGAGAGGACG
Source organism: Archangium sp. (assembly GCF_036277355.1). Taxonomy (GTDB): domain Bacteria; phylum Myxococcota; class Myxococcia; order Myxococcales; family Myxococcaceae; genus Archangium. Next base: position 30,656 of record NZ_DASUNC010000124.1, read on the forward strand.
AGCGGCTGTGGGTGGAGGCGCAACAGCGCTCCGTCCGCGAGGAGCGCTCGGTGCTGAGCCAGGTGGCCCGGTCAGCCATGCCCGCGGTGGTGTCCATCACCACGGAGCAGCCGGGCACCCATGCCGAGGGGGAGCAGCAGAAGGGCATCGGCTCGGGCGTCATCATCCATCCGGACGGCTACATCCTCACCAGCGCCCACGTGATCGAGGGCGCGGAGAGCATCTCCATCTCGGTGCTCTCCGAGCAGGGCTACCCCGAGGAGTACCCGGCGGAGCTGCTGGGCGAGGACGAGCGCACGGACTTCGCGCTGCTGAAGATCGACGCGGGCCGCAAGCTGCCGGTGCTGAAGCTGGCCTCCGCGTCGCGGGTGGACGTGGGCGACTGGGTGGTGGTGATCGGCAACCCCTTCGGGCTGACGCACTCGGTGACGGCGGGCGTGGTGAGCGCCAAGGGCCGCACGGACGTGACGCCCAACGGCCGCGACGGGGACTTCGACTACATGCAGGTGGACGCCTCCATCAACCCGGGCAACTCGGGCGGGCCGGTGCTGGACGTGCACGGGGACGTGGTGGCCATCGCCAACGCCGTCAACGTGGCGGGCCAGGGCATCGGCTTCGCCATCCCGGTGGACATCGCCAAGGCGGTGGTGCCGCACCTGCGCAAGTACGGGCGCGTGCGCCGCGGGTGGATGGGCGTGTCCGTGCTGGACTGCACCCCGGACGCCCTCGAGGCCTACGGGCTGGCCCACGCCCGGGGCGTGGTGGTGTCCGAGGTGACGGATGGAGGCCCCGCCTCGCGCGCCGGGCTCCAGGTGGGAGACGTCATCGAGGGCCTGGACACCGGGAAGGTGGAGCGCGCCGCCAGGCTGCGCTGGCAGGTGGCGGCCCGGGGCGTGGGCCACAGCGTGCTCCTCCGTGTGCGCCGGGGGGAGCGGCCCCTGAAGCTGCGGGTGAAGCTCGAGGAGCTCCCCACCGAGGTCCAGCAGGCCTCCAAGGGCCCCCCCCCGGACGAGCAGCCGGCGACGGGGGGCAGCGGCCGCCCGGACGCCCCCTCTCCCTAGCCGGAAAACGGGGGATGCGCCCGCAACCCCGCCTGCCTCCTTGCGTTCCGGTACGGCCAGAGCTACAGACAGCGCCTTTGCACGCCCCGCGGGTCTCCCCATGGTGACGCGAGGCACCGTTATCGCAACACAGGAGCATTTCCATGGCTGAAGCACAGAAGACGACCCTGAAGAAGTGGCCGCGCGTGGCCAAGGCCGGTGGCAAGAAGGCCTGCACCGTCGAGGGCTGCAAGCGCCCCTACCGCGCCAAGAGCTACTGCTTCTTCCACTTCAAGAAGTGGCGGCAGGGCGAGCTGCCCCACGCCCGTTACCGCACCTGCTCCAAGCCGGACTGCCGCGTGAAGACGTCCAAGGCCGGCCTGTGCGAGAAGCACTACGCCGAGACGTACAAGAAGGCCGACGCCGCCGCCTAGCCGTCCTGGCCGGGGCCTCGCGAGGGCGCTCCCTTCCCGGGAGTGCCCTTGCCCCCGCCCATCGCCCGTCCCACGTGCTTGAAGGCCGTGAGCCACAGCTCCGCCTCGCGCTGGGTCAGCTCCGCACGCAACAGACTCCGCTCCAGCTCCATGAGGATGTGCTCCGGCGCCTGCGGGTTGAGGAACTGCGCCTCCAGCATCACCTGGCGCATCCGCTCGCCCAGCGCGCGCACCGTCCCCATCTTCGCGCCCTGCTGCTCCGGGGCCACCGGCTGCTCCGCGGGCTTCCGGCCCTCGCGCGAGCACAGGTAGAGCAGCACCGCCGTCGCCTGCGCCAGGTTCATGGACGGCTGCACCTCGCTGGTGGGGATGACGAGGAAGTCCGTGCAGAAGGCCAGCTCCTCGTTGGACAGCCCCCGCTGCTCCCCCCCCATCACCAGCGCCACCCTCCCCCGCCGGCTCTGCTCCGCCAGCCGCGCCGCCGCCTCCTCGGGGGTGAGCGCCGTGCGGCCTTCAATCTGGGTGCGAGAAGTGGTGCCAACCGCGTACACGCAGTCCTGGAGGGCCTCGGGGAGGTTCTGGGCCACGGCCATGGCGTCCAGGACGGAGTCGCTCTTGACGGCGAGGCGCTCGGCCGCTCGGAAGGCGTAGGTGGCGGGGTCGGAGAGGATGAGCCGGGAGAAGCCGAAATTGGCCATCACCCGGGCCACCGCCCCCAGGTTGTCCGGTGATCGCGTCTGGTGGAGGACGACGGTCAAGTTCACGACCGAGAGCATGGATCCGAGTTTAGCTTTCCGTGTCGGACCCGCATCGGTATATTCCCGGGTGATGCGTCGCTGGGTCGCAAGCCTGCTCCTCTCCCTCGTAACCCTGACCGGTTGTGGCGTCGGGGGTGCACCCGTGCGCGCGACGTTGAGCGCACGACAGGCACTCACCAGTCCGCCCGAGCTGCTCGAGTTCGAGACGTCCACCACCCGCCTGGAGCTGTACCGCGAGGTGGCCCGCATCTCCGAGGTGGAGGCGGGCCAGGCCGCGCAGGCCCCGGTGCTCTTCCCCATCAGTCAGCGCGGTGAGCTGGTGGCGGCCCCGGGTTTCGAGGCGCGGACGGATCTGCTCCTGGCGCCGGACGCCGGGGCGCCGCTGCAGCTGAGCTTCGATGGCCGGGCGGGCGAGCGCTGGCCGGAGGATCGGCGCGAGGGCCTGCAGGGCCTGTCGGAGCGCGAGGCGGCCGAGCTGGTGGCCCGGACGCTGCTGGCGCACTGGCGGATCAACCCCTCGGGCGGGGTGCAGGTGGACCGGGCCTCGGGCGCGCCGTACGCGGCGGCGTACGTGGACGGCATCCTGCGCATCAACCCGGCGTTCCTGTACATGGCGGCGGCCCAAGGTCCCGCTTCCCTGCCGGGCGCGGGCCAGTAGAGTCGCGCCTCCTTTCCGCCCCGCTGAGGGGCAGAGGCGCCTCCTGTGAACACCTCCGCACTCCACGCGCAGCTTCCGCATACGCTCCGGCAGACGAACCTGCCCACCCTGGGCCAGCACTACCAGGGGAAGGTCCGTGACACGTACCGCCAGGGAGACCGGCTGGTGCTGGTCACCTCGGACCGGTTGTCGGCGTTCGACCATGTGCTGACCACCATCCCCTTCAAGGGCGAGGTCCTCAACCGGCTGGCGACGTTCTGGTTCGAGCGCACCAGGCACATCGTCGCCAACCACGTGCTGGACGTGCCGGACGCGAACGTGACGGTGGCGCGCGCCTGCGAGCCCTTCGCGGTGGAGGTGGTGGTGCGCGGCTACCTCACGGGCAGCCTGTGGCGCGACTACCAGAAGGGCACGCACACGGCCTACGGGGTGCCCTTCGCGGACGGGATGCGCAAGGACGAGGCGTTCCCCTCCCCCATCCTCACGCCGTCCACGAAGGCGCAGTACGGCCAGCACGACGAGCCCATCTCCGAGAAGGAGATTCTCGCGAAGAACCTGGCGAGCGCGCGCGACTGGGCGCGCATCACCGAGGCGGCAAAGGGGCTGTTCCTCGAGGGCCAGAAGTGGGCGCGCACGCGCGGGCTGATCCTCGTGGATACGAAGTACGAGTTCGGCAAGGTGGGCGATGAGCTGTACGTCATCGACGAAATCCACACGCCGGACTCGAGCCGCTACTGGGTGGCGGACGAGTACGAGGCGCGCTTCGCCCAGGGCGAGGACCAGCGGATGCTGGACAAGGAGAACATCCGCCAGTGGCTCATCCGCGAGCGGGGCTTCCAGGGCCATGGCACGCCGCCGGCGATTCCGGATGACGTGCGCGTGTCGCTCGCGGAGAAGTACCTCGCGGCCTACGCGCAGATTACCGGCACGCCGCTGGAGCTGAACGTGGGCGACGTGCACGCGCGCATCGAGAAGAACCTGAAGGCGCGCGGGTATCTCTGAGAAGCCTCCGGCGGCGGGGTCGATTCCCGCCGCATCCACGAGACATTGAAGGGGAGCCGCGCCGCGCCGCCGCGGCTCGAAAGCGGAGCGGCTGCCTGGCCTCCGGCGCCCCCCGCGGGGGCGCTACTGCTGAACCGCCCGGTACATCTGGAGCCTCGAGGCCAGGCCACCGCTGAGCGCCGGCAACTGGCATTCAATGTAGAACGAGCTGAACGTGTAGGTGTCGGTGAGCTGCGCCAGGTCGAGGATCTGGTAGCTGCTGCTGCTGCCCGTCGAGCACTGCCACGCGCCGGTGATCTTCGTGCCGCCCGGGTTCTTGGAGGCCACGCGGCAGCACACGCTCCCCGTGGTGCTCTGATCCACGACGAAGACGCGGCCGCTGAGGAGGGTCGTCGTCCCGGTGACCACCGGGCGCTCGGCCGGGCAGATGGCGGTCACCACGGCCGCCGTGCGATTCTCGGCCTCGCCGTCGTCGCGCACGGTGAGGTTCGCGCTGCCCGTGGCGACACAGGCCGAGCCGGGGGCGTTGGTGGTCGAGTCCCCCAGGGAGGCGCCAGCGGCGAGCAGTCCGGTGAGCAGGAGCAGTCTCTTCAGGGGGCGGTGGAGCTGGCTGTACATGGATTGATTCCTCATTTGTCCGATTCTTTGGGTTGACGCTTGATGGCTCGGTTCCGAAATTCGTGAGGGGGCTCAGCGTTTCGACAGGCGCGACCGATACCCCTGGATGCCGGAGAGGCCGAGGGTGGCGCTCCCCGGGACGGAGCAGACCAGGTTGAACTGGCTCCAGGTCGTGCCGTCGTAGACGGACGGCAGGCTCAACGACTGGTAGGCAGAGCTCGCGCCGCTCGAGCAGACCTGCGTGGTGGTGATGAGCTGGCCGTCGGGGTTCTTCGACTGGAGGTGGCAGCACACGTCCTGGCTCGGGTGGCGATCGAACACGAACAGCCGCGGGACATCCACCACGTCCGCGAACCCGGCCTCACCCGGGCGTGGGATGGGGCACAGGAGCTTCAGGGTGCCACTGCCTCCATTGAAGGCCTCGCCGTCACCCGAGTAGGTCGCCTGGCCCCCCTGGGCCGCCTGGCACGCGGCCCCCGGCTTGTTGACCTGCTTGAGCACGGCCGGGGTTGCAACGCTGTTGACCCAGTCGATGAAGGCCTGGGCGCTGGTCTGGCGGTTGTAGTTCGTCGGGTTGCCAGCCTTCATGACGCCGGTGAGGCCCGTCCCATCCCAGCAGCTCGAGCCCGAGTCCCCGGGCAGCTCCAGCTGGCCGAGCATGTTCGGAACCTGGAACTGGTACCAGATGACCGGGTCGTCCGTATCCCCGATGATGGTGAAGTTCGCCGTGCGCAGCGTCCCGTCGTTCGACGTCATGCACACGCCCCACTTGCAGAACTGACCCGACAGACACTGGCTGCTGTCGGAGCAGGCCCAGCCGGTGTCGATGGCGCCATAGCCCGCACAGAAGACAGTCTTTCCAATCAGCGAAGCGGTGGTGCCGGAGTAGATGGGCAGCGAGCCGACGCCGGGGTCGATCGGATTCGCGAGGCGCACGAGCGCGACGTCCACGCCGTCGGGGACCCGAGGGTGGAAGAGGAGCTCGACGCCCGGCGAGCTTGCCACGCTGCCATCGGCGAGGGTGAGCCTGGCGGTGATGGTCGAGGGCTCCGTGCTGGCGCCGTTGGAGAAGCAGTGGGCGGCGGTGAGCACCCACTCGCGGTTGAGCAGCGTGCCGGTGCACCCCCCCAGCCGGACCACGTTGCGCGTCCAGGTCTGCGTGGTCTGCGTCCATGGATCCCAGGGGAGCCCGTTCTTGATGGCCTGTGCGTTCTCCGCCAGCGAAGGCAGCTCGGTGGGAGACCCCTCCGAGCACGCGCCGAGGGCGGCCGCCACACCGAGTGCCACGAGCGCCACTCCGAGCCCGCGGCCTCTCGGCCCGCGGGAATGGATTCGTCCTTGCATTGCAATGGCTCCTTGTTGCTGGGTGCGAGCGCTCACCCACCCGCTCGTGAGAGCCGCAGCGAGGCAAGCCCTCCGGGGGCGCTCCGACTTCAAATGAAGCCGGAACAGAAATCAAGGAATTTCCGGAAAAACTCCCACCCTTAGCGGTACGTCATCGTCACGCAGTGCAGCGAGCCCTGGCAGGGGATGATGCCGTCCGACGGGATGGGCACCACCTGGACGGCGCCCCGGCCGAACTCGCGGTCCAGCTCGCGCTGGTAGATGGCGAAGGCCTCGGCCTCCTGCGCGGCGATGATGGCCTTGTGCGAGCCGGGCACCCAGCGGAAGACGGGCACGGCCAACGCGTTGCCCAGGCGGATGGAGTTCATGTACGTGGCCCATACGCGCTCGCTGGTGCCATCGCACGGCCCGATGAGATTCTCCTGGCCCGTGCAGGTGGCGTTGAGCTGCTTGCAGTAGGGCTTGGGCATGGGCACGCGCACCACCCGGTAGCCCAGGCCGCTCAGCCGCTGCGCGTTGCGGTCCAGGATGGCCGCGTTCTCCGGGTCATCCGTCACGTCGTAGCGGCCCACGAGGATGGTCTTCCTGGAGAGCACGGTCATCCACATGTCGATGTGGTCGATGACGCCGCCCACCAGCGACTCCATGGCGTGGACGCGGCAGCCGTGGAAGCCGCCGATGACCTCGTTCAGCTCCTCCTCGGTGTAGCACCAGCCGGAGAAGCAGTTGCGCGCGTTGGCATTGCGTTGGGCGCGGAAGCAGGTGCCGGCGCCATCCGTCTGGAGGTTGCCGCCCTCCAGGCGCACCTTCGCGCGGTGCACGGGCGAGCCCCAGGCCTCCGCCAGGCGCGTGGGCACCGCGTCGTCGCTGGTGCGGCCCGCCAGGTTGTTGCAGGTGCCGGAGAGCTGCGGGTAGTAGGACATGTCGATGAGCTGCCGCGAGCCGTCCACCCCCGTCACCACCTCGGGGCCGTAGTCGCGCATCCAGATGCTGTCCACCGGCGCGTTCACCCACTCCACCTGGGCCAGTTGCACGTCGCTCACCCCCCGGTGCCGCAGGCACGTCCGCGCCCCCTGCTGGTGCTCGGTGGACACCACCACCGTCACCTGGGTGCGGCCCAGCGCGGTGCGGATGAGGTCCGACAGCTCGGTGACGTCACAGCCATACTGCGGCCAGCCGATGAGAAGGCCCGTGGTGGACGCATATTCGCCGGGGAAACGCACGCCCGAGGGCGCGGAGGTGAAGCCGTACAGCCCCGGGTTGCACTGCCACGCATACGCCTGCGCCGCGCCCTGCGCCGGGTCCGTCTCCGTGCGCAGCAGCTCCTCCTCCGTCAGCCCGCGCGGAAGGACCGTGTTGCTCAGACCGCGTACGCTCACGCGTGGCTGGAGCCCCTCGTCCGGCGCGAGGCTCGAGTCACCGCAGGCCGCGCTCCCCAGCGCGAGTCCCGCGGCCATCACGAGTTGAAGGTGCTTCATGGTGTGTTCTCCTGGTCCTGCGAGTGGAACGTGCGCGGGCCGCGTCACGGGGCGTCGAGGCAACCGCCACCGCGAGCATAGCGGAGATGAAGCGGGCCATGGCGCGCGGCTCCCGCTCCGGACGCGGCGAGCCGGGACATCACGCGCGGAAACGGCGTTACTTCTGTAACATGCGGGCCAGATGACGCACCGACGCCTCCGAGCCCGTCCGTGAAGCCCTTCCTCCACGTCTACGCCCTGCGGCTGCGCCATGGCTGGAAGTTCATCCTGCTGGCGGCGGTGCTCTCCACCGCCTTCGCCGCGCTCTGCCAGAGGTACGATCTGCTGCGGATGAGCGAGGCCGAGCGCGGCGCCTACGACCAGGGCCTCACCTTCTTCACCCGGGGCCATCCGCGCTCCAGGGACGTGGTCATCGTCGGCATCGACGACACGACGCTGCAGGGCATCCGGGACAACGAGTCGTACGTCCGCAACTACGGCGTCTACCCGTACTCGCGCAACCTGTGGGCGCGCGTCTTCGAGCACCTCGTGGACGAGGGCGCCCGGGCCATCGTCTTCGACGGTGTGATGGACGAGCGGGGCACCGACGAGAGCAATGACCTGGCCCTCGCGCAGGTGCTGGAGGAGCGCGGCATTCCCCTCACGCTCGGCTTCAGCATCAACGCGGGCCAGCCCGCCCTGCCCCGGGTGGAGCCCGTCAACCGGCTGCCCCACCGGCCCACGCCGCCCGCGCCGGACGTCCGCCCGGCCGCCGCGGAGGCCGGGGAAGAGGACTTCGTCGAGCTCGCCGGGGCGGAGGGCCCTGCGCCCCTGAAGCCGGAGGAGGTGGCCCGGGCGCTCGCCTTCCCCGTGCACCACCCCGGCCTGGCGCTGCCCTCGCTGGAGCAGAAGCCGGGCGACACGGGCTCCCGGCTCATGCGCCACCCGGTGACGCCCCTGCCCGGCCTGGTGCGCGCCACACCGGGCTTCGGGCTCGTCCTGCAGGAGGAGGACGAGGACGGGCGCCTGCGCCGCACCCGCTTCGCCTACTCGGACGGAGCCAACACCTACGCCACGCTGTCCCTGGCCGCGGTGGCGGACATCCTGGGCGCGGAGCGAGTCGAACTGACGCCGGGCAGGCTGCGGATCGGCTCCCGCGAGCTGCCCATCAACGCGGACGGCAGCGCCGAGCTGGACTTCGGCGGCAGGTGGACGGAGCGCTTCGAGGCGCTGAGTGTCTACGCGGTGCTGGAGGACTGGGCCCGCCGCCAGCAGCACCAGCGCGAGGGCACGCCCTACGTGCCCGTCATCCCCGAGGGCACCTTCCGCGGCAAGGTGGTGCTGGTGGGCGGGCTCTCGGTGGGCACCAGCGACGTGAAGCCCACCCCCTTCCAGAGCGATGCGCCCGGCCTCGTCAAGCACGCGGTGATGCTGGAGTCCCTCCTGTCCGGAGGCTTCATCACCCAGGCGCCCTACCCGGCCTCCCTGCTGCTCACCTTCCTCGTGGCGCTCGTCTCCGGGGCCCTCATCTCCCTGGTGCGCGTGCCCCTGCTGGAGCTCGCCTGGCCGCTGCTGCTCTTCTTCGGCTTCTTCCTCGTCACCGGCCTGTTCCTCGAGCACGGCCGGGTGCACCTGCTCAACGCCATGCCCGTCTACGCGGGGGAGCTCGCCGCGCTGTCCGCGGTGGCCTTCAACCACATGTTCGCCAACCGCGAGCGCGAGCGGCTCCGCCTGTCCTTCAACCGCTTCCTGGACAAGACGCTGGTGGATCAACTCGTGGAGCAGCAGAAGCTGCCCTCGCTGGAGGGCGAGACGCGGGAGATCACCGCCTTCTTCTCCGACATCCGCGGCTTCTCCTCCTTCAGCGAGCGCTTCAAGGATGACCCGAAGGCGCTGGGGGCCCTGCTCAACCGCTACCTCACCCGGGTCAGCGAGGTGTTGATGGCGCACGGGGCCTGCCTGGACAAGTACATCGGCGACGCGGTGGTGTGCCTCTTCGGCGCCCCGCTCACCATCCCCGGCCACGCGGTGCGGGCCTGCCATGCGGCGCTCGCCGTGCGCGCCGAGGTGGACGCCCTGCGCGCCGAGTTCCAGAAGGAGGGCCTGCCGGACGTCTACACCCGCATCGGCCTCAACTCGGCGGAGATGTTCGTGGGCAACTTCGGCAGCGAGCACCTGCTGGACTACACCGCCATCGGGGACGGGATGAACCTGGCCGCCCGGCTGGAGGGCGCCAACAAGGCCTACGACACCACCATCATGATCGGCCCGCTCACCTACGCGATGGCGCGCGAGCACATCGAGGCGCGGGAGCTGGACCGGGTGCGGGTGGCGGGCAAGCAGGAGGCGGTGACGGTGTACGAGCTGCTGGCGCGCGCCGGTGAGCTGCCCGCGGCGAAGCGCGCCACCGTGGAGCGCTACCACCAGGCGCTCGCGCTCTACCGGGAGGCCCGCTTCCAGGAGGCGAGCCACGTGCTGAAGGAAGCGCTCGCGGCGGACCCGGAGGATGGACCCAGCCGGGCCCTGCTTGCGCGGTGCGAGCGTTATGCGTTGAATCCCCCATCCCTCCCCTTCGATGGGGTGGTGAGCCTGGAGAAGTGACCGTGAGCCTCGAGAAACTTCCTCCCCTGCTCGCGCTGGTGTGCCTGGCCGTCCCGGGCACCGCCCTGGCCGTGAAGCCCGGGGGCACGCTGTACATCAAGGCGAAGAACACCCACCTGAAGGCCTCGAGCAGCCCCACCGCGGACACGCTCGTGGTGCTGCAACCCGGCAAGGCGGTGACGTACGACAGCCGCGAGGGCAAGACGCCCTGGTACAAGGTGACGGTGCCGGTGGACAAGAAGGGCCCCGTCCAGGGCTTCGTCTACCAGGCCAACCTCTCCGTCTCGCCGCCGTCGCTGGAGGTCACCAGCAAGAGCCCGGACAAGCCGCTGTCCCCCGAGGCATTCGCCTCCTCGGGAGCGGCCGTCAAGGCGCTGGGGCCCGGAGCCATCGCGTATGGCAAGACGCTGAGCCGGCCCGAGAGCGTCCAGCAACTCATCGAGCTCGAGTCGCTCGCCGCCTCCATCGACACGGCCCAGGTGGCCGAGTACGCGCGCGCGGGAGGGCTGCCCGAGGTGGTGGGCCGTCCCCAGGTGGCGGGACGTTCCCCCGCCAGGAAGAAGGGAGGGAAGTGATGGCACGGCGACAGGTGACGACCCTCGTGGCGTGCCTGCTGCTCGGCGGCCTTCCGGGCTGCGCCGCCCTGCGCCAGGTGGCGAGCCAGTCCAACGGCGAACTGGGGCAGCTCGCGAGACAGTCCGAGGAGGCGGAGCTCCGCGCCACCGCGATGCGGAAGGACTGCGACGCGCTGAAGGCCCGCGCCATCACCTACGAGGAGGAGAACGCCTTTGGCGGCGCGGTGAGCGTCGACTGGGTGAGCCGGGGAGGCGGGCTCACGCGCCGGCCGGGTGCCAGGGCGCTGCACGTGCAGCTCAACAAGATTGGCAAGAACCTCGCGGCCCAGTCCAGCCGGCCGGGTCTGCCCTGGACGTTCGGCGTGCTCCAGTCCGACGGCGTCAACGCGGTGAGCGGGCCCGGCGGCTACGTCTTCGTGTCCGAGGGCCTGCTCGCGCAGTTGGACAACGAGGCCCAGCTCGCGGGCGTGCTGGCGCATGAGATTGCCCACATCACCGGCAAGCACGCGATGCGGGAGTACCAGCGCTACCTCGTGGAGCAGTGCGAGGAGGGCGTGGCCAACGAGCGCTCGAAGCCCTTGAAGCAGTTCGGAGAGGACAAGGTGCAGGAGATCGGCCGCGCGGTGGGCGGACTCGGGCAGATGCTTCCCTCCGCCGAGCTGCGCGGCCTCTTCAACCAGCTCGCCACCCAGGCGGACTTCGACTTCAACGCGTTGAGCCAGAAGGCGATCCAGGCCATCACCCACGGGGTCGTCGCGCGCCTGAGCGAGAAGGGCTTCGGCGAGGAGGACGAGTACGCCGCCGACACCGAGGCCGTGGAGCTGATGGCGGCCGCCGGCTACGCGCCCGAGGAATACGTGGCCTTCCTGTCGAAGCTGCCGGACAAGGGGCTGTCCACCGAGCACCCACGCAAGGACAAGCGCCAGAGCCGGCTGCGGACTCATCTGGCGGAGCTGCGCAAGCGCTCCTCGGACACCGAGTTCCTCACGTCCGTGGACCTCTCCCAGACGAAGGTCGTCCCCCTGCGAGACGCACTCCAGAAGAAACCGGCGGCCGCGCCCCCCACCCGCTGAACGGGGACGTCCCCCTCGGCGGCTTCGATTCCCGCCGCCTTCACTAGAAGTGACCCGCCGCTCCGAGCCGCGCCCTCCTCTCGCATGGGGTTCGGGCACTTCACCAGACCCGACGGCTTGACCTGGCTAGCAGCCGTTTTCTGTCATCGGCGGGTTTGGCTTCCAACTCGGGCGGCTTGCCCCGAGAGGTGCGTAAATGTCCAGGCATGCCGTCGACACTCGCCCCGTGGACACACGGCGGCCCTTGCGCGTGGGGGCACTGGCCCTGGCGGCGTTGATGTGGGTTACAGCGTGCGCCACGGGGGCCCCTTCGGGCGGAGGGCTGGACGAAGAAGACACAGGCGACAGCGAAGCCATCTTTTCCAACCTGCCCACGGACTTTCAGCCGGTGCGGGTCAGTGACTCCGAGCTTACGGCCGCTCTGGCAAAATTTTGGCTCCAAGTCCCGCTGCGGGTGTCCACCGCATGCCTCCCGCTGTACGTAGGCCGGAAGCTGGTGCTAGCGTCTGCGCCTTTGAGTGGCGAAGCGTGGCAATCAGACGTTGCGCAGTCCTATGGGCGATTTTGCGAGCGGCGCGGTACTCCTGGCGACTGTCTGACTTTGTTTGATGACGGGCCCCGCCTACAAGCTGACGATAAGCGCAGCATTGCCCTTGCCCTGGCGGTGGGTCCTGCCCTGGAGGGAGTGGACGCGGAAGTGCGGGCCATGCTCAACCCTACGCGGGTGCTGGCTACTCTCAGCTTCACCATTACAGTATACATGTCGCTTTTGCTTGCACCCGAGCCCGTCACGAAAGGTGTTGCGCTCGCATTTTCCGTGCTCATGTGGGGCTATCTCGGATGGGAATTCTTCGATCTGCTGCGTGCCTATGCGCAGCTTTACGAAGATGCGCCGCAAGCTTCTAATTTTGCGGAGCTGCGCGAGATAGGCGAGCGGTTCGGCCATGTCATCGGCCCCAATAGCGTGCGAATTCTCGTCATGGTGGCGACGGCGGCGATAGGCGAAACGGCGGCGCTCATGTCGAAAGGGCCAAAGCTGCCGGGCTTCGGGCAAGCCTCGCGCACGGTCGAGGCAAACACCGGGCTTCGCCTGATGGATACAGCAACCGGCACCGAGCGAGTCATTTTTTCCGTGAACGAGGGCACGATCCGCGTTGTCCTGCCGGTCAACGCTGCGTCCATGACTGCCCGGAACGGAGGCGGCGGGCGTTCTGCACTCAAGCCCGAGGAGAACACGAAAGGCGGCAGAATTCTCGCCGGTGGGCATCGTGCCTTCAGCTCGTTCAGAGCCTTTAAACGTCAGATGGGCAAAGCTGGCGAGGGCCTGGAGTGGCATCACCTTGTCGAGAAGCACAAATTCAATATCAAGCGCTTCGGCGCCGAGGCCATTCACAATACCGAAAACGTGATTCCGCTCGAGAAGGACCTGCATACCAGAGTGAGTGCGTTTTACTCCTCGAAGAACTTCGATGTCACCAGTTCGTATGGCCTGACAGTGCGAGAGTGGATCAGAACGCAAAGCTACGAGGCGCAGCGCTCGTTTGGCTTGCTTGTCATCAAAAAGATCAGGAGTGGGGAGTGGTGAAGGATCTGAATAGACTTGTAGAGGAATTTGCGGAGAATGTGGCCGCACAGACAGAGGCGGTAAAGAGAGGGGATGCCAAGACCGGAAACAAGCACGCAAACCGTTACACATCTGCGCTCAAGAAACTGCGCTCGGAGGGTAATGCCGGACGTGACGCGCTCGCCGTCCTGCTACAGCACCCTCGCCCGGATGTACGAGTCAAGGCTGCTGCGTTTCTGCTACGCTACCGGACAGCGGAAGCAAAGGCAGTTCTAGAGGCAGCCGCTAGCGGGGACGGGATGGCGGCGATTGGTGCGGTCATGACCCTGAAGCACTGGGAGGAAGGCACATGGGCGTTGGATCCCGAGTAGGGCGCGGCGGCGTAAGCGTCCGATCCAGCCCAGGTAGAGCTGGTGCTCGAGGAGCCGCAGAGTGCGCGGCGCGATGACGACGAACACAGCGACGACGAAGGCGGAGCCAGCGTGGTTGGAAGCAGCACGGCGGCCGAGGTGGACCCTGGAGGTAGCAGCGCAGGTGGTGCGAGCGTGGGAGGAGGAAGGAGGCACGCAGTCGGCCTTCATGCGCAAGCACGGGTTGCCGCGCGAGAGGCTGCGCTTCTGGACGCGCAGGCGTGAAGGGAAGGAGGGAGCGCGCACGGCCATGTCCTTCGTGCCCGTGGAGG
>NZ_DASUNC010000125.1:0-40639 GCF_036277355.1 Archangium sp.
GTTCCCCATCCAGGAGTACAGCTCGGGAAAGACGACGTCGACGACGTTCGACTTCGAGGATGACGGGCGGCTGGAGGTCATCTACGCGGACGAGCTGAAGCTGCGGATTTTCGACGGAGTGACGGGAGCGCTGCGCTGGGAGACGGCGCACAGCTCGGGCACGACGCACGAGTTCCCCATCGTGGCGGACGTGGACGGGGACGGCGCGGCGGAGATTGTCACGGTGGAGAACAACCACGGCGCCCCGGGCTTCAACGGGGTGCGCGTGTGGCACGACAAGAAGGAAGGGTGGGCCGGGACGCGCAAGATCTGGAACCAGCACGCGTACAGCATCACGAACGTGAACAACGACGGAACGATTCCGACGCTGCCCGCGGCCAACTGGCTCAACCCGAAGCTCAACAACTTCCGCTCCAACGTGGCCAACTACTTCGGTGACGGGCCGAGTCCCTTCGCGGCCGCGGACCTGCTGGCGTCGGATGTGACGACGTCGTGCGATGGCTACGGCTCGCTGGTGCTGGGCGCGCGCGTGCGCAACCAGGGCGAGGTGGCCGTGGCGGCGGGTGTGAAGGTGGCCTTCTACAAGGGCAATCCGGCCACGGGTGGCACGCTGCTGGGCGTGGCCACGGTGACGGATGCGCTGCCGGTGGGCGGCTCGGCCATCGCGACGGTGGTGGTGTCCTCCACCAGCTTCGGCACCACCGAGGTGTGGGCCGTGGTGGACGATGACGGCACGGGCAAGGGCACCATTTCCGAGTGCCGCGAGGACAACAACGGCTCCTCGGCCACGGGCAACCTGACGTGCACGGTGACCACGCCGACGAACAAGCCGCCGGTGGCGCTGTGCCGGGACGTGACGGTGAACGCGGACGTGTACTGCCTGGGCAGCGCGAGCGTGAACAATGGCAGCTACGACCCGGACAACGGGCCGTCGCCGTTGTCCATCACCGAGGTGCCCACCACCTCGCTGCCCCTGGGTACGCATCCCGTCACCCTGACGGCCTCGGATGGCGCGGCGACCGACCAGTGCGTGGGCAACGTCACCGTGGTGGACACCACGAAGCCGACCGTCAGCTGCCCGGCCTCGCAGGTGCTCGAGACGTGCTCGCCCGCCGGAGCCCCGGCCACCTTCGCGGCCTCGGCCACGGATACCTGTGGCCCGGCCACCCTGTCGTGCTCGTACGCCTCGGGCTCCACCTTCCCGGTGGGCGAGACGTCCGTCTCCTGCTCCGCCAGGGATGATGCGGGCAACACGGCCTCCTGCCGCTTCAACGTGACCGTGACCGGCGACACCACGCCGCCGGTGCTCAGCTGCCCGACCTCTCCGATCGTCATCCGCGCCTGCGCCCCGAGTGGCACCCGGGTCAACTACACGACCTCGGCCACGGACAACTGCGGCGAGGTGGCCGTCAACTGCTCGCATCCCTCGGGCTCCACCTTCCCTGTGGGCGAGACGCCCGTCACCTGCTCGACCCAGGACGCCTTCGGAAACGTGTCCACGTGCGGCTTCTCGGTGATCGTCGGCAGCACGGGCGGCGGCGATGATGACGAGGGCGACGACGGCGATGACGACGGCGATGGCCACGGCAACGGTGGTGGCGGTCACGACGACGATGACGACGGCAACGGTGGTGGTGGTGGTGGCGACGACGTCTGCGGCTACTGCAATGACGGCGCGCCCGTGGCCGGTGCGGACAAGGGCGTGCAGATGTGGCCGCCCAACCACAAGTACGTGACCCTGTCGCTGTCCGACTGCGCCCAGCCCGCGACGGACTCGTGCGGCAACACGCTGCCGCTGGACACGTACGGCCATGTGCTCCGCGTCACCTCGGACGAGGTGGAGGATGCCAATGGCAACGGTGACGGCCGCACCTGCGAGGACATGTCCATCATCGTGGGCAAGTCGTTCGTGCAGATCCGCTCGGAGCGCGAGGGCACGGGGGATGGCCGCGTCTACACCATCCACTACGCCATCACCAACGACGCGGGCCTCTCCACCGAGGCCTCCTGCCGTGTGGTCGTGCCGCATGATCAGTCCGGCCGCACGGTGGTGGACAGCGGCGTGAAGTACTGCGTCGGCCAGGGATGCCCCGAGGGCACCACCGAGGGCAGTCCGCTCTGCAAGTGAGTCGATGATCGGGTGAAGTAGCGCGGGGCCCGGGACCAGCGGTTGGTTCCGGGCCCTTCGATGGGAGAGTGGGCGCTGAGCCGTCCGGCGCTCAGTTCTCGCCGAACATCAGCCGGCGCACCACGGGCACGGGCGGGTAGCCGTAGGAGACCACGGCGTCATGGAAGCGCTGCAGGGTGAAGTCCTTGCCCCAGCGCGCCTTCGCCTCCTCGCGCAGCTCCAGGAGCATCTTCTTGCCCAGCGCGTACACCAGGTAGGTGGGATCGCTCGTGCCCCGGCGAGCCTCGCGCTCGGCGTTGATGCGCGGCATGTACGCCTCCTCCTCGAAGAAGCGCACCGCCTGCTCGTACGTCATGCCGCGCGTGTGCAGCGACAGGCCCACCATGTAGCGCGCCAGCCGCTGCAGGTAGAGCGCCAGCTGGTTCAGCTTCAGCTTGTCCGCCGCCACGCCCCTGCCGCCGTAGCCCGCCTCCAACATCATCTGCTCGGTGTACAGGCCCCAGCCCTCGCTGAAGGAGCCGCTGCCCATCAACTGCCGCACCCGCGAGTCCACCTTCTTGTTGGTCCACAGGTACTGCACGTAGTGGCCCGGGTAGGCCTCGTGGATGGAGACGAGCTCCAGCGCATGGCGGTTGTAGAAGCTCATGTGCTGCTCCGTCTGCTCGGCGCTCCAGGACGGGTCCGGCGGCGTGACGTAGTAGTAGGCCTCGGTGGCCACTGTCTCGAAGGGGCCCGGCGTGTTCATGCTCGCGAAGGAGAGCGCCCGGTTGAAGCTCGGCGTCTCCGCCACCTGCGCCCGTACCTCGCTCGGGATGGTGATGATGTGCTGGTCCACCAGGAACTGGCGGATCGTCTCCAGCGTCGCCCGCGTGGTGGGCACCAGTTCCGCCGGAGTGGGGTGCTCCTTGCCCAGCTCCCGGTACACGTCCATGGGCGCCCTCTTCGCATCCAGCCGGCGCGCCACCTCACGGAACTCGTCCTGAGTGCGCTTCAGCTCCGCGCGGCCCCAGGCCAGCAGGCTGTCGATGTCCTCGGTGACGCCCTCCTCGTAGGAGAGCTTCCGGCGGTAGATGGACTCGCCGATGGCGAAGTCCCCGTTGGAGCGCGGCAGCAGGTCCTCGCGTAGGAAGCGTACGTAGTCCTCCAGGGCCGCGAGCGCCTTCGCCTGCTCGCGCGTGAAGGACTCCTGGAGGGCCGCGTCCTTCACCGGTGCGAAGGCCTGGGGCAGGGTGCTGGCGAGCAGCGAGCGCGTGCCCGCCGCCTGTTGCAGGGCGATCTCCGTCCACAGCCGGGGCGGGTTCTTCAGCGCCGCCTTGCCCGCGGCGAACACCTCGGGCAGCCGCGCCATGCGGGCCACCGCCGAGCGCATCCGCTGCTCGAGCGGCGCGAAGTCCCGGTTGATGAGCCCATAGACGGAGCTGGAGGCGGTGCTCAGATAGGTGTTGGGGTTGCGCTCCCAGCCGCGCACCTCCTCGATGTCCAGGATGCGGGCCTTCAGGTTGGACTCGAAGATGTCGTAGTCGGCCTGGTCGAGCGGGGACAGCCGGGAGCGATCCACCTGCTGGGGCAGGGTGACGAGCTCCTGTTTCAGGAAGGCGGCCCAGGACAGCTGCTCCTCGGCGGTGAAGCCGGCCAGCTGGTCATCGTAGGTGTGCAGGCCCTTGCTGGTGGCGAACTGGGGGAAGCGGCGGAACTGCTCCTCGAGGTGCGCATCGACGATGCGGCGCAGGGCCTTCCGGTCGGGAGAGAGCGTGGGGGCCTCCGCCTGGGGGGCGGGGCGCGAGGTGGCACAAGCGGACAGCAGGACGAGCAGCGCGGCGGCGAGCACGCGGGTGGACGGCATGTACAATCAACACCTCCGGTAGGGTGGGGAGCCTCGCCCACCCACGCCCCCGCGACAACCCGGGAGTCGAGGAGCAGCGGATGCACCCGAGTGTGGACGCGGGGCTGGCCGCTGAAGGGGGGACTCCAGGCCTGGCGGGCCGAGGTGCTCGCCTCCCGCCAGAGGAATCCCTTCCCGGCGGATGCCGAGGACTGGGAGTGGTTCGTGTCCGCCCCTTGATCCCTTTCAGGACTGTGACCGAATATTCCCTCTCCCGGAGGGCGAGGGGAAATGGACGCGGTATCAGCGCTTTGTCTCAGGACATCCCTGAGGCGATTTAGAGCAGCTTGTCTGGAGTGATTGGCAGGTCCCGGACGCGTTTTCCCGTCGCGTGGAAGATGGCGTTGGCGATCGCGGCCGCCACGCCCACGATGCCAATCTCTCCCAGCCCCTTGGCACCGAGCGGATTGACGATGGTGTCCTCCTCGTCGACGAAGATCACGTCGATGTCCCGCACGTCGGCGTTCACGGGCACGTGGTACTCGGCGAGGTTGTGGTTCATGAACCGGCCGAGCTTCTGATCCGGGACCGACTCCTCTTCCAGCGCCATGCCGATTCCCCAGACGACCCCACCGAGGATCTGGCTTCGCGCCGTCTTCGGGTTCAAGACGCGGCCGCCCGCGATGGCGCTGACCACGCGGGTGACCTTCACGGTGCCGAAGTCCTCGTCGACCCTGACCTCCGCGAACACCGCCGAGTGCGTGCACAGCGTGTAGGCCGACTGTTTGTGTTTGTCGGGCAGGGACACCGTCTGCTCCTCGATGTGGAGGACCTCTCCGTGCCGCATGGCCTCGGTGATGGACACCGCCCGGGAAGGGTCCTCCTTGGAGCGGATGTGCCCTCCCTCGAACGACACTTCATCCAGGCGGGCCTTCGCGAGGGGCGAGCCCTTCACCTTCCGTGCGAGCTCGAACACCCGCTCGCGCACCTTCTCGCAGGCCGCCTTCACCGCCGAGCCCACCGAGGACACGGTCCACGAGCCGTCCTCGAGAGGTGACATGGGCAGCGAGGAATCCCCCAGCTTGAAGGTCACATCCTCCACCGGCAGGCCGAGCGTCTCCGCGGCGATCTGGGTCATGACCGTATAGGTCCCGGTTCCGATGTCGGCGGTGGCGCTGCTGACGGTGAGCTTGCCGTCGATGCCCAGGACGGCCTTCGCGCTGGCCTCCTGCTGCATGGCTTCCCAGATGCCGGTGGCCATCCCCCAACCGATGAGCTGCCTGCCCTCGCGCATCGAGCGCGGGGCGGGCGTGCGCCTGGCCCATCCGAAGCGCTCGGCACCCTGCTGGTAGCAGGCCCGGAGCTCCTTGCTCGAGAACGGCTTGTCCTCGTTCTGATCCCGCTCGGCGTAGTTCTTCAGCCGCAGCTCGAGCGGATCCATGCCTACGGCGGAGGCCAGCTCGTCCATGGCGCACTCCAGCGCGTACACGCCCACGGCCGCACCGGGCGCGCGCATGTCGATGGGCGTGTACGTGTCGAGCTGCGCCACCTTGTAGTCGAGCCGGACGTTGTCGCACCGGTAGAGCAGGCCGGACCAGTTGACGATGACCTCGATGTAGTCCTCGAAGCGCGAGGTCTCCGAGACGGTCTCGTGGATGACGGCCTCGAGCTTGCCCTCCGCCGAGGCGCCGAGCGCCACCCGCTGCAACGTCGTGGGGCGGTGGCCGAACGTGAACATCTGCTGGCGGGTCAGCGCCACTCGCACCGAGCGTTTCAGCTCGCGCGCCGCCATCACCGCCAGGAAGAGTTGATACTGTGGCCGCAAGCCCGAGCCGAAGGCTCCTCCCACGAAGGGCGAGCGCACGCGCACCTCTTCCGGGGACAGGTGGAACACCTTCGAGACATACTTCTGGGTGTTCATCACGCCCTGGGTCTTGTCGTAGACGGTGAGCGTGCCGTCGTCGTCGTAGACGACCGTCGTCGCGTGCATCTCCATCGGGTTGTGGTGCTCGACGGGCGAGGAATACTCCGCGTCGATCCGCGCCGCGGCGTTGGCGAGCGCCTTGTCGGCATGGCCCCTGGGCTTCGGAGGCGGTTCGAAGCCTCCTTTTCCCTCCTTGGGCGCATAGGCCTTGTCACGCCGGGCCCGCAGATCCGTTTCGTGTGAATGGGATTTGTACTCCACCTGGACGAGCGACGCGGCGTAGCGCGCCACCTCGAGCGTTTCCGCGACGACCAGCGCGATGGGCTGTCCGCTGTAGACGATCTCGTCGTCATGGAGCGGCCGGAACGGCGAGCCCGAGGGAGCGTCCTCGTCCTGGTAGTTGCGGTCGAACCAGGCGGCTCGCGGCCGGTTCTCGTGCGTGAAGACGTGCAGCACGCCCGGGACCGCGAGGGCGGCACTCGTGTCGATCTTCTTGATCTTCCCCCTGGCGATCGCACCCGACACGACGCAGCCATGGGTGAGACCGGGGACGTTGAACTCCGCGGCGTATTTCGCCTCGCCCGTCACCTTGAGGCGGCCATCGACGCGGCTGATGGGTCTTCCAAGCAGGGTCGAGGTCTTCGTCATGACGGCTGCTCCATCCCGGTGGCTTGCTCCAGGGCCCGCACCACGGCCCGCTTCGCCAGCTCGATCTTGAAGGTGTTGTGTCCGAAGCCCTTCGCCTCCCGGACGATCGCCTCCGCGACGGCGCGGAAGTTCTCCACGGTGGCGGGCTTGCCGCTCAACATCGCCTCGGCTGCCGTGTCGCGCCACGGCATGTGGGCCACGCCGCCGAGCGCGAGCCGGGCCTCCCGGATGTGGCCACCGTCCAGCTCCAACGCGGCGGCCACCGATACGAGCGCGAACGCGTACGACTGACGGTCCCGGATCTTCAGGTAGGCGTGATGCGTGGCGAAGCCCTTCGCGGGCAGGTCCACGGCGGTGATGAGCTCATCGGGCCGCAGGTTCGTATCCAACTCTGGCGTGTCTCCGGGCAGGCGGTGGAAGCCAGAGAAGGGAAGGGTGTGCTCGCCATCCGGCCCGGTCACGCGGACGGTCGCGCCGAGCGCCGCGAGCGCCACGCACATGTCCGACGGATGGGTGGCGATGCACTTGTCACTGGTGCCCAGGATGGCATGGATGCGATTGAAGCCGCCAATCGCACCGCAACCCGAGCCGGGCGCTCGTTTGTTGCAGGGCGTGGCCGTGTCGTAGAAGTAATAACACCGCGTGCGCTGGAGCAGGTTGCCGCCCGTCGTCGCCATGTTGCGCAGCTGTGCCGATGCGCCCGCGAGGATGGCCTTGGACAGCAAGGGATAGCGCTGCAGGATCCGCTCGTCGTAGGCGGTGTCCGCATTCGTGACGAGCGCGCCGATCCGCAAGCCACCGTCCCCGGTCTCCTCGATCCTCGCCAAGGGCAGCCGCGTGATGTCGATCAGCCGGGCGGGCCGCGAGACATTCTCCTTCATCAAATCGAGAAGGTTGGTGCCGCCCGCGATGAACCGCGCCCTGTCGTTCTTCGCGATGGCGCTGACCGCGCCCGCGATGGTCTCGGCCCGCTCGAAGGAAAACGGATTCATGGGCCACCACTCCCTTCCCGCGCTCGCCGCACCTGGTCGATGGCCGCGAGGATGTTGGGGTAGGCGCCACACCGGCAGAGGTTGCCACTCATCAGCTCGCGGATGTCCTCCACCGTCTTCGCCTTGCCCTCGTTGAGCAGCCCCACGGCGGAGCAGATCTGTCCGGGAGTGCAGTAGCCGCACTGGAAGGCGTCGTGCTCGATGAAGGCCTCCTGGAGCGGGTGGAGCGTCTGGCCCGTGGCGAGCCCCTCGACGGTCGTCACCTCCGCTCCGTCCTTCATGACCGCCAGGGTCAGGCAGGAATTGATACGCTTGCCATTGACGAGAACGGTACACGCCCCGCACTGGCCGTGGTCGCAGCCCTTCTTCGTGCCGGTGAGGCCGAGGGTCTCACGCAGCAGGTCGAGCAAGGTCGTCCAGGGCGCGACCTCCAGCTGTTTCTCCGTGCCATTGACCTGGAGGGTGATCCGTTGTGTGGAGGGTGGACCCGCGGGTGGGGCTTCGTGGGCCTGGTTCCTGGAATGACTCATGTGAACACCTTCGTGGAGAGACGCACCGGGGCGCCAATCTTCGTCGGCGCGCATGCGGTAGCCGCTCGAAGGTGTTCTTGCTATCGAGTAGTCAATAACAGGCCCGTCAGGCGGGCCCGCTCCTGTACTGAACGTGACGGACCGTGCCGTTCTACGCGGCTCCACTTCGCGCCGGCCGCGGCGACTCGATGAAGGCGATCAGCTCGTCGATGTCGATGGGCTTCACGAAGTGTTGACGGAAGCCCGCTGACTGGCTGCGCGTGCGGTCCCCATCCTGGCTGAAGCCCGTGAGCGCGGCGAAGACGGGGCTCGATTCTCCCAGCCGCTCGCGAATGCGCTCGGCGACCCCATAGCCATCCACCTCGGGCAGGCCGATGTCGAGGAGCGCCACGTCCGGACGGAACGTGTCGGCCTGCTGGAGCGCCTGCGGGCAGTCGTGTGCCACGGCCACCTCGTACCCGCTCATGTCCAGCAGCTCGGCCAGGGCCTGGAGGGTCCGGATGGAGCCGGACATCTCCCGCTCGAAGGCCGTGGCGAGCACGCGCGCCGAACGGATCACCCGCCGCTCGGCGTCCTGGCGCTCCATGCGGGCCAGCTGGAAGACCACGACCGCGGCGAAGACGACGGCGGGCAGGAGCGTACCGGCCGCGAGCCGGACGAGATGCCAGCGGAGTGGGAGGGAGGGGGCCGGGGAGGACAAGGCGGGGCTCCCCGGCACGGTAGCTGGAGCACCGTGGGCCGTGCAAACGAAGCCGTGCCCTGGTGTCTACCACCGCATCAGCCCAGTGACACCTCGAGCCTGGACATGGCGCGCATGATGGGGTGCGGCGTGAACTCCGGCTCGCCCAGCAGCTGCATCTTCGGGAAGCGCTGCACCAGCGTGCCCACGACGATGTCCAGCTCCTGCCGGGCCAGCGCCGCGCCGAGGCAGAAGTGCTGGCCCGCGCCGAAGGCGATGGTCTGGCTCACGTCGCGGCGGATGTCGAAGCGCTCCGGCTCCGGGAAGACCTCGGGATCGTGGAGCGCGGCGGTGACGAAGGGGATGACCATCTGGCCCTTGCGGATCTTCTGGCCGGCGAACTCCAGCTCCTCCTTGGCGAACTTGGGGATCCCTCCCTTGCCGAAGAGATCGTAGCGCAGCGACTCCTCGATGGTGTTGCGGATCAGCGAGGGATCCGCGCGCAGCTGGGCGAGCTGATCCGGGTGCCGCAGCAGGCTGTAGAGCGCCCAGTTGGCCGCGTGCACCGTGGTGTCGGAGCCGGCGGTGATGAGCGCCTGGATGAGGGAGAGCATCTCGTCCTCGCTGAGCTTGCTCTCGCTGTCCCGGGCGGTGATGAGGGTGCTGAGCAGATCGTCCTCGAGCAGGTGCTCGCGGCGGCCGGCGATGAGCTCGCGGAGCATCCGCATCCACCGCGGCATCGGGGCGATGAGCGCGAAGAGCTCCTCGGGCTTGTTGAAGGTGATGGAGGCGCGGATCACCGCCAGTCCGAAGGCGCGGAACTCGGCGCGCTTGTCGTCCGGAATCTTCAGCATGTCGCTGATGACGCGCATGGGAAGCGGCTCGGTGACGGACGTGAGGTTGACCCGCTCGCCCTTCACGTTCTCGGCGATGATGTCATCCACGGCCTTCTGGATCTCCCCGCGCATGCGCTCGGCGGCCCGGGGGGTGAAGGCGCCACTGACGAGCCGGCGCACGCGGGTGTGATCGGCGTCGGCCAGGCCGAAGAGCCCGTTGTCCATCATCTTCTTGTACTCGGCGTGCTCGGGCGGCCAGGCCGAGGCGTTCTGGGCGAACTCCCAGACGCGGTAGTCATTGCTGAAGCGGCGATCCAGCAGCAGCGCCCGGACGTCCTTGTGACGGGAGAAGACGATGGCGTCCCCACGCGGCCGCCAGTGGTAGACGGGCGCCTGCTCACGCAGCCACTTGTAGGTGGGGTAGGGATTGGTGACGAAGGAGGGATCGTCCAGGTCGAGGACGAAGTCGGGGCCGAACGCTGGCGTCGAGGAGGTCTGCATCATGGCTCTCGGGGTGGGGGGAGCGGCCATGAGCGTATCGCGCGGAGCGCACCATGGCACCGCCCGCACCCGTTTCCAGGATTCCCAACGCGTGGGAAAGCCTGGCCCCTCGAGCCGCGAGGGCTCAGCAGTGCGCCACGGGCGCCTTCATGGAGAAGAGGAGCATGGGGCGCACGAGCGCGTCGAGCTCGGCGTCGTGCTGGCGCTGCTGGGCCGCGGCGCCGCGCAGCTCGCGCTTGCCGGAGAGCAGGTAGCTGGCGCCGATGAGGGCCAGGGTCGTGACGTAGATGGCGAGTTCCAGGTTCATGCCCGGGTAGGGTCCGGAAGGGCGCTTTGTGACGGGCTCCCCGGCTCCACGTGCACCACCACGTCCACCACCTCGGGGAATTCCGCCTGAAGCCGGGCCTCCACGGCGTCCGCCAGCACGTGGGCCTTGGCGGTCGTCAGCTGGGGATCCACCTCGATCTTCAGATCCACGTACACCGTCCCCTCCATTCCCCGGCTGCGCACGTCGCGGCACGAGCGCACGCCCGGCACCTGGAGGGTGAGGTTCATCACCTTCTGCGGATCCAACCGCGCCGTGTCCGAGAGGATACCCACCGCCTGCTTGACGATGCCCCACGCCACCCGGGCGACCACCACCAGCACGCCCAACGTGACGATGCCGTCCGCCTTGGGGAAGCCCAGCCACACCAGCCCCATGGAGCCCAGCACCGCCAGCGTCACGCCCACGTCCGAGAGCGTGTGCCGCGCGTCCGCCAGCAGCAGCGGGCTCTGCAGCTTCTCGCCCTGCCGGCGCTCGATGGTGGTGACGGCCAGGTTGACCAGCAGGGTGCCCACCATCACCGCCGCCATGAGCGGCGTCACCGTGGGGTGCCGGTCGTGCAGCAGCGAGTCGAACGCCATGCGGCCCAGCTCCAGCATGGCGATGCCGATCATCATCCCGATGCCCAGCGAGGCCAGCGCCTCGAACTTGCCGTGGCCGTAGGGGTGATCATCGTCCGCGGGACGGGAGGCCACGGACATGGCCACCAGGCCGAGCACGTTGGAGCCGCCGTCGATGAAGGAGTGCACGCCGTCCGCGGTCACCGCGGCCGAGTCGTTCATCCACCCGAAGACGATCTTGGCCACCGCCACGGCCCAGTTGGCCACGAGGATGGTGGCGAGCACGGTGCGCACCTTCCGGTTGCGCTGGATCTGCGAGGAGGCATCCACGCGGCGCACCCTAATTCCAACGAGGCCCGCGCGCGAGCCTCCCGGGTGCCCGGGTCCTCAGTTGGGCTGGCGGAAGAGCCGCATCCGGGGGCCGCCACCCATCTCCATGAAGAAGCCGAACTTGAAGCGCACCTTGGAGTCGTCCTCCAGCAGGCCCGGCGGCGGGTTGGGGAAGGGCTGGGCCTTCTTGAAGGACTCCACGGCCGCCAGGTCCAGGAAGTCCAGCCCGCAGCTCTTCTCGATGGTGATGTTGGCCACCCGGCCGTTCTCGTCCAGGGTGACGTTGACCAGGGTGTAGCGATCCCTGCCGCTGTAGGTCTGCCCCGAGGGATCCCTCCGCATCAGCACCGAGTTGGGATCCCACTGCGTGCCCACGCTCTGCTTCACCCGGTTGAAGAAGCTGG
This sequence comes from Archangium sp., assembly GCF_036277355.1. Taxonomy (GTDB): domain Bacteria; phylum Myxococcota; class Myxococcia; order Myxococcales; family Myxococcaceae; genus Archangium. Next base: position 11,680 of record NZ_DASUNC010000125.1, read on the forward strand.
CGTACTTCCACTCGCGGGTATTGAGGTAGGTGCCCTCTCCCTCGTCCACGTCCTGGAGCCGGTCATTGGGCGCCCCGCCGATGATCTGATCCATCACCGCCTGCGAGGGCATCAGCCGGGCCATCCCCGGGGAGCCCAGGCGGCCACTGGAGCCCTCCTCGTCGTCCTCGAAGCCCTGCTGGATGCGCAGCCGCTTGGAGTTGCCGGCCAGCTCGTCGCTCTCGTCGCTGTTGTTCACCTCCATGCCGGGGCCGGGGGAGGTGGGATCCTGCTTGAGGGCGATCTCCTGCTTCTTCTTGGCGTCGGGCAGCTCGAAGGCGGACTTCTTGCCGCCCTCCTTCATGGGCCGCTCGTCCGCGCCCGCGCCGTTGTTGCCGGCGATTTGAGGCGCCTTCTCGTCACTGGGGCCCGAGCCCTCCCGGGACTCGCGCGCCGTCGTGCGGGGCATGGCGTTGCGGTAGAAGGGCGTCTGGTTCTTCGCGCGCGTCTCCTTCTCCACCTTGTTGTCGTGCTCGGCGAGGTACTGGGCGTCCGGTGCTTCCTGCTGGTTGCCCGGGGCCACGTCCACCACCTGCCCCTTGGGCATCTCCTCGGGCTTCTTCTTCTCCGGCGGCTTCTGCTGGCTGGCCGGAGGGAGCTTCGAGTCGGGCGCCTGGGGGCCGCGGTTCTTCGCCCACTCCTGGGCACTGAGGGGGCGCATGACGACGGCGCTCGCCGGCCTGGGGGGCTTGGGCTCGGGCGGCAGGTTGAGCTGGATGTGGGCCATCAGCGCCAGCAGGCCGACGAAGGCGCCGTGCGCCAGCAAGGCCAGCACGAGGGCAATGAGGTAGCGAGCGGGGTGTTCCCGCCTGCGCCTGCGCCTGGACGTCTGCTCTGGAACCGAAGGACCCGTCGACACGCGTGCTGATGATAACCCCCGAACCCGTCCGTTACTCCCAAGACGTTTTCGGGGCGACAACCTGGGTTGGACCACTCCCCCTGGAGTGTACGCACTCTTCTAGTAGATGGGCGCGACCTCGGCACCGTTGAAGTAGAAACGAAGGATGTCCTGGTAGCGCTGTCCGGCCTCCGCCCGGCCGATGGCGCCCGTCTGGCACATGCCCACCCCGTGGCCCCAGCCGCCGCCGCGGAAGCGCCAGCCGGTGAGGCGGCCCTCGCCGTCCCGCTCCTCCTCCACCAGGGCCATGGCGCTGTTCAGCATCCCGAAGAGCCGGCGGATGTTCAGCTCGCCCCGCACCTGGGTGACGCCCTTCTCGCCGGCCACGGTGAGGGTGCGGGCCCGGCCGGAGACTCCCCGCTCGCCCAGGCTCAGCGCGTGCACCGGCCCCACCTCGAGGTGCGCGGTGAGCGCGTTCACCTGCTCCACGGTGAAGCGCTTCTCCCAGCGGTACTTGCCCGCCCGCGCGAAGGTGGAGAGGCGGCACGCCGCGGGCAGCTCCGCCTGGAGGTACTCCGCCAGCGTCGCGGGCGTGGGCACTCCCTCCGCCGGGCCGATCAGATCCGGCCTCCCGCGCAGGCTCGGGTTGGGCGGGCCTCCCCAGACGACGTCGTTGTCCTCCGTGTGGCCTCCGCACATGGCGCTGTACACCGAGTCCACCAGCTTGCCGTCCGAGGAGAAGAGCCCCTGGCCGCGCGTGGCCTCGACCGCCGCGCTGGTGCTCGCCGCCTCGCCCGTGCGGCCCCGGTACACCGCGCAGTGCTGCTCGGAGCACAGCAGGTAGGGATCCGCCAGGTGCTTGATGCCCACCTTCGCCAGCACCTCGCCGCGCGCCGTCACCGCCTGCGCCTTGAGGGACTCCGGGTGCGCGCGGGCGTAGATCTCCGAGGGCACCAGCCCCTTGAGCAGCTCCTCCAGCTTCACCACGTTCACCACCGCCAGCGTGCCGTGGCGATCCACGGAGAGCTGCAGCGTGCCGCGGAAGCTCCGGTCCTCGAAGCCGTGGTTGTCGTAGCCGACGTCGTGCTCCACCTGCCGCACGTCGAAGCCGGCGTCGTCCAGCGTCTCCGCGTAGAGGCTGTCCTGCGCGAGCCCCACCACGTTGCCCGCCTCGTCGCGCAGCTCGAGGATGGCGCGCGCGGGGGCGCGGACCTCCTCGAAGAGGGTGGTGCGCACGCCGAACTGGCGCAGCAGCTCCGCCTGGCGCTCCGTGGCCTGCTTCGGGGAGAGCTGCTCGTCCAGCAGCAGCAGGTAGCGCCGGTTGTCGATGACCTTCCCCGCGATGCCGTAGAGCACGCCGAGCACATGCGCGCGCACCGCCACGCCCCGGGCCTGCCACCGGCCCTGCACCTCGGCGAGGCCCTCCTTGTCGGCGAAGGGAAGCTCCTCGAGCTGGATGCGCACGGACAGCTCCGCGGGCGTGCCGTCGGTGACGCGCACCGTCCACACCGAGCCCGCGGGCGCCTCCAACATCCGCTCCGCTTCCCCGCCGAAGCGCAGCCGCATGCGCCCCCTGGGGGAGAAGCGCACCTCGCGGCGGCCCTGCATCAACCCGATGGGGACCTGCGGCTCACCGCCCCGGAAGTCCAGGCGCTTGAGGCTGTCCGGGCCGGGCAGCTCGCCGGGGGGGGGCGCATCCAGGGGGGGGAGGGAGGACTTGTCCGGGGGCGCGGGCGCGGCGTGGCGCGGGCGGGCCGAGGACTCGGAGCGCAGGGCCTCCGGAGCCGGCGCGGACGCGAGCGGGCGCGGTGCGGCGCAGGTGACGAGGAGCAGCGCGAGGAGTGGGAGAACGGCTTTGAGCAAAGCCCCCCGACGGTACCTGTGGAAGGCGCGGGCCGCCACCTCCTGGTTGGAGTCCAGGCGGGCAGCGAGGCGGGGGGGCGAATACCGGGGCCCGGTATGGGGGTTCCCCCTGCTCATGACAATCCAAGCAAGCAAGAAGAGCAGGACTCCAGCGGCCCTCCTGGCCGCTTGCTCGCGGGCACCTACGCCGAGCGCGTCGTCATCGGCGACAACGCCAAGGCCGGCTCCGAGGGCTCGCCCATCACCCTGCAGGGCGAGGGCAAGCCGCGCATCGTCCCGGGCTCCGGCTCCGGCGCGCTCGTGCAGGTGCGGCGGCCGTACTGGATCCTCGACGGCCTCGAGCTGGATGTGCAGCGGCAGCCCGTCTACGCGGTGACCTTCCAGGGGAACGTGAAGGGCTCCACGCTGGCCAACTCGGAGCTGCACCACGGCACGCATGGTGCGGCGGTCACCACGTATGACAGCGCGACGGGCGCGGTCATCGAGAACAACCACATCCACGACTTCGTGAAGAGCTCGGGCAACCAGGACTCGCACGGCGTGGTGGTGCAGCCGGCGTCGCACGACATCACGGTGCGCAACAACGACATCCACGACAACTCGGGTGACTCGGTGCAGTGCCTGGGGCCCGAGGGCTTCAGCTCGCTGCCGCCCGCGGAGGGGCTGCTCATCGAGAACAACCACTTCTACGCCAACCGCGAGAACGCGGTGGACATCAAGACGTGCCACGACGTCACCATCCGGAACAACAAGATGCACGGCTTCAAGCCGAGCTCCACGGCGAAGGGTGACGCGGTGGTGGTGCACTACTCGGCGCGGGACGTGGTCATCGAGGACAACGAGGTCTACGACTCGGGCAAGGGCATCTCGGTGGGAGGCAACCACGAGGGGCCGGTGCCGAGCGGCGTGGTGGTGCGGCGCAACCGCGTCCACGACATCTCGAAGCAGGGCGGTGGCGAGGGGACGGCCATCCGGCTGGAGAACTCGGAGGGCACGGTGCTGGTGAACAACACGGTGACGCGCGCGGACACGGCGCTGATCCTGGGTCACGGCACGGGCGGTGCCACGAGCAACCTCCAGGTGGAGAACAACCTCATCGCGGAGTCAGGGGTGGCGGTGAACCTGGGCGGCCAGCGGCCGGGCCTGAAGATGAGGCACAACCTGTTCCCGGCGGGCGCGCAGTTCACGGCCAACGGCAAGACGGTGGACCTGGTGGGCTTCCAGCAGGCGGCGGGGGACAGCACGTCCACCACGGGCAACGCGGGCGCGGCGCCGCCGGCCTTCGGGCCGGACTCGGTGGCCGTGGACCGGGGCGCCAACGTGGGCCTGCCCTTCTGCGGCGGGGCTCCGGACATCGGCGCGGTGGAGACCGGCTGCTAGACACGGCTCCCTTGCCCGCCTGATGCGCTGGTACTAACGTGGTAGTACCTTCATCGTTCCAGGGGACTCTTGTCATGGCGACATCGCTCAAGCTGCCACCGCAACTCAAGAGCCGGGTCGAGGCGGCGGCGAAAGGGGCGGGCAAGAGTCCCCACGCCTTCATGGTCGAGGCCATCGAGCAGCAGGTCGCCCAGGCGGAGCGCAGACGCCGCTTCGTCGAAGAGGCACTGGCCGCGGAGAAAGAGGCGCTCGAGACGGGTGAGGGCTTCAACGCGGACGAGGTGCATGAGGCCATGGCGGCTCGGGCCCGGGGTGGCAGGACCCGGCGCCTCAAGGCCACGCCATGGCGCGAGTAGTCTATGCCGCCAGGGCGTTGGCGGACTTCGAGCGGATCGTCGACTTCGTTGCCGGGCATTCGCCCGAACTGGCGGAGCTCGCGGTCGCGCGGATCAGCGAGGCCGTGTCCGTGCTGGAAAAGCATCCGCTGATTGGCCGCCCCGCCGAGCAGGGGTTGCGCGAGCTGGTCATCTCCCGCGGCCGCACGGGATACATCGCGCTCTATCGCTTCCTGAAAGCGGAAGACACCGTGCTGGTGCTCGCGCTGCGGCATCAGCGAGAGGTGGGTTACGTCGATGTGGACGAGTGACGGACCGGACCGCCCACGGCTCCCTGAGTTGGTGAACAAGAGAAATCCCCATTTCTCCCTTCCTTTTTGGCAGGCTGGGACCTTCAACCCGAGGGAGAGCTTTGCCATGAAAACGATTCGGAGCCTTGGAGCCGTGGGCCTGCTGGCCACCTGTTTGATCGGAGGGAGCGCCTTCGCGCAGTGGACTGGGGCTGTGTGCGGATGGGGCGCGGACGACTGCAACCGGTGCGTTCCCGACGCGGTCGCCGCCGTGAACGGACTGCGCGACCATGGTGACGTGCTCGGCTTCCATCCCATCGGAGATCCGGTCACGCTGTTCAATCACTGGCAGGGCATTCAGCGCCTGCCCGGTGCCGGAGGCAGGTACCTCGCCGTCTCGCACTCGGGGACGACCAAGGCCTTCACGGTGGTGGAGATGGGCTCCCGGAACACGGAGGGCGCCCGATTCCGCTCCAACCGCCTCGAGCCCAACGTGTCCTATCCCGCCACCCCACCGTCCAGCTCGGACCGGGCCATCACCGACGCGTGGTTCTGGGACATGAGCTACACCCACGCGGGTGGCATGCAGGCCTCGGGCAACCTGCTCGCCGTGCCGCTGGAGTCGAGTCCATCCGGCGAGAATGGCCGCGTCGTGTTCTATGACATGGCCACTCCCTGGAGCCCCGTCCGCCTGACGGTGAGTCAGTGGGGGCAGACGGCGGCCGCGGGCACGGCCTCGTTGGCGAAGCTCTCGGACGGGCGCTTCCTGCTCATCCTCGGGCGGGCCAATGCCAACAATCTCGAGTTCTACCGCTCGACGGGTGGGGACTTGCGCTCGGCGGCCGCGGGCTTCGTTCTGCTGGACAACTGGAACGAGGGCGAGTTGCGCTCGACCATCGGTGACTGGGAGTTCGGCAACTACCAGAACCTCGATCTGGTGACCCAGTGTGACGGCACGCTCTTCCTGGCGGGGACGCACCTGAACTCCACCAACGGCGAGGACTGGATCGATCTGTTCCGGCTGACGGAGGAGTCCGGCCAGGCGGTCATCACCAAGGTCGCGAAGAAGCACCTGTACTGCGGCTATCCCTCGCCCGGTTACGACACTGGCACCAACCGCCAGTGCAATCTGGACGCGGCGGGCGGCATCTACGTGGACCCGTCGGGCCAACTCATCGTCTACGGGACCGAGCACGACAACGATGGTCCCAACAGCTCGGTGAAGATGATGGAGTTCCGCGCGACCTTTCCCAATCCCGGCTGCGACAGCGACATCAACCGGGCCTTCGTCGAGCTGTATGACGACTCCGACTTCAGCGACCGCGGGCTGATGATCGACTACCCGGATTATGGCAAGGAGAGCTACTCCAACTTCTCCTACATCGAGGGCTTCAACGACAAGGCCTCGGCCGTGCGCTACTGCCTGCCTTACGGATGGCGTGCGCGTCTGTACGAGCACGCCAGTTTTGGAGGCAGCTACCGTGAGCTCAGTGGCCGCGGCTCGGTGAATCTCAACAACGTGAGCTTCGGGGACAAGACGTCCTCGATGCGGTTCGTCTACCTGGGGTACTGAGCGGCGCTGCTTCGTTGCCATGTGTGTCTCGATGGAGAGACCTGCTCGCCCGAGCTATGTGAGCCCGGCGAGCCGGCGGGCTCGTTCCACCGCGCTGGTGATCTCCTCCTGGAGTGCCGGGTGGTACTTCCGTCCACGCGTCCGCCGCCCGATGTCAGCGATGAGTTCAGCCGTCTTGCGCCTCCCAGTGGGAGAGCCTTTCGATGCCGTCGCGGCAAGGACGCAGGCCAGAAGGCGGCGGTCCAGTCCGGAGTAGCCGAGTCGCTCCATCCGCCGCAGGTAGGGTGAGAACAATCGCCAAGGACCCTCACTCGCCGCGGTGAGCAGGTCCTCGGCGATTCGTCGCCGCAACTCCAGTTGCTCGCTCGCCGTGAGCGCTTCATCTCTAAGGAGTCGCAGCTCCAGTCGTTTGTACGCCTGGAGCTTCTCGGCGACAGAGGCATTCCGGAGCGAGAGGAGGAGGCGACCTCGTGCCTGGCCGATGCGGAGAGACCTCTCCTCTGCCCGGGTCAGTGACCGGGACATGGCAGCCGCACTCCGTTCCAGGAATAGAGAGCCTCAGGCCAGAAACCATGGGTGGTGCAGTAGTGCATGCAAGCTGAACAGCGAGTTTCATTCTTGTAGCGACCCGGCAGGCTTTCTCCGCCTGCATCTACGCACCTGACGTAGTAGTCCGTGCAGCGATCCTTCGTGGCAGTATCCGGTGTGAGCGCCTCGCTCGCCTCAGTCTCTTTGCCCGTATCGATCGGCGGAACTGGCCCGGGACCCGGGGGTTTGGGCTCTTGGGGTTTGGGCACTCTGGGGGGCTTGGGAGACTTGGGAGCCACCCCCAACTGCTCGCAAGCTGCCGCTGAGCCGTTCTTGCATGCACAATCCAGTGTGCCTACACATCCAGGGCCGGGTCCGGGTCCCATGGTTGATTGTCGCAACTGGGATGGGACTCCAACACAGCCCACCAGATAGCTGCACATCAGCGTCGCCCATGCGAAGAAGCGCATGGGTTCATCCGAGCATGGCCTGTTTGCCCAGCACAACCGGGTCCGTGGTTCAGCGCATCGTTCTTGTGCAGGACCCGATAGTGCCCCAGCCCCCTGTACACGTTCGGTTCGCAGCCCGAGCAGCTCTCATGCTCACCCAGCGGCGCGGCGCTGGCGTGCGGCCCGGGACTCGTAGAGCCGGTGGAGCAGATCGTAGAGGACGAGCTCCTGGGCCCGCGCGGCCGTGCGCAGCATGCGGTTGACGTGCATGTGCACGTAGCTCTCGGCCAGCTGCTCCACGCCCTGGTTCAGCTTGCCCTCCGCCTCCCGGGCCCGCAGCTCGCCCACCCATGGGGCCGAGCGCTCCGAGCGCCTTCGCAGTACCTCTCGTGCGGGTGCCAGCGCGCCTTCTTCCACCGCGGAAGTGGGGGCGAGCAGGGCCTCCAGCTCCCGCCGGTGCTCGCGGAACTTCTCGCCGAGCTGCCGCTCGAACGCCACGTCCACGCGGAACTCCCGGCCATAGCCCTCGCGCAGCCGCCCCATCACCCGGCGCTTCGCCTCCAGGTCCATCCCCATGTCCCCGAGCAGCATGTCCACGCCGAGCAGGCTCACGCGCCAGCGTGCATCCGCGTCGCCGGAGTAGCGCTCCAGCAATTCCAGCACGGCCTCGCTGTCCACGTGGAAGAGGCGCTCGGCCAGCAGCATGGCCTCGGGTCCTCCGTAGCGCTCCACCTCGCGCTCGTACGTGTCGAGCTGCACGCGCCACACCAGCCCCTCGTGCTGCAGAGGCGCCAGCCTCTCGTACAGCCCGCCGAGCACCTCCCCCCGCAGCCGGGCAGGGGGCCCGTGCAGGCGCAGGCGCACGTGCCAGTCCGGATCCCCGTAGCGGATGAAGAACCCGTGGTCCGCCGCGCCCGAGGCCAGCGCCTCCCGCATCAGCGGCGCCACCGCCTCGAGCAGGACGCGGTCGGCCGTGGCCGTGCCCGTGTAGAGCTTCGCGTAGAGCCACTCGGTGCCGGGCGCGAACGAGCGGGGCAGGGACGCGGTGCGCGGACGGAGCTCCGAGGCGGCGGGGCGCTCCGTGCGCACGAAGGGCACCACCAGCTCGTTGACGAAGTGGCCCTCGGGACCGTGTGCGCAGCGGGCCTCGTCGGGCAGCTCGACGAGCTCCGCGTGCTCGCGCTCCTTCACCAGGTGGACGAAGGTCTCCACGCTCAGCACGTTGTCCAGATCCACCGGCAGCACGTTGTCCGCGTCCGTCACCCCCGCGAAGCGCGGCAGCCCCAGCTCGTCCCGCAGCCGCTGCACCGCCTGGTAGCGCGCGCCACCGTGCACCTCGCCCAGTGCCTCGAGCGCCTTCGCCGGCAGCCGCCACCGGGCGCGCTGGAGGATGAGCCGCCCGGCGACGACACGCGGCAGGAACGGGCTCGTCTCCAGGGCGCCCCACCTCCACTTCATGCCTCCCGTCGTGCCCTGCTGCTGGAGGGTCGCCAGGAAGCGGTAGAGCCGCAGGTGGGCCCGGGCGAAGTTGTGCGCGTTCGTCAGCCGCGGCAGCACCTCCCGCCCCAGGCGCTCCGAGCGCAGGACGATGCGCCGCCCCTGGACGCTGACGCGCAGGTCCGTGATGGGCAACTGCCGCTCCGGCTCCGCGCCCGAGCGCCCGAGGAACACGATCTCATGCCCGCGCAGCACGGGCCGGCTCAGGATGTTGCCCACCCGTCCCTCGGGCTGGTGGACCACCTCCGCGTGGAGGACGTCCGGGCGGAGTGCCTCCTCGGCGCGCAGGTGGGCCTCCACGTGCCGGTGGAGCTCCGGGTCCGCGTGGCAGAAGCGGCCCAGCAGGTTCGCTCCGGAGGGCCCCACCACCCCGTCGATGATCACCTGGAACTCCCCGGCGCCGAGGGCCTCCTCCGAGGGCGCCAGCAGGGTCGCCATGACCGCGAAGGAGTCCGGCAGGGGCGGCGCGTCCCGGGACTCCAGCGCCTTCAGATCGTGCTCGTCCAGCACCAGCTCGCGCGCGCCCGTGCGCAGCGTCTCCGCCAGCCGGCGCTGCAGGTGCTGCTGCCGGGCTCCCCAGGCAACGCGCTCCTCCGCGGCCGGGGCGGGGAACGCGAGCCCCTCCAGCAGCGGCGAGGCCTCCGCCGTGGGCACGTCCGCCTGGTCGAAGCCGATTCCCGCCTCCTCGTCGAGCACCTCGACGAGGGGCACCTCGCGCTCGCCATAACGCTGCTGGAAGGCCTCCCGGAAGTGGCGCAGGTGGAGCGGCTCCTGGGCCGGGTGGAGGCGGTGCAGCAGCCGCACGGCGCGGGAGAGCTCCTCCACGGGCGCCGGGCCCAGCTTCAGCTCCTCGGCGGGCTTCACCATGTCCACCTGGAACATGCGCGACAGCTCCACCGGCGCCGGCAGTGCCTCCAGTCCCCGGGCGAGGGCCCGGTAGTGCTCGGGGTCCACTCCGGGCGGGAGCTGGTTCAACTCCTCGAGCACCCGCCGGGCCTGCTCCAGCCGCTGGTGGAACCCGGTGGCCGGAGCGAGGGGACGCAGCTGCGCGAGCAGATCATGGATGGGCTCGGGGCCCGTCACCGCGGGCGACAGCTCCGGCACGAGCAGCTGACTGGAGATCAGCTCCCCGACATAGGCCTCGGCCTCCTCCAGGGACACCTCCGGGTCCGCGTCCGCGAGCGCCTGGGCCAGCGCGCGTGGGCTCGCTCCGGAGCGGGCCCGGGTGAGCGTGGCCTCCAGGTAGTCCGTGGGCTCCACCGCGACGAGGTGGTACGTGCGCGTCCGGCCCTGGAGGCGTGACTCGGCGTAGCGGAGCCGTCCCCCCGCCCGGTAGAGGCTGGTGTTGGGCCGGTAGAGGAGCACCTCGCGCAGCTCGGGGAGGTGGGCCAGCCGCTCCGCCAGCGTGCAGACGTAGTCCATGTCCAGCCGTGCGTGCCGCTGGTACCGCTGGCGCCCGGCCAGCGCGAAACGGGTGGCCTCGCCCAGGTGTCCCACCGAGTAGCCCGCGAAGAGGCCGAACGGGGTGGCACGTCCGGCGAGGCGGGACCAATAGCGCACGAGGGCGCGCTCGACCTTCTGCCCCCGCTCGCTCCCGGGCGCCTTCCTCCAGCTGTCGTGGCTCTCATCGAGCGACGGCGAGGCGAGGAAGAGGGCCTCGCGAATCTCGGGACGGGCGAGCGCGGCCTGGAGCCGCTCGCGGAGCAGGGCACTATCCGTGGCCAGCGCCACTTCCAGCCGGGCCAGGTCCCCCTGCCGCGCGGCCTCGCGGGCCGACAGCCCCTCGCTCCACGCGAGCAGCTCGTCGAAGGGCAACAGGGGCGTGCGGAGGGCGAAGAAGCCCGAGGGGACGAAGCCGTGGGGCGGGGTCATGGCGTGGCCGAGGGCGGAAGGGACATGAGGAACATGCGATCCCACGTGGGCTCCACCGGCGAGGCCGCGGCCAGCAGCGCCAGCGCGACACCGGTGGCCCCCGTGAGGAGCGCCGGGGAGGCGAGCCACTCGCGCGTGAGATCGGGCCGCACCTCGTGGGAGAGGAATCCCCCCAATCCCTCTCCCGGGCGGTGGAAGGAGAGGGTGTTGCGGAACCAGGCCCGCGAGGCCCGCGCGAAAACCTCCTCGCCGGTGGCGTGGAAGAGCCGGTGGTGGAGGTGGGCCAGCCCGGCGGCGCCATGACACAGGCCCGCGTCCTGCACCTGTGCGCCGTCCGTCGAGCGCTCCGCCATCTCGCGGCACAGCGCGAGGGCCTCCTGCTCCCAGCCCGGTTCCTCCACGGCCCGGGCCACCTGCAGCAGCGTGAGCGTCAGGCCGGGATCGCCGTAGCACCACGCCGGGCGGTTGGGCCAGGTCTGGTGGTGGGCGCTGAGCCACGACGGAAAACACGAGCCCTGGGTGGCCGGTTGCCGCCGCGCCATCAACCAACGCCAGCCTCCGCGCAGCAGCTCGAGCGCCTGGGACGTCGCGATGCCCGCGGCGGCGGCTCCCGCCAGCACCCAGAGCACGCCCGGCATGCCGTGGGCCACGCCCAGGTTGTAGGCCCCCTCGGGGAACTGTCCGCGCATGGCCGCGGGAATGAGGGGCGGTGGCGTCCACCAGCGCAGGCCTCCCTCGGAGGGTTGCGCGAGCTCCGCGAGCCGGGCGACGAGCTGCTCCAGGCAGTCCCGGGCACCCGGACGGGGAAGCCGCTCCAGCGCGTAGACGCCCAGCCCCACCAGGCCACTCACGAGATCATAATGGTACTGCCAGGGACGGGTGCGCAGCAGCCCGGCGAGGGCCTCGTCGATCTCCGTGAGCGGATCCTCCTCCACGTTGGAGGTGCCCCGCAGGTGCTCGACGGTCCAGGCGATACCGGTGAAGCCCTGGTAGAGGTCGGGAGGCAGCGGCTGGGTGGCCACCGCCTCCGAGGCCGAGTCGAGTAGTTGCTCCATGCACTCCAGGTGGCGGGACCGCGCACTGTCTCTCGAGAGGTAGGAGAATAGCAGCGCCATACCGGCCTGCCCCGAGGCGAAGGAAGGATCGCGCGTCGCGAGCCGCTCCGGCAGCGAGAGTTCCTCCGCGATACCGGCGACGAGGCGCAGGGCCGTCTCGCGCTCCTCTCCATCGAGCAGGGAATTCCATCTCATGGGCTGAGGCATACGGGTTATCCCTATGTAGCCAATCCTATGTCGCCAATGGGCTGCGCCCTACGTGTTATCCCTTGTACCCAATTCTGACTGTCCTGTCCCGCATGACGGTTCTACGGCAATTATTTACTTCGGTGGTGTGCCTCGGAGCCTCGCGCAAAGACAATCAAAGAAAGCTTGTCGCCTGAGTGAGGACACTGTTAGCTTGAAAACGCCGTCCCCCGAGGGCGGTTGAGTCCCCATCCACGCGATGTCGAGGAGCAGGCCATGAACGAGCAGAAGAAGCAGCCCAAGAAGCTGAGCTTGAACAAGGAGACCCTCCGCAACATCACCACCGAGCAGGGACCGCAGATGAAGGCCCCCCTCACCACCCCGCGCTGCACGGACTACTCCTGTCCGACCGACGCCTGCGGGTGAGCTTGAGCGACTCTCCGAGTCGATGAGCAGGAGAAGGCCCGGTGTGGAGTGCTCCACGCCGGGCCTTTTGCCGCGATCTGGCTTTCTTCCCACGCCCACCGCCGATGCGTTTCCGGGATGATTCCTGCTACGGGCTCGCAGTAAGGGATTGAAAGTGTTTGGCGGTGGGTGACAGTCACAAAGCCGGGTTCGGGCCCCAGTCTGGATGAACGTCAGAAAGGGAGGGGACCATGAACTTCGACACCACCATCTTCGTTGCAACCCTTGTCATCCTCGGCGCGGGGTTGCTCGTCTCGAGCAGCAAGGACAACGGTCGTGCCACGGCACGAGCGCGCGAGCGGCCCGCTGAGCCCCCCGCGCCCATGCGCCCCGTTCTCCTCTTCTCCACCACCCGGCCACCCGTGGTGTGGTGCTGACCCACGCCCGGCGCCTCGGGGGTCGTGCCACCGGGTGCCCCGTTGGCGTCCAGGCGGGCGTCCGGTTCCTCCTCGATGGAGAACTCGACGTCGCGGGGCTCCAGCGGGCCACGTGCACCCGGAGGGGCACCGGCACGAGCGGGCGGAGGAGGTCAGTCCACCTTCTCGAGCTTCACCAGGTGGTACGAAGCGAGGTGCTTCAGCGGCGTGCGCCCGAGCAGCACCTCCGCGGCCATGAAGGCCGGGCGGGCCGCGGGGGGCAGGCGGTGGACGGGCGCCAGCGCGAGGCCTCGCGAGCTGGCGAGGCGCCAGTGTCCGCCCCCCAGCATCCGCAGGTCCCACGTCATCAGCTCCGTGCCCGCGTGCCAGCCGGTGGCCTGGTAGCCCACCAGCCGGCGGCGCAACGCATTGGGAAAGTCGAACACCAGCACCCCTCCCCGGCGCAGCACCCGCCGGCACTCGGCCATCACCCGGCGGATGTCTCCCAGGTGCAGGTGCATGAAGAGGTGCAGGGCGAAGACGCTGTCGTAGCTGCCGTCCGCGGCGGGGATGCTCCAGGCCGGGGCGTGGTGGATGCGCCTGCCCGGCCATCGCTCCCGGGCACGCTCCACCATCTTCCCGCTCAGGTCCAACCCCTCGCTGGCCAGGTCCAGGAAGCGGCCCGTTCCACAGGCGAGATCCAGCACCCGCGGGCCCCGGAGCCACTCGCGCAGCGCCCGGCGCTCCAGCCCGTCCAGGTAGGCCCCGTACGAGTTGCCGAAACGGTCCGCGTCGTACGTCGGCGCGAGGGCGTCATAGTAGGCGACGACCTCGCGGGTCTCCGCGGACAGCTCCTCCGCGGAGGCCGGGGCCTGACCCCTGACATCGGAAGGATCCGAGCTCATCGGCGCAGGCCTCTCCAGGCGTACGGGTCAGGCGGCCTGGGTCTCGGGCGGCTTCCAGTTCGCGAAGAAGCGCGACTTGAAGCGGGCGCAGTAGCGCACCAGGTTCTCCTGCGACAGCGTGTGCTGCTTGAACTCCGTGTCCACCGGGTTGGCGATGATGCTCACCAGGAAGGAGTAGACCACCGCGTCGAAGGACGTGGGCGAGTCCCCGAGCAGGTAGGTCTTGTTGCCCATGATCGTCGCCAGCGCGGAGATGTCCTGCCGGGCCAGCGCCTGGACCTCCTCCATGTTGTGACGGCCCGTGCCCTGGTCATGGAGGATGCCCAGCATCTTCTGGCGCAGCGCCGACAGCGGCACCGGGCCGCCGGTGACGGTGGGGATCATCGTCTCCACGATGGGCGTGTAGGCGCGCCAGCCCGCGTCATCCACCCAGCGCATGTAGACGATGTACCAGTAGGTGCACTCCTCCAGCATGCGCCGGACGGTGTGGCCGACGGCCATCTGCTCCGGGGTCAGGTGCGCATCGAGCGTGTCCCCGTGCTTCCGCTTGAGGTACTCGATGATGAACTGGGAGTCGCCCATGAGCTGCCCGTCGATCTCGACGTAGGGCACCTTGCCCTTGGGGGCCTTCAGCAACTCGGCCATCTTCACCTGGTAGGGCAGCCCCACCATCCGGAAGTACGCCTCCAGTTTGAAGCAGAAGGGGCTCAGGTTGGGGGTTCCCCAGGCCATGGGGGTCTGAAAGAGGGTGATCATCGGTGTTGTCTCATCCAGTTGCGGAATGCTGCTGTGGTTCTTCCGTGCGTGCTGATTCTACCGGCTTGACGCGGACCTGGACTCCACTGAACGCGGCGTTGCCACTGAGGACATCCAACGCCCGGTCGTCGGTCAGGTCATTGATGCTCACGCCCGCATGCTCTCCGGCCACCCGGAGCCGCACGCCCTCCCGCCCGTGCCCGTAACCGTGAGGCAGGCTCACCACGCCCGGCATCACCTCGTCCGTCACGCTCACCGGTGCCCTCACCTCGCCGACGCGCGAGGTTATCACTGCTTGGCCGCCATCCCGTAGGCCCAGCCTCCGGGCATCTTCGGGGTGCACCATCAGCGTACATCTCGGCTTGCCTTTGACGAGCTGCGGCACGTTGTGCATCCACGAGTTGTTGTCCCGCAGGTGGCGCCGTCCGATGAGCAGCAGGGAGCCGTCTGCGGTGGCGCCCGGGCCCTCCGGGAAGCTCTGGCGCAGCCGCTCGAGGTCCGCCACCAGCGGCTCGGGGGCGAGCTGGATGCGGCGGTCGCGCGTGGCCAGCCGCTGGGGGAGGCTCGGCGCCAGGGGCCCCAGGTCCACACCGTGCGGCTGGGCCTTCAGGCTCGCCAGGCTCAGGCCCTTGCGGAAGGGGCGGAGCTTCATGCCGTACGGGCCCGCGCGCAGCCCCAGGTCCAACAGGCCATCCGGGCCGAGCGCCTTGAGCGTCCGGTAGCTCAGCTCGCCGCGCACGCGGGGCTCGCCGCGCAGCGTCTCCAGCCTGTGCTTCAGCTCCAGGAAGAGCTGCCAGTCATGGCGCGTGTCCGGGCCCGGCGCGAAGAGTGGCGGGGAGTACTTCGCGGTGTTGCGCACCGCCAGGGCGTGGAAGGCCAGGTCGTAGTGGCTGCGCTCCAGCTTGGAGCTGGGCGGCAGGATGAGGTGCGCGTGCCGCGTCGTCTCGTTGATGTACGGGTCGATGCACACCATGAAGTCGAGCGACGCGAAGGCCGTGTCGAGCTGCCGCCCGTTGGGGGTGGACATGACGGGGTTGCCCGCGGAGGTGACCATCGCGCGGATGCGTCCCGGGCCCTCGGTGAGGACCTCCTCGCCGAGCGCGGCCACCGGCAGCTCGCCCGAGAACTCGGGCAGCCCGCGCACCCGGCTCCGCCAGCGGCCGTAGCTGCCGCGGCTCATGGCCATGGCCTTGGGGCCTCCCACGATGTCGAAGGCGGGCCGCGTGAAGAGGGCCCCGCCCGGGCGATCCAGGTTGCCCGTGACGATGTTGATGACGTTGATGAGCCACTGGCACATCGCGCCGAAGGCCTGCGTGGACACGCCCACGCGGCCGTAGCAGACGGCGGCCTCCGAGGCGGCCAGCTCGCGGGCGATGCGCCGGGTGGTCTCCGCGGGCACGCCGGTGTGGGGCTCGGCGCGCTCGGGGGTGAAGCCGCGCGCCAGCTCGCGCACGGTGGCCAGGCCGTCCACGAGCTCCGCCAGCTTGCCCGGCTTCGCGCCCGCTTCTTCCAGCAGCACGTGCAGGAGCGCGAAGAGGAAGAGCGCGTCGGTGCCGGGGCGGATGAAGATGTGCTCGTCCGCGACGCGGGCCGTCTCCGTCTTGCGGGGATCCACCACCACCACGCGGCCGCCGCGCTGCTGGATGGCCTTGAGCCGGTGGCGCACGCCCGGCGCGCTCATCAGGCTTCCGTTGGAGGCCAGCGGGTTGGCCCCGAGGATGAGCATGT
Organism: Archangium sp.; assembly: GCF_036277355.1. GTDB lineage: Bacteria > Myxococcota > Myxococcia > Myxococcales > Myxococcaceae > Archangium. The sequence goes on from NZ_DASUNC010000125.1 coordinate 27,795, forward strand.
AGCGCGTGTGGTCGATGTCCGGGATGGGGATGAGGAACTGGTGCCCGAACATCAGGTACGCGGCGAGCTGGTGGGGGAGCTGATCCACCGAGGACGCGGAGAACTTGTTCCGCGTGCGCAGGGTCCGGAGGAACATCGGCAGGAACATCATCGAGCCGTGGTCGTGCACGGTGGGGTTGCCCACGTACACGCCCACCGCGTCCTTGCCGTGCTCGCGCTGGATGGCGTGCAGCCGCCGCGCCGTCTCGTCGAGCGCCTCCTCCCAGGAGATGGGCTGCCAGCCGGTCGCCGTGCGCCGGACGGGTTGCCGGAGCCGGTCCGGATCCTCGTGGAGATCCTGGAGCGCCACGGCCTTGGGGCAGATGTGGCCCTGGCTGAACGGGTCCTCGTCGTCACCCCGGATGGAGGTGACACGGCCCTCCGAGGTCTCGATGCGCAGGCCGCACATGGCCTCGCAGAGGTTGCAGGTACGGAAGTGCGTCATCGCGTGCTCCGGCGGCGGGTGGCGAGGGCCAGCAGCGACAACAGTCCCATCCACCCGGCCGCACCCATGCTACCCGGAGCGGCGGAGCAGCCACTGGACTTCTCGATGCGCACGTTGAAGGTGCATGTGGCCGGGTTGCCCGCGTCGTCCCGGGCCGTCACCTCCACGGGGGTGGCACCGACCTTGAACACGCTGCCGCTGGCCGGGGAGTAGGTGATGGCGGGCGAGGCCGTCACCCGGTCCGTGACGGACGGCGGGGGCAGCTGCACCGCCACCGGCCCCTTGGCGATGGTCACGTCCTGGGGGCAGGTGAGCAGCGGCGGCAGGGTGTCCTCCACCACGACGGAGAAGCCGCACTCGGCCACGTTGCCCGAGGCGTCGCGGGCCTGGACGCGCACGGGCGTCTCGCCGACCGGGAAGGTGCTCCCGGAGGCGTGGCTGAAGGAGAGCTCGACGGCGGTGGAGACGGTGTCCACCACGTTGTTCACGGCGAACTCCATGGGCGCACCCGAGGGGCCGAGGGCCTCGGTCCTCTGGGTGGGCGGGCACCGGAGCGAGGGCGCCTGGGTGTCGCGGACGGACACCTGGAAGGTGCAGCTCGAGGTGTTGCCGGCGCCATCCGTCGCGGTGGCCGTGACGGGCGTGTTGCCGAGCGGGAAGCGGTCGCCGTTGACGTGGCTGTAGGTGAGGGCCGGGCGGGAGACCTCTCCGTCCGAGGCCTCGGCGAGCGGCCAGGTGACGTTGGCGCCGGTGGCGCTCTCGGCCTCGACGCGCTGGTCCGCCGGGCAGGAGATCACCGCGGCCGTGGTGTCCTGCACGCGCACGGTGAAGGTGCACTGCTTGCTGTTGTTCTGCGCGTCGGTGGCCGTCACCGTCACCGTCGTGTTGCCCTGGGGGAAGAGGGTGCCGGAGGCCTGGCTCACGGTGATGACGGGGGCGCGGGTGACGGCGTCGGTGGCCAGCGGAGCGGCGTAGGTGAGGATGGCGCCGCCCGAGGTGGTGGCCTCCACCGTGGCGTTCGCGGGGCAGACCGGCTCCGGAGGCGTGGTGTCCCGCACCGTCACGGTGAAGGAGCACGTGGCCACGAGGCCCGCGGTGTCGCGCGCGGTGACGTGCACCACGGTGTCACCGATCGGGAACAGGCTCCCCGGGACACGGCTGTAGGAGAGGGCGGGTGGGAGCCCGGTGTCGTCGCTGGCCGTGGCCTCCTCGAAGTCGACCCGCGCGCCCAGGAACTGCTGGGCCTCGATGGGAGGCACCACCGGGCAGGTGACGCTCGGGGGCGTTCCGTTGGTGAGCAGCGACACGGGCATCAGCCACGGCTCGCGCCCGCGCCGTCCGTCGTTCGCGCTGAAGGCGATGGTGTCCCCGAAGCGGGTGAAGCCCGCGGGGTGCGAGCCGAGCTGCCAGGGCGCGATGTCGTGCAGCACGAAGGTGCCCGCCTCGGTGCCGTCCGAGCGCCACAGCTCGGTGCCGCTCACGCCATCGTCGGCGGCGAACAGGAGCAGGCCATCGGTGGGGATGGCGAAGAGCGACTCGGCGAGCACGCCGCTGCCCGGGCCCGGGAAGATGTCCTTGACGCGGACGGGGACGGCCCCGGACGCGGTGGTGTCGAGCTTCCACAGCTCGCGGCCCGAGGTGCCGTCATTCGCGGTGAAGTAGAGCGTCTTGCCGAGCACCGTGAGGGCGCCGGGATTGGAGCCCGTGCCCGTCGACGAGAGCTCCTTGACCATGACGGTGCCGCTCTCCGTCCCGTCGGTGCGCCACAGCTCGGGGCCGAAGCCGTCGCTGGCGGTGAAGTAGAGGGTGCCGTCGATCACCGCGAAGGCGGAGGGCCCGGCGTCCAGGATGCCCGGGGCGATGTCCTTCACCAGCGACGTGTTCGCCGGGGTGCCATCCGTCTTCCACAGCTCGATGCCCGTGTTGGTCTCGTTGGCCACGAAGTAGAGGGTGCTGCCCACCACCCCGGCGATGTTCATGACGGCGCTCATGTCCACACTGTCGCGGACTTCCGCCACCCGGGTGGTGTTCGCCTCGGTGCCATCCGTCTTCCACAGCTCGCGGCCGCCGGTGGCGTTGCGGGCGATGAAGTAGAGGGCGTCACCCATGGGCGTGAAGCGATACGGACGCGAGGACGGCCCGCTGCCCGGGGCGATGTCCTTCACCAGGGTGGTGCCCGCCGCCGTGCCGTCGCTCTTCCACAGCTCGATGCCATTGGCGGAGTCCTGGCCGGCGAAGAAGAGGAAGCCACCGTGCGCGATGATCTCCATGGGGCTGCTGGCGGCGGTGGTGAGCCGGACGGCGCTGGTCACCCGGGCGGTGCCCGCGGGGGTGCCATTCGTCTTCCAGAGCTGGAAGCCCTCCAAGAGCGAGGGCATGGCCGCGAAGTAGAGGGCTCCGTTCAGGGGCGTCAGGGCGCTCAGGCCGGACTCCACGGTGAAGGCGGGAGCGTCCCCGGGGACGATGTTCACGAGCGGCACCGTGCCCGCCACCGTTCCATCCGTCCGCCACAGCCGGGCCGCCGCCTCTTGCTCGAAGGTGGTGAAGTACAGCGCGTCGCCCCAGGCGGCGAAGGGCGCGGGGTTCGAGCCCCGGGTGGGCGACAGATCGGTTCCCACGGGGACGGTGGTGGCCACATCGCCCTTCGACTTCCACAGCGTGGGCAGTGGCGGGTTCTCGTCGGAGTAGCCCGTGCCCGGCGCGGTCGCCACGAAGTACATCGTGTCCCCCAGGACGGTGAACGCCTCGGGGGCCGGATCCGCGAGGCGGTCGCCGGAGAAGACGTTGGTGCCGATGCGCCGCGAGCCCGTGGGCGTGCCGTCGCTCGTCCACAGCTCGTGGCCCACGCCTGGCTCGTACCCGGTGAAGTAGAGCGTGCTCCCCAGGGCCGTCATCATCAGGGGGCCCTTGCCGCCCAGGGCCTTGAAGTCCACCAGCTTCGCGGTGCCCGCCGCCGTGCCGTCCGTCGCGTAGAGGGCGCTCTCGGTGTTGCTCGCGTCCCTCAGCATGAAGAAGAGGCGCGTGCTGGCGGCCACGAGCGCGTCGGGCTTCTCCACGGAGTTGTTGCCGGAGATGATCTCGAGGACGCGCTGGGTGCCCGCCTCGGTGCCATCCGTCTTCCACAGCTCACGCCCCGTCACGCCGTCCGAGGCGACGAAGTACACCGCGCCGTCGAAAGCCGTGAGCTGCACGGGGTTGGAGCCCGTCGCGCCGGGGAGGATGTCCTTGACGCGCTGCGTGCCCGCCTCGGTGCCGTCGGTCTTCCACGGCTCGGCGCCCGCGGTGCCCTCGCTGCCCGCGAAGTAGAGCGCCCGGCCGGAGCGGACGAGCCCTCGCCCCGAGGAGGCCGTGACGGTCACGCCCGCTCCGACCCGGACGGTGCCCGCCGCGGTGCCATCGGTGCGCCACAGCTGCCTGGCGCCGCCCGGATCCTTGACCAGGAAGTAGAGCTTCCCGCCCAGCTCGGTGAAGGACTGGGGCTCGCTGCCGCCCGAGCCCAGGGAGATGTCCCGGACGAGCTGCGTGCCTTCCGGGGTGCCATCGGTGCGCCACAGCTCGGGGCCGTACGTGCCGTCATTGGCGCTGAAGAAGATCCACCCGTTGAGCTCGGCGAACTCCGTGGGCCGCGAGCTGTCCGGACCGGGGAAGATGTCCTTGAGCAGGAAGGTCCCCGGGGTGGTGCCGTCGGTGCGCCACAGCTCCACGCCATGCGCGGCGTCCGCGGCGGTGAACCAGGTGAGCCCCCGCGAGTGGAAGAGCTGGGAGGGCGACGAGCCGGTGGTGCCCGGGACGATGTCGGCCACCAGGGCGGGGCCCGTGGCGTCGAGCCTCCACAGCTCGGGCCCGGTGCTGTCCTCGTTGGCCGTGAAGAGGAGCGTGTTCCCCGCGGCGATGGGGGACTCGGGGTAGCGCACCAGCGCGCGCTCGGCCTTCACGCCCACGTCCACCAGGTTGGCGGGACCTTCACCCAGGGCGCGGCGGGTGGCCTTCGGCGCCTGCCGGGCCGGTTGCTCGGGAGTGGGGGACGTGCAGGCCCCTCCCAGCACCAGGACGCACAGGGCCGCCAGGTTCGTGTTCGCTCTCACCATGCTGTTCCTCGGAGACTCCCCCGCCGGGCCCGTGGGACCCGGCCATGTCGGACCGGCGGCATTCAACCATATCCGGACCCGGCGGAAGGCCCTCCGACCACTCGGAAGAGGGCAGGGGAGCGGGGGCTTCTGGCTCCCGTGACGATCTCTTTCAGATGCAGGAGGGGGTCCGTGGAGATAAGAGGCGACTCCATGTTCACCCTGCGTGGCGCCCCCGCCCTCTCCGAGTTCCGTCTGGCCAAGCTGCTCGCTCGCTGCCGTGAGCTGGAGCCCGCCGTGGCCTCCGTCTACGCGGAGTTCGTGCACTTCGTCGACGTCGCGGACGCTCTCTCCGAGTCCGAGCGGACCTTGATGGACAGGCTGTTGGAGTACGGCCCCCGGCTGGCCCGTGGCGAGCGGCGCGGGAGCCTGCTGCTCGTCATCCCCCGTCCCGGCACCATCTCGCCCTGGTCCTCGAAGGCCACGGACATCTTCCAGAACACCGGCCTGCGCTCGGTGCGGCGCATCGAGCGGGGTGTTGCCTACTGGGTCGCCGACCAGGCCGGCAAGGCGCTGGGCTCCGAGCAGCTCGCCCGGGTGCAGCCGGTGCTGCACGACCGGATGACGCAGGCGGTGGTGGGGCGCGAGGAGGACGCGGCCATCCTCTTCGCCGGGCACACGCCCCGGCCGTTCACGACGGTGGACGTGGTGGGCGGAGGCCGGGCCGCGCTCGTCACCGCCAACCGCGAGCTGGGTCTGGCGCTGGCCGAGGATGAGATCGACTACCTGGTGGCGCGTTTCACGGAGCTGAAGCGCAACCCCACCGACGTCGAGCTGATGATGTTCGCGCAGGCCAACAGCGAGCACTGCCGGCACAAGATCTTCAACGCCTCGTGGACCATCGATGGGAAGGAGCAGGAGCGCTCGCTCTTCCAGTCCATCAAGAACACCTACGCGGCGCACAAGGAAGGCGTGCTGTCGGCGTACAAGGACAACGCGGCGGTGATGGAGGGCTTCGAGGTGGATCGCCTCTTCCCGGAGGTGACCACCGGCGAGTACCGCTTCCACCGCGAGCCCGCGCACATCCTGATGAAGGTGGAGACGCACAACCATCCCACGGCCATCTCGCCGCACCAGGGCGCCTCGACGGGCGCGGGCGGAGAGATTCGCGACGAGGGCGCCACGGGCCGGGGCGCGAAGCCCAAGGCGGGCCTGACGGGCTTCTCCGTGTCCAACCTGCGCATCCCCGGCTTCGAGCAGCCCTGGGAGCAGCCCTACGGCAAGCCGGAGCGGATCGTCTCCGCGCTCGACATCATGATCGAAGGCCCGCTGGGGGGCGCCGCCTTCAACAACGAGTTCGGCCGGCCCAACCTGTGCGGCTACTTCCGCAGCTTCGAGCAGCAGGTGTCCACGCCCGAGGGCGTCGAGGTGCGCGGCTACCACAAGCCCATCATGATCGCCGGTGGCCTGGGCAACATCCGGGACGGGCACGTGCAGAAGGGCACGCTGAAGCCGGGGGACAAGATCGTCGTGCTGGGAGGCCCGGCGATGCTGATCGGCCTGGGTGGTGGCGCGGCGTCCTCGATGACGCAGGGCACGAGCGCGGCGGACCTGGATTTCGCCTCGGTGCAGCGTGACAACCCGGAGATGGAGCGGCGCTGCCAGGAGGTCATCGACCGCTGCTGGGCGCAGGGAGAGGCGAACCCCATCCGCTCGATTCACGACGTGGGCGCGGGTGGCCTGTCCAACGCGGTGCCGGAGCTCATCCACGACAACAACCTGGGTGGCCGCTTCGAGCTGCGCGAGGTGCCCAACGCGGAGCCCGGCATGGCGCCGGTGGAGATCTGGTGCAACGAGGCGCAGGAGCGCTACGTGCTGGCCATCGCGCCGGAGGACCTGGCGCGCTTCGCGGCGCTGTGCGAGCGCGAGCGGGCGCCCTTCGCGGTGCTGGGCGATGCCACGGAGGAGCAGGCGCTGAAGCTGACGGACCGGCGGTTCGGCAACGCGCCCATCGACATTCCGATGGACGTGCTGTTCGGCAAGCCGCCGCGCATGCACCGGGACGTGAAGTCCCGGCCGCTGACGCACGCCGAGCTGAAGCTGGACGCGCCGGTGAAGGAGATGCTGGGGCGGGTGTTGGGGCACCCTACGGTGGCGGACAAGGGCTTCCTCATCACGATCGGTGACCGGACGGTGTCGGGCCTGACGGCGAGGGACCAGATGGTGGGCCCGTGGCAGGTGCCGGTGGCGGACTGCGCGGTGACGCTGTCGGCGCACGCGGGCTACACGGGCGAGGCCATGTCCATGGGCGAGCGCACGCCGGTGGCGCTCATCGACGCGGCCGCCTCGGCGCGCATGGCGGTGGCCGAGGCCGTGACGAACATCGCCTCGGCGCGGATCGGGCGGCTGGGGGACGTGAAGCTGTCGGCCAACTGGATGGCGGCGGCCGGCAGCCCGGGCGAGGACGCCAACCTCTACGCCGCGGTGAAGGCGGTGGGCATGGAGCTGTGCCCGGCGTTGGGGCTCACCATCCCGGTGGGCAAGGACTCCATGTCCATGCGCACGGTGTGGGAGGAGAAGGGGGCTCGCAAGGCGGTGACGGCGCCGTTGTCGCTGATCGTGTCGGCGTTCGCGCCGGTGCTGGACGTGCGCAAGTCGCTCACGCCGCAGCTGCGCGAGCCGGGCGCGGACTCTCGGCTGGTGTTCGTGGACCTGGCGGGCGGCAAGCAGCGGTTGGGGGGCTCGGTGCTGGCGCAGGCGTACTCGCAGGTGGGCCCGCGCTGCCCGGACGTGGAGAACCCCGAGACGCTCAAGGGCTTCTTCACCGCGATGCAGTTGCTCAACGAGGCGGGTCTGGTGCAGGCCTACCATGACCGCTCCGACGGTGGTCTGCTGACCACGCTGGTGGAGATGGCCTTCGCGGGACACTGCGGCTTCGACGTGGACGTGGCCGCGCTGGGCGCGGATGCCGTGGCGGCGCTCTTCAACGAGGAGCTGGGTGCGGTGCTGCAGGTGAAGGCCACGGATCTCCAGCGCGTGCGCGACGTGCTGACGCGGTACGGGCTGGGCGCGCACTGCCACGAGCTGGGCCGGCCGAGCGCGGCGCTGACGGTGCGGGTGCGGCAGGGCGGAAAGGTCCTCCTGGAGGAGGACGTGGTGGCGCTGCGCAAGGTGTGGTCGCGCGTGAGCTACGAGATGCAGAAGCTGCGCGACAACCCGCGCTGCGCGGAGGAGGAGTACGCCGCGAAGTGTGACCCGGGCGAGCCGGGTCTGTCGGCGCGGCTCACGTTCGATGCGAAGGACGACGTGGCGGCGCCGTACATCGCGAAGGGCGCGAAGCCCCGGGTGGTGATTCTTCGCGAGCAGGGCGTGAACAGCCAGTTCGAGATGGCGCGGGCGTTCATGCGCGCGGGCTTCAGTGCGGTGGACGTGCACATGAGCGACATCCTCACGGGGAGGGTGTCGCTGAAGGACTTCACGGGCGTGGCGGCGTGCGGAGGGTTCTCGTACGGCGACGTGCTGGGAGCGGGTGGAGGCTGGGCGCGCTCCATCCTGTTCAACGCGCGGGCCCGGGACGAGTTCGCGGCGTTCTTCGCGCGCTCGGGCACGTTCGCGCTGGGCATCTGCAACGGCTGCCAGATGATGTCGCAGTTGCGCGAGCTGATTCCGGGAGCGGAGCACTTCCCGCACTTCGTGCGCAACGCGTCGGAGCAGTTCGAGGCGCGGCTGGTGCAGGTGGAGGTGGCGGAGAGCCCGTCGCTGTTCTTCAAGGGCATGGCGGGGAGCCGCATCCCCATCGCGTCGTCGCACGGCGAGGGGCGGGCGGAGTTCGCGAGCGCCGAGGAGGCGGCGAGGGTGAACGGGTTGGGGATGGTGCCGGTGCGCTTCGTGGACAACCACGGGCGGGTGACGGAGACGTACCCGGCGAACCCGAACGGCTCGCCGCACGGAATCGCGGGCCTGACGTCGAGGGATGGGCGGGTCACCATCATGATGCCGCACCCGGAGCGGGTGAGCCGGAGCGTGCAGTACTCGTGGTGCCCGCCGGAGTGGGGCGAGGACGGCCCCTGGATGCGGATGTTCCGCAACGCCCGCGCGGCGCTGGGCTGAGAATCTCTCATGCGTGGCGATATTCGCGCTTCACAGCTCAGGCTCTGTGTAGAGCATGGAGCGCGATTCGTTGAGTCTCCCTCGGACATGAAGGTCGGGATCTCCCTCAACGTGAAGAGTGGGCTCATGCCCATCAACGGGCTGCGACACCGCATCCAGGGAGACACCACGGGCTGGTACATCTGGGCAGGTGACGAGCCATCCGCGGAACCTGATTTCTTCCAGCCCGTGCATGTGGCCCATCTGGCCGAGTGGTGTCCGCTTGCATTGAAGTTCCTGGGGCTTCCTCCAGGATGGCGATTTCTGGTCGCGGATGGCTACGAAGACGTATGGGAGGATCCAAGCTTGCTTGATACGTAGCTCGCGGAGGATCCATGTCCCGTCACGTGCTGATTGCCGTGCTGTGCCTGTCGCTCACCGCCTTCGCTGACACGCCGAACCGCTTCGAGCCGCAAGAGCTGTCCAGCGAAGCGGTCGTGACCTTCGTCCTGACCTGTTCCGAGAAGGTCAAGAAGTCCGACTCGAGCATCAGTGAGGTGCAGCGACTGAGCTTCTGCTCGTGCGCGGCCGATGCTCTGCGCCTGCGGCACAAGCAGCCGGGGAAGGACAAGGCTCCGAGCGCCGAGGACCTTCAGCGTTGCTCGAGCGCGCTCACGCGTTCATCGCCGGAGGACGTCGCTGGCCAGCTTCAGCGTCAGCCGGAGCAGTCTCCCTCGGAGCACAACGTGGCGCCCGCCTCCACGCAGCCGGAGACTTCCCGGAGCACGAACTGGGAAGACTCGGAGGACACCACCTCGTCGGAGTCTCCCAGCAGCGTCGAGCCCGCGCGCAACTGCTGCAAGGTGTGCACGAAGGGCTGTCCCTGCGGAGACTCATGCATCTCGTGCAGCAAGGTCTGCCGCAAGGGCCCCGGCTGCGCCTGCTGAGTCACGGGGGGCGGACGCCCTCGCGCTACGCGCGCTCGAGGCTCGCGAGGTCGATGACGAAGCGGTAGCGCACGTCGCCCTTCATCATGCGCTCGTAGGCCTCGTTGATCTTCTGGATGGGGATGATCTCGATGTCCGACACGATGTTGTGCTTCGCGCAGTAGTCGAGCATCTCCTGCGTCTCGGCGATGCCGCCGATCATCGACCCGGCCAGGCGCTTGTTCCCGCCAATGAGCGAGAACGCGTTCACGGGCACCGCCTCCGGCGGCACGCCGACCACCACCATGGTGCCCTGGGGGCGCAGCATGCGCAGGTACTGGTTGTAGTCATGCGGGGCGGAGATGGTGTCGAGGATGAGATCGAAGCGGCCCGACAGCTTCTTGAAGGTGCCCGCGTCCTTGGTGACCTCGAAGCCCTGGGCGCCCAGGCGGCGCGCGTCGGCCTCCTTGGTGCGGGACGTGCTGAGCACCGTCACCTCCGCGTCCATGGACGCGGCGAGCTTCACGGCCATGTGGCCCAGCCCGCCCAGGCCCACCACGCCCACGCGAGCGCCCTTCTTGCAGTTCCACTGCCGCAGCGGCGAGTACGTGGTGATGCCGGCGCACAGCAGCGGCGCGGCCGCGGCGGGGTCGAGCCCCTCGGGCACCTTCAGCGCGAAGTGCTCGGTGACGACGATGCGGGCCGCGTAGCCGCCGTAGGTCGGCGTCTTCCGGTCCATGTACGTGCTGTTGTAGGTGCCGGCCATCCCCTTCTCGCAGAACTGCTCCAGGTCCCGGTGGCACGTCTGGCAGTCGCGGCACGAGTCCACCATGCAGCCCACGCCCGCCATGTCGCCCACCTTCAGCTTCGTGACGTGCTGGCCCACCTGCTTGACGCGGCCGATGATCTCGTGGCCCGGCACCATGGGGAAGATGGCGCCGCCCCACTCGTCACGGGCCTGGTGGATGTCGGAGTGGCAGACCCCGCAGTAAAGGATGTCGATGAGCACGTCATGGGGGCCCACCTCGCGCTGCTCGAACGAGAAGGGCGCCAGCGGCTTTCCAACGGCGGGGGCGGCATAGGCAGAAGTCTTCGGCATGGGGTTGTCCTTGGGAGTTTTCGTGGCCTGGGGGCCACGCGCCCCTCAGGTATGCACTCCGGGAACAGCGGGCGAAACTGGCGGGATCCATATGGGCCATTTAGAAATACTTCAAGATGGCCTTCACCCCCCTCAATGCCCTGAATGCGTTCCTCGCCGTGGCCCGGAGGCGCGGCTTCACGGCCGCCGCCGCCGACCTCGGCATCTCTCCATCCGCGCTGAGCCAGTCCGTCCGCCAGCTCGAGGAACGGCTGGGCGTGCCCCTGCTCACGCGGACCTCCCGGAGCGTGGCGTTGACGGAGGCGGGGCGGCGCCTGCTGGAGAATGCCGGGCCGGCGGTGGACCAGGCGCTGGAAGCGATGCGGACGGCCGCGGTGCAGCCTGGGGAGGTGACGGGCCGGGTGCGGCTGACGGTGCCCACCATCGCGGTGTCCACCCTCATCGTGCCGCTGCTGCCGCGGTTCCTCGCGCGCTACCCGAAGGTGGAGGTGGACGTCCGGGTGGAGGACCGCTTCGTGGACATCGTGGCCGAGGGGCTGGACGCGGGTATCCGGCTGACGGAGTCCATCGAGCGGGACATGGTGCAGCTCCGGCTGTCGGACGCGTGCCGGTTCGTGGTGGTGGCCGCGCCCTCGTACCTGGAGCGGAGGGGCACGCCGGAGACGCCGGACGAGCTGCTGTCCCATGACTGCATTTGCATCCGCTCCCCCACGACGTCAGGCATCTACCAGTGGGAGCTGGAGCGCGGGCCACGGAGCTGGCGCGTGCCGGTGCGGGGGCCCGTCATCACCTCGGACAGCCACCTGCTGCTGCGGATGGCGGAGGCCGGGGTGGGGCTCGCCTACGCGTTCGAGCCCATGGTGACGGAGGAGCTGCGGCGAGGCACCCTGCGCGTGGTGCTGGAGCCCTACGCGGCGTGGGTGCCGGGCCTGTTCCTCTACTTCCCCAGCCGCGCGCAGGTCTCGCCCGCGCTGCGAGCCTTCGTGGACGTGGCCCGCGAGGCGGCGCCACGGAAGAAGAGGGAGGCCCCGGAAGGAGCACGGGGCCCCGCAGGTCCGCGCCCACCGCGAAAAGGGTAGAGGAGATGACGCGGCCAGTTGGCCATCGGCGGAATGGGGGCCCTGTTGCTCGGCGGCGGGCCGGTGCCAGGCTGCGGGTTCGATTCCCGCCGCCTCCACTTTTTCACGCTGTAATCACGGGGGGTTAGCAGCTCCCCCAGCTTGTGTTGCACGTATGTCGCACGCCGGAGCAAGAGGCCGGTCCAGAACACCGACCGCCTCTCTCCGGGTGTCGGGGCTCAGGTGGGCATAGCGCTCCGTCATGTCGATGGTCGCGTGCCCCATCAACTCCTTGATCACCGTCAGCGGGATCCCCCTCATGGCGAGGTGGCTGCCGTAGGTGTGCCGCAGGTCGTGCCAGCCGATGCGGCCCTGCTCGCGCGTGATGCCGGCCCCCTGGAGGGCGCGGCGCAGCGGCAGCTTCATCAGCCCGTCAGTAAGCGGCTGGCCGTCCTCCTGGCAGAACACGTAAGGGCCGCGCAGGTGCCGGTGTCCCTTGAGCGTGTCCACTGCCGAGCCCGGCAGCTCTACCAGCCGCTCGCGCCCGCCTTTGGGCAGGCCAGTGACCCCGCGCCAGATGGTACGCCGGACGTGCAGCTTGCCGCGCTGCAAGTCCACGTCGCCCCACTGGAGCCCGATCAGCTCGCCTTGCCGCAGCCCCGCCTTGAGCGCCACCAGGATCAGCGCGCGCCATTCCGGCTCGGTGGCGTTGATCAGGCGCTCAGCCTCCTCAAAGGTGAGGAAATCAAAGGGCGGCTTCGGCAGCTTCGCAAAGGCGCCGTCTGGAAATAAACTTTCCAATGTGCGAGTTTTTAAGACATGAGCTCGGAGAAGCTGATAGCGGAGAAGTATGAAGAAATGCGGCCTGTGCTTGACGAGCAGAGTCGGCGTCGTTGGGCTGCTACAGAAGCGCTGGCGCTGGGGCGCGGGGGCATCAGCGCAGTTGCGCGCGCTACCGGGCTTTCACGGCCTACTATTCGCGCCGGCATTCATGAAATCCGGCATGGCCGGACGCCGGTGACGCATTCGGATGGCCGCCTGCGTTTGCGGCGCCCCGGTGCGGGGCGCAAGCCGCGCACCTATCACGAGCCGTCCCTGCTGTCCGACTTGGAAGCCCTCGTG
>NZ_DASUNC010000126.1:0-73137 GCF_036277355.1 Archangium sp.
CCCACGGATTTGGCGCCCCTTTGCCAACCTGACTTCCGCTCACCTGACAGATAGGGGCAACGAGCCAGATCGTGCCCCCTGGGTCTGCGCACGGCCCCTTCGCGGCTTCTCGCCAGGCCCTGGTGAATAATCCGGGCTAGGGGAAAATGGACCGGGCCTCATGGCCCCCAGGTCAGGCGCGCAGCGGCAGGAGCCCGGCCCGCTCGACGAGGAGCCGCGCCAGGCGGCGGTGGTCCGCGAAGAGGCTGGTGAAGTGCACCAGGCCCCGGCCGGCGCGCACGGCGTACACCGTCACCGGCCCGGGCAGCACGTCCACCTTGCGGATGTCCGCGAAGGAGAAGCGCCGCGTGCGCACCAGTCCCCGGTACGTGATGCCTCCCGCGTCCACGATGATTCGCGTGCGGCCGTAGTACGTCACCGACACCGCGAAGAAGAGGACGAAGAAGAGCGCCGAGAGGAACGTCTGGACCGGAACCCCCTCGAACCGCACCAGGTACAACAAGACGCCCAGCCAGAGCAGGGTCGCGGCGCCCATGATGGCCGCGAGCACTGCGTGTGGGCGGAACACCTGCCTGCCTGCCTTCGGATCGCCCCCGTTCATGTCGAAAAAGCTAAGGCGGGGGCCTGACATCCGCCACCCGCTCTCTCGCTTTCCTGCCGAGGGAGTCCGGGGCACGTCTTTCCGGGAACTCCGAGTGTCCGGAGTTCCTCAGACGCGGACGGCTCAGCTGCGGAAGGGGTTCTGCAGCAGCACCGTCTCGCCGCGGTCGGCACCCACGGAGATGCACACCACGGGCACGCCGGAGATCTCCTCCACGCGGCGCACGTAGCGCTTGGCGGCCTCGGGCAGCTCGTCGAAGGTGCGCACCCCGGCGAGCTTGTCGTCCCAGCCCGGCAGCGTCTCGTACAGAGGCTTCACGCGCGCCAGGTCCTCGTAGTCCCCGGGCAGCTCGGTGATGCGCTTGCCGTCCAGCTCGTAGGCGTTGCAGATCTGCAGCGTCTTGAGGCCGGAGAGCACGTCCAGCTTGGTGAGCGCCATGCCCCACAGCCCGTTGACGCGCACCGCGTAGCGCAGCACCACGCCGTCCAGCCAGCCGCACCGGCGAGGACGGCCCGTGGTGGCGCCGAACTCGTCACCCACCTTGCGCAGCCGGTCCCCCGTCTCGTCCGTGAGCTCCGTGGGGAAGGGGCCACCGCCCACGCGCGTGGTGTAGGCCTTGCTGATGCCCATCACCTTGTCGATGGTGGTGGGGCCCAGGCCCGAGCCCACCGCCGCGTTGCCCGCCACGCAGTTGGAGCTGGTGACGAACGGATAGGTGCCATGGTCCACGTCCAGCAGCGTGCCCTGGGCGCCCTCGAAGAGGATGCGCGCCCCACGCTGCACCTGGCCCGCCAGGTAGAGGGACACGTCCGTGACATGGGGCCGCAGCCGCTCACCCAGCGCGGAGAACTCGTCCTGGAACTTCTGCGCGTCCAGCTCGGGAGGCGTCTCGTTGGCGGCGCGGCACAGCTCGCGCAGCTCGTCGCGCACACCCGGGAGCCGCTCGTCGATGCGCTTGCGCAGCCGCTCGGCGTTGAGCAGGTCGCGCACGCGGATGCCGCGGCGCGCCACCTTGTCCTCATAGGCCGGGCCGATGCCACGCCCCGTGGTGCCGATGGCGCTCACGCCGCGGGCCTTCTCGCGGTACGTGTCCAGCAGCTTGTGCCACGGGAAGATGACGTGCGCGTTGTCCGAGATGAGGAAGTGCGAGTCGTCCTTGAGGAAACCGCGCTCCTTGAGGGCATCCAGTTCCTTCACCAGCACGGCGGGGTCCAACACCACCCCGTTGCCGATGACACAGGTCTTCCCCGCATGGAGGATGCCCGAGGGGATCAGGTGCAACACCGTCTTCTGGCCACCCACCACGAGGGTATGGCCCGCGTTGTTGCCGCCCTGGAAACGGACGACGACCTGGGCGTGCTCGGTGAGCAGGTCCACGACCTTGCCCTTACCCTCATCTCCCCACTGCGCTCCGATGACGACGACGTTCGGCATATTGCGGCCCGCTTACCACGCTTCCCCACGGGCCGTCATCGCCCTGAAGTGGGAAGTGATCCGGAATGGCAATGGCCGGCATAACCACAGGCCAGCGTCTGGCAGACCGACGGCTCCCTGCCCGGCCAGCGGCCCCGCACGTCCGCCTCCACCAGCCCCCGAGCCGCTTCCCGCAGGCGCTCGGTGATGACTTGCATGTCAACGGCGGGCGCCGGGAACTCGGGCTCCGGCACGTCCTCGCCCAGGAAGGCCACCCCCACTTCCACGGGCACGCCCTCGTGCACCAGCCGCCGCGAGGCCAGCAGCACGGCCGCCAGCGACTCGGCATGCGCCTCCACGCCCCGAGGCGACCGCTTGCCCGGTTTGAAGACGACCACCCGCGCCTCGCCCGCGGGCGTCTGCCACAGCAGGTCCACCTCGCCCTCGAGCGCCGCCGGAGCATCTCCCGGCAGGGACAGGACGAAGGGCAACGCGCGATGCACGCTCGACGCGGGAGCGGCGGCCAGCTTGCGAGCGAACGCCGTGCCCAGGAAGCGCTCCACCGTGGCCAGCGCCTCCTCCACGCCGTCCTCGCCCAGGTCCCAGCCCACCTCGCGCACGAGCGCCTCCAGCCGGCCCCGCCGCTCCGCGGGCGGAGTCGTGGCGAGCCGGAAGTCCACCCCGCGCAGCAGCGCCAGCACCCGGTCCGAGACAGCCAGCGCCGGTGCGCCCCAGGCATCCCGCTCGATGTACAGCGGTGACACGCGCGGCGGCGTCTCCCAGGGCGCTCCCTCCGCGCGCAGCCCGAGCTGGTGCACGTACCGGTAGCGGCGCGGACACACCACGAAGTCCTGCACGGCCTCGGTCCCCACCGCCGCCACCTCGGGCGTGGCAGGCGCGGGGACGTCGTGCACGCGCTGCAGGGCCGCCTCGACGCGAGCCTCCTGCTCCGACGGGTCCACGGCCTCCGGCTCGTCCACCTCCGGGGGCGCGGGCAACGTCTCCACGTCCAGGTCCTCGACGAGCCCGCGCAGCCGCGGGTCCTCGCCCAACCGCTCGTCGAGCAGGCACCACCACGAGTCGGACGCGCCGCGCTCCTCGCCGCCTGAGAGGATGAGCCTGTCCCGGGCTCGGGTGAGCGCGACATACAGCACGCGCCGGTACTCGGCCGTCTCGCGCCGCCGCAGCTCGTCCTTCACCTCGTCGTAGCGGGGGGAGCGGTACTTGTCGAGGCTGTCCGGCAACCACGGCCGCAAGCACAGGCCATGGGTCCGCTCGAAGAGCGCCCGTCCACTGGTGAAGCGGCGCAGACTGCCGAGCGCCGGCACCATCACCACCGGCCACTCCAGGCCCTTGGCGCGGTGGATGGTGAGCAGTTGCACCGCGCGAGGGTCTCCCGCTTCCAGCAGATCCGCCTGGGCCTCCGTGGGCTCCTCGTTGGCCAGCCGCTGCAGCTCCCGGGCGAAGGTGACGCAGCCACCCGTGCCGCGCTCGTCACGCCGGCCCGCCAGGGAGAGCAGCTTCTCCACGTTGGCGCTCGCCTGCTCCGCGTACGGCGTGCCCGCCAGCGACTCGCGGTAGCCCGTCACCTCCATCGCGGACAGCAGCAACGCGCGCACACCGAGCCGGTCCCGCTCGCGCCGCAGCGACGGTAGCGCCGTGAGGAAGCGCTCCAGCCGCGCCCGCTCGCCCTCGGGCAGCCCCTCCAAAGAGGAGGAGCCTCCGCGCTCCACGGCGGGCAACGACAGGCCCTCGGGCCCGGCGAGCCGGAAGAGCGAGGCGTCCGACAACCCCACCATCGGCGAGCGCAACACCGCCGCGAAGGCGAGCGCGTCATCGGGGTCCGCCAGCAGCGACAGCAGCGAGGCCAGGTCCAGCACCTCCTGCGCGCCGTAGAAGCCTCGTCCGCGCAACACCCGGTGCGGAATGCCGTGGCGGATGAGCGCCTGCCGGTACACCTCCAGGTGCGTGAAGGTCCGGAAGAGCATGGCCACGTCCCCGCCACGCACCGGACGCAGGCCTTCCTTGTCCTCGCGCTCCACGAGGGGCTCGGCCCCCGGCGCCAGCATCACCTTCAGCCGCTTCGCCACCGACTCCGCGTCCGCCGCGCGCAGCTCGCCCGTGGAGAGTTCCTCGTCGTCCAGCACGAGCCGCTCCACCACCGGCGCGGGCACCCGCTCCTCCCTCACCGCCGCGAGGTCGTCCTCCTTCGGGACGTACACCACCTCGTACGGGCGCGCGCCTCCCTCGCCTCCCACCAGCACGCCCGCGAAGGCGTGGTTGAAGAACTCGAGCAGCGGCGGCACCGAGCGCCGGTTGTGCTGGAGGAAGTCCCGCACGCCGCCCTCGGACTCGATCTTCTTCGCCAGCACCTCGAAGACGGACACGTCCGCGCCGCGGAACTCGTAGATGGACTGCTTGCGGTCTCCCACCGCGCACAGGAAGGCAGGCTCCAACGGGAGCGCGTCCACAAGGCTCTCGTCCGGGCGCACCGGGCGCGGGCCTCCGTCACGCTTCTCGGCCAGCAGCAGCACCAGCTCGAGCTGCAGGCGGTTGGTGTCCTGGAACTCGTCCACCATCAGCGCGCCCAGGCGCTCCTGCACCTGACGGCGGTAGTCCGGGATGTCTCGCAGCAGGTCGCGCGTCTTCACCAGCAGCGCGGTGAAGTCCAGGGCGTTGCGCCGGGCGAACTCCTCCTCGTGGCGTGCCTCCACCTGCGAGAGCAACGAGCGGAACGAGGCCTCGAAAGGCGCCGTGCGCCACCCGGCGTACGCATCCTCCAGCCGCATCACCGAGCCGTCGCTCTTCCCGAAGAAGGCCCAGTACAGCTCCTTCATCGAGTTGCCTGGCTCCTTCTTCAGCCGGCGCACGTCGCGTCCGTCCTCGAGGAAGGCCGCCTTGAGCGAGGGCAGCCGCTCGGGCTCGAAGCAGTTCTCCGGCGTGAGGCCCTCCAGCGTGGCCTCGAGCTTCTCGCGCAGCTCGCGCCACTCGCCCTTCTTGTCCAGCTCGCTCACCGTGGCGCACAGGCCCTTGCACCGCACGGCGAGCGCCTCGAAGCCGGCACGCATCTCGTCCGCGCTGGAGATGCGGACCTCGGCCGCGCGCAGGCCCTCCTCGCGCAGCTTGCCGTAGGTAGCGGACAGCGAGGACACCAGGCCCTCGGTGAAGTCCGAGCCCGAGAACGTCAGCTCCTGGCACAGCTCGCGCACGCCCGCTTCACCGGCCTCCAGCGCGTCCAGCACCACGCGCTCGCACACGTCCAGCACCAGCGTGCGGGCCTCCAGCTCGTCGAGCACCTCGAAGGACGCGTCCACCCCCGAGCCCGGCGGCGCACGGCGCAGCAGCTGGCCGCACAGCGAGTGGAAGGTGCCCACCGAGGCCGAGCCCAGCTCCTCGCGCATGGCGCGCCAGGCGTCCTTCGTGGGGAAGGGCTGACCCAGCCGCTCGAGCGAGGCGCGCAGCTCCGGCTCCAGCAGGGCCTTCGGCTCGGCCTGCACGAGCGCATCCAGGCGCGCCCGGACACGCGCGCGCATCTCCGCCGCGGCCTTGTCGGTGAACGTCACCATGCACAGCCGCGAGGGACGCAAGGGCTTGGCCCCCTCGCGCGCCCCGGCCAGCAGGTGCAGCGTCATCGTCACCAGGCTGTACGTCTTGCCCGCGCCGGCACCCGCCATCAGGGCGAGGTTCTTCTCCAGCGCCAGGTGGAAGGGCCTACTCATGGGCACCCTCCTCCTCCACCAGCCGCCGCTCGGTGATGCGGCACACGGCCCGGTAGCCGCAGCTCCCGCAGTCCTTCGGTCTCATGGCGAACTGCCCCGCCCTCACGGTGTTCACCAACGCCTCCACCGCGTTGGCCAGGTTGGGCTTCGCCTCCGCCGCCAGCCGCTCCCGCACCTGCGGCTCGGTGGACAGCAGCTCCTCCAGCTCGACGGCGTCCTTCTCCAGCACGTCGGACAGGTAGATGACGTCTCCCGTGCGCAGCGAGAACCACGCCGCGTTGCGCGTGTTGCGATGACCACTCGCCCGCGCCGCGTACAGGTACAGCGGCAGCTGGAAGTCCGAGTCCAGCAGCTTCTTCTTCAGCTCCGACTTCGACAGCTTGCCGGACTTGTAGTCGATGACGCCCACCTCGCCGCCCGACATGTCCAGCCGGTCGATGGTGCCCTCGAAGTGGATGACATCCTCGCCCACCCGCAGCGTCACCTCGTTCCACCCCTCCGCCGGGTTGCGCGGCCCGAAGCGCAGCTCGAAACCCGCGGGCTCGAAACGCTCGAAGGGCAGGCCCCGCCGCTCGTCCATGAGGATGCGGCGCACCATGTTCTTCGCCCGCTCGCGCGCCAGCCTCCACAGCGCCGGGTGGCCCACGTAGTGCCGCTGCTCGAATTGCGCCCGCACCTCGTCGAGCACCTCGTCCAGCAGCGTCTCCGGGAGCTCCTCCAGGCCCCGGCCCAGCAGCTCGCGCTCCTTGAGCCGCTTGAAGAACTCCTCCAGCACCCGGTGCCAGAAGACGCCCTGCCCCCGGCGATCGAACTCCTCGCCCGGCTGCTCCGGCTCGGGCACCTTGAGCCCGTAGGACAGGAACCCCTGGAAGCCGCAGTTGCCGAACCGGGCCAGCGCCGAGGCCGACAGCGGCCGGTCCTGGTCGAAACGGAACGCCTCGCGGACGGCCTCGGCCAGCGCCGGATCCTCCACCGCGCCCGTGTAGCGGCCCGCGCGCTTGCGCGTGTCTCCGAAGAAGTGCAGGCGCTCGATCTCCACCTGCACCATCTCCTTCGCCGAGACGAGCCACGGCGCGGCCTCGAAGTGCTGTTGGAGCACGTTCCGGGCGGGGTCCGGCGTGGAGACGCGCAGCCGCGGGAGCGCGAGCGACTCCAGTACCACGCGCTGGCGCAGCTCCGCCTCGGTGAGTACCTCGTCGAGCGGCGCGATGGCCGGCAGCGAGCGCGCCTCCCACGACATGCCCGTCAACCGCCGCACCTCCTCCAGGAAGGTGGAGGGCGCCTGCTCCTGGCCTCCCTGCCCCTCCACCGCGAAGGACAGGCTCACCGTCTCCCCGGCGGAGGCCAGCACGCTGGCGAACAGCAGCCGATCCTCGGTGAGGCGCCAGGGCGCGCGATCCTCGAACTCGCCGCCCGTGAGGCGGAAGATGTCCCGGCCCAGGTGCTTGTTGAGGGCGATGCGCTCGGCGTCCCCCAGCAGCGCATTGGGTGCATCACGGCCGGGGAAGCGGCCCTCGGCCATGCCGCCGATGAAGACATGCTCGAAGGTGCGCCCCTCCAGCTCGCGGACGTCCAGCACCTCCACGGCGCCCGTCGCGGGCCCGCGCGCGGGCAGGTGCACGTCGCGCATCATGTCCTGCAGCCAGCGGCCGAAGGTGCGCCGCTTCAGCCGGGGCCCTCCGCCCACCGCCGCGAGCGTCCGCTCCAGCTCCCGCACCCGCTGCGTGAGCGCCGCCCGCGCGGCATCGTCCCGGGCCCGGGCATCCAGCACGAGCGCACCCAGGCCGTCCTCCGAGGCGGCCTCCAGCGGCCCCTCCGAGTCCAGCAGCCCCAACCGCCGCACCACCTGCCACCACGCGGCGAGCAGCTCCGACACCCGCCCCTGCTCCGGAATGCGGCGGCAGGACTCCAGCAGGAAGAGGCACCGCTCGCGCAGCACCCGAGCCTCGTGGGCGCGCTGCTGCTCCTTCTTGCGCACCTGGTCCGGCAACGGCTCCAGCCGCTTCGCCAGGGACTCCAGGCGCAGGTCGTACGCGCCCTTGCCCCGCGTCGCGCCCAGCCGGTCATCCCGCACCGCCGCGAGCGTGAGGAGCGTCGCCGGAGCCGCGGGCGCGCCCCGGGAGAGCGCGGGCGCGTAACGGCTGGAGACCAGATCGGCCACGCGCTCGGCGGGGAAGCCGTCCTCCACCAGCAGCGGCAGGTCCAACGCCAGGCGCACCGGGCCGGCCAGCGCGAGCGGCTCGCCCCAGGGCAGGCGCACGGGGACGCCCAGCTCGCCGAGCGCGTCCGCCACCCAGCGGGCCTCGGAGCCCAGGTCGCGCCACGCCACGGCGATGCTGCCCGCAGGCACGCCCTCGGACACCTTGCGGCGCACGTCCCGGGCGATGAGCCGGGCCTCGTCCCGCGCCGAGCCCGCGCTCCACATCCGCAGGCCCTCCACCGCGTCCTTCAGCACGTCCTTCGCCGCGCGGGGCGAGAAGAGGTGGCGGCCGAGATCCACCATGGGGCGGGACTCGAAGGTGACGTCCGCCTTGAAGAGGTCCACGTGGGGCAGGGTCTCGCCCCGGTTCTCGAAGGCGCGGAAGAGCGCCGCCAGCGCCGCGTCCGCCACCGGCGAGCCACCCACCGGCGTCTCCACGCGCATCGTCACCCGGCGCGCGTCACAGACGGCCGCCAGGGCCATCAGCAGCTCCAGCCCCGAGGGCCGCACGTCGTAGATGCCGTGCAGCACGATGTGGCCCACGTCGTCCCAGGCCGCGGGCCAGGCCTGGCGCTCCAGGGCCTCGCGCGCCCCGCGCACCACGTCCTCGCGGTCCGCCAGGGCCAGCTCGGCCATCTTCTGCTCGTAGCCGTGGTGCAGCAACGCGAGCGTCCGGGCCCGGTTGCGCCGCTCGGGAGGGAGCACCTCCAGCGCGTCCTGCAGCTCGCGCGGGGAGAGCCGGCCGGCCTTCAGGTCCAGCAGCACCTCCAGCGCGGCGCGGGCGAAGGCGGGCTCGTGCACGTAGTCGCCGAAGGGGGTGTCGCTCAGGCCCTGGGCCAGCGAGGCCACCACGGTGCGCGCCACGACGGGCGAGCACGGACGGCGGCCCAGTTCCCGCGCGCCTCCGAGTGCATCGAGGAAGCCTTCCCAGGTCAGGAAGGCGTCCCCCCGCACGACTCCCGCATGGCCGCGGGCCGCGCGCAGGGCGGCCAGACGGCGACCATTGTCGGGGAAGACCTGGAGGGTACGGCGAGAATCGGTCATACGGGGCGGCGGAGTGTAGAACGGGGCGGAGGGCGTATTTATGCTCGCCGATATGCCAACCGCTCTTTGTTTTCTAGCGCTCGCCTCCCTGGCCGCCTCCTCCCCCCTCCCCTCCGAGGCCCTCCCCTCGGCGGCCCGGCAGGCCGCGGACGCCCCCACGGTCCAGGCGCTCGACTTCGACTGGACGCGTGATGGAGCCATCACCGCCGCCGCCGGGGTGCTGTGGATCGGCAGTGAGGCCCTCTTCAAGAAGGACCTCGCTCCGAAGACCTGCCGCTGGTGCGACCGCTCGGTGGATGGAACGGACACCCTCAACGGATTCGACCGGTGGGGCCGGAGCGTGGCCGCGGACACGTTCGAGGGCCGCGAGCGCTGGGACCTGTGGAGCAACATCGGAGGCTTCGGCGTGCTCCCGGTGGGCGTGCTCGGGGCGCAGTACCTGCTGTCCTCGGGGAGCGGCGCGCCGCTGAGGTACTACGCGCAGGACGCCACCATCATCATCGAGTCGGTGGCGGTGGCCGCGCTGGTGAACCAGGTGGTGAAGTTCTCGGTGGGCCGCGAGCGCCCCTTCGTCCACGTGCTGCCCGAGGACCAGAAGGGCAGCACCAGGCACCCCACCGACAACAACCTGTCCTTCTACAGCGGGCACACCAACATGGCCTTCGCGCTCGTCACGGCGGCGGGCACGGTGTCCGAGCTGCGCGGCTACAAGAACCGCTGGCTCATCTGGGCGGTGGGCCTGCCGGCGGCGGCGTCCATCGGGTTGCTGCGCATGGGCGCGGACCGGCACTACCTCACGGACGTGCTGGTGGGCGCGGCGGCGGGCACGATCTTCGGTGTGGGCATGCCCCTGCTGCTCCACGGCCGCGAGGAGGCGCCGGCGTCCCGAGCCACGAGCATGTCGATGAACGTGTCCGGTGGCCTCGGCGGTGTGATGTTCTCCGGGCAGTTCTGAGGCCGCCAGGGGTCAGGGGAGGCAGAACCCCGGTGCACCATTCAGCACTTGACGTGCCCGGCGGATGACACTGAGTTAGCCCCATCGCGGAGTACGGAGCCTGGAGGAGCACGGCATGTCCTGGACAGGGCAACACATGCACTTCTTTCGCAGCACCCCCATGGCCATGCAGCAGGCGAGGCAGTGGCTCGCCAGGGCGGCGCCTACCGTCCAGGTCTCCTTGATGAGCGACGAGCAGGTCATCCAACAACTCGCCCGCATCATGGCGCCCCAGGCCTCCGTGGAGCCCGCCACGCTCCACTTCAACGGCCACATGCTGCGCTGGAGGCAGGCCTTCCCCGACAAGATCTGCGCCACCAGTTGGCCGGCGGTCTCGGGAAGGAGCGGCTACCAGACCAGGGAGCACCAGGACAAGGCGGACAAGGGACCCATTCCCGAAGGCGAGTGGCTCGTCGCCCAGGGGCAGTACCAGCAGATGCCGGAGCGCAGCCTGCTCGACAAGCTGATCAACGAGTTGGGGCGCGGCGGCTGGCCGGGTGGAGAGAGCTCCTGGGGCAAGCACCGCATCTGGCTGAAACCCAAGTCCGGGACGAAGACCTACGGGCGCAGCGGGTTCTCCATTCATGGAGGCGACAGCGCGGGCTCCGCCGGGTGCATCGACCTGGTGGGCCAGATGCCCAACTTCGTCAAGATGTTCCGGGCCTATGGCAAGGACATGGACCTGACCGTGAAATATGAGTAGCCCACCGGCCTCGCGCTGGCTTCGTTGGCTCAACGGGCTGCTCCAGCTGCTCATCTTCCTGCTGCTCGCCCTCTGCGTGGCGACGCTGGCCTCCTACCTGCTGCATCCCGAGGAGTACCGCTTCGGCACGGAGGTGGGCGGCCTCCGCTACCGCTCGAGCCTCCACTATTCAGGACTCCTCCTGCTCGAAGCGCTGCTGCTCTGCTGCGGACTCGTGCTGACCTTCGTCACCCGGACGCCCATCCGCCGGATGTGGCTCGCGCTGGGCGTGGTGCTCCTGGACGGCGTCGTCTTCGTGGGCCTGCTCCATGGCGGGGGACACTGACGCTTCACCGGCGCGTGTCAGCAGCCCGTGCCCAGGGGCTCGGGCTCCACGGGCGCCGGCAGCACGCCCAGGCCCCACGGCTGCCCGGCCCGCCACGACACCTGGCCCGACACACCCCACCCGGCGCACGCCACCTCGCGGCCCTGGAACTCCATCCAGAACACCGACTCCTCGGGCCGCGCCGCCTGGTCCAGGCACGCCACGCGCGTCAGCGGCCTGGCCGCGTTGCCCCCGAGCGACACCGCGAAGGCCCGGTGCGAGTGCCCGCACAGCACCCACTTCGGGTGCACCGTCTCCACCAGCCGCCGGGTGATGGGATTGCCAATCCAGTACGAGGGCAGCGTCCGGCCCGGCGGCGGCACCTCGCGCTCCTGCGCCCGCTGCGGCAACCCTCTCGGCCACTCGTGCACCAGCAGCAGATCCATGTCCTTCAGCGCCGCCACCTTCTCCACCTCGGGCGCGCGGAAGTACCCGGCCTGCTTCGCCGTATCCAGCGAGCGCGGCCGCTTCAACGGCTGCCCGTAGAAGCGCGGCGCGTGGATGCCCGACAGGTAGCCCACCCGCAGCCCGTGCAGTTCCTTCAGGCCCGCCCGCCCCAGGTAGTGCACGTTGGGCGCGAGCTGGAAGCCCTCCGGCCCGTCGTGCAGCGCCTCGAAGTCCTCGTTGTTGCCGCCAATGAAGTACAGCGGCCGCGACATCTCCCGGATGCCGTCCGCGTACTCGGCGAACTCGGCGGGCATGGCGCGCTTGGCCGCCTTGCGGCGGTGATCATCCGCCTGCCGGAAGGCCTCCACGTCGCCCACGGCCAGCACCAGGCCCACCGGACGGCCCCGCGCCTCCGCCAGCGCGTCGAGCCACGAGTCCACGCGGCGGAAGCGGCCGTGGATGTCTCCCACTGCGGCGACCAGGAGGGATTCTGGAGCCATCGTACCCATCACCCTGCCCCGCCCCCCTCGTGCTGTCGAGTGGGATTACCGCGCAGTGTGTCAAAAAGGAAAAGGGGCGCCCCGCGAAGAGCGCCCCCCGCGCGAGCCTCTCGCACTCCCGGTGCTAGCAGCCCACCGGGTAGGTGATCTGCACGCTGGCCCCGGGCTGCGGTGCCTTGTCCACGTCGAAGATGACGGTGTTGCTGGCCGCGTCGTACGTCCACCCGCCCGTCACCACCCCACCGTCCACGCGCACCACGATGCGCGAGGTGTCCGCGGGCGTCTCGCTGAGCGGGAAGGAGCGGTTGGGACCGAAGGCGTTCTCCGAGATGCGCTCCAGCGACTCGGCCCAGTTGGGCGTGCAGATGCTCTCCACCACGCCGCCGGTGGCCTGGGCCAGCTGGATGTAGCGGCTGCCGGTGCTGCTGGCCCGCGGGCAGGTGGTCAGGTCCCCAGGCCCGGCGATGGCGGAGAAGAGGACCTTGGAGCGATCCCCCCCCTTGAGGCCCAGCAGGAACGTCTCGTAGGCGGACACCGGCTGCGGGGAGAAGTCCTCCTCGTCGGTGACGGCGATGATGGCCAGCTTGGCGTCCTCGCGCAGGAAGCCGGCGTTGCCGTCCAGCGTCTGCGGCGTGCGCGGGTCATCCATGTCGAAGACGAGCGGATCCGACAGGGCGCGGTACATGGCCTCCAGGCCCTGCTCGTTCCAGTGGCACACGCCCACGTTGGTGTTGCGGGCGAAGACGGCCTCGGCCCCGGGCGTGGAGGGCGTGATGATGCGGGGCGAGGAGTTGTCCACGGGGAAGAAGCGGCCATTCTCACCGCCCTCGGCGCCACCGGGGCACACCGCCCAGCCGCCCGAGGAGCGCTCCAGGCCCGTGGTGGTGACGGCGATGTGGTAGTCCACGCCCGCCTCGCCCGCGTGGGACAGGAAGGCCGAGAAGTTGGCGCCCAGGCTCTGCTGCTCGTCCATCATCGAGCCCGAGTTGTCCACCACGAAGAGCACGTCCACCTTGGCCTGCGCCTCCTGGACGAACTCGTCCGTCTGCTCGTTCTTCAGCACGCCCTTGCCCATCAGGCCCACCGTGTAGGGCGCGCCCGTGGCCAGGTCGAACCGCAGCGCGGCGGCGTCATCCCCGTCGCTCGACGGCTCGTACGTCACCTTCATGGCCACCCGGCTCTTGGGGGCGAGCACCGCCGGGAACGCGAGGCCGTGGGACACCTTGAAGTCCGAGGCATCACCCTCGGTGCGCAGGGCCCTGACGGTGGTGGGCCCCGGGCAGTCGTTGTAGACGATGAGCTCGCGCTCGCGCGGGCCGCAGGTGAGCCGCGTGATGCCGAAATCCAGGCTGGTGGGCTGCACCGAGAAGCACCCCTGCACGCCCTGGCCGTGCAGCGGCACCAGCAGATGGCCGGCGCTGGCGTGGTTCACCCAGCCCTCCGCCATGCCGGAGAACTCCCCTTCCGAGCCCGGCTTGAAGCGCACCAGCAGCCGCGCGCGCTGCCCCGGCATCAGCACCTGGTTGCCCAGCCGCTCCGCCCGGAAGGCGTCATCCGAGCCGCCCGCCACCTGCATCCCCTTGAGGAAGCACTCGGACGTGCCGGTGTTGCGCACCGTCGCGCCGAGCGTCACCTCGGAGCCCACCGGCACGCTGCCGAACTCCACCACCTCCGGCTCCAGCACGTACTCGCAGGGCGCGAACACCTTGCCCGTGCCCTTCACCTCCACCACCTCGGTGGAGATGCTGGCGCCGTTGCTGATCTTCACGGAGAGCTCCGCCGCGCCCTCCCCCAGGCCGGCGCGCGGCATGAAGGTGATGGGCACGGCGGCGGACTGGCCCGCGGCAATGGGCAGGCTGGAGGGCGCCGTCGCCAGCAGGAAGTAGCCGCCCTTCTTCGTGGTGAGCGCCACGTCGCTCAGCAGCACGTCCGTGCGGCAGCGGTTGATGACCTGCACGTCCCGGGTGGCGCTCATGCCCTCGGCCACCACGCCGAAGTCGAGCGGATCCGGCTGCAGCGCCACGCACGAGTTGCCCACCTCGCCCCGCAGCGACACCTTGGGCCCCGGCTTCGAGGTGCCCAGGGGCTTCACGTCCAGCTCCAGCCGCGCCTCGCGCACCGGGCCGGGGGCCGTGGGCGTGAAGGCCACGCGAATCTCCGCCACCGCGCCCGCGGCCAGCACCCCGGCGGCCACCGGGGGCGCGCTCACCACGCGGAAGGCATTGCCCGTGTTGTCCAGCAGCTTCACCCCGCCGTACGCCATGGCCTCGGTGCCCAGGTTGCGCACGATGACGCGCTCCTCGGCGGTGGCCCCCACCGGCACGCGGCCGAAGTCCACGCGCAGCGGCGTCACCTCCAGCAGCGTGGCGATGCCCGTGCCCGACAGGTTCACCACGACGGGCTCGCACATGGGGCACTCCACGCCCACGTGCACCTGCGCCGCGGCCGCGCCCAGCCGCTGCGGGCTGAAGGACAGCGGCACCCGGCGCTCCTCTCCCGGCCGCAGCAGGAAGGACCTGCCCGCCTCGCTCGAGCCGAACTGATCCGCGTCCGCGCCGTCGAAGGACACGCGCACCGGGCTCTCCACCCGCGTGGGGTTGCGCACCACCAGCTCGCGCATCTCCACCTGGCCCAGCTCCACGTTGCCGAAGTCCAGCGCGCGCGCCGGCACCTCCACGAGCGCCTTCACGCCCTGCCCGTCCAGGCCGAGCTTCGCCACGCCCTCCCGGCCCACGTTGTCGGCGTCGGTGAGCACCTCCAGCATGCCGGCCACCGCGCCTTCCACGTCCGCCGTGAAGCGCACCTCCACCTCGCGCTCTCCGCCGGCCTTCAGCTCGAAGGCGTCGAAGGGCGCCACCTCCACGTTGGGCAGGGTGGCCCGGGCGCCGTGCACCCTGAAGGGCGCGCGGCCCCGGTTGGACAGCCGGACCTTCATCGTCTTGGTCACGCCCACCGCCGAGAGCCCGAACTCCAGCTTCTCCGGTGACGCCCCCAACCCCGACGGAGCCCGATGCGACGACGGCCGATCGCAGCCCGCCCCCGCGAGGGCCATCAGGCACGCGGCCACGCACACCCAGCGCATTCCCAACATCGCAACCTCCCCGGACCGGCGAGCGCCTGCACCGCCCGCGCGATCACCAGCCACACCTTGGGTGAGGGCTCTTGCAACCCCGGGGCCCGCCGCACCGCGACACCCCTTCGTTACCCAACGCTGTGACAAGTCGAGGGACTACGGGGAAAACTATTGGACTCCAGTGGGCATCCCCCTGCCCCTGGGGCCCGGCCTCGCTGAAAAGATTTCCAGAGTGCTCGCCAGGTGACGGGAAAAAACCGGAAGGCGCGGGGGCGAGAAAGGGAAACGCGCACTCCCCCGGACTCCCCGCTCAGGGCGCGGGCCGCGCCTCCGGCAGGAGCAGGCGAGGGACCAGCCCCGTCCCCCACAGCACCCCCCCCATGCACACCAGGGAGCCCACCATGGCGAGCGGGCGGAGGGGCTCGCCCAGCAGCAGCGCGCCGAGCAGCCAGGAGAAGGCCGGGGTGAGCTGCGTGGTGATGCCTCCGGCCGCGGCCGTCACGTAGCCCATGGCGTAGGTGAAGATCATCTGCGCCACCACGGAGGACAGGCCCACGCCGAGCAGCGGCAGCACCATGTCCGATGTCACGGGCCGCCAGTCCTGCAGGGCGAAGGGCAGGCCGAAGAGCAGCCCGAAGAGACAGAAGGAGAGGAAGATGGAGGCGGCGTCGGTGTCCCCGCGCAGGGCGCGCAGGGCGATGACGGCCGCGCCACTGAGGAGCGCGGAGGCCACCCCGGCCCACGCGCCCACGCCCGAGGTGAGCGACAGGCCTCCCTCCACGGTGCTCCAGATGACGAGCCCCGCGCCACAGGTGGTGGCCAGCAGTCCGGTGGCCAGGTAGCCATTCACGCGCTCGCCGAGGATGAAGATGCCGAGGATGGCGGCGCAGATGGGCCAGCAGGCGTTGAGCAGCGTGGCGGGCCCCACCGCGAGCCGGTCGATGGCCACGAAGTAGCAGTAGACGGAGCCGCCGCCGAAGAGGCCGCGCAGGGCCCACAGCACGGGCCGTCCCATGCGTGGACGGGTGCCGGTGAGCGGGAAGTAGAAGGCGAGGAAGACGAGGCCGATGGCGAAGCGGGCGCACACCACCTGCCCCACCGAGAGCCGGCCCGCCACCGTGCGCGCGCAGAAGGCCATCACGGCGAACATGAGGCTGGAGATGACGAGCAGCGGCGAGCCGCGCAGACGCTCGGGGATGGAGGGCATGGGTGCGGCACCCTAACGCGGAAACGCCCGCGTCCCCAGCCCGCTCGCCCGCCCGCTCCCCGCCCGGGCGGAGGGGGGGATTCGCGTTGAAAATCCAGGCGTTCAGGACCATTCAACCCCCCGGCAACCCCGCGCGCCAGAATCCCCTACCTGCGCGCCCTTTCAGTGGTAGATCGCGCCCCCATGTCCGAGCCCGACGTCATCTCCATCCGCGGAGCCAAGGAGCACAACCTCAAGAACATCTCCCTGGAGATTCCGAAGAAGAAGCTGGTGGTGTTCACCGGCGTCTCCGGCTCGGGGAAGAGCTCGCTGGCGTTCGACACGCTCTACGCCGAGGGCCAGCGCCGCTACGTGGAGAGCCTCTCCGCGTACGCGCGGCAGTTCCTCGGGCAGATGGAGAAGCCCAAGTACGACACCATCCGCGGCCTGTCGCCCACCATCTCCATCGAGCAGAAGGCGGCCAGCAACAACCCGCGCTCCACGGTGGGCACCGTCACCGAGGTGCATGACTACCTGCGCGTGCTCTTCGCCTCCGTGGGCGTGCAGCACTGCCCCCAGTGCGGCAATCGCGTGGGCAAGCAGAGCGCCCAGCAGATCGTCGACACGCTGATGGAGTCCCCCGCGGGCACCAAGGTGATGGTGCTGGCGCCGGTGGTCACCAATCGCAAGGGCGAGCACAAGGACATCCTCACCGAGGCGCAGAAGCGCGGCTTCTCCCGCGCGCGCGTGGACGGCAAGGTGAAGGGCCTGGAGGAGCGCATCGAGCTGGACAAGAAGTCCAAGCACGACATCGCGCTCATCATCGACCGGCTGGTGCTCAAGCCGGAGGTGCGCACGCGGCTCACCGACGCGGTGGAGACGGCGCTGCGCGAGGGCAAGGGCATGCTCATCCTCACGGATGAGACGGGCAATCCGGCGAGCGATCGCATCATGAGCGAGCTCAACGCCTGCCACGCGTGCGGCCTGTCCTTCGGCGAGCTGAGCCCCTCCTCGTTCTCCTTCAACAACCCGCTGGGCATGTGCCCGGACTGCAACGGCCTGGGCACCAAGGCGGAGATGGATCCGGAGCGGATTGTTCCGGACCCCTCGCGCAGCCTGCGCGACGGCGCGGTGGAGCCGTGGGCCAGCGGCATGAACAAGGGCGAGGGCTGGACGGCGGACTTCGTGGAGAGCCTGGCCGGGAACTTCGACATCGACCTGGACACGCCGTACGGCAAGCTGCCGGCGAAGGCGAAGAAGATCTTGATGTACGGCGCCGAGGGCAAGCGCTTCACCGTGAAGTGGGGCGATGGCGGCCGCTACGAGATGGAGTGGGAGGGCCTGGTCAACAGGCTGATGCGCGGCTTCAAGACGACGACGTCCGAGGCGATGCGCACCTACTACCAGAAGTTCTTCAGCGACAAGCCGTGCCCCACGTGCGATGGCGCGCGCCTGAAGCCGGAGAGCCGGGCGGTGAAGGTGCACGGGCGCTCCATCGTGGAGCTGAGCCGGCAGACGATCGGCGACGCGCTGCGCTGGCTCCGGGACATGCAGCTCACCGAGACGGAGCGGAAGATCGCCACCGAGCTGCTCAAGGAGATCCGCAGCCGCCTGGGCTTCCTGGAGGACGTGGGGCTGGCGTACCTGACGTTGGACCGCACGGCGTCCACGCTGTCCGGCGGCGAGAGCCAGCGCATCCGCCTGGCGTCGCAGATGGGCAGCGAGCTCACGGGCGTCATCTACATCCTCGACGAGCCGTCCATCGGCCTGCACCAGCGGGACAACGGCAAGCTGCTGGCCACGCTCAAGCGGCTGCGCGACCTGGGCAACTCCGTCGTGGTGGTGGAGCACGACGAGGAGACGATGGAGGAGGCGGACTGGCTGGTGGACTTCGGGCCGGGCGCGGGCGAGCTGGGCGGCCAGGTGGTGGCCGAGGGCACGCCGGCGCAGGTGATGGCCAACGAGAAGAGCTCCACGGGCGCGTACCTGTCCGGCCGCAAGGAGATCGCCATCCCCGAGCAGCGCCGGGTGCCCGGCAAGGCGAAGGTGGTCATCCAGGGGGCGAAGGAGAACAACCTCAAGGACGTCACGGTGGAGATTCCGCTCGGGATGTTCGTGGCGGTGACGGGCGTGTCGGGCGCGGGCAAGTCCACGCTCATCAATGAGATCCTCTACCCCGCCGCGGCGCGCGCGCTGTACGAGAGCCGCGAGGTGCCCGGCAAGCACAAGGCGATCACGGGGCTGGAGCACCTGGACAAGGTCATCGACATCGACCAGCGGCCCATCGGACGGACGCCGCGCAGCAACCCGGCCACGTACACGAAGCTCTTCGACTCCATCCGCGACGTGTTCGCGATGACGCCGGAGGCGCGAGCCTTCGGGTACACGCCGGGACGGTTCTCCTTCAACATCAAGGGCGGACGCTGCGAGGCGTGCGAGGGCGATGGCGTGAAGCTGGTGGAGATGCACTTCCTGGCGGACGTGTACGTGCCGTGCGAGGTGTGCAACGGCAAGCGCTTCAACGAGGCCACGCTGCGGGTGCGGTACAAGGGGAAGAACATCGCCGAGGTGCTCGAGATGAGCGTGCGCGAGGCGATGCAGCACTTCGGCGCGCACAAGGACATCATGCGCGTGCTGCAGACGCTGGAGGACGTGGGCCTGGGCTACATCCGGCTGGGGCAGAGCTCGCCCACGCTGTCGGGTGGCGAGGCCCAGCGCATCAAGCTGGCGCGCGAGCTGGCGCGCGTGGCCACGGGCCGCACCCTGTACATCCTCGACGAGCCCACCACGGGCCTGCACTTCGAGGACATCCGCAAGCTGTTGCACGTGCTCAACCGGCTGGTGGAGGCGGGCAACACGGTGCTCGTCATCGAGCACAACCTGGACGTCATCAAGAGCGCGGACTGGCTCATCGACATGGGGCCCGAGGGCGGCGCGGGCGGCGGCCAGCTGCTGGCCACGGGCACGCCCGAGCAGGTGGCGGAGGTGAAGGAGAGCCACACCGGGCGCTACCTCAAGCACGTGCTGACGAAGTCCCGGAAGAATCGCGTGGGCCGCAAGCCTCCCGAGACGGCCGCTCCCGCGGCCTGACCGGACACACCGGGCGCTCTTTAACTTGCGCCCCCCTCCCTCCTGCGCTGGCATCCAGGCCCACCACACTCGCAGGGGGGAGTACACGTGTCCGAGTCATCTCTCGCCGCACCGCAGCTCGTCATCAACAGCCGCATGCTGTACTCGAGCTGGATTCCCGCGGATCCGCACGCCGCCGCCGCGCTGCTGCCCAAGGGACTCCAGCCCGCCGCCAACCGCGCCATCTACATGAACCAGTACGTCGTCGACTCCGAGGATCAGACCTCGAGCTTCGGCGCCTACTCGCTCACGTACCTGGGGCTGGACCTGGCGGGCCGCACCGCGCCGGATGGAGTGACGCCGTCGCGCTTCTTCACCCACTACTTCAACTCCTCGGAGCGCGTGCGCGGCTACGTGCGCGAGCGCGGCGTCCCCGCCTCCCCCGGCACCACGACGCTGGAGCTCCACGGTGGCGAGCTGGTGGCCACCACGCGCGTCGAGGGCACCCCCATCATCCGCACGGTGGCCCGGGTGGGCTCGAAGATCGCCTCGGTGGCGCGCGGGCACCTCACCTACGTGACGCAGGTGAATGGCAAGCTCGTGGCCGGCAACTACCCCTACGTGGGGGAGCTGGCCTCGCCCTTCGAGCTGGTGTCGCTCGAGTTCCTCGCCAAGGACCACCCCGTCTACGCGCTGCGGCCCTCGAGCCCCCTGCAGAAGGTGGAGGGCTGGTGCTGGTACGCGCCGCGCGACTCCTTCGTCTACCCGGGCGGCGAGTACGAGTACAAGCAGTAGGGAGGGCCGCGGGGCGCCACCGGCTCAGGCGGCGCTCGCCGCGGGAGGGTGCGTGGCCCGCTCCGACACGGTCTGCGGCTCGTCCGACCAGAAGCGCAGCCACTCGTCGCGCAGGGCCCGGGCGTCCTGCCGGCCCAGGTCGATGAGGATGTCCGCGAAGCCGCCGTCGAAGAGCAGGTACGAGGCCAGGTCCGCCTCGTGCGCGGCGTCACGGTCCACCAGCCGGAGGATCGCCTTGTGCGCCAGGCCACTGCTGCGGCGGCGGAACTCGGGCGTGCGGACGTACTCGGCGGCCAGCGCGCCGATGTCCTTCGAGGGCCGCACCAGCAGCTCGCGCACGTAGCGCAGGGGCTGGCTGCGGTGGTGTCCCAGCACGCCGCTGAGCGTCCGGGCGAAGTCCGGCCCGTAGGCCACCGTCCCCGCCTCGAGGATGGCGTTGAGCCGCCGCAGCCGGCCGAGGTCCTGGTCCGTGCGGTCCATCATCAGCGTGTTGAGCATCTTGCCCGCGAGGAACGGCGCGGTCGCCAGCGCCTGCTCGCGCTCCTGCTCGGTGCTCTCCTGCGGGCCCGGGGCCTTCCGGGCGCGCAGGGCCTCGTGCCGCAGCGACACGACGATCACCCGCTGCGCGCCCAGCCGCAGCGCCGGGCTGAGCGGGACGTTGAGCCGCAGCCCTCCATCCACGTGCAGCCCGCCGCGCAGGCGCACCGCCGGGAAGACGACCGGGATGGCCGCCGAGGCCAGGGCGTGGTGCGGGGTGATGCGCGTGGCCTCGGCCTGGTACGAGGGATCATTGCCCCATGCGGGAATGACACCGTCGCGCCGCTGGACGAACACCGAGGCCCGTCCACTGCCCACGTGCGTGGCGCTCACCGCGAGCGCGTCGATATGGCCCCTGCGCATGTTGCGGGCGATCCCCAGCCAGGGAATGCCGCGGCTCACGATGGCCCGCAGCCCGCGGGGATCCACCAGCCCGCCGTACTGGAGATCGCGCGGATGGGGCGCCGGTTTGCCGAGCGCCTCGCGCAGCACCCGGAAGACGTCTCCCACGCCGACCCGGAGCACCTCCTCCACCTTCATGCCCGTCCAGTGCGCCCGCAAGCCCCGGCCCTGCGAGGCTGGCTGGTCGCTCGTCGCGGCGAGGTAGCAGGCGTGGATGGCCCCCACCGACGTGCCCGCGAGGATGTCGAGCCTCAGCGGCCGACCAAGCTCGGGCTCCAGCTCCTCGCGGAGATACGAGAGGACTCCGGCCTCGTAGGCCCCTCGCGCGGCACCACCTCCGAGCACCAGACCCGTCTTCAGTCCGGACATCATGGCGATCACCTCTCTGTAAGGGAGTCTACGGCGAATGATGCGTGACAGCGAGGGAACCCCTGCCTACAGCCGCCCACAGACTGGGGGCGTTGAGCACCCGGCACACACCGACCTATCGTGGCGGCCTCTTTCGACGTCGGCATCCCAGGGGGAGACACGGTGAGCAACGCACCCATCCAGAACGAGCAGGTCGAGTACTCGGACACGCGCCGCAGGGCCGCCGCTGCCGCGCCGCGCCGCTCGTTGAGGGAGATGGGCCCCATCACCGGCGCCATCGCCTCCGCCGCGGCCACCGTCGGCTCCCGGGCGCTGGGGCTCGGCGCCGCCGGCTTCATGCTCGGAATCGTGGCCTTCTTCGTCGAGAAGGGCACCGGCCTGCTCCACCACCCGTCGGAGAACTGGGGGGTGCTCGTCTATGGCCTGCTGCTCGTCTACATGGCGGCGGGGGCCATCGGGCTGGGGACCGCGGGGCTGTGGCGCGGCATCGGCCGCGTGGCGATGAACCTCGTGCAGCAGCACAAGCTCTGCCAGCGCATCGTCGAGCGCGTCTTCGAGCG
The DNA here is from genome assembly GCF_036277355.1 of Archangium sp. Lineage (GTDB taxonomy): Bacteria > Myxococcota > Myxococcia > Myxococcales > Myxococcaceae > Archangium. The sequence goes on from NZ_DASUNC010000126.1 coordinate 21,917, forward strand.
GGCGGCCGGCCTCGTGGAGGGCGTGAACACGCCGGAGCTCCTCCGCAAGCCCCTGCCCATCCAGAAGCTGCGGGACGTGCTGAGCCGCGCCATCACCGCGTACGCCACGAGCGATGATGACGAGTCGGGCCTCAAGGGCTTCTCCCGCTCCATCTTCCGGCGCCTCAAGCTGAAGGTGTGCCTCCACATCGAGACGAAGCTCATCGACATCATCGGCGAGGAGAGCCGCGACCGGAACACCGTGGAGCTGACGCTCGAGCGGCTCCAGGACCTCGCCGAGGAGAAGCTCGACGAGCGGGTGATGGACGCGCTGGATGGCGCACGCAACCAGCAGGCGCTGGTGTGGGGCGGGCTGTTCGTCGCCGTGCTGGTGGTGCCGCCCATCGCGCTCGCGCTGCTGCGCTAGGCGTTTCGGAGGGACCTCCCGGCCGCGCGACTCACCAACTGGTCCGATTGTCGGACCAGTTGCTCGAGCTCGGGCCCGGAGGCTCCCCCCCTGCATGCGGGACGCGCCGGGAGTATCCTGTCCCGGCGCGTGTTGCGCCGCGCGCAAGGACAACCGGCCCCCCTTCACCGCCGGTTGCACGGGAGTAGGACCATGTGGAAACAAGGCTTCGCTGTCCTGGCCGCGCTCCTGATGGGACTCGGCTCCGGAAGTGCCGAGGCGCGCTTCGGCAAGCGCCCGCGCTCCTCGCCGTCAGCGCCCTCGTCGCCCTCGTCCCCGAGGCCCCCGCATCCGGCCAGCGGCGTGGGCGTGGGCAGGCCCCGTTCCAACCCGTACTCCGGGCCCGGGTACTACGGGTTCTACGGAGACCCCTGGACCCGCTACTACTACGACCCCGCCTGGGCCTGGCCGTACATGGGACCGGGACGCCCGTTCCTCTACGGCCGGTATTACGACCTGGCGTGGCGGCGCCGGATGATGCCTCCTCCGAGCGCCTCGGCGGCTCCCAGCGAGCCCTCGATGCCCTCCCGGGTGGACCTCACGGCGGATGCGGGCTTCGTCTCGGAGGGCTACGCGATGGGGCTGGGGCTGCAGGCGGATGGCGAGCAGCTCGCCGTCGGCGCCCGGATGACCCTCTTCAACCTGGCCACGGATGATGGCTCGCCGGGACGGGACACCCTCACGCTGGTGTCCCTCAAGCCGGGCGTGGTGCTGGTGGCGCGCGAGGACCTGCGCGTGCGCCTGCTGGCCGGCGTGGACCTGGCCTTCGCGCCGAGCGCCACCTTCGTGGGACCGGGGTTGGGCGCGAGCACGCTGATGCGCGTGGCGGGTCCGCTCGAGCTCGAGGCGAGCGCCCAGTGGACGCCCCTGCCCTTCACCCAGCTGAGCGGGGAGGCCGGACTGGCGCTGGAGCTCGGCCCGGTGCGGCTGCGGGGGGGCTACCGCGCCACCTATCTGGACGACCAGGGCCGCCTGGACCCCAACGGCATCCCCAACCGTGACTTCTTCACGGGGCCCTACGTCGGCGTGGCCGTGATGCCCTGAGCCATTTCGGGAGGGCTCACGCGCACCGCGGGTTGTGCTCGGAGCCACCGCTGGAGTAACCCTCCCGTCCATGGCCAGCCCGTCCACCGCCGCCCCCACCGCGACGCCCAGCGCCCGTTTCCCGCCCCAGATTCCCTTCATCATCGGGAACGAGGCCTGCGAGCGCTTCAGCTTCTACGGGATGCGGAACATCCTCACGGTGTTCCTCATCGACTACCTGCTGCGCAACGCCGTGCCCGACGAGGGCGCCCGCTCCGCCCAGGCCAAGAGCCTGATGCACCTCTTCATGGCGGGCGTGTACTTCTTCCCGCTGTTCGGCGGCTACCTCGCGGACCGCTGGCTGGGCAAGTACAAGGTCATCCTCTCGCTGAGCCTCGTGTACTGCCTGGGCCACGCCTGTCTGGCCATCTTCGAGAACAACGCCACCGGATTCTACGCCGGCCTCGTCCTCATCTCCCTGGGCAGCGGCGGCATCAAGCCGTGCGTGAGCGCCATGGTGGGGGACCAGTTCAACGAGTCCAACAAGCACCTGGTGAAGAAGGTCTTCGCCATCTTCTACTGGACCATCAACTTCGGGTCCTTCTTCGCCTCGCTGACCATCCCCCTCACCCTCAAGCACTTCGGCCCCGCGGTGGCGTTCGGCATCCCCGGCATCCTGATGTTCATCGCCACCGTCATCTTCTGGATGGGCCGCCATCACTACGTGAGGGTGCCCCCCACCGGCCCCAACCCCCACTCCTTCCTCAAGGTGGTCGGCTCCGCGCTGCGCCACCGCGGGCAGGGCTCGCACTGGCTCGACGGCGCCACCCGGGAGCACCCCGCCGAGGCCGTCGAGGGCGCCAAGGCCGTCTTCCGCATCAGCGCCCTGCTGCTGCCCACCATCCCGTTCTTCTGGATGCTCTTCGATCAGAAGGCCTCCACCTGGGTCATCCAGGCGCGCGCCATGGATCCGCAGATCGGCCCCGTCACCTTCCAGCCCAGCCAGATGCAGTTCATCAACCCCGCGCTGGTGATGATCCTCATCCCCTTGCTCGTGGGCGTGGTGTACCCCGCCCTCCAGCGCGCCGGCTGGGAGCTCACCCCCCTGCGCCGCATGCCCCTGGGGCTCGCCGTGGGCGCGCTCTCCTACGCCATCGCCGGCTACTACCAGGTGGTCATCGAGCGGGGCACCACGCTCAACATCGCCTGGCAGCTCCTGCCGTACATCGTCCTCACGCTGTCGGAGATCCTCGTCTCCACCACCGGCCTCGAGTTCGCCTACACCCAGGCCCCCCGCGAGATGAAGGGCATCATGCAGAGCGTCTGGCTGCTGACCTCCTCGCTCGCCAACGTCGCCGTGGCCATCGCCGCCGCCCTCAACGTCTTCACCGGCTCCGGCCAGTTCTTCTTCTATGGTGGCCTCGCGCTCGTCGCCGCCGTCGGCATGGCCCTCATGGCCCGGAAGTTCGAGGTGCGCGATTACTACCAGCTCGATACCTCCGGCCCCGTGCCCGACCGCGCCCAGCCTCCACTCGCCAGCTTGAGCAAGTAGGTCCGCGAGGGGAAATTGAAAAGCGAAGGGCCCCGGGTTCGTTCACCGGGGCCCTTCTTGTTGGGGCGGGAAGACCCTCACCCCTGCCCTCTCCCAGAGGGAGAGGGAGTTACGCCATCTGCGTCTTCGGCTCCGCCCCCGGCTGCTCCGCCGCCATCGGCTTCGTCTCGTCCGCCCCGTGCATCATCCGCTTCAGGATCGGCGAGATGGCCAGCAGCACCACGCCCGCCACCGTCGTGGCCGCCGTGATCGCCAGGAACAGGTCGAACTCGCCCAGCTTCTCCGCGTAGCCACCGATCAGACCCGCCAGGTAGTTGGCCACCGCGTTCGCGATGAACCATACCCCCATCAGCAGCGAGGCGAACCGCGTCGGCGCCAGCTTCGTCACCATCGACAGGCCCACCGGCGACAGGCACAGCTCGCCCGCCGTGTGGAAGAAGTAGGCCGCCACCACCCACATCAGCGCCGCCTTGCCCGCCGCCTCGCTCTGCTTGGACGCGCCCAGCATGAACACGAAGCCGAACGAGAGCAGCAACAGGCCCATCGCCATCTTCGCCGGAATCGACGGGTCCTTGTTCTTGCGGCCCAGCCCCGTCCACATCTCCGCGAAGATCGGCCCCAGCAGCATGATGAAGAGCGGATTCACCGCCTGCATCCACGTCGTGGGCACCTCGAAGCCGAACACGTTCCGGTCCACCTTCGCGTCCGTGTAGAGGTTCATCAGACCACCCGCCTGCTCGAACGCCGCCCAGAAGAAGACGACGAAGAGCGCCAGCACGAGGATCACGATGACGCGATCCACTTCCTGCCGGGTGAGCGCCACCGCCGGAGCCGCGGCCACGTCCGCCTTGCGCTCCACCCGCTTCGGCGCCGTGCCCACGTTGCCCAGCAGCCGCCTGGCGAACGCCAGGAACACCAGCACGCCCAGGCCCATGCCCACGCCCGCCGAGCCGAAGCCGTACATCCAGCCGAACTTCTCACCCAGCGTGCCGCACACCGCCGACGCCAGGAACGCGCCCACGTTGATGCCGATGTAGAAGATGGTGAAGGCTCCATCCCGGCGCGGATCTCCCGGCTCGTACAGCCCGCCCACCATCGTGGAGATGTTCGGCTTGAAGAAGCCGTTGCCCACCACCAGCAGGCCCAGGCCCGCGTAGAAGAGCGGCTCGGCGTTTCCAGGCATCGCCAGCACGAACTGGCCCAGCATCATCAGGATGCCGCCCAGCGTCACCGACAGCCGCTGTCCCAGGTAGCGGTCCGCGAGGAACCCGCCAATCACCGGCGTGGCGTACACCAGGCCCGTGTACAGGCCGTAGATCTGCAGCGCCTTGGCCTGGGTCCAGCCAAAACCGCCCTTCTCGGTGGCGCCCACCATGTAGAGCACCAGCAGGGCGCGCATGCCGTAATAGCTCATGCGCTCCCACATCTCGGTGGTGAACAGCAGGTAGAGGCCCTTGGGGTGACCCTGGGCCGGGGCCGCGGCGGCCGTGCTCTGTGCCATGCGAAGGTTTCCTCGCGAGTAGGGGAGAAAAAGAAAAAAGGTTCCTGGTTGTACCAGAAGCCCGCCCTACCCGTAAGAACGGTGACGCCCGCCAGCCGAGCCTACGTGCGCCAGTGCGGCTGGACGGCCTTCCCCTCGGACATCAGCGGCGGGAGGATCCGATCCGGATTGGCCTCCAGCGGCAGCCGCACCTCCACGCGCGTGCCCTTGCCCAGCTCGCTGAAGACGCGGATGCGTCCGCCCTGGCGCAGGACGATGCGCTGGCAGAGCGCCAGCCCGAGGCCCGTCCCCTCGCCCGCGTCCCGGGTGGAGAAGAAGGGCTGGAAGAGCCGCTCCATGTGCTCGGGCTTGATGCCCACGCCGTTGTCGATGATGGACACCACCGCGTCCTCGCCATCGCGCGCCGTGGCCACCTTGACGACGCCGTCCGGCCCGATGGCGCGCACCGCGTTGTCCAGCAGGTTCACCCACACCTGGTTGAGCGAGCCCGGGTCACCCCACACCGGCTCGCTCAGCTGGTAGTCGCGCTCCACCTTCATGCCGGGCGGCAGCCGCCACGAGAGCGCCTGCACGCTGGCGTCCAGCGACGCGCCCAGGTCCACCGCCACCGCCTTGCTGCTGGTGCGCACGAAGGACAGCAGGCCCTCGGCCAGGCCGCGGATGCGCTGCCCGCACTCCTCGATGAGGTCCAACATCGCCACGGCCATGGCGGTGTCCGGCGTGCCGCTGGTGAGGCTCTCGCGCAGCGGCAGCAGCGCGTTCATCAGGCCGTTGAGGGGGTTGCGCACCTCGTGGGCGAAGCCCGAGGTGAGCAGGCCCGTGGCCGCCAGCCGCTCGTTCTCCGCCGCGCGCACCGCCGCGTCCCGCAGGCGCAGCTGCGCCTCGATGCGCGCCAGCATCTCCCTGGGCGAGAAGGGCTTGCCCAGGTAGTCGTTGGCGCCCATGTTCAGGCCCTCCACCTTGGCGTCCACCTCCTGGCGCGCGGTGAGCATGATGATGGGCATGTCCACCGTCTCCGGCGAGCTGCGCAGCGCCGCGAGCATCTGGATGCCCGACATCACCGGCATCATCACGTCCGAGACGATCAGATCCGGCCGCTCCTTCTGCGCCGTCTTCAGGCCCTCCTCGCCGTTGGTGGCCTCCAGCAGCCGGTAGTAGGGCTTGAGCACCTGGCGCAGGAAGTCGCGGATCTCCGGCTCGTCCTCGACGATCAGCACGCGCGGCGCGTCCGGGCCCGCCGCGGCGTCCGGCGCGGGCAGCGGCAACGACTCCACCGCGGGCGTGTCGATGGCGCCAGGACCCTCCGGCTCCACCAGCGCCGTCACGTCCGCCGAGCGGCGCGTGGGCCGGAACGTCGGCTCCCCGTTGCCCGTGCGCAGCTCCTCGCGCACGTGCGCGGTGCCCTTGGGCAGCCGCACGTGGAAGTTGGAGCCCTTGCCCAGCTCGCTGGACACCTCGATGCCGCCCTTGTGCAGCTCCAGCGTCTCCTTCACCAGCGCCAGGCCGATGCCCGTGCCGCCAAAGCGCCGCGTGCCGCTCGAGTCCGCCTGGGCGAAGCGATCGAAGATGACCGACAGGTCCTGCGCGGCGATGCCCACGCCCGTGTCGATCACCTCCACGTGCACCCACTGCTCGTCCTCGCGCAGGCGCACCGCCACCTTGCCCTGCGTGGTGAACTTGAGGGCGTTGGAGATGAGGTTCTGGAAGACGTTCTCCAGGTGCGCCACGTCCACGTACACCGGCGTCGTCGTGCCCCCCTCCAACTCGAGCACCACGCCCTTGCGGTCCGCCAGCACCTCGAAGGGCACCAGCAGCGAGGAGAGGAAGGCCTGCAAATCCAACGGCTCGTAGCGCAGCTTCGTCTTGCCCGCCTCCAGCTTGGTCAGATCCAACAGGTTGTTGATGAGGCGCAGCAGGCGCGCGGCGCTGCGGTTCATCGTCTGCAGGTGCTGGCGCACCGGAGGGGCGAACTCCTCCGGGCCCCGCTGCAGCAGCGAGTCCAGCGTGAGGAGGATGAGCGTGAGCGGCGTGCGCAGCTCGTGGCTGACGTTGTCGAAGAACTCGCTCTTGAGCCGGTCCAGCTCCTTCTGCTTGGCGAGCGCCGCCTCCAGCCGCACGTTGGTCTCGGTCAGCTCGCGCGTGCGCGCGGCCACCCGGTCCTCCAGGGCGACGTTGATGCGGAACATCTCGTCGTAGCGCTGCTGGAGCTCCTCGAGCGAGCCCATCATCCCGTGGGCCTGCTCGTTGAGGGCCTCGTCCTTGCGGCCCATCTCCCGGCGCAGGTCAATCCAACTGCCCAGCGACACGCCGGCCAGCGACAGGGACGTCACGGTGAAGGCGGGATGGCCCAGGCCCAGCATGCTGGCCCCCACCCCGCTCAGCGCGCCCAGCACCAGGCCCGTGTAGCGGCCCCAGACGGGCAAGGGGTCCATCCACCGCAAGTGGTAGCGGCAGCAGTCGGCGCCCTGCACCTGGCACTGGCTCTCGCTCACGTCGGCCGGCGGCAGGCCCCAGATGGTGGGGAAGGAGGCGAACTGGCCCATGCGCAGCTCGCAGATGTGCCGGCTCTTCTCGGGCACGCTGCTGCGGTAGGAGAGCACCAGGCGGCCGCGCTCGAGCTTCTCGATGTCGAAGCTGCCCACCCGGTTGTAGCTGGCGCTGAGCTCCACCGTCTTGCGGAAGCAGATCTCCAGCGAGCCGAAGGCGCGCACCATGTAGTACGCGAAGCCGAGCGCCTCGGGGCCGGCCATGGACAGGCCCGCCTTGCGCATGAACTGGCTGTCGCCCGACTCGGCCACCAGCACGTCCGCCAGCCGCTCCAGGAACGGCAGGGAGATGAAGTTGGTGGCCGTGCGCAGGTAGTCCAGCGACAGACTGAAGGTGTGCCGGCGGAAGACCTCGGCGAGCTTGGAGGCCCCGTAGCGCCGCTCGAAATAGAGCAGCAGCGTGGACGTGGTGCGCACGCTCACCTCCGGCGCATTGTCCGGATGGGGCCTCTCCTGGCTCTGCACGGCGGGTTCGTTCAAGGACGCGTTCCCTCGGTGACCAGCAGGATCGAGTACTTCAAGGCATCGGGATCCGCCAGTAACTCCAGGTACTTCTGACACATGGCCCGGTAGTCTTCCAGACCACCGAGCAGGGGAGCCACCGCTGGTTCCAGCGCCGAAAACCGTGTTTCCCAGTCAAGATAGACAGCCGTGTCGGCGGTCCCGGCGATGACGTACTGAGGAAGCAGGTGGACGCGCACGTTCGTCAGGCCCAGCTGACGCATGGCGTTGAACACCTTGCGGCCCACGTGGACGTCCAGGCCCACGGTGCGCAGGAGCGCGTCGGTGAAGCGCAGGCACCAGTCGCGCAGGGGCTCGGGGCACGGCCAGTTGCCCAGCCCGAAGCCGTCGAACTCGGAGATGACCACCTTGCCGCCCGGGCGCGTCACGCGGGCGAGCTCCGCGAGCGTGTCCCAGCGCTCGGGAATGTACTGGAGGACGAACTGGCACCACGTGTAGTCGAACGAGGCGTCCGGCAGCCCGGTGCGGCGCACGTCCCCCGGGACGATGCGCACGTGGGGGTGGTGCTGATTGACCTGGCGCGCCTGCGCCAGCCGCTCCTCGCTGAGGTCCATGCCGGTGACATGGCCCGAGGGCCCCACCAGCTGCGCGATGAGATCCGTGATGCCACCGGGACCGCACCCGGCGTCGAGCACCCGGTCTCCCCAGCGAAGCCCGGCCATCAGCAGCGCGTCGCGCGCGTTGCCCGAGCGCTCCTGGACGAGCAGCCGGCGCGCCTCGTCGCTGGACTCCATGACGTATCTCACTCCACGCCCTCCTCTGTGGACCAATCGGGTGCGGGGGCGCCTCCGAGCCGCTCGAAGACGGAGCGCCACAGCTCGGTCACCCGGCGGAGCATGGAGCGGTGGAAGATCCACTCGGAGAAGCGGCCCATGTCCTGGAAGCCCGCCTGCTCCAGCACCTCCACATCCCCCTCTTCCACCAGGGCGATGGCCGAGGGCCGTCCGCGCTCGCGGGCATGCTCCACGCAGCGCTGGATGAGCGCCTGCGTGGCGGCGCGCGCCTGGGGATGGTTCCGGTTGGGCACCATGAGCCAGAAGGCGTTCGTCTTCTCCAGGAGGTTGAGCCCCGGCGTCCCCTCCTCGGAGAGGGCCACGGCCAGGGGCGTGTACTCCCCATCCACCACGAAGACGCGGCGGCGGCGGTGCATCCCGTGCGCCTTGTAGCGCTCGCTCAGCGCGCGCAGGTCCACCTCGTCCGTGAGCAGATCCTCGCTCAGCACCCGGACGAGCTCCCCCCGGTCACGCAGGTGCAGCTCGATCCACACGTAGTCGGTGCGCACCCCGTCCCGGACCTTGGGCAGATCCTCGCGGCCAGGAGGCGGCTCGCCCGTGAGCGGCAGGCGCATGTAGGAGAAGTGACGCAGGAAGCTGAGGCCGGGCGTCTCCAGGGCGCGGGCGAGCCAGCCGATGCGGCGGCTGGGCCAGCGGTTGTCCTTGCGCCAGGAGTAGCGGATGAACTCGATGTCGGGCTGCACCTCGCCCATCTCGACGGCGAGGTTGGTCAACTCGTAGGAGACCTGCTCGTCGCGGCGCACCCCGGGCCGCACGGCGAGGTGTTGCACGAGCCAGGTGCGCGAGTGGATGCGCACACCGGCGATCTGCCCCTGCAGGCCCTTGTCGCTGGTGTAGACGAGGCAGCGCCCCAGGTCGCCCGTGGAGTACACCTTGCGGTGGGTGTCCTGGAGGACGGGCAGCACCGACTCATCGCCGAAGGGGTAGTCCGGATGGAAGCGGTAGCGGGCCTCCTCCATCAGGCGCCAGATGTGGGTGAAGGGGACGTCCCAGCCCTCGGAGACGGACGTGCAGCGCGAGGCCACGAAGGCGCGGAGGATGACGTCCCGGGCCCGCTGGGGGAGCCCCGCGAAGCGGACCCCGGCGCGAAAGGGCCGCAGGCGCCCATCCGGCCGGCCATCCGAGGGCAGCCCGTGGATGGAGCGCACCTCCAGCTGGCAACTGGCGGACGTCCCATCCGGCAGCAGCAGCGAGGCCTCCAAGCGCGAGCCCGCGGGGATGATCTCGCTCGAGGCGTCGAAGGGGAAGGAGAGCCCGCCGACGCTCAGGTCCAACGGGGCCCGGGTGGTATGCTGGCCGGTGATGGGGGCCTGGAAGGAGATGAGGAACTGGTGCTCCGGATCCGGCTTGAAGCGCGGCAGGCTGCGCCAGTTGCGGATGACGAGCGAGCGCGGCACCCGGACGACCATCCTCCCGTCCCGGTCGTTGACGATCAGGGTGCAGACGCCCGAGTGGCTCTGCCCCCCCATCTCGAAGAACAGCTCCACCTCGTCGCCGGCCGAGCCCTCCAGCAGGCCGGAGGACTGGCAGCGCAGGACGGTCACCCCGTCCACCCCCTCCACGGCGGGCGCTTCCAGCCGCAGCTGCACGGAGGGATCGTTCACCGCCTGGAGCCAGAGCACGGCCTCGCGCCGCAGCGCCTTGCGCAGCGTGGCCACCACCTCGGAGGGCTCCTCCATGGTGACGCCGGGCACGGGCGGCGGCGGGTGCATGGCCGTGGCCCAGGAGACGCCCAGGCGCAGGTGGGTGCCATACCCGTCCGTCACCGGCTGCGCCCGCTGCACGTGGGACCACGTCGTCTTGAAGAGCAGGTGCCCGTCGCGCTCGATGCGCAGCCCCTCGAGCGCGGCGCCCGGAGGGAAATGGTCGGCGGAGGTGTCGCCCGGCATCAGCAGCGTGGCCCCGAAGTTGCCGATCTCCAGGCACCGGGCCCCGTAGCTCTGCTCGTTGCACTCGAAGTGGACCGCGTACGACGCGGGCGGCACGGTGGCGAAGGCCGAGCCGCGGTGCTGCAACAGGTGGGAGATGGTGCGGCCCAGCTCCGGGCCCGACAGCGCGTCGTCGAGCACGCTGAAGACATGGCCCTCGGCGGCGCTCTGCATCAACTCCGCCAGGCCGGCGGGATCCGACTTGGAGCAGATGAAGACGCGCAGCGCGTCCGGGGCCGTGTCGGCCAGCTGGCGCAGGAACAGGCGCGCATCATCCGGAGGCGCGATGATGAGGGCCGGAGCCCCATCCGCCATCCGGAAGGCCGCCTCCGTCTTGGACTCCACCGCCACCACCCGGTACGAGGGGAGGGCCGAGGCCAACGCGGCCCGCCTGCCTGCGTTCGGATGTACCACCAGGACGTCTCGAATCGGGACACTCATGGACCCCTCCTCAGCAGGCAGGCCGCTCAACCGTACCCGGCGCAATTCGCTCGCTCATCCGGGTGCGGACCACGTGCCCGTGCCGCCCCTCCCCCTGCCGCTCGTGCCACGAGAAAGCCTTTTCCAACGTCCAGCATCCAGGACACCAGGTGATCGGGCTTCATCCGCAGCCAATGCGGTCCCGGGAATATCTTAGCGGTTCCTGGGATGGTTGGCGTCAAGTGTCCGTGGGGGGTGCTCCCGGGGACGCCTCGGCCTGTGGGACAGGAGGGCGCTCCCCCGGCCGGACGTCACCGGAGCCGCCAGGGGCCATTCCCGGGGTATTCGTCCTTGGCCCCCATCCGGACCGCCGGTTAAATGAACCGGAAGGAGACGCGATGGGCGCCGAAGTGGACTACGAGCGGGAAATCCAGGAACTGAAGCGGAAACTCAACGCCGTCATCCTCGCGCACTACTACCAGGAGAGCGAGATCCAGGATGTGGCGGATTTCGTCGGGGACAGCCTGGCGCTGGCCCAGGCGGCGGCGAAGACGAAGGCGGACGTCATCGTCTTCTGCGGCGTCCACTTCATGGCCGAGACGGCGAAGATCCTCAATCCGGGAAAGCTGGTGCTGCTGCCGGACCTGAAGGCCGGCTGCTCGCTCTCCGACCGCTGCCCCCCGGCGGCCTTCCGGGCCTTCAAGGAGAAGCACCCGGACCACTTCGTGGTGAGCTACGTCAACAGCTCCGCCGCCGTGAAGGCCATGAGCGACGTCATCTGTACGTCCTCCAACGCGGTGAAGATCGTCAACCAGATCCCCAAGGACCGGCGCATCCTCTTCGCCCCGGACCAGCACCTGGGCCGCTATGTGATGAAGCAGACCGGCCGGGACATGGTCCTGTGGCCGGGCAGCTGCATCGTCCATGAAATCTTCAGCGAGAAGCGGCTGGTGCAGCTCAAGGTCCAACACCCGGAGGCCGAGGTGGTGGCGCACCCGGAGTGCGAGGAGGCCGTGCTGCGGCACGCCGACTACATCGGCTCGACCAAGGGCCTGCTGGATTACGTCCTCAAGAGCCCCAAGCGCGAGTTCATCGTGGTGACCGAGGCCGGAATCCTCCACCAGATGAAGCGCGGCGCCCCGGACAAGACCTTCATCCCCGCGCCGCCGGACAATGGTTGTTCCTGCAACGAATGTCCGTACATGCGGCTGAACACGATGGAGAAGCTGTACCGGTGCATGAAGGACAAGACGCCGGAGCTGACGCTGCCCACGGACCTGCAGGCGGCGGCCCTGGCACCGCTGCAGCGGATGCTCGAATGGTCACAGTGAGGGTTTGACGCGCCGCGCCGTCTGTCGCGGGCGTGGCAATTTCAGCATCGCACCGTATTCGTGCCTTGCACGGGACGCGGCGCGGTGCGATCTGGAGCACCGTGGGTTTCCGATTCGTCGCCATCCCTGGCCACCGCGTGGTGGCGCATCCCCAGTCGCTGCCCTCCGACGAGAGGCTCGAGCCGGATCTTCCGCCGCTGCACGAGGCGGTGGAGCGAGCGTTCGCGAGCGCCGAGTTCCGGGACGTGAAGGCGAAGGACCGCCTGCGCGCCCTGCTCAAGGGGGACAAGCCGCCCAACCTGGGCAGCCCCGGCTCGGGCTTCGGGCCGTCCGCCGTGTTCGCCCAGCCTCCGCAGGATCTGCCCGCGCTGTTGCGGCTGGCGGATGAGCTGGAGTCACTGGCCCGGCGCGACGCGGGAGAGCGGGCACTCGTCTGGAAGTGCACCGAGTGCAGCGCCCGCTATGCCGTGCCCGTGGCGCTGGCGCGCTCCGTCTCCATCCGCTGCGAGCGCTGCGGCCATCCGGTGGAGCTCAACCCCGGGCGCAGCCTGGGCGAGGAGTCCCTCATCGATCCGTTCCTCGGCGCGGTGAACAGCGCCCGGCACGAGCTGGCCGGCTTCTTCCGCGAGGCCATGGCCCGCGGCTGGCCCATCCTCGTGTCCACGGAGGAGATCAGCGGCTGAGCATCGGCCAGGTTGCGACGTTCATGCATCGCGCCATCTTCCAGCTGCTGCGCTGCCCCCGGTGCCGGCGCGGCCAGCTGATGCCGGACCAGGACACTCCCCAGCTCGTCTTCGGGCCGCTGCACTGTGCCGAGTGCCATGCGAGCTTCCCGGTGACCGAGGGCGTGGCGGACCTGGCGCACCAACCGGGGACCTCGGCCCTGGCCCAGCGCGGCATGGAGCAGCGGCTCATCGCCCGCTCCTACGAGCGCTACGTGCGCCCCGCCCTGCAGCGCGCCCTCGCGGCGCCGCCCCTGGACAGGGACAGCGAGTACCTCCTGTACCGCTCGCTGCTGGGCCGGCCGGAGGCGCCCGTGCTGGACCTGGGCACCGGCACCGGACTCTTCGCCCGGCGCCTGGCGCGCGAGCCGGACCTGCCCGCCGTGGTGGGGATGGATCTGTCCCGGGCGATGCTCGAGGAGGCCGTGGCCCAGGGGCGCGAGGCCGGCATCCACGTGGACTTCCTCCGGGCCGAGGCGCCCTACCTGCCCTTCCAGGATGACGCGCTGGGAGCGGTGCTGCTGGCCCACTCGCTGCACTTCATCTCCGACGTGGGCCGGTTGCTGCTGGAGGTGGCGCGCGTGCTGCGTCCGGGCGGCCGCTTCGTGGCCAGCACCTGGTTGCCACCGGGCAGGGCCTCCGCCTTCGTGCAGCGCCGCGCCGGACTCCACCCTCGCGAGGAGGAGGAGCTCCGCGATGCCCTGTCCGCCGTGGGACTGGTGGGCTTCGCCCGGCTCCGGCTGCCTCCCCTGCTCGTGGTGAAGGCCGAGAAGCCGGTCAGATGAAGACGCCCGCCGAGGCGTCCAGGCGCACCTTCCGCACCTCCTGCGGGGTGCCCTCGGCCTCCAGCGCCGGCACCACGTCCTGACGCGGCTTCTTGCACTTGGGGCACTCGCACGAGCCCTTCTTGCACGTGCAGTCCGCCGCGCTCGAGCACCGGCACTTGGCCGCGTGCAGCTCGTTCGCCGTGTCCTTCTTCGCGGTGTCCTGCTTCGCCGTGTCCTGCTTGCCGGGCTCCACCGGCGCGGGCACGGACTCGGCCTTGGCGCGGTGAGCCTCGCACGCCCCTGCCTGCCCCGCCGTGAGCAGTACGCCGCCCACCGCCGCCGCCGCCAGCGTCATCCCGATGTGCTTCATCTCCACGGTCCTCCCGGGTGACAGACCCGAATCCCTCCAGGCTATATCCCACCGGTTTCCCCCTGTCCAAACCCGGCGGCCCGCTCCGTACACCCGTCTCCCGCAGGGCCGCCCCGCGAGCAGGCACCTCGCGCCGCTCGCGGCGCTCGCGACACGCGGAGGCGCCACGTACAGTCCGGCCCACCCGTGTCCGCGCGAATCGATCGCCTCGTCTCCGCCGCCGCCCTCGTGCTGGGCGCCCTGCCCTTGTGGGTGTCCTCGCACCTGCCCATGGTGGACCTGCCCCAGCACCTCCACCTCATCTCCGTCCTCCACCGGCTGGACGATCCCACCACCCTCTACCCCCAGCTCTTCGCCGCGCGCCACGAGCTCACGCCCTACCTCGGCTACTACTACGCCGTCAGCCTCCTCAACTGGCTGCTCCCGCTCGACCTGGCCAACCGCCTCTTCCTCTCCGCCTACGTGGTGGGCCTGCCCCTGTCCCTCGCCTTCCTGCTGCGTGGACTCGGACGCCCCACGTGGCCCTCGCTGCTCGCCCTGCCGCTCGCCTATGGCGACAGCTTCGGCTGGGGCTTCATCAACTACCTCGCCGCGCTGCCCTTGGCGCTCCTGTGCTGCGGCCTCTTCATCCGCGCCCTCTCCCGCGCGGGCCAGCGCCCCCTCTGGGCCTTCGGGCTCGCCGCGAGCCTCGTCGCCGTCCTCCTCTTCCACGTGCAGGCCTTCGCCTTCCTCGGGCTCGCCCTGCCCTGGCTGCTGCTCACCACGCCCGTCCCCGAGGACGCCCATGCCCGCGGTTTCCAGGCCCGGCTGCGGCCCCGCGTCGCCGCGCTCCTCGGCGTGACGCCCGGCGTCGTCCTCTTCCTCTCGTGGGTGGTGCTGCGCCTGGGCCAGCCCTCCGAGGTGGAGACAGGCGCGCCCTGGAAGGCCTGGGGCCCCATGCTGTCGCCGCGGAACCTCGCCTGGAAGAGCTTCGCGCAGAACCGCGCCGAGCTCCTCGAGGTGCTCGCCAACCTCCTCCGCGATGGCTCGGATCGTCTGCCGCTGTACGCCGTGGGCCTCGTGGCCGCGTGCGCCCTCGTGCTCGGCGTGGTGCGCGGGGACTCCAGCGGCGAGGGCCCCGTGGCCCGCTGGCGCCTGCCGGGGCTCGTGCTGCTCGCGCTCGGCTTCTACTTCCTGCTGCCCTTCGACATCCGCGGCTACATCTACTACCTGAACACCCGTTACGCGCAGCTCGCCGCCGTGCTCGCCGTGGCGAGCCTCCCCGTGACTCGACTCGCGCTCCGCCGCCCGCTGCTGTGGGCCAGCGCCGCCTGCTCGCTGGTGCTGGCGCTCGTGCTGGGCCAGGGCTTCCGCGCCTTCTCCCACGAGGCCTCCGAGTGGGACGTGCTCGCGGAGGCCACCGCGCCCAGGCCCCGGGTGATGGGGCTCATCTTCGACAGCGGCTCGCGCGTGGTGCGCCACCCCGTCTTCCTCCACGGCGCCGCCGAGCTGGCCCGCGCGCGCGGCGGCAGCACCAACTTCAGCTTCGCCCTCACCCCCCACTCCCCCCTGCGCTACCGGGGCACGCCCCCGCCCACCTTCCCCTCCGAGTGGCGGCCCCAGGACTTCGACTACGCCACCCAGGGCCCCGCGTACGATCACTTCCTCGTGCGCGGCGTCCACCCCTCGCGCATCTTCGGCGAGCGGCTCCGCCAGGAGCTCGCCGTGGCCGCCGAGTCGGGCAACAGCTGGCTGGTGCGCCGCCGCTGAACGCTCGGGGCGGGCAAGTGTGGGCCAGTGGTCGCCACCCGGCGCGCCCGGCCCCCACCCACCTCACCGCGCCGCGGACGGTGCCTTACCTGTCCGTGCATGCCCACCAAGAGCCCTCTGGCCGATCCGCGTCCACTGCTGGACGCTCTGCGCGCTGGCACGCCGGTGCCCGGCTTCCCCTCCGACGCGCTGGAGCGTGCCCGCTCGCTCGCGGCCGAGCCCGCCTCCGCCCCACCCGCCGACGTGGAGGCCCTCCCCGAGCCGCTCGCGCTCGCCCTGCTCGAGGGCTCCGTGCTCGCCGGCCAGCCCGCCCTCGCCGAGGCGCTCGCGGCCTCCAGCCACAAGGGGCTCGCCAAGGCCGCCAGGAAGGCGCTGTACCGGCTGCGCTCCCGGGGCGTCGAGATCGCCGAGCCGCACCGCCCCTCCGCCTCCGAGGCCTCGCGCCCCGTGACGGTGGCCCCGGAACCGCTGCCCGCCCTGCTCACCAGCATCGACGGCACCGGTGAGCGTGTGCTGGAGATCGCCCGTCCCCTGCGTGGCGGGGGCGTCGAGGCCATCCAGTTCCTCTACTCGGACGAGCAGGGCGTGCAGCGCCTGCAGGTGACGGAGCTCAGCCGCGGCGACTACCGGCGCGTGGTGAAGCAGGCGACCAGCCCCGGAGACGATGCCGCCGTGGAGCTCTCCCATGCCGAGGCCCTGGAGCGACTCAGCGCCGCCGCGGGGCTCAACCTGCGCGCACACACGCCCTTTCCCCAGGGGCTCGACACGGTGCTGCGGCATCTGGGCGTGCAGGCGCGGGACGTGCCCCTGGAGCTTCCCCCGCCGGAGCCGGAAGACGAGCGGCTCGCCTACGAGGGCCACAAGCTCCACGAGGAGCCGGAGATGCGGGGCTGGCTGCCCCCCATGGCCGAGCTGGAGCGGCTGGCCCACACGGTGGACGAGCTCGAGGCGAGCCCGCTCGCGCTCACCCTGGCCCAGCGCAACGAGGAGCTCATCCAGGCGGCCCACACCCAGGCCCATGCCTTCTTCGCCGCCCCGGCCATGCGCCAGCTCCAAGCCAGCCGGCTGTGGGAGATGGCGCTCCACTTCGAGCGCACCGGCAAGGAGCAACCGGCCAGACTGGCCCGCGCCGAGGCCCGCAGGCTCGCGCATGGCGTCACCGAACCGCCCTCGCGCTACGCCGAGCGCCTCTTCGAGAAGGCCCTGCTCGTCACCATGGCGCGGCGCGCCGCGCCGGAGGCAACCACTCCCGCCGAGGTCCGGGCGAGGGCCCGCGCCGCCGAGCAGCAGCGGGCCCCGTCAGCCGAGCCGGAGCGGCGCAGCCCCGGCGGCATCATCCTCCCCTGAGCCTCCCCCGAGACTTCAGGGAGGCCCTGCTCACGCCGACACCCGCGCCCGCAGCAACAGGTCCAGGTTCTCCAGCTCCCAGGTCTGGGCGCGCGAGTAGTCGTGGAAGCGCTTCTCGTGCTCGAGGAACTCGGGCGGGTGGATGCAGCGCCGCCCGTCCTCGCCCCGGCGCGTCCGGTACACGTGGTGCAGCATCTCGTGGAAGACGATCCACTCCACGAAGTAGCGCGGCACCACCGGCTGATCCAACGCCGGGTGGATGCGGATGACGCGCGAGTCCGCCGAGTAGGAGCCCATCTTGATGCTCTTGCGCGGCCGGGTGACGCGCGGCGCCGGTCCGAACGTAATGGCCGCGTCGATGCGGCCCCGGAAGTAGCGCTCGTTGAGCCGCTCGAAGATGCGGCCCAGGTCATGGTGCTGCCCCACCGGCTCCATGCGCAGGCGCTTGCGCATCTGCGCGGGGGACACGCGGCGGATGTAGACCTTGTTGCGCTCGATGAACTTGTCGAGCAGCACGCTGGCCTCCGCGTCGCCGGTGCGCACGTAGTCCGCCAGCGCGTGGATGACCTCGTCCGGCGCCGCCAGGAACATGTGGTGCAGCCGCAGCCGCCACAACGCCCGGTGCCGCTGGAACGTGAGCATCGTGTGTGTGTTGTCGTGGACCTCCACCGCCACCGGAGCCCGCAGCCGGGTGCGCAGCCGACGCTCGAGCACTCGCCGCCATACCTTCAGCAGGCGGTTGGGCTCGGGTGCCACGGACTGCTGCTCACGGGCGATCCGCCCCGCCGGCGAGCTCCGCTTCTTCGCCAGGTTCTTCTTCTTCGCGCGCGCCATAGACAGGGCCGGATTCTAAAGACCCGTCTGACACGTGTAAACGAGATGAAGAGAGCAAATCCCCTGGAATTCCAACGGCTTATATCCACTCCCGCGTACCCTCGCCCACTTGTCCGCCGGAGGGGGAGCCCACCGCATATGTCCCCCCCGAGGACCCTTACCGACGGGTCTTCTGGGTGCTGCAATCCCGCCTGCTCAGGCTGAAGACGACCGGCCTGCCCGAATCCCCGGGAACCTCGAATTCCTTGATTCTCCAAGGGCCTCGATTCGCGCACCGGTAGGTGACCTCGACGGAGCCCGGAGGCAGCGGGAGGTACCCGTTGGGACGCACGGTGCGATCGGCCACCTTCATCACCGTCCGTGCGGGTGCCTTGAACTGCACGCGAACCTCGGCGGGAGGCGCGGGGGTCGGTGTCTCGGCGGGTGTCTCGGTCGGCGTCCCACCGGCCGCCAGCGCGGAGGTCTCCGGAGACCCGCTCCCCGGTTCGGTGCCGGGGGTGGTCGAACCTGCTCCCGTATCGGTCCCGGTCGCACCCGGGTCGGCCGCGGTGGCACCCGTGCCCGTGCCCGTCTCGGGGGTAGCGGAGCCAGTGCCCGTCCCCGTGCCCGGCTCGGAAGCGGCGGAGCCAGCCGTGGCCGAAGTGCTTCCCGTCCCGGCCGTGGCACCGGCGGGGTCACCCTCGGGCTCGGGTGGAACCTCATCGCGGGTGGACGTGACGGGCCTGCGCGGCGCGGGCTCCGGCGGCGGCTGGGGCGCCATCAGGAACAGCCACGCGATTCCACCCGCGCTCACCACGAGCAGCGTCACCAGCGCGGCCACCACCAGGCGCAGGCCCCGCGACTTGCCGGGGGCGGGCGCGGGCCGGGAGGACTCGGACTGGGTGACGAAGCTGTGGTCGTAGCCGGCGGTGGACTCGTCGTCGTCCTGGTCCTCCACCACGGCGCGACGCACCGGAGGGGCCGGCAAGTCATGCGTCCGCGAGACGTCGTCGGTGAGGGAGTCGGGCAGGGAGTCCTCGTCGTCCTCCCCGTACGCGGGCCCGCGCTCGTTCACGGTGGAGGACGTGACGGAGACGGACTGCTGCGCGCCCTCGTCCTCGTCCTCGTCGGGCACGGGCGGCGCCGCGCGGCGGCGATCCAACGCGGCCACGGAGCCGGAGATGGCGGGCTTGCGCACGGGCGTGGGACGCCGGGCCGAGGAGGGAGGCGTGCGCGCCGGCCGATCCTGCAACGTGGACTCGCCCGTGGCGGTGCGCGGCGGTGCCCCGGGAACGGCGGAAGCGCGTCCGGGCGCGGTGCGCAAGGCGGTGGGCTCGTCATCCTCCTCGTCACCCAGGGCCGCGGCGGCGAGCATGTCCCGCGGTCGCGCCATCTCCGTGGCGGGCTCGGCCTCGTCGGGCTCCACCGCCGAGGGCACGTTCTGCGCACTGGGCCGGCGCGTGGGGCGCGCCACGAGGCCCGCGGGCTGCTGCGTCGAGGAGTCCTTGCGCCCGGCGGGCTTGGGGATGGGGACGTGGAGCATGGTGCGCTCCTCCTCCTCCCCGAGCAGCCGCGCGATGTAGGCCGCCACGTCGTCGCTCTGCCGCATCAGCCCCGACTCGAGCAGCCCCTCCAGGTCCGCCTGCACCTGCGCCGCCCGCTGGTAGCGCAGGTTGCGATCCTTCACGAGGCACTTCATCACGATGCGCGACAGCGCTTCCGGGTAGTCGTCGCGGATGAGGTGCGGCGGGGACGGGTTCTCGAAGCGGATGCCGTAGAGGATGCCCTCCGTCGTCGGCCGCGCGAAGGGCGAGCGCCCGGTGGTGATCTCATACAGCATCACCCCCAGCGCGAAGACGTCCGAGCGGTGATCCAACCGCTCCTGCATCACCTGCTCGGGCGAGAGGTAGAGGAACTTGCCCTTGATGACGCCCGGCTTGCTGCGCTCGGCGATGGCCTCGGCCTTGGCGATGCCGAAGTCCACCAGCTTCACCGCGCCGCTGTACGTCACCATCACGTTCTGCGGGCTCACGTCCCGGTGGATGAGCCCCAGCGGACGGCCATCCACGCCCTTGGAGTTGTGGGCGTACTCGAGCCCCGCGGCCACCTGGGCGCAGATGCGCGCGGCCACCGCGTACGGCACCGCCGCGGTGAACTTCGCCTCCTCCGCGAGGATCCGCCGGAGGTCCACACCCTCCAGGTACTCCATGGCGATGAAGATGCTCTCGCCAATCTTCCCCAGCTCGAAGACCTGGACGATGTTGGGATGGTGCAGCTGCGCGGCGATGCGCGCCTCGTCCAGGAACATCTGGACGAACTCCGGCTCCTCCGACAGGTACGGGAGGATCCGTTTGATCACCAACAACTCGGGACTGGGGGCCTCCTGCGCGAGGAAGAGCTCCGCCATTCCCCCCATCGCGAGCCGCTTGATGAGGAGGTACTTGCCAAAGGGGGTGGCAGTCTGTGGCGCGTTCTCGGGAATGGGAGCCCCCAGGAGTCGATCGGCGTGAGACGCTGAGCTTGTTTCCGAGCTTACCCGCAATCCCCACCTGCATGGTGGGGCGCGAACCAGATGTGGGATAGCAGACCTGAGGCCCGCTCGGCTACCTGCCCGAGCCCGCACTCCCCCCGTCCCACCCACTCCCCAGGTCCCGGTCGCACATGCGGGGATACAGGACATGGGTGAACCGGTTGCCGAGGCCCCCATCCGGTGGCTGAGTCCCCGGAATCTGGCCGCCCGCCGGGTCCGGGACGCAGCCCTCTCCCGTGCCTGCGTCCTCGCAGGGCACGAAGGTGTAGGTGTCCCACACACCCCGGAGGCCCAGGGGGAAGATGCCGGTGCCCCCATCGCCGACGACGCGGGCCAGGGCCTCGCACGCCTCCGGGCCCCCGTCCGCGGAGGGGGCTTCGGAGAGGAACCGGGTGCTCACCAGGATTCCGCCCGAGACCTCGAAGCCGGAGGCGGCGCCGAAGGCCAGGGGCGAGGGGTCCGTCACGACGAGCGGCCCGGGCACGTACACCCGCGTGCCGAGCAGCTCCGGGTTGGGACGGGCCAGCCCCTCCTCCGCGTCGCCGAAGCGCGGGGGCACGAGGTTGTCGGCGGGCACCACGAGCGTGCCGAGGAGGCGGATCCCCACCTGCGCGAGCCCCGTGCGGTAGCCATGGAACTGTTCGAAACCAGACTCGGCCCGGACCAGGCCCGTGAGGTCCACGCGCTGACCCACCTGGGGAACGAAGCCCGCGGGCACGTCCGTCCAGTCCTTGTGGACCCAGAGCCCCTGGGTGGGACGCGCCGGGTCCACCACCCAGAACCAGGCGCGCACCTGCTCCTGGGTGCCCTCGGCGCGGCGCTCCACGCGGTCGAGCGTGTGGATGACGACGCGCTCGAGCAGCACCCGCGTCCCGCTGTCCGGGGGGAGCGCGCGGGCCTCGGAGAGGGTCATCACCACGGGAGCGGACCCCGTGCCCGCGTCGGCCTGGGAGCCGCCATCGGTGGAGGCTCCCGCGTCCGGAGGCAAACCCCCATCCTCGCTGCACACGCCGGTGCAGCCGGGGCGCCCTCCCGCGTCCCGCTTGGACATGCCCGGCCCCTCTCCGCAGCCGGGAACCAACACTGCCGCGGCCACGACCAGGGCCGCCGCGCCGAAGGTCTTGCGCAGAGGAATCACGGTGGCGTCTCCTGTGGATGGGCCGATGCGGGAGTTCCAGGATTCCCGCGCTTCCGGCCTCTTCTGCCGGCCTTATAGCGGCGGGCCAGGAACCCCGGCAAGGAACCGCGTCCCGCTCGGAGACTCCCTCTCATGCCGCACCCCAGGCACCCCTACTTCCGTGGCCTCTCCCCCACCCTGCACATCTCCCACCGGGGAGGCTCGCTGCTGGCGCCGGAGAACACCCTGCCCGCCTTCCGCATGGCGGTGGAGCGCTACCACACGCAGGTGCTGGAGACGGACGTCCACCTCACCCGCGACGGCGAGCTGGTGGTGTTCCACGACGACACGCTCGGACGGTGCACCAATGGCGAAGGGCCCCTCGCGGCCCACACGCTCGCCGAGCTGAAGCGCCTGGACGCGGGCTACCACTTCACCCCGGACGGAGGCCGCACCTTCCCCTTCCGCGGCCAGGGCGTGCACCTGTCCACGCTGCGCGAGCTGCTGCGCGCCTTCCGGGGCGTGCGCTTCAACATCGAGGTGAAGCCGGACGTGCCGGGCATCGAGGACGTCTTCTTCCAGGTGCTGCGCGAGGAGGGCGCGCTGGAACAGGCCTGTATCGGCAGCGAGCTGGACACGGTGGGCGAGCGGCTGGCGCGGGTGATGCCGGACGCCTGCCATTTCTATCCGCGCGACGCGCTGGCGGCCTTCGTGCTCTCGGTGCGGGCGGGCGAGCAGCCTCCAGAGGACCGGCGCTACACGGTGCTGGACATGCCCCTGTACTTCGGAGACGTCCGTCTGGTGGACGAGTCGCTGCTGCGCGCGGTGGACGCGCACGACAAGTGGTGCAACGTGTGGACGGTGGATAACCCGGAGGAGATGCGCGGGCTCGTGACCGAGGGCGTCGGAGGTATCATGACGGACAGACCGGACCTTCTGCGCCGAGTCTTGGACGAGCAGCCAAAGCCGCGTTAAGCCCATGGCCCGTATGCCCCGCTCCCCCCCGCGCAAGCGCGCTCCGAAGGCCGCGACAGCCCCCAACACCGTCCTGCCCCAGGCCGCGCCCGAGGCTCCAGCGCCCGTGCCTCCCGCCGCTCCCGAGGCTCCGGCGCGCAACACGGTGCGCCGCGTGCGTGCGCCGCGCGCCAAGCGCTTCGTCGCGCTGGCCGGCAACATCGGCGCGGGCAAGACGACGGCCGCGAAGATCATCAGCCAGACCTTCGGCTTCGAGCTCTTCGACGAGCCCGTCATCGACAACCGCTTCCTCAAGGACTACTACGCCAACATGGGGCGGTGGTCCTTCACCCTGCAGCTGGAGTTCCTCATCCGGCGCGTCGAGCACCACGAGCTCATCCACTCGGTGAAGAAGAGCTGCGTGCAGGACCGCACGCTGTACGAGGACCCGGAAATCTTCGCCAAGTACCTGCACGGCCTGGGGCACATGACGAACGCGGAGCTGGACCTGTACTTCGAGTACTTCCAGCGGCTCACGCGCACCATCGTGCACCCGGACAAGGTCATCTACTTCGACGTGCCCACCGTGGACGTGCTGCTGGGACGCATCCGCCAGCGCGGCCGCGAGGAGGAGAAGGGAATCGAAAAGGGCTTCCTGCGCGGGCTCAACGGGTACTACGCCACCTTCCCCATGGTGCTGCAGAACAAGTACGGGGTGGACTGCCTGGTGATGGACGTGACGAACCAGGACATCCGCACCGGCCGGGGACGCGAGGAGTTCCTCGACCGGGTCACCACCTTCCTCGCCTGAGGTTTCCGCCGTGTCCGAGCAGTCCGAGCTCCCCGCCAAGAGCGCCCGCGAGTCCGAAGTGGTGATGACGCAGATGATCCTCCCCTCGGACGCCAACGCGGTGAACAGCGCGTTCGGCGGCAAGGTGATGGAGTGGATCGACATCTGCTGCGCCGTGGCCGCCCAGCGCCACTGCCGGCAGGTGGTGGTCACCGCCTCCATGGACGACCTGCACTTCCACGCCCCCATCAAGGTGGGCTGGACGGTGACGCTGCACTCGCGCGTCATCGCCGCGTTCCGCACGTCGATGGAGGTGGGCGTGACGGTGACGGCGGAGAATCCGCTCACCGGCGAGAAGCACATGGCCACCAGCGCCCTGCTCACCTTCGTGGCGGTGTCGGCCAACGGGCAGCGGCTTCCGGTGCCCCCGCTCCAGCTGGAGACGGACGCGGAGCGCGCGGCCTTCCGCGAGGCCGAGGAGCGGCGCAAGGAGCGGCTCGCGCGCAAGCAGACGAGCCTCGCCTGGCAGAAGGTCATCCGGCCCGGCGCCGCGGGCTGAGACACCCCGAAACGAAAAACAGCTCCCGCGAACCCCGTGCCTCTCCCAAAGCACGGGGCCCGCGGGCCCGCCGGACGACCGTTACGCTCCGCTGACGCGGAGGGGTCAACAATCCACGAGCGCCGGTGGTCCGCCGAACACCGCGACCCGGGATGCGCCTGTCGACCGATGGTGTCTCCGGTATACCCGCCGGGTCTGACATGCCCGCGGCCCGCTTGCCCTCCGTGGCGCTGCCCGGAAACGTCCGGAAGCGGGCAGTGCGCGGGGACGAGCGACCCGGATGTTCTCCTTTCCCAACGGGGTGCCCCGGGAGCTGTTCAGAACCGGTCCCCGGTCCACGACTCCAGTGCGGTTGACTCCCCGGTCTGTTACGCAATGGCGCTGGGATGGGAGGAGAAGTGCCTCTGGAGTCGCGGCAACGCGCGCATACAACGGGAGACTCGCATCAGGGTGGCGGCAGGTGGAGCAGCTCCTCGCTGATGAACCATGGCTTCGCCGTCCTGGTGACGGCCGCGGCCCTCCTCGTCCAGTTCGCGCTGTACCCCCATGTCCGGGCCACGCCGTTCATCCTCTTCTTCGGCGCGGTGATGCTCTCGGGGTGGAGAGGGGGATGGGGGCCCGGCCTCTCGAGCGCCGTCCTCTCGGCCCTGCTGGCCGACTACTTCTTCCTGCCCCCGCGGTTCGCGTTCTCCGTGAGCCCGGCCGACCTGCTGTCGGTCGCCGTCTTCCTCGCCATCTCCATCCTCATCACCCGGCTGAACGTGCGCGAGCGGACCGCCCGGGCCGAGGCCGAGGCCCAGCGCGAACGGCTCCACACCCTCTTCATGAGGGCTCCCGCCATCATCGCCATCCACCGGGGACCCGAGCACACCTACGAGTTCAGCAACCCCGTCCATGCGCGGCTGCTCGGCGGCCGGGAGCTGCTGGGCAAGACCGTGAGGCAGGCCCAGCCCGAGCTGGAGGGCCAGGGCTTCTACGAGCTGCTGGACCGGGTGTACCAGACGGGAGAGCCCCTCTACGGCAAGGAGGCCCCCGCCAGCGTGGGCGACCCCGCCCATCCGCGCACCGGCTACTTCAACTTCGTCTACCAGCCCATGCCCGGGCCGGACGGAAAGCCGGACGGGGTGATGGTCTTCGGCTTCGAGGTGACCGAGCAGGTGCTGGCCCGGCGCAGCCTCGAGCGCACCGAGCGGCGCCTCGCCGCCATCACCCACAACGCCACGCTGGGACTCTTCATGATGGACGAGCGCCAGCAGTGCGTCTTCATGAACCCCGCGGCCGAGCAGATCACCGGCTTCACCCTGGAGGAGCTGCGGGGCAAGCCGCTCCATGACTTCATCCACCACACCCGGCCGGATGGAACGCCCTACCCCATGGCGGAGTGCCCCATCGACCGGGCGCTGCCCACCCGGGCCCAGGAGCGGGGACAGGACGTCTTCGTCCGCAAGGACGGCAGCTTCTACCCGGTGGCCTTCACCGCCAGCCCCATCCTCGAGGAGGGCAAGGCGACGGGGACCGTCATCGAGCTGAGGGATACCACCGAGGACCGGCACAAGCAGGCCGAGCGCGAGCGCCTCCTGGTCGAGCTCCAAGAGGCAGTGCGCCTCCGGGACGAGTTCCTCTCCGTCGCCAGCCATGAGCTGAAGACGCCGCTGACCCCGCTGAGCCTGCGGCTGCAGGGGCTCGAGCGGAGCATCCGGGCCGAGCCGGGCTCCCTCATGGCGCAGCGCCTGGGCAAGGAGGTGGACGTGATGCGCCGGCAGGTGAAGCGCCTGTCGGACCTGGTGAACGAGCTGCTGGATGTGTCGCGCATCACCACCGGGCGCCTGAAGCTGCTGCTCGAGGAGGTGGACCTCACGGAGGTGACACGCGAGGTCGTGGCCCGCTTCCAACCCGAGGCGCAACGCGCCGGGTGCGAGCTCATCCTCGACACGAACGGGCCCGTGTCCGGCCATTGGGACCGGCTCCGGCTGGAGCAGGTGCTGACGAACCTGCTGTCCAACGCCATCAAGTACGGAGCCGGCAAGCCCGTCCACCTCCGCGTCGAGCAGCGCGAGGACCGCTCGCGGCTCGTGGTCCGGGACGAGGGCATCGGCATCGAGCCCGAGGCCATGGGGCGCATCTTCAATCGCTTCGAGCGCGCCGTGTCGGAGCGGCACTACGGAGGGCTCGGCCTGGGCCTGTACGTGACGCGGCAGATCATCGTCGCGATGGGCGGCAACGTGACGGCCGAGAGCACTCCAGCCCAGGGCGCCACCTTCACCGTGGAGCTGCCCCGCCAGGCCGTTGCGCAACAGGGGGATACCAAGACCGGCTGAGATACCAAGTGTGGGTCTGAATCCGACCCGGAAGAGCCAGGTCAGCGACAGCAAGGGGTTACGGGTCCGACGTACCAACCCATGTAATGCCCGCAGTCTCCTCCGTATCTCTTCCAGGAGAGGAGACACCAACGATGCTGACCGTGGCGCAGGCGTTCGAGAAGTTCATGCAGGGCCTGGAACTCCATGAGGGAGAGGATCGCGAGGCGAAGCGTCAAGAGCGGAACGTCTTCGAGGCGATGCGCCGCCGGCTGGGACCTCGGGAGTCCATCCTCAGTGGCTCCTACGGACGGAAGACGGCCATCCGGCCGCTGCACGACATCGACCTCTTCCTCATCTTCACGGCGAACACGAGCGGCACTGGAAAGACCGTCGGCCCCGAGGAGTTCCTGAATCGCGTGAAGGAGGCGCTGGAGGAGGAGTTCCGCGGTAAGCAGGCGAGATTGCAGAACCGCTCGGTCAACATCGAGTTCAACGGGACGGGCATTGGCTTCGATGTCGTCCCCGCACTGGAGGATCCACGGCGGCCGGGCACCTACTGGATTCCCGACGTGCGCAAGGACGACTGGATCCAAAGCAATCCGCGCAAGCACATCGATGCCTGTGACGCCGCGAACGCCAAAGCCAGTCAGCGGCTCAAGCCGCTCATCAAGGCCATCAAGCGCTGGAGACAACTCCAGGGCAAGCCCGTGCCGTCGTTCCTTCTGGAGGTGATGGCCTACAAGGGCATCGACTCGTTCCACCCGGATCCCCGCCTGTCCATCTACGCACAGGGCATGGCCCACCTGTTCCAGTTCATGAGCGAGCGCATCATGGAGCAGTGGCCGGAGCCGGCCGGGCTCGGGCCTCCCGTCAATTCCGGGGTGGGCCAGACCAACCTCGTGCAAGGGCAACAACGGCTGTCGGGAGCTGCCCGCAGGGCAGCCCGGGCGCTGGAACTGGAGCGGGTGGGCGACATACTCGGAGCGAACGAGATCTGGCGGGAGCTGCTCGGTCCGGACTTCCCGGTACGGTAGGAAGCCCATGCCTGGACCGCGCATATTGACCATCGAGTTGGGCCGCGTCGAGAGCCCCAATAAGCCTTATGCGTTCGACGGAAGGCCACAGCAGTACTCCACGCGCGGCGAGCAAGGGAAGCCGGGAGTGGCCGTGCTCCGCTGGGACGAGGTGGAGAAGCTGCGTGCGGAGTTCCTGCAAGCAACTCCAACGCCAGGTGCGCGGAAGCGGATGGGTGACCTGCTGCGCGGATTCCTCGTGGACGTGCTGAAAGAACTGGACGGCTGGTCGTCCTACGAAAAGGCCTTGCTCAAGGCCGAGGCAAAGAAAGCGTCCCTTCGATTGCGCTTCCGCTTCAGCGCGGGAGAACTGTTCAGTCTCCCCTGGTCGCTGACCGCACTCCACAATGGCCGAAGCCTCGGCAACATCAAGCCGCATCCACTGCAATTCGAATGGGCTCATGACCTTCGGGCATCTCTGGCCTCACCTAGCCATGGCCGGGTTCTATTCGCCTGGTCCGACGCGGGAGATTACGTCTCGGAGGAACGCCACCTCGCGGCCCTCCAGAAGGCGTGCCCGGACTTCGATTGTGAGCAGGACGAACTCGCGAACCTGAATCTGGACTCCCTTCGCGACAAGCTGGAAAAGGCTCGCCAGGAGGGTAGGCCGTTTCGCATCCTCCACATCCTGTGTCACGGAGGTCCGATTCCCGGAGGGACTTTCGGACTCATATGGACGGATCCCAACCATCCGCGGAGGCCCATGCTCGTGGATGGAGACAGACTTCGTGACGTGCTCGGCCCTTATCAGGGCGACTTGCAGGCGGTCGTACTGAGCGCATGTCACGGAAGTAACCCCGGTCAGGTGGGAAGCATGTTCGGAGGGGTAGCCCATGACCTCCACCGTCTCGGAATCCCAGCAGTCATTGCCTCGCAGATGCCCTTGACGGTGAATGGCTCCATTCAGATGACTGAGGCACTCTACGAAGCACTCTGCCAGCGGAAGTTCCCTATCGATGTGGCCTTCCAGAAAGCCCATGAGGCGCTGAGTGCCTCATCACTCGACTGGGCGTCGCTCCAGTTCTTCGCACCGTCTCCGCCTGTGGAAGCCCGTACGAGAGGGCAGCGAATCGTCTTTTCCCCGGACGCTCCAATCCCCGAACTCCCGGAGGAACTCGCGGTGGCCTACGAAGTGAACTTCAACGTGGCACCAGCCTCCATGGTCGAAGCCCTGGAAGGACGCGCCGGTGGGGACCCGGACATCGTCGCGCTGCAACCCTTCGGAAGGGTGGCGGATGACCTTCCCAACACCACCAGGGATTGGCGACGTGCACTCAAGCAGGCCGATCAACTCGTGAACAGGCTCGGGACAGACGTATCGATGGTGCACCTCTTCGGGCGCGCCCCGTTGCCCCTCATGTTCCACCTGGGATGGAGACTGAGCCGGTGGAAGCTTCGCGTGTACCAGGAGGAACGAGGACGTACGGGCAGGTGGACCTGCGGCTACGACTCCATGCAGAAGCCATCCTCCGAGGAGAGATTCTTCCGGGAGGAGGCCTGGCCGGATTCCAAGGCTTACAGCGTTGCAAGGGGACGTCTGGCCATGACCATCGAGGTGAACCTGTCCATCCACCCCGAGGAGTTGGCGAAATGGCTGGGAACCGAAAACCCTCCCGCGTTGGTGCGCCTGGTAGCGGCTCGAGGCACCTCTCCCACCGTGGTGCGGGGACCGATGGACACGGCTCGCGCCGTGGACGAGTTCCGCGCATACCTGGACCGCATCCACGCGGAATGGCGCGATGCCAGCGAGGTGTGGCTCGCGATGGCGTGCCCGGCCAGTCTGGCGGCGGCACTGGGCAGGGCCTACAACCCGAAGTCCCAGCCGACCGTCAAGCTCTTCAACTTCCGCAAGTCCGAGGGCTACGTGGAAGTCCCCTGGACCGGGGGCGTCACCCGCAAGCCCGGGCGCCGCTCATGACTCCGACCAGCCACCCACGGAATGGGACGTAATATCCGGCGTGCCCTCCGTATCCCGCATGGGGACGGACCAGAGACGCGGTCATGACGAGCGCCGGGGAGATTGTGGCCAGCAATTTCGAAGAGTGGCACGCGAGGTGCAAAAAGCTGCTGTCGCCTATTGCCCAGAGACTCTGCCGCGGCGCCGTGGGCATCGACGCCCAGGACCTCGTGCAGGAGACGTTCTTGCGCTTCATCGAGCGATTCGGCGGTGCGTTGGGCGAACTCGATGACACACGGGCGGACGGCTGGCTCATCCGCGTCATGAACAATCATTTCTGTGACTTGCTCCGAGGCGCCATGGGCCGCAAGAAAGCGGAAGACGATCCAACCATCACGCGCTGGACCCTGGCGCAGGAAGCGGACTCGGACACGTACGAGCGCATCTCCCAAGAGCGCTTCGATTGGGCGATCGACAAGCTGCCCCGGCAGCAGCGCCTCACCTTCCTGCTCCGCGCCCAGGGCCTCGGTAACAAGGAGATCGCCCACAAGCTGGGCGTTTCGCCTGGAGCCGTGGCCAAGCGCCTGTTCGACGCCCGCCAGAGGCTCGACGAGCTGCTCAAGCCCTACCTCGATGAGGGAACCCACTGATGTCCACGCCCTGCGACTCACTCCAGGCCTTCGCGGATGGAGAGCTCCCGCCCGCGGACGCCCAGGCTTTCGGCCAGCACCTGGCCGGATGTGAGCGATGCCAGTCGGAACTGACCCGGCTGCTACAGCTCGAACAACTCGGCAGGCGCTATCTCGAGCGGCACGGCCAGGTCGAGGTGCCATGGCATGTCATTCCCCGGAACCGGTGGCTGGCGGCCGGTGCGGCGGTGCTCTCCGTCGTGGCCGTGCTGATGCTCATCCCGCGCCTCACGAACGAGCCGACACCGCGAGCCGTGCCCGAGTTGTGGGCGCGACAGGCACGGGCGTTGGAAGCGCGCGTCACCTATCCCCAGGCGGATACCTACCGTCCGATGGCCCAGTCCTTCATGGGCACGGCTCCCGCCCAGAATGTGACCGAGCCCTCCAATGCCGTCATGGGCCAACTGGAGGCCCTGGGAGACCTGCCTCAGCTCG
Source organism: Archangium sp. (assembly GCF_036277355.1). Classification (GTDB taxonomy): domain Bacteria; phylum Myxococcota; class Myxococcia; order Myxococcales; family Myxococcaceae; genus Archangium. Next base: position 52,091 of record NZ_DASUNC010000126.1, read on the forward strand.
TCGCGGCCTACCTCGCCGGTGGCAGGCCCGACACCTGGAGCGCGAAGCACGTCCTGCAACGGATGCAGAGCGAGCGCACGTGGGACGCGAACGTGCTCTGCGACCTGGGGGTAGCACACTATCTGGACGCCCGTGCCCTGGATGCTTCCCGCAGGACAGCGGAGCTGAGGGAATCCCTCCGTCTGTTCAATGAGGTGCTCCGCAGGGTGCCCACACATCTCCAGGCCCTGTGGAATCGCTCCCTGGTGTACCGGGACCTGGGACTGCCTCTATTGGCCATGCAAGACCTCGAGGCGCTGGAACGCACCGAACCGGATGCGCAATGGAGGAACGAGGCCCGTGACAGGAGGCAGCGGCTCGCCGTCGCGCTGCAGCGAAAGGAGCGCTGGAAGGCCGCTGACAACGCGGGATTCGAGCTCATCTCCCATGGCGTCCCCGCGTTGACTGACGCGCTCGCCTACGCCGACGTCCCGCTGATGCGCCGGGATTTCTATCACGCCGTGCGTGCCCGAACCTCCGCCGTGGAGGTGCGCGCGTTCCTTCCCCTCGCCAGCAAGCTGGATGAAATCTCGGGAGGCGGCACCGTGCTCCAGGACTACGTCCAGCGCGTTGCCGCACGCAACTTCTCCGTCCGCGCGCCCCTGGCGGCGCAATACGCCCAATTGGTGGCGGGAAAAGTGGACTCGCGTGACGAGGAGACGTTGCTCCGGACTTTTCTCGCCTCGGGAGAGGACGACATCGCCCTGGGCGCGCTCACGTACGCGGTCCCGCGCCTTCCGCAATACGCCAGCACGCTCGTGGAGCGGACCCGCGTCAGCCCGGATCCCTGGTTCCAGGTGCTGGGGCTCCAGCAGGAGGCCACGCAGGAGCAGCAACTGGAGCGCTATGACCGGGCGCAGAAGCTGCTCGAAAAGGCACTCGAGCTTTGTACCCGGAATCAATTGGTCTACCGGTGCGTCGACGTCGAGAACGACCTGGCCCATGTGTCCGGCTGGCTCTTCCACCTCATCGATGCCGAGCGGTACGCACGCGCAGCGCTCACACAGGCCCGGCGGGCCCAATGGGATCAGGAGCGGATGCTGTTGCAGACGCTGGGGAACACCGCGCGCCTGGCGTCGGACGTCACGCTGGGCCGTGCCTACTTTGGTGAGGCCCTCCTCATGTCCGACGGCAACCGGAAGATCCTGAGGAACATTCATCAGAACCTCGCCCACCTGGCCATTCAGGCACTCGAACTGGATGAGGCGCGTGCCGAGCTGGACAAGGCGCTGGAGGTCGGACTGCCGCTCACGAGGCATGGCATCGAAGCACTGGTGGATGTGGCCCGAACGCGCCGCTCCCCCCGGGACGCGGAAGCCGTGGAGAAGACGCTGGCGCTGGAGCCCGGCAACACCCAGGGACAGCGAGCTTATGCGACGTTCCTCCGGGGGCGCTTCCTGGTGGAGGTGGACGCAGTCAGGGGGCGTGCGCTGCTGGAGGATGCCATCCACGAGGCGGGGTCCGCGACCCGCGAGGACGTCACAGCCAGGCATGCGCGTACGTACAGCTACACGTCCCTCATCTTCGCCGATGCCGCCAAGGGCGACTTCGCCGCGGCTCTGGGTCGCTTCGGCACGGAGCTGGGCTTCGCCGCCATGGGCCGGTGCGTCCTCGCACTCACCGAGGATACCGAGCGCAGCCTGGTGGTGGCGCGGGGAGCGGATGGACAGTGGGTCGGCCGCTACACACCGATGCGGGTCACGCGATTCGACCCCACGAGCCTCGCGGGAGTGGTGCCCCAAGACATGGTGGAGGCCCTTCGTCCCTGTGCCTCTGTGGATGTCCTGGCACGGCCTCCCTTGCAGGGGCGTGCGGGGCTTCTTCCGCCCGAGTTCGCCTGGCGCTACCTGACGCGGGCCACCGCGCCACAACCTCCCGCGCAACGCGGCCTTCACCTCGTGGTGAGCGATGTACGGTACGACGAGCAGCGCAGTGAGCCCGCCCTGACGTGGTCTCCTCGCGTCGCGACGGGAACGGAGCTCCGGAGCCTGCGGGAGCTGGACGCCACGCCGAATCGCGTATTGGAGGCCATGCCCGAGGCGACGGACATCGACCTGGCAACCCACGGGAAGATCGACCCGGGCTCGAACACGGCCTATCTGCTGCTGGCCCCTGCCCCGGACGGCGGCGATGAGCTGTACGAGAATCGCATCCGCGGCTTGAAGCTCTCGGGTGCGCCGCTCGTCGTCCTGGCGGCCTGCGAGGCCGCGCGGGGAACCTCGGCTCTGCACGAGCATGGCAGCCTGCCGAATGCCTTCCTCACCGCGGGGGCGCGCACGGTGCTGGCGGCGACGCAGCCGCTCCCGAATGAAGACGCGTCGGCCTTCTTCGGTGCCGTGCGCGAGCGGATCCGCGGTGGCGCTTCTCCCAGCATGGCCACACGCGACGAACGCCTGGAGTGGCTGCGCAAGGGGAAGGACGTCGACTGGATCGGCGGAGTCCTCGTCTTCGAGTGAAGAGCGGCTGCCGCATGACGCACAGCCACAGTGGAGCAGGGAGGGACCAATGCAGGGTGAGTCGCTTGAGACGCAGGACTTCTCGACGTGGGATGGCTCGCCGTTCTTCGAGGGCCATCCAGAGGAAGGACGGCACGTCTACATCGTCAAATCGCGTGAGGAGGGGACATTCACCGCCTATGGGGCACTGGATGACCAGCAGCAGGTCATCTTCATCGTCCAGGGGACGCTCGCGCAGCTCGACCGCTTCGTGGCGCAGGTGAAGTCGGAGGGAGCCCGGGTGACGCGCGGCCTGCCTCCTTTCGACACCAACACGGGAGGAGACAAAGCGAACGACACCAGCCGGCCTGGTTTCGTGGGAGACCCTAGCGAGAACATCGAGGCGCGGGACTTCTCGACGTGGGATGGAAGACCCTTCTTCGAGGGATATCCGAAGGAAGGACGGCACATCTACATCGTCAGACAGCACGAGCAGGGCGGATTCATCGCCCATGGGGCACTGGATGGCCAGCAGCAGGTCATGTTCGGAGTCCGGGGAACGCACACGCAGCTCGACCGCTTCGTGGCACAGGTGAAGTCGGAGGGAGCCCGGGTGACGCATGGTCAGCCTCCTTTCAACAAGCGAGTGCCTGGAGGGGCGAAGTGACACTGCAACTGTTGCTCGCGCGGGCGGGGGATGGGCAGCCCGTCCTCGAAACGCCCCTGACGGCGGAGTCGCTGCGGGGAGCGCCACTTCCAGCGCCCCTGCCAAAGCCCACCCACCTGTACAACATGTCCGCCGAGCCCGACTCGCTGCGCGAACAGCGATGGGCGCTCGTGGTTCCCGACACCAGGCGAGGCCGATGCCTCGAGCGCATCCTGTCACCGCTGTGCGAGCGCCGTGCGGAGGAGCAGGGCCGGAAGGTGGATGTCTACCCCGCTCCGCCGGGGATGGACATGAGCAAGGCTCGCGAGTTCGTGGACGAAAAGATGTACCCGACGTCCCGGTCCTCGCGGGAGCACGCCCGCTACGTCCTGCTCGCCGGAACGCCAGAAGACCTCTCGATGGAGCTACAAGAGGAATTGACGGGTGATGGCTCCTGCCTCGTGGGACGCCTGCCCTTCGAGCGGGAGGAGGACTACGCGGCCTATGTCGCGAAGGTGGTGGCGCGTGAGCAGGATGCAACGCGCCCTCGAAAGGCCCGGGCCCTGTTACTGACCGCGCAGGACAGATCGCCCCAGATACTGAGCGGCCATCAATTCGTCACCGCTCCGGCGGCACGACGTTGCTCGGCGGCGCGCTCGCAGGGATTCTTTCCGGCGAGCAGTGTGGTTGCGGAGGAACTGTCAGCAGGCTCCAAGGGGCGGCTGATGGAGCTGGCCGGAGCGCGGGAACCAGCCCTGCTCTTCACGTTGAGTCATGGCGTCGGGGGGCCGCTCTCGGGCTGGGCGAGCGCGGAAGAACAGCGGCGGGAACAGGGCAACATGTGGCTCGGCAACCGGACCGTGCTGACGGCCGAGGAGGTTCGCCAGGGAGCATTCCTTCCGGGAGGCATCTGGTTCTACTTCGCCTGCTTCGGCGCGGGTACGCCGGCGCGGAGCGTGTACCAACCCTGGATGGAGCAACTCGTGCGGTCAGGCCTGATGCCCAAACGAGAGCTGGAGAGCATCGAGCGCTCCCGCCCCCTGGAGGCGAGGCCCTTCATCGCGGCGCTGCCCCAGGCGGCACTGGCCAATCCCGATGGGCCCCTCGCCGTTATCGGCCACCTGGATCACGCATGGATCTGCGCCTTTCACGATCCCCGGAATGGGCAGTCACATGTCAACCGGCTCGAGGAAGCGCTTGCGAGCCTGGTGGAAGGCTACCGGGCGGGTCTGGCGCTCCAATCTCTGTCACGCTTCGCCGCCAAAGCGGACCGTGAGTTGCGGAAGCACTATCAGGCAGACGCGCAGGCCGAAGCCTCCGGCCAGTCTCAAGCCCCCCAGGTGGAGGAGCGGGCCTACCTGTGGATGGAGAGGCATGACGTCACCCACTACACGCTGTTGGGAGATCCGGCGGTGCGGCTCGTGGATCGGCCCTCCCGCTGAGCTGCGGGAAGGGATGGCAGTGCAGGTAATAAACGCCACGCCATTCGTATTCCATATGCCATGACACTTCCACTTCCCTCGTATTTCACTGACTTCCTCAAGGAAATCCGCCCGACGCCGGCTCAGCGTGCCGACATGATCAACGGGCACTCCAAGCTGAAGGAGCGCTTGGAATCGGATAAGGAACTCAAGACAGGATTCGTCAGCATCTTCCTGCAGGGCAGCTACAAGCGCCGCACGGCGGTCCGGCCAAAGGACGGCAAGCGAGCGGATGTCGACCTCATCGTAGTCACCCGCATGAAGGAGTCCGAGTTCACACCCGTCGAGGCCATGGCCTGCTTCAAGCCCTTTCTGGAGAAGCACTACAAGGGCAAGTATCGCCAGCAGGGCCGCTCCTTCGGCATTGAGATGTCCACTGTGGAGATGGACCTCGTCATCACCGCCGCGCCAGTGGAAGCCGAGGCTGGCGTCTACAGCTCTTTCTCCAAGAGCGAAGACATCCTCCGCCTCGACGAGGACGAGACGCAGCCGATCGTGAAGACAGCCTCGGACGGCACCCCGCAGTGGAAGACGGAACCCTTGCGGATTCCGGACCGGGACCTTGGCACATGGCAGGACACCCACCCACTGGTGCAACTGAGTTGGACAAGCCAGAAGAATGCCCGGTGCTCAGGGCACTTCGTCAACGTCGTGAAGGCTCTCAAGTGGTGGCGGCTCGTCCATGCCAGTGAGTTGCCGGACCGGCCTAAGAGCTACCCACTGGAGCACCTCATCGGCAACTGCTGCCCGGACGGCATTTCCTCCGTAGCCGAGGGCGTGGTCCGAACCTTGGAGCGCTTCAGCCAACGCTACGCCTTCCATGCCGCCAACAACCAAGCGCCCTACGCACCTGACCGGGGTGTGGACCAGAACGTCCTGGCGCGCATCGACGGTGAGGATTTCGCGAAGTTCCACACGCAAGTGGTGGCCGCCGCGAAGACGGCGCGCAAGGCGTTCGAGGCACCGGATGTGCAGACCGCAGCACCGCTGTGGCGAGAGCTCTTCGGCGACAAGTTCCCCCAGGCTCCGGGGGGCGGCTCCTCCACCAAGGTGGGCTTCACGTCGCATGAGGGAGGACCGGGAGTCGTGAGCAGCAGCAGGTTCGCATGAGAGGTGCTCCCGCTCTGACGAACGAGATCCGCGTGGGCCGCCGCGCTCTCGATGGAGTAGCCGGAGTGGAGCTGCTCGCCGAGGTGTCCTGGGATCAGCAGGAGCAGTGCTGGGTCCTACCCCTTCGCCTGCGGGCAGACACCTCGGAAAGTTGCATTCCCGAGTGGACGGACTGGTACGTGCTCATCGACAAGAACTACCCCTGGGGACGGATCGACATCTTCCCTTCCAAGAAGGGGGGCATCGAGGACACGCATCCGCACCAGCGCCTGAACCGACCAGGGCCGGCGACTCGACCCTGGAGGGAAGGGCGACTGTGCCTGCAGACAGGACTGGCATCGCTCGGATTGAGGACGCGCGCGGAAGAGCCACGGAGCGCGGAGGCGCGGCTTTCGTGGCACGTCGCGGGTACGCGAGAGTGGCTAGAAACCGCGGCCCGGGGCCAGCTTCTCGCCCCGGGCCATGCTTTCGAACTGCCCGACCTGCCTACGGGAGGAAGCCCGCAGGTGGTCGTCCGCGAAACGGCTGAGACGCTCGGCATCTGGACGGAGAGCCCGGAGCGCCGGGGATGGGTGGAATTGAGCCCTGTCCCCGGCAACCCGCGGCTGCTCGCGGTGAAGGCGTTCTCATCGCTTGACGGCCGCCGTGTCTTGTCACCCGAATGGGGAGACCTGCTCCGCGCGGGGCCTCGTCGGAAACGCCTTCGCGTGCCCTGGATGCGAGGTGACTCGCTCCCGGTCCTGCCTCCCTACGCGCCCCCCACCTCCTGGCCCGAATTGGAGGAGGCGCTTCGCTCCCGGGGACTGGACCTGCGCAAGGAGCTTCAAGCCTTCGCCTCGCAATCGCGCGACGGCGAACGCCACCTGTGTCTCATCGGCTTTCCTATTCCGCAGAAAGTGGGCGGGCCGAACGCGCGCATGCACTGGTGGGCGCTTCGACTGCCCATGTTCGCCCATGTCAAAAAGGCTCCGCGCGGCTATCGACATCACGAGCAAGCGTACTGGCGTCATGACCAGGTTCAACTGTTCGAGCGATCGCTCCCTCTCGAATGGCTCCGCACCGACAACTGGGCACCCGAGGACCTGCGCAGCAGAGGTGCGCTGCCGAAACCGCTGCGGAGTTCCTGGGTGTTGCTGCTCGGGGCGGGGGCACTCGGCTCAGCCATGGCGGAGTTGCTCGTGCGCGGTGGAGTCTCCCGCCTGGTCATCATGGATGGGGAAGTCCTCGAGGCGGGAAACCTCGTCCGCCACACGTTGGATGTGATGGACGTGCGGTACTCCAAGGCCCATGCGCTCGCACGTCGCCTGCGTCACCTCAACCCAGACCTGCAGGTTCACGCCATCCCGGAGCGCCTGGACGAACAGACAGCTCGGAGCAACTGGCTCGTCTCCCGGTGCGACACCATCCTGGACTGTACGGCCTCGGACGAGGTCCTCGAGGTGCTGGGCCAGCACACCTGGGACGGGCCTCGCCTGTTCTTCTCCACCTCCTTTGGTGTGGGAGCGCAGCGCCTGCTGTGCTTCAGCGCGACAGACACCGCGTTCCCATCGGGTGAGTTCTGGAAGCAGGCCGCATCGTGGCTCCAAAGAGAGCACGAGGAACTCCGGCGCACCGCGCTGCCCAGAGAGGGACTCGGTTGCTGGCACCCTGTCTTCCCAGCCCGAGCGGATGACGTGGCTTTGGCCGCCGCCATCGCGGTGAAGGCTCTGGTACGGGCCACGGCCACGCGCCCCGCGGCGCGCCTCGATGTCTATGAGCGCCAGGAAGACGATGGCTGTTTTCGTGGAGTCACTCATGTGCCCCCTGTTGAAGCGCATGCCAGCTCTTGAGTTCCGTTCAGCGGATGCACGCTTCCGAGTGCACGTTCCAGGAGCCACGGTCCAACGGCTCCTGCATCTGTGCCGCTCGTCTGGAATGCTGGAGACAGGAGGCATCCTTGTCGGTGGGTACTCCGCCACACTCGACTGTGCCCGAGTGAGTGCCGCATCCGGCCCTTCCGGAGACTCGGTTCGTGGGCCCAGCTCGTTCCAGCGTGGAACGAGAGGCCTCCAGAAGTGGCTCGAGCGCCGGTGGACCGCACGTGGCGATCATTACCTGGGCGAGTGGCATTTCCACCCTTATGCTCCGCCAGTACCGAGCAACACGGACCTCCAGCAACTCGGGCGCATCGCACGCACCGCCGATTACCGCTGCCCCGAGCCCATCCTGCTCATTGTGGGAGGGGACCCTGCTGGAAAGTGGTTGATCAGTGCCCATGTCGTTCCCAAGGGGCAGACCGCCGTCCCGCTCCAGCTCATCCAAAGCCCTGCCGATCACTTCGCTCCCTGCTGGAGCTCCAGCCAATAGCCCTGCTTGTGGACGGCGCTCTCCATCTTCTGGAGCGCCTTCATCGCCTCGGCCCGGCTGCCGAAACCGTCCACCAGGAAGCGCGAGCCGTTGTCATCCTGCCGCCACAACTGCCAGCGCTCCGTGCCCGAGAGCTGCCGGCCCTCGAAGTACTCGTTCCCCCACGTTGCCCACGTACCGCTGGGCCTCCTCGGAGCCGGGCGGAGGCAGGGTGACCCGCCCCCAGCTCCTGTCATGCTCGTAGCGGGACATGTCGAGCGGGTACGGGACGAGCGTTCCGGAGAAGCGATTCTTCGCCAGCCACGCGTCCGCGAGCTGCTTGCGCGAGAAGACCGCCGTCGGCTGTGCGGAGCCCTCGCCCGTGAAGAGCCACACGGCGCCTCGCGCGTGGCCATGCCGCAGCGGCGAGAACTCCTCCGGAAGCGGGCAGAGCTCGAAGGAAGCCTCCACTCCGAGCTCACGCAGGGCCGGGATGACCCGCTGCGGCTCGGGAGGATCGGCGATGACCGTGGCGTACTCGATGGGTTCAGCCCACATCAGGCTCAGGCGCTGCCCGTCCTCCCTTTCGAAGGCCCACCACAGCTCACGCCCACTCGCGGTCCGGGTGTGGTCGTCCTCGATGAAGCCCGGATCTCCCAGGGGACTCAGTGCGCTCCGCGTGGCCGGAAACCCCACCACGGGCTCGTGATTTGCGTAGGGCATGACAATGGGAAAGCTCAGCCGGCGTATGGGGCGCTCCCATGAAGAAAAAAGGGGTGAGGGGCGCTCGGTGGAGCGGCTTCCCTCACCCCGGATTCACCGCCACGGGTTGGAACACCGGGACGGATACCCTCACCCCGACCCTCTCCCGAGGGGAGAGGGAGGAGTGACTCAGGTCGAGAACGACGTCCCGCAGCCGCAGGAGGACTTCGCGTTCGGGTTGTTGAACTTGAAGCCCGCGCCCGTCACGCTCGACACGAAGTCGATCTCCGTGCCCGACAGGTACTTGTTGCTCAGCGCGTCCGTCGCGATCTTCACCCCGTCCTGCTCCCAGGTCAGATCGCCCGCCTTCATCTCGCGCACCAGGTTCAGGTCGTAGCCCAGCCCACTGCAGCCGGCCGGCACCACCCGGATGGAGAAGAAGTAGTCCTGGAAGCCCTGATCCTGGATGACCTTCTTCACCTGGGCCACGGCGGCCGCGGTGAGCCGCACCGGGCTCGAAGGCTCGCCCTGCGGGGCAACGGGGGTGTTGGAAGCGGGGGTGGTCGTCGTGTCCATGTAGGTTGCTCTCCTTACAGGCGCCTTATAACGCCCGGCGCCAGAATTTCCATCTGCTCCACCTGCTCCAGGGGTACGGCTCCCCTCCACTGTCTGAATCTGTCCCCTCGTGGATGCGGGTGCCAGTCCCCTCGCCCGCTCCCAGGCCCTCGGTGCGAGCGCCCGCCCCCGGCGGCCTCCGCCCGGGTTATACGTGCCCCCATGTCCGCCACCTTCCGCGAGCTGCTGTCCGCCACCAGGAAGGAGATCCGCGAGGTCTCCGTCGAGGACGTCAAGCGCCTGCTGGACGCGCGCACCCCCGTGAAGCTCATCGACGTGCGCGAGGGCGACGAGTACGCCGGTGGCCGCCTGCCCGGCGCCGTGCACATCCCCCGCGGCTTCCTCGAGCTGCGCATCGAGGACAAGGCCTCCCGCGACGAGGAGCTCGTCCTCTACTGCGCCGGTGGCACCCGCTCGGCCCTGGCGGCTCGCACCCTTCAGCACATGGGCTACACGCGCGTGGCCTCGCTCGCCGGGGGCTTCAACCGCTGGAGCGATGCCCACTACCCCGTGGAGAAGCCCGTGGTGCTCTCCCCCGCCCAGAAGGAGCGCTACCGCCGCCACCTCATCCTCCCCGAGGTCGGTGAGGAAGGTCAGGCGAAGCTCCTCGCCTCCAAGGTGCTGCTGCTGGGCGCGGGCGGACTGGGCTCGCCGGCCGCGCTCTACCTCGCCGCCGCGGGCGTGGGCACCCTCGGCATCGTCGACGCGGACGTGGTGGACCTCAGCAACCTCCAGCGCCAGGTGCTCCACACCCAGGAGCGCGCCGGCCAGCCCAAGGTGCAGAGCGCCCGCGCCGCCCTCGAGGCCCTCAACCCCGACGTGAAGGTGGTCCCCTTCCAGGAGCGCCTCACCTCGGACAACGTCCTGCGCATCCTCGAGGGCTTCGATCTGGTGCTCGACGGCGGGGACAACTTCCCCACCCGCTACCTGCTCAATGACGCGTGCCTCATCCAGGGCAAGCCCAACCTCCACGGCTCCATCTTCCGCTTCGAGGGCCAGGTCACCACCTTCGTCCCCGGCCAGGGCCCCTGCTACCGCTGCCTCTACCCCGCCCCGCCGCCTCCCGAGCTCGCCCCCTCGTGCGCCGAGGCCGGCGTGCTCGGCGTGCTCCCCGGCATCATCGGCCTCTTCCAGGCCAACGAGGCCCTCAAGCTCCTGCTCGGCGTGGGCGAGCCGCTCGTGGGCCGCCTGCTCACCTTCGACGCGCTCGGCACCCGCTTCCAGGAGCTCAAGCTGCGAAGAGACCCCAAGTGCCCCGTGTGCGCGCCCGGCGCCCGCGTGGAGCTCATCGATTACGAACGGTTCTGCGCCTCGTCCGCCTGAAGGAGTCCCCGCGTGCCCATCCCGGAGATCGATCCCGCCACCCTCGCCCAGCAGCTCTCCGGACCGCCCGAGTCGCGGCCCGTGCTGCTCGACGTGCGCTTCCCCCAGGAGCACGCCTACGTGGCCTTCCCGGGCTCGGTGCTCATCCCCCTGCCCGAGCTGGAGGAGCGCACCGAGGAGCTGGAGGCCTTCCGCGGCAGGCGCATCGTCGTCTACTGCCACCACGGCGTGCGCAGCCTGGACGGCGCGGCCTGGCTGCTCTCGCGCGGCCTCGACGCGGTGTCCCTGCGCGGGGGGATCGACCTCTACTCCCGCGCCGTGGACCCGAGCCTGCCGCGCTACTGACGCCCGCTACCGGAGGTAGGGCGTCAGGTCCACCGTCTTGTCGGTGATGTCGCGGGCCTTCACGTCGACATCCACCTGCACCGGCTCCTTGAGCGACGTCCCCTGCAGCATCAGGTGGTGCGTGCCCTCGACCAGCTCCAGCTTCAACCCGGGCTGGTACAGGCCGAGCTTCTGGCCGTCGCGGTAGATCTCGATGCCCGAGACATTGCGCGGCGTCAGCTTGGGCCGGAAGTAGCCCATCTGGAAGGTGCGCTCGATGGACTTCGTCTCCTGGGGCTCGCCGAAGGGCACCTCGATCTCCTCGTAGATGCCCTGCTCCTTGTTCTCCAGGATGAGCGTGTCCTGCACGTGCGCGCCGCCCATGCGGCTGAGCGGCGTGAAGCCGAGCACGGAGATGGGCTCGGAGCTGCGGCAGCGGATGCCGTGACGCACCGACACCTGCACGCGCTGGTTGGACTCGACGTTGAGGTAGATGCCCTGCCCGTCCATGGCCGAGCTGCCGAGCATGTCCAGGATGGGCCCGCGGAAGATGACGGCCAGGCCCACCAGCGACAGCGCCACGAACACGCCGAGCAGGTTCTTCAGCGGGGGCAGGGACAGGCCCCGCCGGGCGGGTTTGGAGCCGGCCTCGTCGTCCTCCACCGGGTGCAGGGCCGAGCGCCTGCGGGGATTCGCGGGCGCCTCGGGCATCTCCGTGCGGCTGCTGGTGCGGCGCGGCTTGGGAGTCGGCTCGGGCTGCTGCTGGGCGGACGGACCCATCCCCGTGCGGCGGCGCACGGGCTCCGGCTCCGGCGGCGGCGGCAACATCGTGCGCTCGGGATCCTCGTCGTCGTCCTCGTACGGGCGGGCCCGCGGGTTGACGGCCACGGAGCCACGCGAGGGCCGAGGCGGAGGCACATCCTCGTCCTCTGCCGGCTCCGCGGGCCGGACACCCGAGCGGCGAACGGCGGAGGACTCGGTGCCGCGCCGCGGGACGGCGGCCTCGGGACCGGCCCGGGTCATGTCCTGACGGCTGGGCATGCGCGCCACGGACGTGGAGCCCACGTTGGTGCGGCGCGGGGCCTCGTTGCTCGTGCGGCGGCGGGGCACTTCCGTGGCCGGAGGCGCCTCCCACTCCTGCACTTCCGGCACGTCCTCCATCGGCAGGGTGGCGGACTCCGTGCGCTTGTTGACCACCCCGGCGCGTGTCCCGGTGCGCCGCGGCTGCATGTCGCCCGGCGGCGCCTCCCAGTTCATCTCCGCGGCGTTCGTCTGCGTGCCGGTGCGCGGCTGCGAGCTGCTCCGGGGCGGCGGCTCCTCGGGCGGAGGCTCCGGCGGCACGGGCATCGCGGACATCGACTCCTCGCCGCGAGGCTCCGGATTGCCGCTGCGCTTCTCCTCGTCCAGCCGGTCCGCGAAGAGCGTCTCCATCAGCTCGGAGATCTGCACCGAGCCGGCCACCCACCGCTGGCCAACGAGGAACTCCTCCAGCGCCAGCTGCATCTGCCGCGCGTCCCGGTAGCGGTCATCCGCGGCCTTGGCCAGCGCGCGCATCACCACCTCGTCCAGCTCCGGCGGCACATCCGCCACCTGCGAGGGCGGGAGGATGTTGCACTCCATGGCCGCCTGCAGCGTGCCCAGCTCCGACTCCCGCTTGAGCGGGCGCGTGCCGGTGAGCAGCTCGTAGAGCACCAGGCCGATGGCGAAGATGTCCGCGCGGTGATCCAACGGCTTGCCCGAGGCCTGCTCCGGCGCCATGTAGGCGAACTTGCCCTTGATGGCGCCCGACTTCGTCGCCGTGGCCTGGTCCGCCGCCTTGGCGATGCCGAAGTCCACCAGCTTCACCGAGCCGTCGAAGCTGATGAGGATGTTCTGCGGCGAGATGTCGCGGTGCACCACCTTGAGGGGCTTGCCGTTGTCGTCCGTGCGGGTGTGGGCGTAGTAGAGGCCCTCGCACGCCGAGGCGACGATGCGGATGGCCAGCGGCCGGGCGATCCACCCGCCCGCGGTGTACGCCTTGCGCATCACCCGGCCGAGATCCTCGCCGTGGATGAACTCCATGGCGATGAAGTACGTGCCGTTGGCCTCGCCGAACTCGTACACCTGCGCGATGTTCGGGTGGTTGAAGCGCGCGGCGATGCGCGCCTCGTTGCCGAACATGCCCACGAACTCCTGATCCTCCGCGAGGTGCGGGAGGATGCGCTTCACCACGACGTTCTTGGCGAAACCCTCAATGCCCTTCTGGCGCGCCAGCCACACCTCGGCCATGCCGCCGGTGGCGAGCTTCTTGAGGAGCTGATATTTCCCGAAAAGTTGAGGGTTCATCCCGGGTTGCTCGCCGGGGGGAGCAAGCGCGAAGTGGAAGACATCAGAGCGGCTCATCTTAGGCGACGGGCCGGGGCGAGGCAAAGACGGCCCGCAGGAATCCGCGTGTTTCCTCTGATGGCCGCCCTGTGGCTGGCCACCGCCGGGGCCGCCCCCCTGGGTCAGGACCCCACGGATCGGATCGACGTCGAGGCGCGGGACGACCTGCTGACGCTCTCCTGGTCGGACACCGAGGAGCAGCTCAAGGGCAGCATCCGCCCCGCCACTCCCCGGGAGGGCGAGCCGCTCCAGGTCAGCCTCCAGGTGGGCAGCTTCGAGGGGGAGGACTTCGACGGGCCCCTCATCATCACCCTGCGGGAGGAGGGAGCCTCCCACGGGCAGAGCCTCACCGTGAAGAAGGACGCGCTGCACTGGCAGGCCACCTTCGTCCCGGAGCACGACGGACCCCACCTGCTCGACGTGAGCTTCCGGACCACCCGTCACAAGGCGCTCCATGCGCCCCTCCATGTGAAGGCGTCCCGGCTGCCCCTGCGGCTCGGGTGGGGCGTGCTCGGCCTCGGGTGCCTGGCACTGCTTGGCTACACGGTGCGCGGCCTCCTGCGCGGCGAGCGGCCAGGCGAGCCCTCCCCACCCGTGGACACGCCGCCGGCCCCGGCCGCGGAAACTCCTGCCCCCCCCCAGTCCGCCCTCACGGGAGCCAATGCACCACCCGCCGGTGAACCGCCGCCCGCGCTGGTGGAGTCCGGGGCACCCTCTCCGGACTCCGCTCCGCCGTCGTCCACGGGCGAACCGCCGGCCTCTTCATAGCGGAAACGCGGCGACCGCCTGTCAGTAGACGAGGAAGTCGAACTGCTCGATGACGGCCCTGAGTGCCTCCGGAGTGGTCTCGAACTGCCTGGCAAGGGAAGGGGCGTGATAGGTCAGGGCCTGGGTGGAGGGCGGTTGGGTGTGCAGGCGCGCCATGACGACACGGCCGACCCGCCCCGGCCACTGGACCCTGCGCCCGCTACTGCGCGCTCGCCAGGCCGTAACCCGGCAGCGCCCGCACCCGCGCCGCCACTTCCCCCACCAACCGGCTGTCCTCGTCCTTGGGCACCAGGGTGAGGACGCGGCCCTTGCCCACCTCGGCCACCCACGTCCCGCTCATTTGTTCCCACTCCGGGTGCTGCTCCACCTGTCCCTTCAGCCACTCGAGCGCGGCCTCGCGCGGGCTCTTGCCCTCGTGTTGCACCTGGTGGGCGATGTGCCGCAGGGCGCGCTGGAAGTCCGCCCGGCTCACCGGCACCGGCCGGGTGGTTCCACGGCCCGGCTCCACCACCGCCACCTCGTACACCACCGCCTCCGCGAACTCGGCGTCCGAGGCCGGGAGTGGTCGCGAAGACCAAGCACGAACCAACTCCCGAAAACAGCCTCGGTACGCATGGGCGTACTCGGTTTGTCCGGCTCCGTCACCTTGGCCAGGTACTGCGTCTGCACCTGAATGGACTTCTCCAAGTCCTCTACCCACTTCTTCCTGCCCCCCATGTAACTCACAGGCCCCCGCAACCGAGCCATCTCTTTTCCTCTCACCAATCAATCCCAATGCCATGTCAGCTCGAGGACAATCTTGTCCCCTTCACGGGCTTGGATGGGAATGCTCCTGGCGTTGCCGTGGAGCAGGTCCTGTGAAAACGGCTTGGGCTCAGGCGTTGAAGAGGGCGGGGAAGGCGGCCTTCAAGTCCAGCACCACCGGGTAGATGCGGCGGAAGTCCGCCATGTTTCGTATGCTCCTTTCGTACGCGGCCAGCGCCTCACGCGCCGCTTCCTGGGACCCATGGCCCTCGAGCGCCGCCACGAGTGCCCGCAGAAGGGGAGGCAACCCTCTTTCACTTGCAAAGACCTCGAGCCGCTTACGGCGCCCGATAGCGAGACAATGCTCCGCCGTCCCTATCAATCCGTGTATGTCGGTCTGGACCCATATGGCCTCGTCACTGTTGGGCTCCGGGAAGATGAGCCCATGGAAGCCCGACATCCGGCCCAGCCGGATGAGGCTATAGACTCGCTGGAGGGGCTGAAGTCCCATGTCATCCAGCACCGCGCCCGGGTCGGCGGACCGCGGCTCCTGACCCGTCACGAGCCCGGTGGAGAACCGCTCCGCATGGGAGAAGAAAATACATGCTAGAGACTCCTGGCCGCTGAGCGCAGAGGCGAGGGCGGCAGTCCTTGCCAACCATGCGTAGTTGGGAGCCCGCTCGGAGGTAAGGGCAGGCATCTCTCGCTCCAGGTAGGCATGGGCCAGGGAGGCGGCCCGAGCCCAGTAAGCCCGAGCCACTTCTTCCTCACCCTGCCAATGGCCGTAGAGACCGAGAGCGTACCAACTCTCGAAAACAGCCTCGGTACGCATGGGCGTACTCGGTTTGTCCGGCTCCGCCACCTTGGTCAGGTACTGCGTCTGCACCTGAATGGACTTCTCCAAGTCCTCTACCCACTTCTTCCTGCCCCCCTTGTAACTCACAGGCACCCGCAGTCGAGCCATCTCTTTTCCTCTCACCAATCAATCCCAATGCCATGTAAGCTCGAGGACAATCTTATCCCCTTCACGGCCTTGGATCGGAATGCGTATGGAACTGCTCGTGAACAGGTCCGCCATTTCTCGCGTTAGCGCCGTCTTGGGCGCGTAGATGAACAGGTGATAGCGCAACGTGTGGTCGTCCAGGAGTTGCCTGACAGTCGGCTGTCCGGCCTTGTCCAAGAAATAGTCCAGCCTGTTGCCATTCCAGCACGTCGATGAACTCGCCATTGCGCAGCACCCGGTCCGGCCCCTGGGACGCCACATGGCCCAGCTTGATGAGGTCCTCCCCGTCTCCCGGCAGTACGCTCAACGAGCGGTGCTCCGCCAACGCGCTGCTCAGGTGCTTGCTGATGTTCGCCAGGGACTTGGGCCCATTCCTCGGCCGCAGCGCCGCCTTCTTCACACTCAGCGTCACCCGGCCGTCGAGCCGCAGCACCTGCCCCTTGCCATACAGCACTTCCGCCGGTGTGGTGCGCACCATCTCCTCGAGGAACTCCTTCATGCGCGGGTACTGGGTGAACAGCCCGCTCCTCTCCAGGTCATCGAAGAGCCGCGCCAGGTTCTTCCACTTCGCTCCCAGCTTCGCCACCTGCGTGAGGAATTCATCCCCGCCATACTTCGCCACCGTACTGAAGCCCTCGGGGTTCACCTTCTTCAGCACCGCCAGCACCAACTCCCGCGCCGCCTCGCCCGTCCTTTCCGGCACCGTGCCCAGCAGCTTCGGCAGGGCCAGCAGCACCACTCGGAGAATGTCCTCCAGCTTCCCGTACTGGCTGGTGAACTCCACGATGCGGCCCACCAGCTTCCCCACGTCCCCCACCACCGGGATGACGCCCACCAGGCTCAGCCCCGCCCCCGCCCACTCGCCCTTGACGGCGTTGCCCACGGCGTCGCGCACGTCCGCCAGCGCGCCCACCACCCACCCCACCACGGGGATGAAGCTCGCGGCGCCTCCGGACAGCTGCCCCAGGAAGAACGGCACGCTTCCCCTGCACGGCTTCCAGCCCGACAGGGCCGTGCCTCCATCCCAGTCCGCCAGCGTGGGCGGCGTCCCGTTGGCCAGTTCGGCACTGTCCTCCAGCCCGTCCCCATCCGTGTCGAACGGGTCCGCCGCGGTCCCGGACGGCGGACCCTTCCCGGTGCCAGCCCCGGGCCCTGCCTGGGCCAGCACCTTGCGCGGATGCCCCGCGCCTCCTCGCGGCGCTCGGGTCTGCCTGGGCGTGCTGGGGCTGGCCTCCAGCGGGTCCGTGCCCCGCGCCTGCTCCTGCAGGCTCGTCCACCCATCCCCGTCCACGTCCTCGGCCCCATCCGCCGTCCCATCTCCGTCCGTGTCCGCGCGGGCCGGCATCAGGTGCACGCCCCCCCAGCGCAGCTCGAAGCCGTCCGTCAGGCCATCGCCATCCGTGTCCGCCGACAACGGGCTGGCCCCGTAACGCACCTCCACCTGGTCCGGCACCCCATCGCCGTCCACGTCCGTCACCTGGCCCGGGCGGAAGTGCACCCCCGCCCCGCTCATGGCCTCGAGCGCCTTGCGCCAGGCCCTCAGCCACTGCTCGCCCGCCTCTTCTTCCCGGCCCTGCTCCAGGTGGCGCGCGGCCTCCTCCCAGGCCCGCTCGGCCTCGTGGAAGGCAGGAGTCCCCGCCGCCACACGCGCTGCCTGCTCCGGCGCCGCCGGAGGCGAGGCGCCGAAGAGCAGGCGCGCATCGGTGAGCGAGACATACGCCGCCTGTTGCATCAGTTGCCGCAGGTCGGCCAGGGCGCTCGCGGCCGCCGGGTGGCCCTGGGCGCCAGCCGGCCACAGGCGCCGCACCTCCTGGCTCAGCCACAGGGCTCGCTCCAGCATCCTGGCGTCATGCACGCGCGAGACGTCGAAGAAGGCGCGCCGCATGTCCTCCCGCAGCTCGCGCACGGTGACGGTGAGGCCGTGGCCGGGAGCACTGGCGGCCAGGGGCTCCAGGGTGTCCAGCGCCCTCTCGAGCGAGGCCTTGCCGTTGCGCTCGAAGTGGGGCGGGACCGGGCCGCGCGTGGGCCGCTCCTGGCGCGTGGAGGGCGGCAGCTGCCAGGTGCGCACCAGCGCGGGCTTTCCCTGGTGAATCCAGTCCCACTCGTAGGTGAGCACCAGGCGCTGTCCGTCACCGGCTCCCACCGGAATGTGGACCGCCACCTCCTCCCGTCCCCGCTCGCGGTGGAGCACCCTCGGCAGGGGCAGGTGCGAGTCCGCCTCCAGCGGCTCCACCCGCAGCAGCTCGTCCTCGCCAAAGCCCAGGGAACACGCGGCCACCACCTGCGCCCCGGCCTCCACCCGCAGCCGCCCCGAGTCCACCACCCGTAGGGGCAGCACCACTGCCTCCCATGCCCCGGGCACCGGCACGCCCGCACGCACCACCTGGACGGCGTCCACCTCGGCCCGCTGCTTCACCGAGAGCGTCACCGGCTCCAGCCTCAGCTCTCCTCCGGCTGCGCTCAGGCTCAACCACAGGCAGCTCGCCACCACGAGCGCCTGGAGACTCCGGAGTCGGTAGGCTTTGTACATGGTCCCCTCCGGCACACGTGGGGTCACCCACGAGCAATGGAGAGCCCGAGCCTACCCGGATCCGTGCGGGCCGAGCTCCGGGCCCGGCTACGGGAAGGTGATGAGGCCGAGGGTGACGGTGCGCTTCTGCTCGGCGTCCCAGAGCGTGAGGGTGTACGTGCCCCGGGCCTCCTTCTCCGAGGCCAGCACCTCCACCACCACGCGGACTGGCTCCTGGGCACCAGGGTCGGTTGAGGGGACGGACTGCCAGAGCGGCAGTGGCTTCAACACCTCGCCCTTGGGCCCGCGCAGCACCGCGCCCGCCGCCAGCCAGGGCAATGTACCGGGATTCGTGAACTCCAGTTCCACCGCCACCCGGCCCTCCGTGCGGTAGCTGCGGGCTTTGTGAAGGCTCAGGGCATTGCCCCTGGCCTCGGTGATGCTTTCCAACAGGTCCTTGAAGGAAATGCCCCCCTCTCCCAGAAGCCCCGAGGCGAGCGCGCCCCGGAGTCCCTCGGGGGCGCCGCGCTCGGCGCGCAGCTGGCGCACCTCCTCCTGGCACTGCCGCGTCTCGGCCTGGGCTGTCTTCTCGCCCTCCTGGAAGGACGCCACCGGACGGGGCTGGCGAAACACCTTCACCTGAGACAGACCCAGCGCCGGGTGGGCCAACAGGAGGAAGCGGGCGCACCCGGGAGCGGCACCGTCCGCGAAGCACACCTCCAACTGGAAACGCTCCCCGGCCGCCAGGTTCTCCGGGGGCACCAGCAAGAGGTTCTGCTGCCCGGGAGCCACGTCCCCGAAGCGCTCCCGCTCCTGAATCCGCACGGACCCGGGCTGGAGTGCCGTGTCGAAGCGCAACGTGAGAGGCACATCCGGACTGATGCACACCGTGGGCGGTGTGGTGGAGGACTCGGCCGACAGCACGAGCTGGGGGCTCGCCGCCTCACACGCGTCCGCGGGGGACGGCGTGGAGGCCGGGGGGATGGGGGCGAGGAGGGCCAGCGCGAGCAGACCCACGGGGGACACGAGGGGCACGGGGAGTCAACCTCCGGGGGAAGGCGGGGCGTGGTGACGCGAGGCGTTGGCCTCTACCACACCTCCCGTCCCCTGTGCCGCCCGCGCCTACTCGAAGCGCTCCACCGCCCGGACGGACTGGTTGGAGAAGACGACGGCGGCGTCAGCGGGGCCGCCGACATCCTTCCTGTCCACGCCCGGGGGCTCCCCCCACCGGGTGCTGCGCCCAATCAGCTCCAGGCACACCGGGTACGTCTTGCCGGTGCTCAGGTCCCGGGCCTGGGTGAAGCGGCCGTATACGCGCTCGGGCCCGAGGTAGAGCCGCCCGGTGAGCTCGCCAACGTGCAACGGCCCTTGATAGGTGGGTTTACTTCCGAAGTGCACCGTCATCGGAGTGGACTCTCGCACGGTGACGCGCTGGGCGCTGCCCTCATGGGGGAACCATGCATAGGCCGTGTTGCTGATGCGGATACCCAGCTCCTCCATCGTCTTCACGGCACCGGGCGGGCAGTCGGCGGGCCGGGGCGGGGAATCCTGACGCACGGGGGGCACCTGCTGCGGCGTGCCGGCACAGGCCTGCAGGGCCAGCCCGGTGAGTCCGGCACAGGTGCTGCGCGCCAGGGAGCGAAGTTTCTTCTGCGGCGTCTTCACGGCAGGGGTGTCCTTGGAGGGCGCCGCGGGGGGCGCGGCGGGGGGCGCGGCGGCCACGGGGGTGGAGTCCGCGGGGGGCGGCGCCATGGCCGCGTCAGCTTCGGGCGGCTTGCGGGGGGGCGCCACTTCACCACCGTTGCCACCCCTCCACGTCGGCTGTGCCCAGGGCGGCGCCCAGGAGACAGGGCCCTGGGAGGACACGGGCACCGGGCGCGCGGGCACCCAGCGGCGCAGCAGTTGCTCGGCACCCAGGCCCGCCAGCACCAACACGCCCAGCACCAGCGCCGCCTTGAGCAGCGCGGCCAGCACGTCCGTGGGGCGCACCACGGCGGCCGGCCAGTCCAGCGGCACGGGGGTGGACGAAGGCCGCACCGGCCCGGGCGGAGGCTCCGGGGCAACGGCCGGGGCGGGCGCGGGCCGCTTGCCCCGCCGGGGTTTCTCCTCCACCCAGCGCCGCACCCAGTCCGGCTCGTCCCCCGCGTCCGCCACCGGCTCGCCGCTGTCCTTCTCCCCCCACGCGGGGAACAGGGGCACGTCCCAGGCCGCGTCCGCCTCGGACTCCTTCAGCACCGCCTCCAGCGCCTGGCTCAGCGCCTCGGCGCTCGCCAGCCGCCGTCCGGGCTCCTTCTCCAACAGCCTCATGCACAGCGCGCTCAGCGCCCGCGGTACCCGCTCGTTCAGCGCGTCGGGCGCCACCGGCTGGTAGGAGAGTATCTGCGCCAGCATCAGCGGCTCGGCGTCGTCAATGGGGTAGCCGTCCGTCAGCAGCGCGTAGAGGCTGACGCCCAGGGCGTACATCTCGTCGGCCGGGCTGTAGTCGTAGCGCTCCCCGGGCGGGTGGTTGTCGCGCAGGAAGAAGGCCACCGCCTCGGGGCTGCGGTGGTGCAGGTCGCCCGGGGCCAGGGCGCCCCGGGTGACGCGGGGCGCCCCCGGCATGCTGCCCGCCCCGAAGTCCACCAGCACCGGCTCCCCGTCCGCCGCGCGCACCAGCACG
>NZ_DASUNC010000127.1:0-3408 GCF_036277355.1 Archangium sp.
CACCGTCAGGTTCCACGGATTCTTCAGCAGCGCCCAGCGGCTGTGTTTGAGCGCCTTGCCCTCCGGGCTCCCCGCCTGCTCGCGCACCTCTTGCCGGCGCACCGTGTCCAGCGCTTCGTTCGCCAGCTTCTGCACGTGGAATCGGTCGAACACCTTGCGCACGTGTGGGGCCCGGTTGCCCACCGCCTTGCTGAAGGCCGCCGACAGGTCGAGGGTGGCGTGCGTCAGCTCCTTCGTCCTCTCCTCTCCCAACTCGTCGAAGAAGCCGTTGAGCGTCTCTTCGTTCTTCCCCTCCGCCACCCAGACGACTCGCGAGCGCAGGTGGTCCACCACCAGACTCACGTACTGGTGCCCGGCTCTCCAGCCCAGCTCGTCCACCCCAATGACTTGCAGCCCCTCCAGCCGCCCTGGCGACAGGCGCTCCTCCACCACCCGCTCGATGATGGTGCCCACCGTGCGCCAGTTGATGCCTGGCAACCGGCAGATGGACGACTTGTCCAGCCGTTGCGCCTGCCAGGCCACCCACTCCTCGAAGGCGTGCGTGAAGCTCGAGCCGTGCGCCGCCCACGGCACCCGCTCCACCCTCACTCCATGCTCCCGGCAGCGCACCCGGCGCGGGGCGTACCGCAGCCAGAAGATGGTTTCTCCCAGCGCCAGGTGCCGCCACAGGCGCCCGGGTTTCGTGTCGTAGCCTGGAGCGGGCCGGCCGCACACTCCACAGCGCGGCTTGCGCTGGCGCGGGCGCACCTGCACCACCACTCCTCCGGGCTCCATCCGCACCCCGCGCACGCTCATCCCCTGGATGCGCAGCACGCGCCCCATCACCTCCCCCACACTCGGCCCCGCCACGCCCCGCCTCCCCGCCAGCACTCGC
Organism: Archangium sp.; assembly: GCF_036277355.1. Taxonomy (GTDB): domain Bacteria; phylum Myxococcota; class Myxococcia; order Myxococcales; family Myxococcaceae; genus Archangium. Next base: position 875 of record NZ_DASUNC010000127.1, read on the forward strand.
AGGGGCGGCACGCATTGCAACTCCGCGACCAGGGCTGTTGCCAGAGTGACAGCCGCCTCTTCCGACCGCTCCTCTCCCGTCCCTCACCGGAGACCCTCCGTCCACCGTCGAGCGCCCACCTCAGCTACAGAAGATCCACAATTCGCAATAGGGCCTAACCTCCTAGAATCACAGGCCCTTTCAACAAAACTCATCGTATCCCTCGCCCAGAGGGAGAGGGGACGTCGCGAGGGGATGTCACTCAGCTGCGGTAGTCCGCGTTCTCGCTGATGTACTCGTGGCTCCGGTCCGCGCCGAGCACCGTGCAGGCACCCGGGCCGCCACCGAGGTCCACGTCGATCTCCACCGAGCGCTCGTGCGGAGGGAACGTCACCTGCGGGCGGAAGGTGAGCCCGTCCGCGGGAGGCACGCTCGTATAGAGCTCTGCGCCCTTCATGTGTGCCACCAGGGCCTTCTCCGCCTCGTTGTCGAGCCGGAAGGCGCCGTGCTCCATGATGACGCGGCCGCCCATGCGCAGGGTGCAGCGCGACAGGTCCACCTCGGGGTGGTGCGCGCCCACGTACTTGCCGATGGCCGCCACCAGCCGGCCCACGTTCGGGTCATTCCCGTTCACCGCGCACTGGAACAGCGGCGAGTTCACCACCGACTTGCCGATGCCCCGGGCCACGTCCTCGCTCGGCGCGCCGTGCACGCGCACGCGCATGACGTGGTGCACGCCCTCGCCGTTGCGCACGATGTCCTCGGCCAGGTCGGCGCACACCTGCTCGAGCGCGGCCTCGAACTCCTTCAGGCTGGGGCAGGGCACCTTGCGCGAGGACAGCAGCGCCACCGTGTCCGACGTGCTCGTGTCGCTGTCCACGCTGATGCAGCCGAACGTCCGCGCGGACACCGAGCGCAGCGCCGCGCGCAGGGCGTCTCGCGGCACGTCCACGTCCGTCATCAGGAAGACGAGCATGGTGGCCAGGTTGGGCTCGATCATCCCCGCGCCCTTGGCGATGCCCACGATGCTCCCGCTGCCCACGGAGGCGCGGCGGACCTTGGCGTACAGGTCCGTCGTCATGATGCCCTCGGCGGCGGGCAGCACCGAGCCGCCCGCGAGCGACGAGACGGCCTGGGGCACCGCCTCCACCATGGCGTCCACCGGCAGCCGCCAGCCGATGACGCCCGTCGAGCAGGGCAGCACCTGCGAGGCGCTCAGCCCCAGCTTGCCGGCCACCGCCGCGCACAGCCGCTCGGAGGCCTCGACACCGCCGGGCGCGCACACGTTGCTCACCTTGTTGTTCACCACCACCGCGCCCAGCGTGGGCTCCTCCAGCCGCTTGCGGCCGAGCACCACCGGCGCTCCCGGGAAGGCGTTCTTCGTGAACACCGCCGCGAAGGCCGGCGTCGGCTCGTCGAGCACCACCAGCGTGAGGTTCATCTTCGCCGGCCTGGCCACCTCGGCGGGCATGAACTCGAAGCGCGTGCGGCCGACGCGGAAGCCGCGGGGCAGGGCGGACTGCTGCTCCAGCCAGCTCCGGTGGGCGTCGGCGGACGGGAAGGTCAGGTGCGTGCTGGGAATGGCGGTACCTCGCTGCGAGGAGAAAGGCGCTTGGTGCCGCAATCCGGGGCGCGAATCAATGGGAGAGATGCCCGTCCGCCCCCTCCCCGGCCAGGAACTTGGACGTCTCGCCCCCTTGCTGGTTCAGTGGGTCAAACGAGGGTCCATCGAGCGCTCGTGGGCGTCGTCCGGAGGGTCCCCGGCCGATTCCCTCGGCGTCCACGGCAGCTCCAGGGTGAACGCCGCGCCCTGGCCGGGCCCATCGCTCTGGGCATACAGGCTGCCTCCCATGGACCGGGCGAGCAGCGCGCAGCTGTGCAGCCCGAAGCCGTGGCCGTCCGTCCTGGCGGTGAATCCATACTGGAAGATGCGCAGCATGTTCTCCGCGGGGATGCCGATGCCGTTGTCACTCACCCTCACCTGGAGGCTCTGCCCCAGGTCCCGGATTCGCACCTCCAGGCGCCGCTGGGGCGGGGGGGGCGGCCATCAACGCATGCCGACGACCAGCAGCCGGACGGTCTCTCCGCGCAGCACCGAATCACCGGTGCCAGCAGGGGCGCTCGAGGCCTTGGGTGTGGAGCGGGTGGAAAGAACAATCCCGGTGAGCACCACAATGGCCACGACGGCCGTGGACAGGAACATGAGGAGCCGGCGAGGGGCACCTCGAGTGCCACGGGGCCTCGCGGCTTCCGTGTGGGCTGCCCGGGTGCGACTCCATGTGAGGAGTTGCGTTTCGCGGGACCGCATTCTCGCAATTGCTCTCAATCTCACGAACACCATCACACGAGCGTCACAGGAATCGTCAAGGACGGTTTTCCATGCGCCCGTCTACCCAACCCCGCCGGAAAAGAATGGGTCTTCGGTACGTCGAGTGGGCAGGGCCGAGGACCAGAGGCCGTGCGTATGGGGAGGATTTGGGGTTCACGGGTGTGCGGAGCCGAGCGATGGTCATGGGACGCAAGTCCCCGCGAGAGCTCGAGGCATGAATGAGACA
>NZ_DASUNC010000128.1:0-38676 GCF_036277355.1 Archangium sp.
TGCCTTGCACCCGGCGGGCCGCCACTCTCCCGGGTGGCGGCTCGTCGCCTTCCCATCACCCGCCGTGGCGCACCACCACCGGCGTGATGCCCATCACCCAGCTCGCTCACGCGCCCATCAACCAGCTTGCGCGTCAACAAGAGGGGCGGCATGCCCTCTTCTCCGGCCCGGCGCACAGCCCGCGCGTCACCTTCCAGCGGCCCTTCTCAACCCCTTTGCACCAGCCCGCCCCCTCAAGCAGGGCCCCCATTCCGCCTATGGTTCTGGGCTTTGCGGAACTCTGGATCCGCCATCAGGCCGCCTGCTGCGATGTCCAGTCCTTGGCCAGTTTCCCAGGACTCACGCTGCGGGTAGCCTGGAGACTGAAGGTGCATCAGCCAATGGGCGACCGAAGGGGGAAATGATGGGCCGCGATTCCTACGCGTCGACGCGAAAGAGGGAGGCAAAAGAACAAGAGCGACAGAATCAGCTGCGCCTTGCGCGCGAATCCGCGGAGCAGAGCGATGCGCGGATCGAGGAACTGAAGTCGGCGCACAAGGCCTGTAGCGCTCCGATCGATTGGCGAGCGCTCGCGGCCAGTCTGCCTCCTGCGCCGGTGACTCCCACCCACTGGGCGGAACGCTCAGCCGACCGCCGAACCCGTCTCCTCTCCCTTTTCGAGGTCCCCTCGGCACAATTGCCGAACATGGCGTCTGCCGTGGCGGAGGATTCAGACCGGTTCCATTCCGCACAACGAGCATTCCAGGAGGAAGTACTGGAGCAGGCCGACTCCGGTGCATTGGCGCAAGGTATCCTTCAGGGGGACTCTAAAAGTTACCGGCGCGTCCTACAGGAGATTTCCTATAACTCCATGGCACCTCCTGGCGGAATTGCAGTGGATTTCGAAATCCACTCGCCCCATCTGGTGGAGGCAAAGATTACGGCCCAGGGTTCGGCCATTCTACCTCCTGAGGTTCAAACATTGACCTCGACCGGCAAGCTGTCGACGAAGGCCATGCCTCGCATCCAATTCGTCGAACTCTACCAGGACTACGTGTGCTCATTGGTCTTGCGAGTGGCACGTGAGGTTCATGCGCTCCTGCCGGTGAAGGCAGTCCTCATCACGGCGTATTCGGCGGACGGGCTCCCGGCGCTTTCCCCCGTACTCTCCACGATCATTCACCGAAAGCAGATGGAGGGTCTACCGTTCGATACCCTCGATCCATCGGACGCGTTGGACGGACTGCAAACTCGAACGAATTTCAAGGCCTCTCGTCGCACCGGCGCATTCCAACCCATCGTCGCCTTCTCGCCATCAGACGTTCTCTTCACAGAACCCGCCAGTTCGCTTCAGGCGATCATCGAAACCGCGAATCTGCTCCTCGAGGAACTCGAGTAGACACCTTGGGGGAGGCTCATCATGGAAGTCCTATTTGGATTGATATTCATCGTATGCGGTTTCGGATTCATCCCGGTTGCGATTTGGGCGTTCGTGCTGCGCACGCGGTGGCAAAAGACCCAGCGGTCACTATCGGAAGCCGAACAGGAACTCACGAAGGTCCGGGCCGACTCCCTTGCCGAACGGGAGCGTCTCAAGCGGGAGGTCCGCAAAAGGCTCGATGACGTGGACGCGGAGTTGTCGCGCGAGCGGGAAAACGCGCAAGCCGAAACAGAGAGGATACGCGCCCACTTCGAAGAGGAATTCAGAAAGGCGATGGCGACCTTCGAACCCCTGTTGAGGTTCCGAGGGCTCGCGAACGCGGAACAGGAAACCAAACGAGTTCTCGACGAGGCGATCAAACTCGCAAGTGCGCTCAAACAGCAAGCCGAGACCTTTTCCGCAACATCCAAAGCCCGAAGCGAAATCGAACTTCGTGAGGCAAGCAACAAACTCAAGGAACTGCGGTCAGAGGCGGACTCCCTCCTCGGTAAGGCAACCCAAGATGCGCGAAGAATCTTGGACGAAGCTCACAAGAGCGCTGAGCAGATTGCGGGAAATGCATACATCGCCCTGCGAGAGAAGGATGCGTTGGAGCAGGCCATTCGCGCGATCCGTAACGTGATCGACGGCTATGGAGACAAGTACGTCGTTCCGACGCGAAGCCTTCTCGATGAACTGGCTTCGGACTTTGGTCATCTGGAGGCAGGAGTCAAGTTGAAGTCGGCCCGGGAGCAGTCCCGGCGAATGGTAGAGGAAGGCCACGCCGCGGAGTGTGACTATGCGGAAGCCAAACGGAAGGAAGTCGCAATCCGATTCGTCATAGACGCGTTCAATGGTCGCGTGGATGGAGTTCTTTCTAGAACCAGGAGCGACAATTACGGGACGCTCGAGCAGGAGATTCGGGACGCCTTCGCCTTGGTCAACCTGAACGGAGAGGCATTCCGAAATGCACGAATCCTGGATGCGTATCTGGCGGCAAGGCTGGAAGAGCTGAGGTGGGCAGTCACTGCTCAGGAACTACGCCTTCGTGAGAGGGAGGAGCAGCGCCGGATCCAGGAGCAGATTCGTGAAGAAGAGAAGGCGCGACGCGAAGCGGAGCGCGTCATGAAGGAGGCGCAAAAGGAGGAAGAGGTCTTGGCCAAAGCACTGGAGAAGGCGCGTTCCGAGGTCGAGTCCGCGTCAGCTGAAGAGCGTGCTCGCTTCCAGCAGAAGGTCGACGAGTTGAACCAACGCCTGGCGGAGACAGAAGCCAAGAACCTCAGAGCGAAGTCGATGGCCGAGCAGACACGTTCCGGTAACGTGTATGTCATCTCGAACGTGGGGTCCTTCGGGGATGGGATCTTGAAGATCGGCATGACGCGCCGCCTCGACCCGATGGATCGCATTTACGAATTGGGTGATGCGTCCGTTCCATTCGAGTTCGACGTGCATGCAATGATCACGACCGACGACGCACCCGGCCTGGAGCGCGAGCTTCACAAGCACTTCGAAGATCGAAGGATCAATCGAGTCAACCTCAGGAAGGAGTTCTTCCGGGTTTCTGTCCTCGAACTGCGGGATCTCGTGGCGGCCAAAGGACTCCAGGCAGCATTCACGATGGCGGCAGAGGCGCGTGAGTACCGGGAATCCTTGGCGATAGCCCACCGCAGCGCAGAGGGCGCCGTTGGCGCACCTGGCGCTGAGATCAGTTGAGCTGAGGGAAGGAAAGGCAGCGGCGGAACCAGGCAGCGAGTTGCACGAGGGGCGTTGCGGCGTGCAGCCGCCGCACCATCGGGGCCAGTGGAGTTCCCCCACTCTCATGGGGGTCGAGGGCTTGTTGCTCGATTGAGCAGGAGTGTGGCTCGACTTCGCAGCGCCCGGGCCAGCCCCAGCCGAGTCATCCCAGGGGCCGCCGGAGGTGAACCCTCGCCGCTTGCCGCGAGTTTGCCGCTGGCCTCTGGATCCCGGAAAGACGAAGGGCGCGGACCCGAGGATTTCTCCAAGGATTCCGCGCCCTTCTGATGGTCGGGGAGACAGGATTTGAACCTGCGACCCCTTGGTCCCGAACCAAGTGCTCTACCAGGCTGAGCCACTCCCCGATACCGTTCTGCGCCTCGACGGAACTGCTCTCGGACCGTCGAAGTGGGCGGGGATGTACAAGACCCGCCCGGCCTAGTCAACGTCCTTGGATCAGCTTTTCATTCCGGAAGCCCTCCAGGGGTTCTCCAGGACCCCCGAGGCGCCCCAGACCCGGCCTCCGCTCGCGTAACCGGCCCACTTTCCAGGCGAACCCCTCGGGAACACCCCTTGCTTGGCCCTCCCCCGTACAGCGAAGGCACCCCGGGGTCCCATGCTTCCTCCTGTCGTCCTGATCTCCGATGACGAGCCGCTCGTTGTGTCCGCCCTCACCCGGGAGGCCCGCCGTTCCGGCCTCGCCTCGGTGGCGGATACCACTTCCACCCATGTCCTCTCGTTGGCCAGGCGACACCGGCCCGCGGTCATCATCCTGGACATCCATCAGCACCAGGACGGCCGCGACCTGCTCGCCCAGCTCAAGCAGGACCCCCAGACGCGCGACTGCAAGGTCGTCATCCTCAGTGGCGTGGAGGACCAGTTCACCCGCCACGTGTGCTTCGAGCTCGGCGCCGACGCCTATGAGGTGAAGCCCTTCGACCACACCTTCATGACCCGGGTGGCCCGGATGGCCGGCGTCACCCAAGCGGCCCACTGAGCCCGAGGCTCGCCCTCAGGGCCGCAGCGAGCGGATGGCCGCGGCCTGGTCCTTCGAGCCGAACACGTACGAGCCCGCCACCAGCACCGTGGCCCCGGCCTCCACCACCCGCCGGGCCGTCTCGGCGTTGATGCCCCCATCCACCTCGATGTCCGTGGACAGCCCTCGCGCATCCATCATCGCGCGCAGCCGGCGCACCTTGTCCACCGTCGGCGCGATGAAGCTCTGCCCCCCGAAGCCGGGGTTCACGCTCATCAGCAGCACCATCTCCACGTCTCCCAGCACCTCCTCCACCGCCGACAACGGCGTGGCCGGGTTGAGCACCACCGCCGGCTTCGCTCCCGCGTGGCGGATCTGCTGAATCACCCGGTGCAGGTGCGTGCACGCCTCCGCGTGCACCGTGAGGATGTCCGCCCCCGCCTTCGCGAAGGCGTCGATGTACTTCTCGGGCTCGACGATCATCAGGTGCACGTCGAGCGGCCGGGTGGCCGCCTTCTTGATGGCCTCCACCACCACCGGGCCGATGGTGATGTTGGGGACGAAGCGCCCATCCATCACGTCCACGTGGATCCAATCCGCTCCGGCGGCTTCCACCGCGCGCACTTCCTCGGCCAGGCGGCCGAAATCGGAGGACAGGAGCGAGGGGGACACGAGCACGCGGCGGGTCATGAAGCGCTACATAGCCACTTCCGCTCCCCGGCGGTACCCGCTTGGAGGGCGGGCGAGCAGGGGGGGAGGGGCGATCCACGCATTTCCCGTGCTAAGAAGATGACTCCCAGGCCGTGCGCCGCCGCCCTTTGGAGTTCTATCCGGTGCTTCCACAGACCCCGCCCGCTCCTCCAGACCTCACCCGGCGCCTCAAGAAGCTCACGTCCATCCTGGACGTCACCAAGGCCATGAGCGCCGAGCGCGACCTGGACCTGCTGCTGCCCCTCATCCTCTACGAGGCCAGCAAGGTGGTGGAGGCGGACCGGTGCTCGCTCTTCGTGCTCGACCGCGAGCGCAACGAGCTGTGGAGCAAGGTGGCCCAGGGCTCCAAGAACGAAATCCGTCTGCCCGTGGGCAGCGGCATCGCCGGACAGGTGGCCCAGACGGGGGAGATCATCAACCTCCCGGACGCCTACGCCGACGAGCGCTTCAACCGCACCTTCGACACCCTCAGCGGCTACCGCACCCAGAGCGTGCTCTGCGTGCCCATGCGCGACGCCAATGGCGAGGTCACCGGCGTCATCCAGTCGCTCAACAAGCTCAGTGGCCGCCCCTTCGACTCCGAGGACGAGGAGCTGCTGCTCGCCCTGGGCGCCCAGGCCGCTGGCGCCATCGAGAACGCCCTGCTCCACGAGGAGATCAACCGCCTCTTCGAGGGCTTCGTCTCCGCCTCCGTGGTGGCCATCGAGTCGCGAGACCCGACCACCGCGGGTCACTCGGGCCGCGTGGCCGACCTCACCGTCACCATGGCCCGCGCGCTCGAGCACGTGCACACCGGGCCCTATGCCCACACGCGCTTCACCGCCACCGAGCTCCAGGAGGTCCGCTACGCCTCGCTGCTGCACGACTTCGGCAAGGTGGGCGTGCGCGAGCCCGTGCTCGTCAAGGCCGAGAAGCTCTACCCCCATGAGATGGAGGGGCTGCGCTCCCGATTCCAGCTGGCCCGCAAGGACCTGCAGCTGCAGAGCTACCGCCGCCGGCTCGCCGCCGTGAAGCTGCGCGGCACGCACCACATGGCGGAGATCGACGCCGAGGAGGATGAGCGGCTCCTCAAGGACCTCAAGCACCTGGACGAGGTGCTCGAGTTCGTCCTCACCTGCAACCGGCCCACGGTGCTCGCCCAGGGCAACTTCGAGCGGCTCCACGAGCTGCGCCACCTGCGCTTCGAGGACTCCTTCGGCCAGGAGCGGCCCCTGCTGCTCGACCGGGAGATCCAATCGCTCTCCATCGCCAAGGGCACCCTCTCCGAGGAGGAGCGCCGGGAGATCGAAAGCCACGTCGAGCACACCTACCGCTTCCTGTCGCAGATTCCGTGGACGCGCACCCTGCGCCGCGTGCCGGAGATCGCCTACGCGCACCACGAGAAGCTCGACGGCACCGGCTACCCCCGCGCCATCCCCGAGCCCACCATCCCCGTGCAGTCCCGGATGATGTCCATCGCGGACATCTACGACGCCCTCACCGCCAGCGACCGGCCCTACAAGAAGGCCGTCCCGCATCAGCTCGCGCTCGACATCCTCAAGCGCGAGGTGCAGAGCGGACAGCTCGATAACGAGCTGTTCCGCATCTTCGTCGAGGCCGAGGTGCCCAAGCGCGCCTTGAAGGACTTCCGCGGGTAGGCGCGCCGTAGACCCTCACCCCGACCCTCTCCCAGAGGGAGAGGGAGGGGATGCGGCTTCAGCTTCCGATGGTGTGCAGCCGCAGGCTGTTGATCTTGCCCGGCTGGCCCACCGGCGCGCCGTACACGATGACCACGCGGTCACCCTTCTGCGCCAGGCCCCGCGCCACCAGCTCCTCTTCCACGCGGCGCACCATCGCCTCCGTCTCCTGGATGGGCTCCAGAATCCGCGGCACCACGCCCCACAGGAGCGCCAGCCGGCGCCGCACTTCCTGGTTCGGGCTGAACGCCACGATCGGCACCGGCGGCCGGTAGTGCGCCAGCAGCCGCGCCGTCACTCCCGACAGCGTGAACGCCGCGATCAGCGACGCCCCCGCCTGCCTCGCCGCGTAGCATGCACTCGCCGCGATCACGTCCGGGAAGTGCGACGGCAACCCCACCGGCGACTCCGCCGGCGCATGCAGCCCCTGCACCCGCATCGTCGACTCGGCCGCCAGCACGATGCGGTCCATCATCTCCACCGACTCGCGCGGGAACTTGCCGCTCGCCGTCTCGCCCGACAGCATCACCGCGTCCGCCCCGTCGAACACCGCGTTGGCCACGTCGCTGGCCTCCGCGCGCGTGGGCCGCGGGTTGTCGATCATCGAGTTGAGCATCTGCGTCGCCACGATGACCGGCAGGCCCCTCATGTTGCACCGGCGCACGATGTCCTTCTGCACCGACGGCACCTCCTCGGGCGGAATCTCCACGCCGAGGTCACCTCGCGCCACCATCACGCCATCCGTCTTGTCCAGGATGGCGTCCAGCCGGGCAATCGCCTCCGGCTTCTCCAGCTTCGCGATGATGGGCACCGAGCGGCCCACCTCCGCCATCGCCGAGCGCGCCATGTCGATGTCCGCCGGATGCCGCACGAACGACAGCGCCAGGAAGTCCACTCCCGCCTTGATGCCGAACACCAGGTCCTCCCGGTCCTTCGGCGTCAGCGCGTCCGCGCGCACCGCCACTCCCGGCAGGTTGATGCCCTTGTTGTTCTTCAGGATGCCGCCGTGAATCACCTTCGTGCGGATCAGCTGCTTCTTGTCCGTCTCGAGGACCCGCAGCTCCAACAGGCCGTCATCCAGCAGGATGCGGTCTCCCGGATTCACGTCCGCCGCCAGGAACGGGTACGTGGTGGACACGATCTCATCCGTGCCCTTCACCGTCTCGTCCGTGGTGATGTGGAACTCGCCGCCTTCCTTCAGCTCCGTGCTGCCGGTGATGAAGCGGCCGGTGCGGATTTTGGGGCCCTGGAGGTCTCCCAGGATACCCACCGCCTTGCGGACCTTCAGTGAGGCCTTCCGCAGCTTTTCGATGTTCTCGGCGTGGTTCTCGTGGCTGCCGTGAGAGAAGTTGAGCCGGGCCACGTCCATTCCGGCTTCGATGAGGGCCTCGAGCATCTCCTGGCTCTGGCAGGCCGGACCAAGGGTGCAAACAATCTTCGCGCGTCGCATGGGCAAAAGAGGATTGGGTCGGGCGATGCGTAGGGTCAAGCAGCGTCCGCACACGCCCTTCGATTGGTAAATTGGTAAAGCAGCGAGCAGGGAACCGTGTCTCAGCCCCGCAACAGCAGGTTCAGGTTCTCCCGCTCCCAACGCAGTGCGGCGGAGTAGAGCGGGAAGGCCTTCTCCCGCTCCCGGAAGGCCCGAGGGTGATGCACCCGGCGGCCCGTCCCGTTCGAGCTGGGGAAGAGCTGGTGGAGCATCTCGTGGAAGATGATGAACTCCACGAAGTACGAGGGCACCTCGGGGCGATCCAACCCGGGGTGGATGCGGATCTCCCGCGTCTGATGGTCGTAGACCCCCAGGCGGATGGACTTGCGCCGCCGCCGGGGAGGCATGCGGCCCCAGCCAATGCGCGCCTGGATGCTGCCGTGGAAGTAGACGCGGTTGAGCTGATCGAAGAGCACCTGCAGATCGAAGCAGCGGCCCCGGGGCTCCAGGTCCGCCTCGGCCGCGTGGCGCTCCTGGCGGATGCGCGGCTGCTGGCCCCGGATGTAGTCGTCCAGCACGCCGCCGGCCAGGCGGTTGCCCCGGCCCGCGTAGTCCGCCACCGCGCGCACCACCGGCTCCGGCGCGTCCAGGAACATGTGGTGCAGCCGCAGTTGCAGCGCGTTGGCGCTGCGCCGGAAGGACACCATGGTGGAGCGGTTGTCCGTCACCGCCAGCCGCACCGGCATCCGCAGGTCCGCCGACAGCCGGAAGGCCAGTGCCTCGGCCCGGGCCCACAGCTCCTCGCGGGTGGCCGTGCCAGGGAGTTGCTGCTGGCTCCGCGCCGCGTTCTCGCGGTGGAAGTTCTCCGCGACCGGCACCTCCTCCTCGTGGAGGGCGGTGGCCAGACGGTTGGAGGACTCCACCGCGCGAGTGCGCGTGGGCAGGGACGTGCCCCCCTCACGAACGGGAGGGCGCGGGAAGAGGTGCATCTGATGGTGGGGCGGGAGCGACGACACGCGGACGGCATCGTACCCAGTGGCCTCCCGGACTCAAGGCCGGTGCAAGCCGCTCGTCTGCCCAGCGTCGCCCCGTCAACCCCGCCCGTGAGCCCTCGTTTCCTCCGCCAGCCGCTCACCCAGCGACTCCACCGACTCCCGCGTCGTGCCAAAGGCCGCCAGCACGTCCTCCATGCTCCCGGCCTCCTCCACTCCCAGGCATGCGCCTCCGCCCGCTCGCGCCTCGGCCAGGTCCCCGTAGCGGCTCACCTGCACGCTCCAGCTCCCGTCCGGCCAGCGCTCGAAAGGGTAGAGCCGACAGGCCACCGGCCTCACGTCCGCGGGCAGCCCACAGCCCCTCCCCTTCTCGTGGAAGACACATGCGCCCGCGCGCGTGGCCAGCGTCAGCCGCACCGGCCCCTTGCGGAAGTAGCCCCGGTAGAGCGGACGGCGCGCCTCGTACTCCGCCGCCTCCTCGTGCGTGAGGTACTCCTCGGCGACGAAGCGCCGGGGGGACAGCCCCGTGTGCGCGACAATGCGCTCGATGTCCGCCCGCGTGAGCGTGGCCAGGCGCTCGTCCTCCTTCACCTCGCAGCACGAGGCCCCCAGCACCACCGGACAGCGGGCACAGACCGGGCCCCCGGGAGGCCCTATCGGGGGCTTCACGCTCATGGGACGGGCGGCGCCTCGCCTCCGCGCGTCTTCAGCAACCGGTCCAGGCGCTCCTGCTCCAGGCGCACCACCAACGTCTTCTCCCGCGTGTACTGCACCCGGCCCGGTGCGCCCCCCTTCACCTTCTTCACGAACTTCACCGGCACCCAGCTCACCTCACCCCGAGGCTCGCCCTTCGCACCCGAGTGGTGCAGCGCCAGGTGCGCCGCATCCAATAGCACCTCCTGCGCCACCTCCACCCCCTTCTCCAGCGGCACCACCACGTGGCTGCCCGGCAGCCCCCTCGCGTGCAGCCACAGGTGGTACGGCCTCGCCACCTTGAAGGTGAGCGTGTCGTTGTCCTCGCCGCCCTTCCCCACCCAGATGCGCTGGCCCCCGTGCCCCACGTACTCCTTGAAGGGTCTCGCCTCCGGAGGGCCCTCCTCCGCCGCCGTCAGCTGCAGCACCTCCGCCTGAGCCAGCAGCGAGGCCTCGTCCAACGCCTCGAGCTGCTTCAGCGCCGCCTCCGCGTGCGCCACCTCGCGCGCCAGCTCCGCCTCGCGCTGCCGCGCGTGCTCCACGCCCCTCAACAGCCGCCGGTACTGGTGGAAGTGCCAGTCCGCCTCCTCCTTCGGCGTCCGCCTCGGGTCCAGCTTCACCTGCACCTCCTCCATCCCCGACTCGGTGTACGCCGTGAGCGTCACCTCGGTGACGCCCCGCTTCAGCCGGTAGAGGTTCTGGGTGAGCAGCTCGCCCAGCTGCCGGTGCCGCTCGGCCTCGGGCCCCCGCGCCGCCTCCGCGCGCACCTTCTCCAGCGTGCGTCCCGAGCGCTTCAGCCTCGCCCGGTACGGCAGCGCCAGCCTCCGGCGGATGGACTCGGCCCGGCTCGTCTTGTCCTTCGGGCCGATCAGCCGCTCGGCGGCCTCCGCGTGCACGAGGAAGTCCCCGGGCAACGGCAGCAGGCGCGACGGGGCCGCCTTCGCCTTGGCGAGCGCCTCCGCGGGCAGCGGCTCCGGAGGCGTCCACTGCGCGCCCGGGTGCAGCGAGCGCCGCTGCGCCAGGCCCTCGCCGGAGAGCATCAGCACCCGGCCCGCCTCCGTCAGCAGCATCAGCCCGCCCGGCGAGCCCAGCTCCAGCACCAGCCGGCGCCGGGTGTCCTCGCTCTGGAAGTCGAGCGTCACCCCCCGCTCCGCCTCCCGCCACGCGGCCCCGGCCAGCTTGAAGCCCACCAGCTCCTGCCGCAGCCAGCGCTGGAAGGGCGCCGGCTCGCCCGGCGTGGGGAAGCGATCCTCCGCCACCGACAGGCGCGACAGCTCTCCTTCCGCGCACAGGCACAGGAGGACGGAGCGCCCGGGCACCCGCAGCTCCAGGTAGGCCAGGCGAGGCAGCGGGCACCACGCCTTCTGCACCACCGCGCCCGCGAGCTGCGCGGACACCTCCGCCACCACCTGCTCCAACTCCGAGGATCTCAGTGACACCCCAGTCCTCCTGACGGAAAAAAACAAGAACGGCCCGGCGGAAGTCCGCCGAGCCGTTCAAACTGCGCGAAGTCACTGGCCTACGTCTAGCCCTCGGACGGGGTGGCCTCGGGGGCCTTCGCCGCGCTCTTGCGGCGGGTGCTCTTGCGGGCCGGGGCCTTCTTCGCCGCGCCCTTCTTCGCCGCCGCCTTCTTCGCGGTGCGCGGAGCAGCGGTCTTGCGGGTGGTCTTCTTCGCGGCGGCCTTCTTCGCCGGCGCCTTCTTCGCGGTCTTCTTCTTCGCGGCCATCTAAACCCTCCGTTGGTTCAACTCCACCTCCACTCACCGGGAGTGGGGCCTGCACTCGCAAAGGAGTGCTTGTGGTGAATGGTAGAGATGCCTTGCCAGTGTGTCAACGCATGGTGATGTAGTGCAACGCGTGGCGCGCCGATTTTTCGGCATCGCGCGCGTTCGAAGTGCCTCCATCGGCCTCCACACCCACCTGCTCCGACCTCGCGCGAGCCGATTTCTCGGCCTCCGCCGCGTTTCGCGCCGCTCCGAGGGAAAACGGCCGTCTCCTCGAGCGCCACCGGCACCGCGCGAGCACACGCGACGCGGCCCGCGCGCGCACCCGCATCGGCGTCCGCGCGCACGTGCTCGCGGAGTGCTCACGAGATGACCTTCTCCGGCGCGCACGCGCGAAAACGCGGGCGCTACAGGGGTGTCGCGGGTGCGAGCAAGCGGGCGTTCAGCCGAGCGCGGCCCGATAGTCGACGTCCTGCTCGCCCTCGGAGGCATTCGGATCCACGTGGGCGGAGCCGAAGAAGCGCCTCACCGAGTCCCGCACCGCTTCCGCCGTGTCGAGCTGGTTCACCTCGGAGCGGAAGAGCGCGGCGCCGTGCAGGCCGTGGCCGTACCAGGCCAGGTGCTTGCGGAAGGAGCGCACCGCGGCGAGCTCCTCGCCCACGAACTCGATGTGGGCGGCCAGGTGGCGCAGCACCAGCTCGCAGCGCTCCTGGGGCGTGGGCGGCGGGCCTCCGAGCAGCTCGCGGAAGATCCACGGGTTGCCCAGCGCGCCGCGGCCAATCATCACGAAGTCACAGCCCGTCGTCTCCAGCATCCGGCGGGCGTCCTCCGGCGTCTTCACGTCGCCATTGCCGATGATGGGCCTGTCCGGGAAGTGACGCTTGAGGTCCGCGATGACGCTCCAGTCCGCCTTGCCCGCGTAGCCCTGGGCGCGCGTGCGCGGGTGGATGGCGAGCGCCGCGCACCCGGCCTCGAAGAGCTTGCCGGCCACCTGGAGGTAGTTGCGGCTGTGCTCGTCCCAGCCCGAGCGGATTTTACAGGTGACGGGCAGGCCGGTGGCCGCGTGGATTTCGCGCACCAGGGCGGCACCCCGGTCCGGCTCGCACAGCAGGGCGCTGCCGGCGCCGTTCTTCGTCACCTTCTTCACCGGGCAGCCCATGTTGATGTCGATCATCTGCGCCCCGTACTGCTTGCCGATGACGGCGGCGCGGGCCATGGCCTCCGGCTCGCCCCCGAAAATCTGCAGGCTGTAGGGCCGCTCCACCTCCGGGTCGTACCGGAGGTACTTCAGGGTGCGCTGGTTGGTGCGCATGAGGCCCTGGGAGCTCACCAGCTCGGTGGGGCAGAGAGCGGCCCCCATGCCGAAGGCGATGACGCGGAAGGGCTTCTCACTCACCCCCGCCATGGGCGCGAGGATGAAGGGGTTGGGCAGCGTGTAGGGACCGATGCGCGGCATGGCGGCGGGGGAACCTAGCGAATCAGGGAGATTGTTCCAGGGTCCAGGTGTTGGCCTGCACGGCCGTCCTCCTTTGGTTAAGGTCGGCCCCATGTTGCGCTTCCGGCTCGGGGCCATCCCCATCGAGGTCCACCTCTCGCACCTGCTCGTCTCGTCCCTGCTGGGCGTCCTCATGGTGCTGACGGTGCGGGAGAGCCCGGCGGCGCCGCACATGGACTTCTGGCCCTACAACCAGCTCGTCCAGGCGCCCGGGAGCCCCGGGTCCCTGCGCGCCGCCCTGCTCGTCGTCCTCGTGTGGATGCTCATCGTCTTCGTGTCGGCGCTCGGCCACGAGGCCGGCCATGCGGTGATGCTCCGGGCCTTCGGCTACCGGCCGAGCATCACGTTGCTCTGGCTGGGGGGTACCACCCGGCCCAACTCCCCCACCCCCATCCCCTGGCACCAACGGACGATGATCGCCGCCGCGGGCCCTCTCTCCGGGTTGTTGCTGGCCCTGGGGGCCCTGGGGCTCCAGCGCTACGGACTGCCGGAAGAGGCCCAGTCCGCGCGCGTGCTCATCTCCTGGTTCTGCGTGGCCAACATCTTCTGGGCCCTCTTCAACCTCCTCCCCGTCCCGACGTTGGATGGGGGCACCATCGTCAGCGCCCTGGCCACCCGCTTCTTCGGACAGGCCGGCTTCATCGGCGCGCAGCTGCTGGCGCTCGTGCTGTGCCTGGCCGTCATGGCCTTCGCCTTCGCCTTGGAGCGGCCCATCCCCCTGCTCGCCGTGCTCTTCGGCATGTACGGGCTGCACGCGCTGCGGCTGGTGCTGGCCGTGTTCCGCGGGGACGTGAAGGTGTCCTCGGGCGTGGTGCCCCCACCCCTCCAGCTGGAGCTCCAGCAGGCCCAGGCGGCCCTCGCCGGTGGCCGCCTGGACGAGGTGCGCCAGCGCGGCCTCTCCATCCTCGACTCGGAGCAGTGCACCCCGGACCTCGCCTCGCGCGCCCACCACCTGCTCGGCTGGGCCGCCCTCAAGAATGGCCAGGGCCGCGCCGCGCTCGACCACTTCTCCCAGGTGCGCCGCCGGCCCGTGGAGACCCAGGCCCTCGCCGCCGCCTTCTCCCTCATCGGCGACGAGCTGCGCGCGCTCGCCCTGTGGGAGATGGCCTGGCACGAGACGCACGATCGCACCGTGATGCACGAGTACGCGGGCTCGCTCATCCGCTCGGAGCGCGCGCAGAAGGCGCTGCGGCTGCCGGGGGTGGACCTCGAGGCCGCCTTCCTGTGTGCCCAGCGCCCCCTCTTCATCCGCGGGGCCTACTCGGAGGCGGCGGCGGTTTGCGAAGCGGGACTCGCGCACGTCGCCTCGTCCCGGCTGGCCTATGACGCGGCGTGCGCCCATGCCCGGGCGCGTCACCTGAATGACGCCATGCGCATGCTGCGACGCGCCACGGAGCTGGGCTTCCACGACGGCCCCTACGCGGCCTCCGACGAGGACCTCGCCCCACTGCATGGCCACCCGGACTTCGAGCACTGGGTGGCGGACCTCCAGAAATCTGCGTCGGCCTGACAGAGCCATGACACGGGGGGGTGTTGATGCGGGAGGAGACTGAGCACATTCCCGCTCGGTCTGATTCCAGCCGAGGCACCCTTGACCGCTCAAATCACCGCGCCCGTCCAGGAAGAGAAGATCAACTGGCTGTCGTCCATTCCCTTCGTGGGCGTGCACCTGATGTGCCTCTTCGTGTTCTACACGGGGGCCAGGCCGGTGGACGTCGCGGTGTGTGTGGGCCTGTACATCTTCCGGATGTGGGGCATCACCGCCGGCTACCACCGCTACTTCAGCCACCGCGCCTACAAGGCCGGCCGTGGCTTCCAGTTCTTCCTCGCGCTGGCGGGCACCCTGGCGACGCAGAAGGGTGTTCTCTGGTGGGCGGCCCACCACCGGCACCACCACCGGTACTCGGACCAGGAGCAGGACATCCACTCGCCCCTGCAGAAGGGCTTCTGGTGGAGCCACGCCGGGTGGATCCTCTGCGACAAGTACAACGAGACGCGCTACGACAGCATCAAGGACTTCGCGCGCTTCCCGGAGTTGGTGTGGCTCAACCGCTTCTTCGTGGTGCCGCCCGTGCTGCTGGCCGCGGCCCTCTACTTCATCGGCGGCTTCTCCATGCTGGTGTGGGGCTTCTTCGTGAGCACCACCCTGCTCTACCACGGCACCTTCACCATCAACTCGCTCAGCCACGTGTTCGGCAAGCGCCGCTACAAGACGACGGACACCAGCAAGAACAACTGGCTGCTCGCCCTCGTCACCCTGGGCGAGGGGTGGCACAACAACCACCACTTCCACCAGAACACCGCCAACCAGGGCTGGTTCTGGTGGGAGGTGGACCTCAGCTACTACTCCCTCAAGGCGCTCTCCTGGGTGGGCCTCGTGAGTGATCTGCGGCTGCCCTCCGAGCAGACGAAGTACTCGTACCTGAAGTACTCGGCCGAGGACCGGGCGGCACTCAACCCGCCGAGCCGTTGGTTCGCTCCCCTGGCCGCCCAGCGCAAGGCCGCCGAGGGGAAGATGAAGGCCGCCGAGGAGAAGATGCGCGAGGCCCTGGCCACCGCGGCCGAGAGCCTGCCCACCTCCGCGCCCACGCCCCAGGCGCTGTTCAAGCGCCAGTAGGGCGAGCAGGGAAGCACCCGGAAGGCTCCGGGCTGGGGTAGGGTTTGCACCCCGCCCGTGACGCCTCCTTCGTTGAAACCAGGAACCGCCCCCGCGCGTACCGCCGATGCACCCGCGACCTCCCCGGCCGCCGGTGAGTCGGACGAGGTACTGATGACGCGCTTCCGCCAGGGCGATTCCCGGGCCTTCGATGCCCTCTTCCAGCGCTATGCGCGGCCCATCCACGGCTACCTGGCGCGGTTGACGGGCAGCCCCGCCGCGGCGGAGGACCTGTCCCAGCAGACCTTCCTGTCCCTCGTCCGGGGCCGCGGGCGCTTCCAGGAGGGCGCGCGGGTGAAGCCGTGGCTGTACGCCATCGCCACCAACGCGGCCCGGGACTGGCAGCGGCGCAAGCGCCCCGAGGACCTGACGGACGAGGGCGAGCTGCCCACCAGCGTACCCGTGGAGGCACAGGGCCCCCGGGACGCGGGGCTCGAGCGCGCGGTGCAGCGGGCCCTGGAGCAACTGCCCGAGGGCCAGCGCATCCCCATCGTCCTGCACCGCTTCGAGGGCATGGGCTTCGCGGAGATCGCCGAGTCGATGGGGCTCACGGAATCGGCCGTGAAGGTGCGGGCACACCGGGGCTACGCGCGGCTGCGAGAGCTGCTGGCCACCCTCAGGGAGGAGACGAACGGATGAGTCCCGAGTGCTCGCGCGTGCTGGACGCCCTGGGCCAGCCCCTCCCTCCGGAGTTGGCCGCGCACGTGGCCTCGTGCGCGGAGTGCCGCGCCCTGGTGGAGGGCTTCGACGCGCTGGAGCCCGTGAAGGCCCCGGCCGAGGCCCCGGCCGTGAAGGTGACGGTGCCGGCCCGGGCCCTGGAGGAGCTGGCCGCCCGACCGATACCGACGCCCTGGTGGCGCGAGGTGCTGGTGCTGGTGGGCGCGTACGTGGGCCTCACGGCGCTCGGCGCGCTGGCGCTCACGCCGCTGGGGTTGATGCTGAACTCGGCGCCGCCGGGCGTGGTGGCGGGACTGGCCGTGCTCGTGGTGCTGGCCATGGTGGGCGGAGCGGTGGTGGCGCTCGCCCCCGTGCGGCGGGTGGCCTGGGGCCTGCTGGGCACGTGCACCGCCGTGGTGGCGCTGTCCGTGGTGCTGGGCGGCTCGGGGCTGGCGGTGAAGAGCTTCCTCGCGGGCGCCATCGGCTGCATGCGGACGCACATGCTCCTGTCCGCGCTGCCCCTGCTGTCCGCGCTGGTGATGCTGCGGCGCTCGGCCTACCACCCGGCGCGAGCGGTGGCCGCGGGACTCTCCGCGGGCGCCGTGGGCCTGCTCCTGCTCCACGTGCACTGCCCGGATGGGAGCGCCGCGCACCTCGCCGCCTCGCACGTGGGCCCCTGGCTCCTGCTCGGCGGACTGGCGCTGCTGGTGCGCTCCCGCCTGCCCACCTCCAACCACGCGCCTTGAAAAACGAAGGGCGCGCCCGGGTCGCTGGCCCGGGCACGCCCCGTGGTCCTCCGAATCAACCCCCGGCTATATCTGCTGCAGGGCCTGCGACGGGAACGCCCGGGCATCCACCTTCGGATACCAGGCCATCACCCGCCCGTCCGGACCGATGAGGACGCCCACCCGCCGCGCGTTGGCCGCGCTCGCGTCGTCACAGGCCCCGTAGGCGAGCCCCATCTTCCTGTCCGTGTCGCACAACAGGGGAAAGTTGAAGCTGAACTTCTCCGCGAATGCCTTGTTCTCCTCCGGCGTGTCGAAGCTGACTCCCAGGATGACCGCGTTCTTCTCCTCGTACTGCCTGCTCTGGTCGCGGAACCCGCAACCCTGGGCCGTTCAACCCGGGGTGTCCGCCTTCGGGTAGAACCACAGCACCACCGTCTTCCCCTTGTAGTCCGACAGCCGGTGTGTCCTGCCGGTGTGATCGCGCACCGTGAAGTCCGGTGCCACGTCCCCTGCCTTCAGCATGGAGCCTCCTGTGTGCTGGCCAGCGGGCTCGGAGCCCCGCCAGTCCCGCGGTGAACCTCCCTCCGAGGCCCTCTGGAGTAGCACGGCGGGTAGCCCGCACTGTTGAATCTTCAAGCACCTTGAAGTCCTCCGCTCGTGGGTGAATAGTAGGGGCACCAAATGAAGGACGAGCCTCCGCCCCCCACCCGCGCTTCGCTTCGCGAGGCCCTGCGGCGTTTCCTCCACGCGTGCCTGCAGGCCTCCAACCGGATCCACCTCCCGGGTCCGTCGGTCCTGCCGGTCGCGGGGGCCATCGTGGGCCTCTACAGCGGCCTGGCCGCGGGCATCTTCGTCAACCTGATCGGCCTGGTGAGCGGCATCACCTTCAGCAGCGCGTGGCTCGGCGAGGCCCTGCGCCGGCCCGGCTCGCGCACGCTCGTGCCGGTGTGGCAGACGCTGCTCACCACGAACTGGCACCTGGAGCTCGCCATCATCGGCCTGCCGCTGGCGCTCGGGGCGCTGCTGCTGGTGCGCATCATCGAGCCCGGAGGACCGCGGGACGAGGTGAAGCGCCGGCTGCGCCTGCTGGCCCTGCTGGTGCTGGGCGCGCTCGCCCTCTACTACCCGCTGGTGGCGCTCACCGCGCTCAACCGCGTCTTCGGCAAGGCGCACGAGGTGACGGAGATCCTCCCGCACCTGCCCTGGTGGGTCTTCCTGCTGGCGCCGCCGCTGGGCGGAGCGGTGGTGGGGCGGCTGCTGCGCGACTACCCCCACACCCACGGCCACGGCGTGCCCGAGGTGGTGCGCGCGGTGAAGGGCAACCAGGAGCTGCCCGGCCAGTTCGGCCTGCTCAAGCTGGTGGCCAGCGCCATCACCATCGGCAGCGGAGGCTCGGCCGGACGCGAGGGCCCCATCGTCTACGGAGGCGCCGCGTTCGCCTCCACCGTGGGCCGCACGCTGGGCTTCTCCCGCCGCGAGCTGGCCATCCTGCTGGCCTGCGGCGCCGGGGCCGGCATCTCCGCCTCCTTCAACGCCCCCATCGCCGGGGCCGTCTTCGCGATGGAGATCATCCTGCGCGAGTTCGAGCTGCGCGTCTTCTCGCCCATCATGCTCGCCAGCGTGGCGGGCTCGCTGGTGAGCCGCGGCACCATGGACGCGGCGCCGATGATCCACCGGCTCGACTACCAGCTGGTGAGCGGCTTCGAGGTCGTCTTCTACGGGGTGCTGGGGCTCATCTGCGGGCTGCTCGCGTACGCCTTCGTGCGGCTGCTGCACCGCACCGAGGACTTCTTCGCCGGGCGATTCACGGGCGAGCGGCTGTCGGCGTGGCTCGGCCAGCGCTCCCTGTCCCTGCGCGCGGCGTGCGGCGGGCTGTGCGCGGGCCTGCTCGCCCTGCTCAACCCCACCGTGTGGGGCAGCGGGCATGCGTACATCAACCTCGCGGCCATCGGGCAGCTCAGCTTCATGTTCCTCGTCACCGCGTGCACGGTGAAGCTGGTGGCCACCGCCCTCTCGCTGGGCTCGGGAGGCTCGGGCGGGACGTTCTTCCCCTCGGCGGTGATGGGGGCCATGGCCGGCGGCGCCTTCGGCACGCTGGTGCACTCCGTCTTCCCCGCCAGCACCGGGCCCAGTGGCGCCTACGCCATCGTCGGCATGGGCGGTGCCGTGGCCGCGCTCACCCGGGGGCCCCTCACGGGCATGATGATGCTCTACGAGCTGAGCGGGAACCACGCCATCATCCTGCCGCTCATGGTGACGTGCACCATCGCCTCCGCGCTCTGCCACTACCTCTCCGAGCGCACGGCGCCCAAGCCGCAGACGGACGCGGAGCTGCTGTCCTCCACCCCCGTGAGCGCCCTCATGCGCGAGCTGGCCCCCGTGCCCGCCAACATGCACCTGCGCCCCCTCATGGACCAGGTGCTCACCACCGAGAGCGGCACCCTGCCCGTGCTCGATGGGAACGGACAGCTCTACGGCATCGTCCAGGTGGACCAGTTCCGCGACATCTGGCGCGACGAGGAGCTGCACTCCATGCTCGTCGCCAGCGACCTGGCCCGCAAGGTGCCCCTGCTCACCCCCGACACCAACCTGGCCCACGCGCTCGTGCTCATGGACCAGGAGGACGTGGACGCGCTGCCCGTCCAGGCCACCGCCGAGGGCCAGCGCTGCGGCCTGCTGACGCGCTCGCTCGTGCGCCGCTTCCTCTCCTCGCACCACGCCCGCGAGCACGCCCACGGTGAGCACCTGGTGGCGCCCACCGAGGCCCCTAACTGAGTCTCACTTCTGAGTCTCACTTGCGCGGGGGAACGATGTCCTCGCCACCCTCGCGCGGATAGCCGCGCTCCTCGCGCGACTCGCCCTCCGAGCCCCAGCGCGGCGAGTCCGTGGTGAAGGCGTGCTCCTCCTCCGACTCACCGCCCGAGGCCACCCGGAAGTCCGGCCCCGGCTCGTCCGTGAGCTTCCTGCCCGCCTTCTTCGTGTCCGCGTCCTCCGCCCCGGCCATGTTCCTGTTCTTCTTGTCGTCGCGGATGCTCATGGCTCACTCCTGTGCGCGCGGGCCCGGCGGACCCACGCTGGCTGGTTGTCCACTCCACGAACGTCATCACTGACCTCCGGGGATGGGAGGCGAACGCGGGGACCGGCGGCCAGGCGAGCGAGCGCCGGGGGCCTTCCCGGAAAGCGCGGGTACAGTGTGCCGCCCGCCTGGACGTACCCTCCCGGGCCTCTTCGTGTGGGGAAAGCACGCCATGACCTCGCAGCACGGACCGGAAGGGGCGCCTCGGAGCGGCCGCATTTCCCGGTTCCCATTTCCCGCCCCCTGGCCGGTCTCTCCTGGGAAGGAGCACGCCCTGAGCCCGACACACCGACAGCGCCGAGCATCCGGAGGGCCCCGCCATGGATGACGCCCGGCTGGCGCAGCTGTACGCGCAATACGGCTACCTCGTGCACCGCCGCTGTCTGCAGCTGCTGCGCCGCCCCGAGGACGCCGAGGACGCGTTGCAGGAGACCTTCCTGCGGGTGAAGCGCTACGGCGGGCCCCGCGAGGGCGACGCCACCCTGGCCTGGCTCTACACCATCGCCCAGCGCTGCTGCTTCGACCTGATGGAGCGCACCGGCCGCGAGCCCCCCGCCGAGGAGTCGCAGCTGGCCGTCCTGGAGCAGCGCGGCGAGGGCTCCCCCGAGGACGCCGACCGCCGCGCCCTGCTCGGCCTGGCGCTGCGTCAGCTCGACGGCAAGACACGCACCATCGGCGTGCTGCACTTCCTGGATGGCTACACCCAGGAGGAGGTCGCCGCGCGGACCGGCTACTCGCGCCGCACCATCGGCAAGAAGCTCCAGCAGTTCGAACAGCGCATCCGTCAGCTGTGGCAGTCGCGCGCCAGCCTCGAGGAGACACGATGAGCCCCCCTCCCCTGCCGCCCTCCCCCCGGGGGCCCCACTGTCCTCCGGCCGCCGTGCTCGAGGCCCTGAGCGCCGGTGAGCCCGCCCCCGAGGCCACGCGCTCCCACGTGGCCGGCTGCCCCGATTGCCACGGCCAGCTCGAGGCGCTCACCACCGCCCGCGAGGCCTTCGTCCGCGCCAGGCCCCCCGAGCTCTTCCTGCGCCAGCTCGAGCGGCGCGCCGCCTCCCAGCCCCGGCGCGGCCTCCGCTGGTGGCTGCCCGTGCTCGGCGCCTGCGTGCCGCTGCTGGCCCTGCTCGTGCTCGTGCCCCGGCTGGGACAGGACGACGGCGTGCGCCTGAAGGGCGGGGCCTTCCGCGTGGTCGTCTCGCGCGACGGGGGTGCCCCGGAGCTGCTCGGCCCCGACGCCCTGGTGCGGCCCGGGGATGCCCTGCGCTTCGCCTACGAGTCCACCGAGGCCGGGCACCTCCTCGTGCTCGAGCTGGATGGGCGGGGGAACGCGAGTGTCTTCCACCCCTACGGCGCCGCCACCTCCGCGCCCCTGGCCGCCGCACAGCGGGAGTTCCTCCCCGGCAGCGTGGTGCTCGACGACGCGCCCGGCCCGGAGTGGCTGCTCGCCGTCTTCTCCCCCCGGCCGCTCGAGGCCGCTCCCCTCCTCGAGGCCCTGCGCGCTCAGGCGGGACGGGCGGAGCCCACCCTCTCCTGCCCGGAGTGCGGTGTGAGTACGATTCGCCTCCAGAAGCGCCCATGACTCCGCTCCGCCCGCTCTGGCTCCTCCTCGCCGCCCTGCCGCTGCTCTTCTGTCCCCTCCGGGCTTCCGCCGCCACCGTGCGCCTGCTGGTGTCCATCGGCGCCAACGTGGGGGACCCGGACGACGCCGTGCTCAGCTTCGCGGACGACGACGCCGGGCGCGTGCGGCAGCTCTTCGTCGAGCTGGGCGGGGTGCGCGCCGACCGCTCCTATCTGGTGGTGGATCAACCCGCCGCCATGGTGCGCCAGCGGCTCGCCGAGGTGACGGGCCGCATCGCCGAGCTGCGCGCCGCGGGCGATGACGCGGTGCTCATCGTGTACGTCTCGGCCCACGCGAAGGCGGGCGTGCTGCACCTGGGCGGCACCCACCTGCCACTCGCCGAGCTGCGGGACAGCGCGCGGCAAGCGGGCGCCCGGCTCAGCGTGCTCCTGGTGGACGCGTGCGAGAGCGGCACCCTCGCCCGGCGCAAGGGCGGCAGCGCGGGCCCCGAGTTCGCGGTGTCGCTCGAGCAGATTCCCCTGCACGGCCAGGTGGTCATCTCCTCCAGCGGCCCGGGGGAGAGCTCCGAGGAGTGGGACTCGCTCAAGGGCTCGCTCTTCACCCACCACCTGCTCACCGGCCTGCGCGGAGACGCGGACGCGGAGGGCGATGGGCGGGTGTCGCTCGCCGAGGCCTATGGGTATGCGTACCGGCGCACGGTGGCGGGGGCCGCCGGCGCGGGCCAGCATCCGGCCTATTCGTGGGAGTTGGCGGGCACTGGGGAGCTCATCCTCACCGAGCCCCGGGCCGCTCGCAGCGCGCTCGTCTTCCCCGCGGCGCTCGCCGGCCGCTACGTGGTGGCGAGCCAGCCCCGGCCGGACGTGGTGGCCGAGGTGGAGAAGACCGCGGGACGTCCGTTGCGGCTGGCGGTGCCCCCGGGGCGCTACCTCCTGCGCAAGCGCGCGGGCGCGAGCACCGGCCTGCTCGAGCTGGAGCTGCCCTATGGCGGGGAGAGACAGGTTCGCGAGGAGGAGCTGACGTGGCGCCGCTACACGGAGGTGGCGCTCAAGGGCGGCCACGTGGAGCTGCGCGGCTCGGCGCTGCTGGGGCTCGTGCGGATGGAGAGCGCGCCGGTGGTGGGCACGGGGACTCGTCTCACCGGAGGGCTGGGTTACCGGCACAGTTGGGGCTCGTGGTGGGCGCTGGGCACGCTCGGGTTCAGTCAGACGGCCTACCCGGCCGTGGGGCTCGAGGTGCGCGAGCGCGCGCTCGGGGCGGGAGTCGCCGCCGGCTACCGCTGGCTGGAGTGGGCGCTGGTGCCGTACGTGGGCCTGGGCGTCGAGCTCACCGTCCTGGAGCAGCAGCTGCGGCGCGAGCGGGAGAAGGAGATTGGCGACACCTTCGACGTCGAGCCGCTGAGGCCCCGCCGGACGCTCGGCGTGGGCGTGGGCCCCCTCGTGGGCGTGGAGGTGCCCCTGCCGGCGCGGGCCTTCGCGCTCGTGCAGGGACAGGTGCTCCTGCGCTACCTGCCGAGCACGGAACAGCCCGTCCTGCTCCCCGCGGCCTTCGTCTCCGTGGGCGCTGGCTGGCGCTTCTAATCGCGAGAAGCCGGTTCCCATTTTCCGGCCCCATGCCGGTCTCCCTTCCCGAGCGCCCATCCCGGGCCGCTCCACCTTGCTTCCCCCTGGAGGGGACTCATGCTCCGGCCACTTTCCAGCCTTCCGTTCCTCCTGCTCTCCCTGCTGCTCTCCCTCGCCGGCTGCGATGGCGTGGTGGGCCCCGGACACGAAGGCCAGCCCCTCGTCACGCTCGAGGGACAGATGACGCCCACGCCCGACGCCCGCATCGACGGACAGGTGCGTCTGGCCCTCGTGTGGTACCCGCAGTGGATGGCCGAGGACGGCACGGGCGACACCCAGAATGGCCCCGTGGAGATCGTCACCGAGGACGTCATCTACCAGGGCAGCTTCCCGGCCAACTACCGCTTCCACATCTACCGCCTTCCCCCCGCGGAGGCGCTCGCACCGCTCGGCGCGGGCCTCCAGGGCAAGGGCGCCTTCGGCATCCTCCTGGCCTACCAGGACCTCAATGGCAACGCGAAGCTCGACACCATCGCCACCACGGGCGCCCCGGTGGACCGCGTCATCGGCTCCTCGCTCCTGGGTGATGCGAAGTCCACCTTCGCGCTCGTCTACTCCACCACCGCGCAGCCCGCGTACACGGGCCTGAATCCCGGCTTCAACCTCGTCCAGGCCGTCAATGACGACGCCACCTCGGTGGTGCCGCTCAACACCCGCCTGCGAATCAACCTCACCCAGGGCGGCCCCCTCTTCGACGCCTTCGTCTGCGAGGCCGGGTGGCTCACCTTCCTGTTCACCGACGCGTGCGGCCTGGACAGGGGCGATGTCTTCGAGCCGGGCGGACTCTCGGTGCAGGGCCGCGTGGCGCTCGAGGGCACGAAGGCCGTGGCCGAGCTGACCCTCTCCTCCGAGGGCACGCCGCTCCAGGACGCGACGGTGAAGCTCGCCGGCCGCACCCTCGCCTATGACGTGGCGCGCGAGGCCTATGTCCTCGAGGAGCAGGACTCGGCGCTGCTGACGGCCGGTGGCAGCTTCGAGCTCACCGCGGTCGCCGGAGGCAAGTCGCTGCGCCACACGTTCCAGATGCCCGGCGCCTTCGACATCACCACCCCCACGGCCAACGCCCAGGTGAGCGCGAGCCAGCCCCTGGAGCTGGGGTGGACGGCCTCCCCGGGCACCACCGAGTACTACGTGGGCTTCTCCTCCCGCACCGCAAGCGAGAGCACCCTGGCCGCGGAGGGCGAGCTCTCGCACACCTTCGACCCCACGGGCGCGCAGGGGGAGGGCACCGTCCGCGTGGAGGCCCGCATCGTGCCAATGGACATCGACGCGTACGTGACAGTGGCCCTGGTGCGCGAGCGGGCCTTCACCTTCGCGCCGTAACGATGCACTCAGGGGGCATCGGGGGCCGGCACCCGCGGCAGCTCCACCGTGAAGGTGGCCCCCTGGCCGGGAGTGCTCTCGGCGGAGAGGGTGCCTCCCATGGGCCTGGAGCACCTGCTGCGTCACGTACAACCCCAGCCCCAGTCCGCCGTAGTGCCGCCCCGACACGCCCCGCTCGAACTTGTGGAAGATGCGGGGCAGCACGTCCGGCTCGATGCCGATGCCCTCGTCCCGCACCACCAGCCGGGCCCATTCCCCCAGGTCCTCGACGCGGATGGACACGGGATGGCCTCCCCCGTACTTGAGCGCGTTGGAGAGCAGGTTGGACACCACCTCCCCCTCCACCTCCAACTGGAGCGGGCTCCCGCTCCGCTCCGACTCCTCCTGGAAGCGCGCGGCCACCTCCCGCACCAGCTCGCACAGGTCCACCGCCTCGCGCTCGATGCGCAGCCGTCCCGCGCTCAGGTGCGACACGTCCAGCAGGCCGTCCACCAGCTCCGACAGCCGCTTCACCTGACGGCGGCTCACCTCCAGGTGCCCGAGCAGCCGCCGGGCCAGCTCCGGCTCGCACCGGGCTTCTATCTCCCGCCAGAGCACCCGCAGCTTGAGCACCAGGGGCGTCAGCGGCGTCTTCAGCTCGTGGCTGGCGATGGAGAGGAACTCGTCACGCAGCCGCACCGCGCGCTGCGCGTCCCGGTAGAGCCGGGCGTTGTCCACCGAGAGCGCCGCGCGCCGGGCCAGGTCCTCCGCGGCCTCCAGCTCCACCGCCCCGTAGTGCCGGCCGGAGCGCGCGGTGGAGATGAAGGTGAGCGCCCCCAGGGTGCGCCCGCGGGCCACCAGCGGCACGGCCATCAAGGACACGGGATGGATGGCCGAGATCGTCCGGGCGTGCTCCTCGTCATGCGCATACGAGGAGAACCGCTCGGGGGGCATCTCCGGCAACAGCACCGCCCGCCCCGAGACGATCGCCTTCGTGGGCGGGTGCTCGGGGTTGCCCTCCGGCC
This sequence comes from Archangium sp., assembly GCF_036277355.1. Classification (GTDB taxonomy): domain Bacteria; phylum Myxococcota; class Myxococcia; order Myxococcales; family Myxococcaceae; genus Archangium. Next base: position 25,468 of record NZ_DASUNC010000128.1, read on the forward strand.
GGGCCGTGAAGCGGCGCATCCGCTCGGTCAGGGACGCATCGACCGGGTCCGCCGTCGACACCTCCACCCGGCGCACCGTGCCGTCCTCCTCCAGCAGGTCCACCAGGCACAGGTCCGCCAGCGTGGGGACGGCCAGCCGCGCCAGGGTGGAGAGCGTCGTGCCGTAGTCCAGCGAGGAGGCCAGCGCCGTGCCCGCCTCCGCCAGGAAGCGATGGAGCTCCTCGCGCCGGCGCCGCTCGGTGATGTCGATGACCGAGCCGATATAGCCGAGGAACTCCCCGCCCGGCCCGAAGCGGGGAACCGCCGAGTCGATGGTCCAGCGGTACTCCCCGTCCGTGCGGCGCAGCCGGTAGTCCAGCCGGAAGGGCACGCGCCGCGCGTTGGCGTCCACGAAGACGGCCTTCGTCGGCGCGGCGTCCTCGGGGTGGACGGCGTCCAGCCACCCGAAACCCAGCCCCGTCTCCTTCGTCTGGCCGGTGAACTCGTACCACTGCCGGTTGAGGTAGACGCACGCCCCCTCCGGCTCCGTCATCCACATCATCACCGGCGCGTGGTCCGCCATGTTGCGGAAGCGCGCCTCGCTCTCCTGGAGCGCCCGCTCGGCGGCCTTGCGCTCGCCGATGTCCATCAGCGTCACCAGCACCCGGTCCATCCGCCCCACCACCGCGTCCCAGCTGAAGGTGAAGAGCACCTCCAGGCGCCGCCCGTCCAGCGTCCGCACCATCGACTCCGCCTGGAGGAAGGGCCGGCCCTCGGTCAGCGCCACCAGCTGCTCGACGAAGACGACCAACGACTCCGGCACGAGGACGCGCTCCAGCGAGCCGAGCAGCTCCTCCTGGCTGGAGGCGCCGATCATCCGCAGCGCGGCCTCGTTGACGCTCACCACGCGCACCCGCCGCACCGCCTCCTGGACGAAGTCCGGGTGGGCCCCGCACCAGGCGCGCACGTCCCGCACACCCTGGCGCCGCAGCTCGAGCAGCAGCTCCTGCACCCCCGAGAAGTCCTCTTCCCAGATGGAGACGCCCGCCATCTGGACGATGTGGCGGGCGTGGGCCTCGCGCTCCTCCAATTCCGCGAGCCGGCGCAGGAGGGATGCCCGCTCGTCACCGGAGCGAGGGCCCCGACGTCCCTCGGGGGTCTTCCTGGGTGCCTTGGGCATGGGTCTCCGGCTCGCCCCGAGGCACGGCTCAGCCGAGGCCCAGCGCCTGCTCCACCTGCACCGCCCGATGGGCGTACGTGTGCTCGGCGAGGACCCGGCGGCGCGCCGCCTGCCCCAGGTCCCTCACGCCGTCGTCCGTGAGACACAGCACCGCCTCGGCCACCTCCAGGCCGTCCTGCGCCACCAGACACTCGCGCCCCGGCTCCAGGAAGAGCTCGATGCCCTCCCACGCGTCCGTGATCAGACAGGCGCCCGCGCCCGCGGCCTCGAGCAGACGCGGGGCCGGCGAGAAGCCGAAGCGCGCCATGCCGTCCCGGCTGACGTCGAGCACCGAGCGCGCCGAGCAGCGCAGCACGTCATGCTCCCGGAGCGGCACGGGGCCCACGTACCGCACGTTGACGGGCCGCGGCCGGTCTCCCCAGCCCTCACCGCCCAGCAGGAAACGCTTGTCGGGCAGCAGGTCCGCGGCGCGCAGGAAGAAGGACTCCACGCGCCGCTCCAGGTCCGGCAGCCGGTCGTCCAGCAGCGCCAGGTCACAGTCGAAGCGGTGCTCGGCCCCCACCGGCTGGTGCGCCTCCGGGTCCACCGCGCTGTAGATGGGAATGCACTCGCGCGCCCCGAGGTCGCGGTAGGCCAGCACCACCGGGTCTCCCCCGCCCTGCGTGAAGACGCGGTCATAGCGCGGCACGAGCGCCCGGAACGGATCCTCCGGGTCTCCCGCCATGCGCTCCAGGGAGACGGGAGCGTCCAGGTCCCAATACACCACCTGGGTGCGGCCGGAGCGCAGCTCCAGCACGCGGGCGTTCAGCCAGTCGTCGAGGAAGCCCACGTGGCTGGCCTTCACCACCACGTCCGCTTCCCGCGCCTCCTCCAGACAGCGCTCGAGCCCGGCGGTGCCCTCCACCGAGTACACCACCACCGTGGCCCAGTCCGGGGCCACCGGCAGATCCCTGTGACGCTGACGCTCGGGGAGCGCCGGCTCGTAGAAGGTAATCTGGTGGCCCCGTGCGTGGAGGGCCTTGAGCAGGCCGCGGTAGTACGTGGCGGCTCCGTTCCACCAGGCGGAGACGAGGCTCGCGCCAAAGAAGGCGATCCGAAGTCCGTGGCTGCGCATGCGACATCCTTTCCCGCTCGAACCGGCCCCCCAGTCCGGATTCGACGCCCACCCAACAGTCGGCGCTCAGGTGGCCCGCGCCAGCTGGGGCTGGACGGCGGACACCCCCCCGGACGCACGGTCCAGGTCGGCATAGACAGCAAGGTAGGCATCCGCCATGCGATCCGGGGAGAACTCCAGTGCACGCGTCCGTGCAAGGGTGGACATCCGGCTGCACAGCACGGGCTCCGACACCAGCCGGCGCAGGGCGCGCGCGAGCATGTCCGTGTCCTCTGGTGGAACGAAGACGGCCGCGTCCTCCCACACCTCGCGCAGCGAGGGGATGTCTCCCAACACCAGCGCACACCCGGCGAGCGCGGCCTCCAGCACCGCCAGGCCCGAGGGCTCGTAGCGTGCGGGAAGCACGTAGATGGAGGCGCGGCCCATGTACCCGGCGAGCTCCGCCTGCGGCAGCCACCCCAGCGCGCGCACGTAGCGGGCCCGCACCTCGCCGCCGTCGGGGTGCTGGGAGTCGCCGGCCACGAGCACCGGCCAGTCCAGCCGGGGCGCCACCGTCTCCAGCACCTCCAGGTTGCGCGCCTCGTCCCACAGCCGGCCCGTGGCGAGGATGAAGGGCTCGCGCACGGGGCCCGGCGGGAAGTCCTCGTGGCGGCGCGCGGGGGGGATGACACCGGAGGAGCGCAGCGGCCCGTAGTGCCGCGACAGGGAGGCGAGCAGCTCGGCGGAGGGCGCCACCACGTGGCCCGCGGCACGCAGCCCCCGCGCCACCTCCCAGCGGTAGCGCATGTCCCGCTCCAGCGCCGGCTCGCCCTTCACCGCCTCCCACCACGACAGGGGGCACGCGTGGGCCACCACCAGCGGACGGCGCGTCCAGGGCAGCGCGGCGTGGCAGTAGCCGTTGAGGTGCACCGCGTCCGGCTGGAGGCGGGACTCCAGCTCCAACAACCACTCCCCCGCCGCCGCCACGTCGTCCCAGGCGTCCTCGGGCCCCTCGAGCCTCCAGGTGCTCTGCTCCACGGAGAGCCCCGGCACGCTCCGCACCTGCGCCCACTGGAGCGCGGTGAGCGGCTCGCCCTGCACGGCCAGCGTCACCTCCACGCCCCGGCGGCCCAGCGCCCGGCTCAGCTCCAGCGCGTACGTCCACACGGGGCCCGTGGTGCTCGCCGTCATGAGCACGCGGCGCACCTTCCCCGACGCGCTCGGGCGTGCGGTGACGGTGGCGGGCAGCGAGGAAAGTTGGCGCATGGCTACAAGCGGTAACACACCCGTGACCTTCCGACAGACGGGGGGGCCCCCTGAAGCCCCCGCCGCTGAACGGATCAACGTCCCGGATGCTCTCGGGTCAACGTCTCGGCCGTACGAAACCGGACAGGGTGCCCCCGTGAGCGGAAAACGTGCTTGTCACACCTTTGTACAACGCTCGGGGGTCACTCACGGGCTCGCGCGGGCACCGGCGTCGCGCCGCTCCCAGACGTCCGGGCCCCCCTGTCCCTCCGCCGGGAAGCAGCGGACGAAACGCTCGCGGAACCACTGCTGGCTCTCCCCGGAGAGCTGCCACGCGCCGCGCCACCCCAACACCACGTACCGGCAGCGCTCCAGCACGGAGCGCATGCCGCGCTGCGAGGCGCTCGCGTTGAAGGCCGCCTGCGTGCTCGCGAAGTGCTCGCCCGAGCCGAGCGCGTCCTGGAGCATCAGGGCGTAGGCATCCACCACCACGGGCACCCCGGGAAGGCGCGGGGGCAACCGTCCTCCCGTGAGGCCCCAGGCGGGCTCGAAGGCGCAGACGGGAGCATCGGCGGGCACGGCCTGGCGCAGGTACCTGCCGAGCGCCGGCAGATCGGGCGCACGGGCCCGGAGTCCTTCACGCAGGTGCCGCGCGGAGACGAGCGGCACGGCCACGGCCAGCAGCACGGGCACGGTCCGCGCCCACCTCCAGCCCCGGGCGGAGAGCCACCCGTGGAGCGCCGCCGCGCCGAGCCCCGCCAGCACCGCCTCCGAGGCGGCGAGGTGGGCGTTGTACTGGTTCCAGTAGCTCGGCGAGGCGAGGAACGCGGCCACGGTGAGGACATAGGCCCCGGCGAAGAACCGCTCGGTGGAGCGCGAGGGCGTGGAGGCGCGCAAGGAGCGCACCGAGGCCACGAGCAGCCCCAGGAGCGCGAGCCCCACGCCCACCAGCCGCCGCTCGTGGAGGATGTCGTGCAGCCGGGCGAGGCGATTGGACTCACCGTCTCCTGGGCGCAGGGACTGGAAGAGGAACACGTCCTCGAGGAAGCGCGAGGGCGAGGCGGCGACGAAGGGCCCCACCAGCAGCAGCACGGTGGCCCCCGCCGTGAACGCGAGCCCCAACTGGGAGCGCCACGCGGCGCGAGGCGAGCGGGACAGCAGCGCGGCGACGAGCCAGATTCCCCCCAGCACCTTCACCGAGATGGCGAGGCCACAGAGCACACCGGCCCCGAGCCAGCGGCGGGAGGCACGGCCATCCTCGGGGGCATCGAGCCAGACATTCGCCAGGGCCAGACAGGCGAGGTTGAGCACGGGCTCCAGGAAGGGGCCGCGCTCGACGATGACGAGCTCCGGATAGGAGGCGTAGACGAGCGCCGCCACGAGGCCCGCCACGGGGCCCCAGGCGCGCAGGGCGAGCCGGCCCACGAGGAAGACATTGAAGGCCCCGACACTGGCGGCCAACCACCGGGCGAGCACGAAGCAGGAGGCCGCGTCCCACCCGGAGGCGAGCACGGCGGCGGGGCTCCACAGCAGCAGCGAGCCCGGAGGGTGGACGAAGATGAAGTCCCGGTACGGCAGCAGCCCCTGGAAGAGCAGCGCCGAGGCGGTGAAGTAGACGCCCTCGTCGTAGTCCACCGGGTAGCCGAAGGCGCCATGCCGGTTGAAGAAGGGCAGGACGCGGAGCAGCCACGCGCCCACCGCCACCGCGGCCAGCACCCACCACCCACGCCGGTTCCAGGTGCCGTCCTCCGGGACGGACGATGACTGCGAGATCGGGCTCATCGAGACGGGCGCGGAGCGTAACAGCGGGCGCCAGCGAGCCCAAGCACGGCGCTCGGCTCAGTGGGTGAGGACCTCGAGGGCGCGCCGGTAGTAGGCCTCGCGCTGGGCGAGCCCGTTGAAGCCGCCGTTGATGCGGCGGGTGATCTCCCGGAAGTCGCCCGCGTCCGCGAGCGCGTTGAGGCCCCGGCTCGTCCAGAACCAGGCCGCGACGCGGAAGCCCACGTCGACATCGGCGGCGCGCTCGGGGTGCTCCTCCAGCTCGAGGCGCAGGGCGCGGCCCGCGGCGCGGTAGTTGGTCCGGCCGGTGAGCTGGATGGGACCGCGGCCCTTGTAGCGCCGGCCATCGCCCCATTGCGTGTTGCCCAGGTCCCTGCGTCCCTCGTAGGCCTCACCGGAGGCGAGCTCCTCGAAGTAGCGCAGCTCCCCGCTCTCATGGGCGAGCTGGGCGAGGAAGGCCGCCTGGCGCTGCGGGGTGAGGATGTCCGCCTCGACCATGGCCGCGTCGAGGTACGGCAGACATTCATGGGCACGGGCGTCCGACAGCCTGGGCATGATCTCCCGGAGCTGCTTCTCATTGAGCCGCACGCTGATGGGGACCTCGGGAGGCTCACCCTGGACGTGGACGCCGAGCGCGGTCCAGGTCCGCGTCCCGACGATGCCATCCGCGACCAGGCCCCTGGACTGCTGGAAGGCCTTCACGGCGGCCTCGGTCCTCCGGCCGAAGACGCCATCGGCCACCCCCGCGTCGAAGCCAGCCTCCAGGAGCCTGCGTTGCAGCTCGGCGACCTCCGGGCCGCGCGACTCCAGCCGCAATTCGCGAGGCGTGGTGGAGGATTGAAGGGACGAGATATCGAGCGAGGGGGGCATCAGGAACCTCCGGGTGGGACGCCACATCCACGGTGGAGTGGGACCGGCGGATTCGTGAGCGGCCCTCGGGTGGGACCGCACCACGCATCATCTCCTCTACCAGCGAGCAACAGAGCAAACGGTTGGACGGCCCGCTGCTGATGATGTCCCCTGATGCCCCCCACTCGCGCAGGTGCAGCCATGACATACCAGCCCCTTCCCTACGAGCTGTACGACACACAAGAGGCGATTGGGAAACAATGGGTCGCACATCCCGCTCCGGAGCACAGGCGGCTCCTGGCATTGGCACGAGATGCGCTCTGCTTCGTCTACGCGACTGGCCAACCGTATCGCTTCGAGAACTTCCGCAGGGGTCTCGAAGCCGACGGTCACCCGCCACCCGGCACCTTCGAAACACCTGGAAATGACTTCGCGAGTCTTGAGGAGCAGCTGAGCAGCACGAGGGAGTTCCTCACGAGGCGACGCGACGAGGCCGATACCGCCCGGGACAAGGAGGTGCTCCAGGCCATCGTGGACACACTCCACTTCATCTCCGCGACCGGGCAGCACCGCGCATTCAATGAGTATCTCGAGCACATCGCGGCGGATGCACCTCCGTATGTCATTGCCTCGTTCGGCACGAAGGCGGAGGCGGAAGCATGGCTCGAGAATCAGCCCATTCCTCCCGATTCCGCCAGTGTGCTGATCGCAGACGCCTATCACTGGGTCGTCCATGACGAGCGGGTGGGCATCTTCCGTCTGCCGCGCATCCGCGACCTCGAGCACCACCTCGCCGATCTCAAGAAGAGACATCCCCCCGCAGCCGTCGCCTCCTTCACCACGCGAGAGGAGGCAGAGGCATGGTGGAAAGCGCAACCCACGCCCGCCAGATGGGCCTGGGTGTCCATCGCGGGTGAGCCCTCCCTCGCGGTGTATCACCCCAACATCCAACACCGCGCCCTCTACCCGCTCTCCCTGGCCGATGGGTACGAGGTGGACGAGGAGGATGAAGAGGTAGAGCCCGGCGAGCCGTAGCGGCGCGGGTCCAGGCGTCCCGCCCGCCTTCGGGGCGAACAGCTCCGCGCATTCCGGCTTGACCTCGCAGGTTCTGCGGCGGGAAGGTCCCGGCGCATGCTGCCCACCCTCTGCGGTCACCTCGCCCTGCTCGCCGCCTTGTCCGCGGACCCGCCGGACCTCCCGCCTCCCCAGGTCATCCCCTCGCGACCCCTCCCGGCACAGGAGGTGATTCCCGAGGTCACCTCCCCAGCGGCCCCCACGTTCCGCTTCATCCCCCCGCTCGACCCGGCGGCCCTCGCGCAGCGGAGCGGTGAGCCGGTCCCGCCCCCCGTCACAGCCGAGCCCGGGAGTGCACGGCCCGAAGCCATGCGCATCGAGGTGCCCCAGGTCCATCCCGAGGACGCCCACGTCCGCGAGGAGCCGGGGTTGCTCGCGCGGCTGGTGCTCTCGGGACAGTTGCTCCGGGGCGGCGTCACCGTCGCGAGGTGGACGGCTCCCAGCGCGCCAATCCCCGAGGCCCCACTCTTCGTCAAGGAGAGAACCCTCTACCTCGCCAGGACGCTGGCCGTGGTGGCCATGACGCTGGAGCTGTCCCCGGCCGCCACGAGGCCCTGGGTACCGGGCGAAGCGTGGCTGCTGGATGCGCGAGGTGGCGTGGTGGGCCGCTTCCCGGTGTGGATGGAGGGGAGACAGCTCGGCCCGGGAGAGAGCCGCCCCATGGTCATCGAGGTGGAGCGCGTCCCTGGCACGCAGCCCAGGGTGCTCCGGCTGGAGCTGCGGGAACGAGACGGTGGGCCCACCGTGCAGGCCGGAGAGCTGAAACTGTGAACGGGGAGCGATTGAACATGAACGGGCACATCCTGAACGTGGCGTGGCTCGAGCCCGGCACGGTGGTGGCCGGCTGGCGTCTCGGTGAGAGGCTGGGGTTGGGAGGCTATGGGGCCGTCTACCAGGCGGAGTCGGTGGAGCAGCCAGGCACCTTCTGCGCCATCAAGGTGTTCCTCAACCCCGCGGACGTGCGCGCCGGACGCGAGGCGGCCCTGCTCATGGACAAGGCGGTGCACCCCAACGTGGTGCGCTGTCTGGGCACCGGCCGCTGGCCCCACCCGGCCCGGGGGCACCCCTTCCTGGTGCTGGAGCTCGTCCCCGGCCTGCCCCTGCACCTCTGGGTGGAGCAGAACAACTCCGACTTCGCGCGCGTGGCGTACGTGGGCGCGGAAGCCGCCCTGGCGCTGGGCACGCTGCACAAGCGGGGCGTCCTGCACCGCGACCTCAAGCCCGAGCACCTGCTCGTCCGGGAGACGGACATGCGCCCCGTGCTGGTGGACTTCGGCTCGGGCGACTACGAAGGGGCGGGCACGCTCACCGAGACGCCGCTGCCTCCGGGCACCGCCCACCTGCGCAGCCCCGAGGCCGCATGCTTCTGGCTGGCCCGGGAGGACAACCCCCGGGCGCGCTACACCTACGGCCCGGCGGACGAGCTGTACGCGCTGGGGGTGTGCCTGTACCGGGCGCTCACGGGGCACTATCCCTTCCCGCCCGGGGACATGAAGTTCATGCTGTACCTGGACATCGCGCACCGGGAGCCGGTGGCGCCCATCGACGTCAACCCCCGGGTGCCACGTGCCTTCAGCGACGCCGTCATGCGGCTGATGGCCCGGCATCCCGAGGCGCGCTACCGCGATGGTGAGGAGACGCATGCGGCCCTGCTGGCGGCCGTCACCTTCGGAGGGCGCGAGCCCTGGGAGGCCAGCGTCTTCGCCTGGGACGAGTCACCCGACGCGTCTCTCCCGGAGGGAGCGGCCACCTCCCAGCGGAGCATCCGCCGCCCGCCTCCGCCTCCCGTGCGGGAGCAGCCCCCACCGTCCCCGCCCGCGCCCTTCCCGGAGCGGCCCCCGCGCTGGCGCAAGGCCCCGCTCGCCGGGCTCGCGGCCCTGGTGGCCCTCGCGGCGTTGGTGCTCCTCCTCACACCGCAGGTGAGGAATCCCTCGCACTCCCACCCCACTGCCGAGGTAGCCAGGAAACACCCGCCCGCAGCGGTTCAGGAAGTGGCGCCCGGGACAGACGCGCCGGACACTGCGCCCACCGCGGCCCCGCCCTCCCCGGCGGAAGTCGCCCCCGCGGCCCCCCCTCCGGTGCGACAGAAGGATGATGCGTCGATGAAGAAGAAGAACGGACCTGAGAACTCCGATGCCTGGAAGCGAGCGCTGCTGATCTGCCTGGTCCAGGGCGGAACCGCCTGCGCGGGCGCCCAGCTCAAGCCCCAGCGGGGCCCCTGCCCTCCCGAGGCCCTCGCCGCCATGAAGTCCCTGAACATCGACATCAATGATGGCCGGGATGCCTGGCTCGATGTCACCAAGCCCCTTGCGCTCGGCGGGGACAATTACGCGGACGGCCCCGTCCTCAGCACCTTCATGGACGACTTCGGCGATCTGCCCGCGGGCTCGGTGCTGTACGGCCGGCTGTGGGTGACCGGCAACGGGACGGACAACGAAGGGCGCAAGCAGATCTTCGGCCGCTGGGACAAGGCGAAGCTGCCGGATGGACGGGTGGTGCCCGTGTGCTTCAACCTGATGAACCCGGACGGCGTGTATGAGTCCACGGGGGGGCCCCCCGGCTACGCGCGGCTGCCGCGCAACATCACGCTGGTGGCCGTGGACCGCTTCGTCTTCGAGGAGTGGGCCCCGCGCTAGGAGCCTGTCGGAATATCCCCACGACCCACTCCCTATAAGCTCCCAGGTGCTCAACCTCCAGCGGGACGCCGCGAGCCCTCAACACACTGCCGACGGCAACCCCGGCCCGGAGGTCTCCTCGGGCCGGGGTCTTCTTTCGTCAGCCTCCGTCCAGCCCAGGGAGTGGAGGTGCTGGAGGGGCCGCGGGGTGCGCCTCCCGCCCAGGTGTGGGGCTCGCGCCAGACTCTCCTGTCAACAAGCCCGCGCGGTAACACCTCCCTCACCGCACGATGAAGTCGAACCGCTCCACTGCCGACCTGAACTCCTCAAGTGCCGCCCCCGAGCGCTTCGCCTCCGCCGGCGCGTAGAGCGTCACCGCGGACGTGCTGGGCTGTTCCTTGAGCGGACCCTCCAGGGTCACGGGGATGAAGTCGCCCGGCCACGGAACGCGCAGCAGCTCCCGCCCGTGCTTGATGGGGTCCACGATGGTGAAGCATGGCCACTTCGGGAGCCGGATTGTCCGCATGTCGCAGCCGTGAAAAACGCACTGGTCGAGACGAGCCTCGGAAAAGTCACAGTTCGCGATCCCGCCGTGCTCCCACCACCTGTCCACGCCGACCCGCTGGCCGAACCTGATTCCAGAAAACCGTCCTGTGAATCGGCAGCCCTCAAACCGAATCGACGTCCAACACTGCTCTACAACCTCTCGCTTTGCCGTGATGGTGCAGTCGAGCAGCGTGCCCCACATCGGAACCAACTGCCGCCGCCCAACGCCGATGACGAGCGTGCAGCGTTGCAGCGTCACGTTGGGCCCCAGCCAGTAGATGGCCTCCTTGCTGGTGAGTTCCAGTCGCTCGCCCTGGATCTCCCGCTCTTCGTAGTGAACGTTGGAGCTTTCGTGCATGTCAGAAGAAGATCATACGAAAGAAGGAACTCGCCATCCGCCGCCCGTGAATCTCGAAGTTCGAGTCGGTACCCGACAAAATCTCGTAGCCGAACTTCTGACCAGGTGGCCCGGCCACATCAACACCCCGGGGCTTCCAGTCCAACTTCGGGAAGAGGATCCGCAGCTGCTCCTCCACCCACCGTCCACGCGCTTGGCGCTCGAGCAGGTTTGCGCGGTGCACCAGCCCCCGCTGGAGCATTCGCCTGATGGCGGCCTCCACCTTGGGTGAGTAGTGCTCTGGACCCCAGCGCGAGGCCACCTGCTTCGCCGCCGCCTGGAGCTGGTCACCCAAGGGGTCCGAGGCAGGAATGTCATTGACGGATACGCCTCGTGAGAGGTGCCACCGCTCTCCGTTCCTCTCTACCTGCCTGTTGCCACCGCGGTGCCGGTACACCTCTTGGGTGGGTGACCCGCTTGAGCTGGCGCTCACCGCGCTGTTGCGGCTCATCATGGCGCCAGCGAGGGCACCCTCGGGTCTTACCGTGACCGCCAGGGCACCTTCGGCCGAGACCACAACCGCCTCGACCCGTTCCAACCGCGCCACCACCCACGTCGGCCCTCCTTGCCCTGCGAGCTGCACCTGCGCGAGCCGAAAACCCGGCAGTGAGCGCAGCGCCGACCCCACCTCCGCCAGCGTTCGCCCCGCCAGGGCCGTCACTGCAATGATCATCGCCCTGGCCGCGTCCGTCCCCAGCACCTTCGCGAAACCCTCCCCGGCCTCGCGCAGCTCGTCGAAGGTGGTAGCTACCCGCGCCTTCATGACGAGCTCCGCCCAGCCGTCCATGAGGCCCCACACCGTGTCGATGCCCAGCCAGGCCACCAGCGCCACCGTGAGCACGGCCGCAACACCCTTGGTCACTGGCTCAGGCAGTAGCCACAATCCGAGATAGAAACTCGCCGTCCACAAAAGCGACGTGAGGAGCACCTTGGGGCTCACCTCGCGGCCCAGCGCCGCGTACGTCTCGTCCAGGACCGAGCCGAACGCGAGGGCCAAGGCCAGCGTGCTCCGGTCGTCCGAGCGCAAAAAGGGGCCATCCTCAAACAGCCCGAGGCAGTCGCCCCCCCCTCGTACGATGCAGAATCGCTCGTACCTCGCGCGCAGCTCGGCCTCGGCCTGGGGCTCCAGTTCGACAGCTCCCCACTGCTGCTCTGGGAGGATGGCATACACCCGCGGCCGGCCCCCCTCATCGCGCGGCCCCCCCTCCGCGGTGAACGTGCCCCCAGCCTCAACGTCCGAGACTGGCCGTACCTCCCGGGCCTGGCGCAGCGACTCCTGCACCTTGAGGACCTCCGCAGCGGCCGCTTGGGGCCCGCCCTCGAGCTGGCGCCCTCGCGCGAGGCGCTCCACATTCTCTCGAAACTCAGCATGGGTGATGGGGACCGGCCGCGTCCTCACTTTCCCGGGTGCAAGCACCACGACGTCCAGAACAACCGCGCCCTCGAGCCCGGGCTCTGTTGCGGGCCCAGGCCGGGCCTCGGCCTCCTCGGATGCCTCTGCCCAGGTGCGGCTTCGCCCCGCGTTCATGCCCGTCATCGGCGCCTGCGTTGCGCACGCCGCGAAGAGGAAGAGCACGATGAGCGAGAAGGCCCCTGCAGGCGCCCACCTCGGCGGGCCCCCCGTCCTCCCTCTCCGAGCATCGAGCTGCGTACCTCCGCCCTCCCCCACCCCAGGACTTCGGTACTCATTCGCCATGGCGCTGGCCTCTCCTCCGCGTGAAATGACCCTGGAGGATAGGATGCGGGACGCCCAACCATATAGGGGGAGCGCGGCCCTCGCGGGGGCAGCCGCCCTCTCCCTCTGGGGCTCACGGAGCAGTTCCATCTCGACCTGGCCGAGTACGACGAGCGCCCCGTGACGCCGCAGGAGGTCCTCCTCCACCGCGGCCGGGCCCACCTCTTCTCCCTCGACCTCCGCCACGACGGGCTCCGCCACGGCGTGCTCATGCGCAAGCTCGCCGCGCTCGCAGGCGGCGCCCTCGAAGGACTTCACCTTGGAGGCACTCCAAGCCCGAGACCTCATCCCAGAGAACTCTCCACAGCGCCTCGCCTCGGTGGCGGAGAAGTTCGGCCGCGAGCCCTCCGGGGGGGGTAGCACCACCCCCACCGCAGTACTCCGGTGCTACTTCGGCCTGGTGGAGTGTCTCCCCGCGCTGGTCGTCCGAGGGAGTTTTCCCCCCTGCAACGTGTCGAGGTGGAGCGCCTGGGGTGCAGTGAGCCGGCGGGCCTCGGCCTGCGCATGACCCACTGGTCCACGAGGAGCCTGGCTCGCGTTGCCCGCCACAGGGGCATCGCCCCTATCCGACAGGCTCCTAGTGGACTGTCCGACAAGTTTTTCAACATAGTCAGGACAGGTGCCGGTCCACCCACGAGTGCATCTTGGCGCGAGTCCAGGACCAGGTGAAGGGGTGGGCGTAGAGGCGGTTGTACTCGGGCCAGCTGGCGTCGAGGT
>NZ_DASUNC010000129.1:0-18929 GCF_036277355.1 Archangium sp.
TGTCTCATTCATGCCTCGAGCTCTCGCGGGGACTCGCGTCCCATGGCCATCGCTCGGCTCCACACGCCCTTGAACCCCAAGTCCTCCCCATGCGCACGGCTTCGGGTCCGCGCTCCTGCCCACTCGACGTACCGAAGACCCTGATTTCTTCGCGTTCACGGACTCTATCGAACTGATTGAGAATACTCTCCGAGTTCGCTTCGATGCGTTCCCAGCCGAATATCTTGATAAAATATCAAAGTACGGAAACAATCTCCCGGATATTCAGCGAAATATACCCACTGCAATCATAGAATTGGAAGCACCCATAGAGGCTCCCAATTCGGAATCCCGCCTGTTCCCTGGACTACAGGGACGGCGCTTGCAGGAAGACCGCTGGTATAGACTAACAATCGGGCCAAAAGGTATTCCAGCGTATCGTTTCCGGGCACCACTGTACAACGATGCAGTTCCGGCTCCCGTCAAAGACATAGAGCACATCGATCATCGAAGCAAGCTGGCACATACGTTGATATTGGCCACAAGCCTTGATGACATTCCCGAGGCCGATCCAGACGAACTGACCGGTCGTCTAATGATGCACAGCACAGACCTTTCATGGGTTGCCGCATACAATGTCGGCCAGGGAAACTGCAACGCAATCTGCAATTCTCACGGGCAACCCATCATTTATTATGACTTCGGTGGAGGGTGCCTCCAAAACACCCCCACTTATCCAAACAACATTGGGTTCTGCTTCTCACAGAACCCAGTCATCATTCTTTCCCATTGGGACATGGATCACTGGATCTCCGCGAACAGGCACAACGAAGCCCAGGGTCTAAACTGGATTGCCCCACGCCAAAGAATGGGCATGAGTCACACTCAATTCGCTCGCCAACTTGGCAACAACCTTCACTTTTGGCCTAGCGCCCTAACACACGTCTCAACAGGACATCTTGACCTAGTCCACTGCAAAGGCAGCACCCGAAACGACTCGGGGCTAGCCTTGATAGTGCATCTTGGGGATAACACAGCACAGCGTTCCATCCTCCTATGCGGTGATGCAAATTACCGAAGAATCCCCCGCGTCCCATCACAACTCGTAGGAGTAGTTGCCAGCCATCATGGCGGGCACCAAAACGCGCTCCGACCACCTCGAGCCCAACCAAATCACAGCATCGTATATTCACACGGGCGAGGAAACAGTTACCACCACCCAAACAGCCGTGCAATCACTGCTCACGCAAGCGCTGGCTGGGTCTATACGCTCTATACCCCAAACGGGCATGCACTCGTTGGCAGCCCCCAAGCAACTCCTCCCAACTTACCGTGCTTCGGATCACACTGCACACTCCAACCACAACAATCTTAATCAGAATCCAAAGCACGAACCACTACACATAAAGACAGGCCGTACTCCTCCAGGTATTCCGTAGGGAGGTAGAACGCAATCGAACTCGTCGCCTCCGGACCGGGAGGGAAATGGGGGTGGTCGAACTGCCGACCGTGGTAGCGAACCTCATGGCCAGCAACCTCTTCCGCGCTTTCCGCCAAGCAAATGGTGCCGCCCACACGCTCAAGCACCTTCCGCCGGTTGAACTCCCAACCGTTGTCATCAAGTTCCTGCCATTCGCCCTCATCGTCGGCATACCAGCCGAGATCTTGTGGCCCTACCGCGTGGCGGTAGACCTCCACAGCACGCCACACGGCCTGAACAATCTCCTCGTGGGAGCACCGCATGTAGAAGGCGATACTGATGCACTCGGGGAGGAACAGAGAGCGTTCACCATCCTTGAAGAGCTGGTAGCGACGGATGCGAGGAGAGTGTTCACTCATCGCTGGACTCCAAGCTGGGGAGCGGGTCATCTCTCCTCCAAATGACTCCTTGCACAGCCGACGAATGGGGTAATGCCCACCAAACTCCGGCCGACAGCCAGACAGTCTCTCAAGTGCTCATTAACGAATGTGATACTCAAGCGCACTGAGCGAGCAGGATCTAAATCCAAGACAACCCCTATTTCGCAAAAACCGACAGAGTTCTGTCAGATTCTTGTCCTCAGTGACAAAGAAGTCAGCATAAGCAGCCGAGGATGCAATCATCATGTCCATGTGATGATTTGGGTGATACTTAAGCCTACGCAGTAGTGGATGTTGGCTGATGAGATCGGCAGGAACACTACTCCCGAGAATCAACACTTGAGCCATTGCCAAGTACGCACGCAGCGATTTGTAACGCTCAGTTCTTCTCAGAACCCAGACACATTCAGTAGGAGGCAACCCCATCGACTGCGTCAGGACACCCATCAACACAGTAGTATCAATATGTTCTGGACCAAAGTTCAGAAGCGACTCACCCAGTTCCCGGGCAGACCACTTCTTAGCGCGGTACTTCTGCATCCCTTCCTCGATTGCTCCTTTCCAGACATCGCGAGTCTCTGCTTTGTATTCACCAACTCTTGTTGACGCTTTTTTCAAGACAGAAAGAGCACTCCCTCCTGCCTTTATCACAGCAAGCTCACGAGCAATTTCTTTACGCTCCTGAATATTCAGCAATGGCGTCGAGGCAATTCGACCCTTAGCCTCTAACATGCAGATCACATTGCCTAGTTCCGCAACGTCAATTGCGGATCCAAGGCTGGCAAAGAGACGCTCAAGCCGCAGTGCCTTCTGGACGAGTTTCTCTCCGGAAACACCAGCAAATGCCTCATCAAGCGCTTCTCGGGCAATTAGAAAGCGCATCTTACTGCGACGTACCAATCCTGTGAATGCAGCTACCGCCTTGTCATTATCAATCGCCGCACTGAGGGATGAAGTATCTAGGAGCGCATCCATGGATATGCCCTACGAACGAATTCAAATGTAGCCCACCACAGAAGAAAACCCTGAAGTGAGCCAATCTAAACAGCCCACTTCAGGGTGTGGTTGCGACAAGTTGAATGATGTTCAAATTTGATGGCAGCACATCAAACAGGATTGGAGCAGCGGCAGGTGCACCGCCGCATCCAATTCACCCGCCGATGGGGGTGCTGGCCATCAGGCTCCGGCCGATGGACAGGATGCCGCCGATGATGAGCAGCAGCGCCCCGCCCACGCCGATGAGCGGCAGCAGGTAGCCGGGGTTGGGGCGCTTGCGGTTGATCACCAGCAGCGCGTGCGCGAGGCCCGCCGCCGCCAGCATCATCACCAGGTGGCCCCAGAACGCCGGGTAGAACTGCCAACCCGAACCCGGCAGCACGCCCAGCAGGATGATCCCCAGGAGGATCTGCGTGTCGAGGAGGCCAGCGAAGCTGGAGCCGATGATGCGCACGGACTTGTCCACGGGCCGCTTCGTGATGAGCCCGAAGGCGAAGTACGCGACGGCGATCAGCCCCATCAGCAGCACGAGGTAGCGCAGCCCGGAGTGGGCGTAATAGAGCATTTTCATGGCCGCGCTTCCTAGCGCCCCCCAGGCCGGGAGGCGAGCCTTTACGTCGGATCCGGCTTCGGGGTGCTCCTCGAGCTCGGCGGCAACGTGGGCGGCGCGAGCACCTCGGGCCCGGGCAGCTCGCCCGTCAGGCTCTTCAAGAAGGCCACGATGTCGTCCACCTCGGCGTCACTGAAGGTCATGCCCAGCTGGTGCCTGGCCATCAGCCGCACCGCCTGGGGCAGCTCCTTCACCGAGCCATCGTGGAACCAGGGGCCCGTCTTCTCCACGTTGCGCAGCGTGGGCACGCGGAACTTGTGCAGATCCTCCTCGTTCTTCGTCACCTCGAAGCGGCCCTTGTCCCCGGTGGGGTACTCCTCGATGAGGCCCAGCTTCTGGAAGGAGGTGCCGCCCACCGACGGGCCGTTGTGGCACGTGGTGCAGCCCGAGGCGGCGAACAGCTCCAGCCCGCGCCGCTCCTGCTCGGTGAGGGCGCTCTCGTCCCCCGCGAGGAACTTGTCGAAGCGCGACGTGGTGAGGAGCTTGCGCTCGAAGGCGGCGATGGCCCGCGCGGCGTTCATCACGCTCACCGGCTTCCTCTGGCCGGGGAAGGCCTCCTTGAAGCCCTTCACGTACTGCGGAATGGAGTTGAGCGTGGCCAGCACGCGCTTCTCGTCCGGCATGGCCATCTCCACCGGGTTCATCATCGGCCCCGCGGCCTGCTCCTCGAGCGTCGCGGCGCGGCCATCCCAGAACTGCGCGATGTGGCCCGCGGCGTGGAACACGGTGGGCGCGTTGCGCGTGCCCTTCTGGCCCTTGTGCCCCTCGGAGGTGGGCTTGCCGTCCACGCCGAAGGTGGCCAGGTCATGGCAGCTGTTGCACGAGATGTCGTGGTTCTTCGACAGGCGGTTCTCGAAGAAGAGCAGGCGCCCCAGGGCGATCTGTGACGCGGTGTCCCGCGGCGTCTCGGCCTTCACGGCGGCGGACGGGCGGAAGAAGGAGACGAGCTTCTCGTGGCTCATCTTCGGCTTCGGCGGCTCCGCGGGTACCGGCGCGGGCTCTGGCGCGGGCGCCGGGGCCGCCGCGGCGGTGGTGGGCTTGGACTCGGGCGGAGGGGACTCCTTGCTGCACGAGGAAGAGAAGGCGCCCAGGGATACCAATCCGACGCCGAGCAAGAGCCGATTCCGCATCATCACCAACAACCTCCCAGGAGGAGCATGACCGAGCCATTCCTACCATCACCCGGCCCCCCTTGGGGATGACCCCCCGCGCTCACCGACATCGTCAGCAGGGGCCTCCTCCCGCCCGCCAGCCCTCCCCCGCTCCCCTGCTCGGTGGGCGCCCCGCCATCGCGCTGGAAGAAGAGCCGATCCACCGCCCAGGACAGGCCCAGCCCGGTGGCCGTCCCCAGCACGTCCCACGTCAGGTCCTTGAAGGAGAAGAAGCTGCCGCGCCCCGCGTCGTAGAGTTCCTTCGCCACCCCCGCGCCGAGCGCCACGCCCGCGCCGGTGAGCCACCGCGCCTCGGGGGCCTCGAAGAGCAGCGCGCCCCCGGCATACCCCGCGCCGGCCAGGCCCACGCTGACGCCGTAGTGCAGCGCCTTGTCCTGCCCGAACCAGTCGTCCAGGGCGGGAATCTCGGGCTCCTCGCCCCGGGCGGAGAGGGGGACGAGCAACGACAGACACAACACGGCCAGGAGGGTTTCACGGGCGGTCATAGGACGTGCCATGACACCACCCCGGAGGGCCCCGCGTCAGCGCCCGGCGTCCGATTTCGAGACGCGCGGCCCGCTTGCACGTATGCTCACGATCCGTGACCCGTCCCGGTACCTCCCTCTTCGACCTCCGCAAGCCCTCGTCCCGTCATCCCGGACTCGACGGCGCACGAGGTTTGGCCGTGGTGGCGATGGTGTTGGGGCACACGCTGGACGCGCTGCTCGCGCCGGAGATGCGCGCCAACGCGTGGGTGCAGCGGTACTGGGAGCTGCGCGGCATCACCGCGCCCCTCTTCCTGCTGGTGGCCGGCTTCGCGGTGGTGGCGGCGCTCGGCACCTCGCAGGAGAGCGCGGGCCAGTCCTTCGGCCGCCGGGCGCGGCGCGCGCTGCTGCTGCTCTTCCTCGGCTACCTGGTGCACTGGCCGGGCTGGGACACCGTGCATGCGCTCGGCTGGGGCGAGCCGGTGCGCTCGCTCGTCTTCACCTTCGACGCCCTGCAGAGCATCGCGGTGAGCCTGCTGGTGGGCGCGGCGGTGCTGGTGCTGGCGCGCGGCACCTGGACGCGGGCCGTGGTGCTCGCCGTGCTCGCCGTGGGCATCCCCCTGGCGAGCACCTGGATGTGGAGCGCCGCCACGGGCTGGCCCGTGGAGCTGCGCCAGGCGGTGGGCATGCCGGGCGCGCGCTTCCCCCTCTTCCCCTGGGCGGGCTTCTTCTTCGCCGGGGCGCTCGCGGCCCACCTGCTGCGCCTGCTGCGGCCCGGCTGGCCCCAGGGCCTCGCCCTGCTGGCGCTCGGCGGGGGCCTGCTGCTGCTGACGCGCCGGCTGCCCTCGGACTGGAGCCCCACCAGCGCCTGGCTCGTGGGCTTCCGCGTGGGCCAGGGTCTGCTGGTGCTGGGCGCCATCAACCTGGTGCCCCGCTTCCTCTCCGGGCTGCTGGCCCCCCTGGGCCGCTCCTCCCTCTGGCTCTACGTGCTGCACCTGCCGGTGGTGTACGGCTGGGCGGGGACGGCGGGCCTCGCCGGACGCGTGGGCCCCACCCTCGGCCTGCTGCCCGCCCTGGGCGTGGGCCTCGGGCTGCTCGCGGTGTGCTTCGCCATCGCCCGCCTCTGGCAGGTGGTGCGCGGCGAGCAGCGCTCCGCCTCCGACTCCACGACGTGGCGCGCCCGCCCCGTCCCCATGAGCAACACCGGCCTCCGCTCCGGCCAGCGCATCTGACAGGGGATTTACTTCCACCCGGAGCACGGGTACATGCCGTACCGCTTCACTCCCAGGCAGTCCAAGCGAGGAAACATGCACCTGTTGCGCAAGCTGTCCGCCGTTGCCGTCCTCTGCGTTGCCACCACGGGCCTCTCCGGTTGCGCGGGCATCGCCTTCCCTGGCGCCATCGGCTTCTCCAGCCTGTACACCAACACCACTGGTAACAACTTCGTGAACGAGCAGACCAAGCTGGGCTCCAAGTCCGGCGAGGGCTGTGTGACGTCCATCCTCGGCCTCATCACCACCGGCGACGCCGGCGTGCACGAGACGGCCCGCAAGGCCAACATCAACCGCGTCACCCACATCGACTACCGCTTCGAGAACATCCTCGGCTTCTACGCCAAGTACTGCGCCATCGTTTACGGCGAGTAGCAATTCCCCGGTGCCGCGTCCCCGCCCACGAGGCCGAGGGACGCGGCGTCCCGCCCGGCCGAGGGTCCTTGCCCCGGGGCGTCATGCCGCACCGCGTTTCCCCCAGGCCCCGAGGCTGCTACCTTTCATGGGCTTCCGGCCCACTCCCCCACCCGGACCCGAAGGGGTCCTGGCCGTGGAGCTCAGTGAGAGAGCAGACCCCATGAAACTCAAGACCTTCGTTCGACCCCTCCTCCTGGTCGCCGCGACCGCGGGCGCCGCTGCCTTCGCGCAGGCGGCCAGGCCGGCCGCTCCGGCCGCTCCGGCCGCTCCCGCAGCCACCCAGAAGGCCGTCATCGACCGCGCCCTGCTCACCGTCTTCAAGGCGCTGCCGGCCCGTTTCGAGGACCCCAAGAACCCCATCACCCCGGAGAAGGTGGAGCTGGGGCGCATGCTGTACTTCGAGAACCGCCTCTCGAAGAACCATGACGTGTCCTGCAACAGCTGCCACGACCTGAACAAGTACGGCGTGGATGGCAAGCCCTTCTCGCCGGGCCACAAGAAGCAGCTGGGCGGCCGCAACTCGCCCACCGTGTACAACGCCGGTGGCCACGTCCTGCAGTTCTGGGATGGCCGCGCCCCCAACCTCGAGGAGCAGGCCAAGGGCCCCATCCTCAACCCCGTCGAGATGGCCATGCCCAGCGAGGCGCGCGTCATCGAGACGCTCAAGTCCATCCCCGGCTACGTGACGGCCTTCCAGAAGGCCTTCCCGGGCGAGGCCGACCCGGTGACGTACAACAACGTGGGCCTGGCCATCGGCGCCTTCGAGCGCCAGCTCGTCACGCCCTCGCGCTTCGACAAGTACCTGGCCGGTGACGAGACCGCCCTCAACGACGCGGAGAAGATGGGCCTGAAGAAGTACCTGGAGCAGGGCTGCCAGACCTGCCACAACGGCCCCGCCATCGGCGGCTCGCTGCAGAAGCTGGGCCTGGTGATGCCCTACCCGTCCAAGGACCAGGGCCGCTTCGATCTCACGAAGAAGGAGTCGGACCGGATGATCTTCCGCGTCCCCACCCTGCGCAACGTGACCAAGACGGCGCCCTACTTCCACGACGGCTCGGTGAAGGACCTGCAGACGGCCGTGAAGCTCATGGCCCAGCACCAGTTCGGCAAGCAGATCAGCGACGAGGACACGAAGCACATCGTGACGTTCCTCGACTCGCTCACCGGCGAGCTGCCCAAGAGCTACATCGCCAAACCGAAGCTGCCGGCCAGCGGCCCGAAGACGCCGAAGCCGGATCCGTCGTAATCCCGTGAAGCACCCGCCCGGCGGGGGTGGCTACGACGCCATCCGCTGCCGGGACGGAGGCTCGGTGGCCCGGCCGCGCTCGTCGAGGGCCCGGACCACCGCCTCCAGGGCCACGATGCGCCGCCCGGCGCGCCCCGGAGCCCACTGCTCGGGAAGCCGCGAGCCCAACAGCTCCGCCCCGTGCTCCACCCCCCCAGGCTTGCTCTTGAGCGCCCGCGCGCACGCGAGCCGCACGTTGAGCGCCTCGGGCACGGGGAAGCCGTCGCGGCGCAGCAGCTCCAACGCGAACGTCGTCCACACCGCGAGCTTGTCGCCCGGGCGCAGGAAGGCCTGGAAGCGCGCGAGTCCCGACTCCAGCGGCTCGCCCGCCCGGAGCGTCTCCTCCGGCAATTCCACGTGCAGACACGTGCTGCGCGCCAGCGGCTGGCGCGGGGCGAGCACGGCATGGAAGCGCTCTCCCGTGGCCGGGCGCAGGGCCACGAGGTGCACCAGCTCCGAGGGCAGGGCCTGCTCCGCGGGGTGGGCGTTGGCCTCGGCGTAGAGCAGCACGAGGTGCTCGAAGTTCTCCGCGAGGGTGCGCAGCTCCAGCGGCGGCTGCCACGCGGACTTGTAGAGGCGCCGGCGAGGCGGCTCCGTCCGGCTGTCCTGGCGGTCCAGCTGCGTGTCCACCATGAACTCGAAGGGGTTGAGCAGGGTGTCGAAGCGCTCCTGGTGGCCCTCGAGGGCGCCCAGCACCTCCACCACGGCCTCGATGGTGGAGACGCAGTGCTCGGCCGGCTCGGCGCGGATGCGGTAGTTGCTCGGGCGGCGCGGGACGAAGCCGATGCGCGGCAGGCCAGCCAGGAGCGGGTTCGTCTTCACCAGCTTGCGCGCCAGGGGCCAGGTGCCGTCCACGACGATGAGCGTCTCGGGAGGGTGGAGGCGCGCCTCCTCGAGGGGGATGGCCTCCTCGCCCGGGAAGAGGACGGCGACGCGCTCGGGGTGGGCGGCGAGCGCCTCGAGCCGGGCATGGCCGGAGAAGTCCACGCCCACGTGGAGCTCGGAGTTGGGAAGGGACAGGTGCGCCATGCGGGCCGTGCCGATGGCCACCCGCCGCTCACGGGGGTGCTGCAGGAAGACGACGCGCGTGCGCGAGTCCACCTGGGGCACGCGCGCGCAATAGCACGTGGACTGGGGACGCAGGCAGCGGAGACAGAGGGAGCGCACCCCGCCGCTTTAACGGGACCCCGGGGGGGCCGGCAAGGACTGGCGGCGAGAAGGTGGGCCCGGGAGGCCCGGTGTGCCCGGCTGCCTGGAGGGGGACGGGGGAGATGGGGGCTCGGTCAGTCCAGGAAGCGGCGCTCCCAGCGGAGCATGTCCTCGGTGGCCGGGTAGAAGTCATCCATGTCACTGCGATACAGATAGGGCGCGAGGATCCGGGCGAGCGCGCGGTGCAGGGGAAGTGTCTGGCCCGCCTCCACGTCCCCGACCTCTGGTTGCGCTCCCAGGGTGATGAGCACCCGGTCTCCGCGCATCTCCTGGAGGGTGATTCCCGGGAGTCCCAGGTGCGCGCGCAGACCGGGCACGCCGCCGAGCTTCCCGAGCACGGGCTCCCCGAGGAAGTTCATCCAGTGCACCCCATCCACCCAGGTATTCATGCGAAGGCTCGCCCTGCTCGAGGCGAGGTGCACTCCCGGATAGCGCGGTTGGATGAGCGGGAGGGCCTCGCCAAAATGCCAGCCGTCCGAACACAGGACGAAGTCCACATACCCCGAGTTGAAGGGGAGTTCCGCAGCCAGTTCGAGGGCCAGGGCTCGGACCCGGTCCGCGCCCCGTTCCACCAGGAACGCCGTGGGTAGCCGCACATACAGGACGCTCACACCGTCCTTTTGCTCTGGCCAGGGAGAGGGCCAGACATCCAACCCTCTATAGTGCACACGCAGATCATCCACTTCCGTGGATTGGCCATCCAACACCAGATAGGCCGACATGTCTGGCTCCGGCTTCAATGTTCGCATGCGAAGCCTTTCCCATCCGGAGTCGTCGAGTGGATCGAGTTGTCCCTCACCCGCATCATACCAGGCGAGTTGGTGGGGATGTATCCATTCACGAATGATTTGGAGAGCCCGCAGGACGGCGGGAGCGATTCGCTCGTTGGGGTGCTGCATGTAGAAGGTCATGAGCAAGGCACCGCTCGCGACCAACCGGCCGTGCTCGGAGTAGTGCCGCAATCTCGGGTATCGCATGGACAGTGTTTCTCCTAATCCTCTCGTACGACTCCCTGCCGTGGAGAGACCAGCCGTGGCTTTACTCGAGTTGCACGCATATAGACCCCACCCTGCATCTCATCATCCCAACGCCCCCCCTTGTACCTCTCCCATCGTGCGTTGTTGGTCTCGGGACAAGGAAACTTGAGATCGTACACCTGGACGATGAAGCCCTTCTCGTCCATGAGGACGATATCCGGCTCGATGGTGCCCAACAGTCCCTTCCAGCCATGCTTCAACACAATCTGCTTCACCTGCTCTTCATTCAAGAATTTCCACGTCCCAGTCCACTCTTCGAGTTGAAAGCGAGGATGGAGCAGGTAGCGCTTGGGTAGCAGCTTGTCCAACGCCTCGCGCAGGCACGGCCAGGACTCCTCGTGCTTGAAGAGCCCCAGGTACGCGGCCCACGTCGTCTTCTCGCCCACCTTCACCTGCTGGCAGATTTCCCAGCTCGGGCTCCGGCCGTTGAAGTGGTAGTCGTTGACCTTCTGGTCCGCCCGTCGCACACACTGCTCGATGGCCCGCTCCACCTTCGCGAGCAGGTCCGTGGCCAGGGCCACGCCCCTGCGCTCGGCTGAGTTGATCTGGGGCATCATCGCCCCTGTCATGGCCACCACCGTGGCGCCAGCGGTGATCTTCATGGCGGTGGAGACGGAGCGCTGTGCCGTCTCGGCCACCTGCGCCATTTCGGATGACCCGGTGCACTGTTCCCACTGGCCGGGGTTCTTCTTGAGGCAGCACTCGGGCGTCAGATCCCGTGGACCGCACTCCCCCACCACCTCCACCGAGTCCAGTTCCGAAAGGCATCCCGCCTTGTGGACGGCCAGGAGGACCAGACCCGAGAGAAGCCTGCTCTTCGCGCGAAGGAGCATGAAACCCATGGTAGCTTGAAGCGACACCATGAGCACATCGACCGGGGACGGACAGGAGCGTCCAGAGCTTGGGACGCCTCCGCAGGAGGCTGGCGCGGGAACACGACGATGGCCTCGCCGCCGATTGCTCCGCTGGGCCCTGGGACTGGTGCCCGCCGCGATGGGTGGTGGCTGGGCCACATTCCGGTGGCTCGACGAGCGCGAGCGGCGCATGCAAGAGGAGGAACTGGGGCCGGAGGACGGGTGGGAAGTCGAGGGAGGGCGCGTCCTGAAAGGGGGACCCGAGAAACACAGCAAGAGCCCGGAAGCCCGCGCCGCGGAGCTGGCCCAGGAGGCCGCCTGGTATTCTTTCGCGGGCCACCCGAGCGCCAGCATCACCGCGAACCTAGCACTCGAGGTGTATCCGTCCTCCGCGCCAGCCCGGTTGGTGAGGGCCTGTTGGTGCATGCAGGAAAACCGGTGGGACCTGGTGCGGGAGGACCTCACGGCGCCCTCCCTCCGAGACACTCCAGAGGCACGTCTGTTGTTGGAATTCGCTGATCGCCAACCTCGCGCGGCCGATTGGCGCCATGCCTTCTTCGACTCCTGGAAGGCCCTCGGACAGCCGGATTTCCGCAAGAGCCCCCTGCTCCCCGCTCCCATCGAGTGGAATCACCTCAATTCAAACCAAATCACCTGGCTCCCGCCTGGCGAGGACTGGCTCTTCCCCATCGGGGTCCTGTCTCCAGACTCGGCGAAGGGCCGGGAATCGTGGATGCGCGAGCAGGTTCTCTCCTCCCAGTCGGTGCCCCTGCTCCTGGCCCTGCGCGAACAACTGCTCTCCCTCGAAGACGAGGCGCCACTCCGCCAGGCCTGTCTGGCCTCGGTGGAGGAGCGGCTCGGCCAGCTCGCGGGGCCCACGCCCCGTACCCTCCAGCTCGCCCTCGTCCCCTTCCTGTCGGGCACCTCGCGCTCGGCGCCCTTCGAGCGGCGGGAGTTGGAGGCACTCGAGACACTCGCCGTGCTGCGCGAGTGGAAGCAGCCCTCCAGCGAGGAGGTCTTCCGGGAGATGCGAGTGCATACGGACATGCTGCATGGCCCCGCCCACCATGCCTGGGTGCTGACGTGCATGGCCCAGGCCACGTCCCATGGCACGTGGCTCCTGCAGCGTGCCAGGGCCAGCAAGGCGCACCTGACCGAGGACGAGCTGCGATGGCTGGGACGGCTTCTGTACCAAGTGGGAGCGCGCCTGCGTGAGCAGCGCTCCCGTCTGGAGCTGGAGATGGGGCTGCGGCTCCAGATGTTCGGCTCCGAGCTGATGCAGCACGTCCCCACCCGCGAGGAGTGCATCGCCGCCTGGATTCAACTGGGCAACTGGGAGGATGCCGTGAAGAAGGCGGCCTATGACCGTTGGCCCATCGGCCCGCTGCGCGAGGAGTCCTGCGAGCACCGGGCCCGGAACGAGCTCGCGTGGATGCAAGCCTTCGCGGGCAGGGGCCAGCTGCCCTGAGCTACCGTGGCTGTCTTGCTTTGACGAGCCCCTGCTCCCGCAGGAAGGCCACGGTCTTCTCCACGCCCTCGGCGAGCGGCGTTGGCTTGAAGCCCAGCTCACGCTGGGCCTTGCTCGCATCCACGCGCACGTCCCACAGCAGGAAGGACAACTGCCCCGACGCGATGAGCGGTGTGAAGCCAAACATCCTCGCCAGGGGCGCGGAGGCCACGGCGAGCAGCTTCATCACCCCCGCGGGCAGGCTGGGCGGCACCCGGGCTCCCAATCCTTCCACCCGGAGGATCTCCCGCGCCAGCTCCGCGTTGCTCACGTGCATGTCGGCCACCAGGTAGCGCTCGCCCGGGACACCGCGCTCGGCCGCCGCGAGGTGCGCGTCCGCCACCCCGTCCACGTACGCCACCGGCATTCCCCCGGGCGGCAGGGCCGGCGCCGTCCGGTTGAGCACCTGGAGGAACAACGAGTTGAGCCCCACATGCACCGGAGACGGCCCGTACACCGCGCCTGGATTCACATACACGAGCTCGAGCCCCTCGCGCCGGAGCTCCTCCGCCTCCCGCTCCGCGGCCTGTTTCGAGCGCTCGTAGGCCGTGGGCTTCGGCGCCGTGTCCAGGTTCGTCTCCACCAGCGTGCCCCCACTCGGCGCGGCGAAGACATCCATCGTCGAGGTGTACACCACCCGCTTCACCCGCCCGGCGAGCGCGGCCCGCAGCACGTTCACCGTGCCCTGGCGGTTCACCCGGTCGAAGATGCGCTCATCCGGCTGCCACTGCTCGGGCATCCCCGCCGCGTGGAACAGCCACTCCACGTCCCGCACGGCCGCCGGCAACGAGTCCGGCGCCGTCACATCCCCACGCACCAACTCCACGCCCGCCGGGAGCACCCGCGCGGCCCGCTCCGGCTCCCTCACCAACGCGCGCACCCGGTGTCCCCGCTCCAGCAGCCGCCGGGCCATGGCGTTCCCAACGAGGCCCGTGGCCCCCGTTACCAGCACATTCATCGTCTTCCTGCCCTCTCTGGCACCACCTCCTCAGGACGAGGAGGCGCCTGTCTCGCGGTGTGACGGCGGCGCATGCCGCTCGGCCCGCTCTGCCAGGGAGCATGCGGCGCCCCGGTACGGGCGTCCACTCCCGCCCTTCCCGCGCTCATCACAGCCCCTGCTTCCCCACTCAGAACAAGAGGGGGACGCGGCCCACCGCGGCCCTCGAGAGGAACCCCTCATGCCCTTCGCCCCCGACCTGCTCTTCCACGAGACGCTGTGCGGCCCCATGGCCCTGGGCAACCGGGACGCCGGGCCCCCCGCGCGCCACGGCCGCACCACGCGCCTGTCCCTCCACGCCACCATCCGCATCGACTCCCTGGAGGACTTCCTCCTGGATCCCGAGCACGTGGCCTGGTTGGGCGGACACCTCTCCTTCCCTCCCCTCTCCAAGTACCTCCCCATCCACGAGGGCCACTTCCAGCTCTTCTCCCCCTCGGACGATCCGCTCATGCGGCTGATGCACTACGACGCCCGCTTCGAGCACGAGGAACGCACGTACTTCCTGTCCGGCACCAAGTTCCTCCGGGATGACCCGGGGCCAGACCTCTGGATGGACACGACCCGGCTGCTCACCACCCTGCACGAGGGCCACGACGAGCGCGGCCCGGTGGTGGCCGCGGGGGTGCTCTCGGTCGGCGTCCGCGAGTTGCTCAGGCTCATGGCCAGCATGCGCTCGCCCGGGAGTGGTCCCCAGGCGCTGGTGCGCTTCGGCCGGTTCTTCCTCGGCAACCTCTGGGAGTTGTACGCATGACCGCGCGCCCCGAGCACTTCGACGCCCTCATCGTCGGCTCCGGTTTCGGCGGCTCGGTGATGGCCTACCGGCTGGCCGAGGCGGGCCTGCGCGTGTGTCTGCTCGAGCGGGGCAAGGTGTACCCGCCGGGCTCCTTCCCTCGCAGCCCCCGGGAGATCCGCCATGGCTTCTGGGACCCGGGCCAGGGCCTCCACGGGCTCTTCAACATCTGGTCCTTCCGGTGGTTGGGCAGCGTGGTGGCCAGCGGGCTGGGCGGCGGCTCGCTCCTCTACGCCAACGTGCTCATCCGCAAGGACGAGCATACCTTCGTCCGGGAGGACCGGACCTCCGGCGGCTACGAGCACTGGCCCGTCACCCGCCAGGAGCTGGAGGCCCACTACGACCGGGTGGAGGCGATGCTGAAGGCGCAGCGCTTCCCCTTCGAGCACGAGCCCTACCGCTCCACGCCCAAGACACAGGCGATGCAGCAGGCCGCCGAGCGGCTGGGGTACGAGTGGTTCCTCCCGAAGCTGGGCGTGACCTTCGGCAACCCGGGGCAGCGGCCCGTCCCGGGCGAGCCCATCCTCGAGTCCTCGCCGAACCTGCACGGCCGCACGCGCCTCACCTGCCGCATGTGCGGGGAGTGCAACCTCGGCTGCAACTACGGCAGCAAGAACTCGCTGGACTACACGTACCTGTCCGCCGCGAAGCGCCTGGGCGCCGAGCTCCGCCCCCGGTGCGAGGTGAAGGTCTTCCGTCCGGACGCGGGCGGTGGCTACGCCGTCGAGTACGTGGACTACAGCGGCGTCACCGAGGGCGAGCCGCTCCCGCGCGAGCCTCGCCGGCACCTCGTCACCGCGGACCGGCTCATCCTCGCGGCCGGCACCTTCGGGACCAACCAGTTGCTGCTGCGCAACCGTCACTCCTTCCCCCGCCTCAGCCGGCAGCTCGGCCTGCGCTTCTCCGCCAACGGCGACCTGCTGGCCTTCCTCCTGGGCAGCAAGGACAGTGCTTCCGGCACCTCCCGGCCTCGGGTGCTCGATGGGAGCAACGGCCCCGTCATCACCAGCGCCATCCGCGTCCGCGACGCACTCGAAGGCGGCAACGGACGAGGCTTCTACATCCAGGACGCCGGCCACCCGGAGTGGCTCAACTGGCTGTACGAGTCGCGCAACCCCCTGCCGCTGATGTTGCGCTCGCTCAAGCTCGCCGGGCGGCTGGCCAGGGAGTGGGCACGCACCGAGCGCAGGAGCGACATCGGCGCGCAGCTCGCCGAGGCGCTCGGTCCCGGCCTGGACTCGGCCACGTCGATGGCGCTGCTCGGCATGGGCCGGGACATCCCCGATGGCAGGCTGCGGCTCACGCGCCATGGAACGCTGGACCTGGACTGGAGCCCTCGCGGCGGCTCGGCCGGGTACTTCCGGCGGCTGCGCGGAGCCATGAAGGAGATCGCCACGGCGCTCGAGGGCGAGCTGGTGCACAACCCGCTCGGGTACCTGGGCCAGGTCCTCACCGTGCACCCGCTCGGCGGCTGCGCGATGGGGCGCCACGAGTACGAGGGCGTCGTCGATGCCCACGGCGAGGTGTTCGGCTACCCCGGACTCTACGTGGCGGATGGCTCGGTGATGCCCGGGCCCGTGGGTCCCAACCCCGCGCTCACCATCGCCGCCCTCTCGGACCGCTTCGCCGAGCAGCTCCTCGCACGGCGCTCCCTCCGCCCGGGCACCCGCGAGCCATCGGGAGCCGAGGCGGCCTGAGGCGGATGAGAGGCTCCGAGGGGAAGACCCTCACCCTAGCCCTCTCCCAAAGGGAGAGGGGACATCCACGGATCCTCGGACCCATCCCTGGTTTCCGGGCGCCACCGGGACTCGTGTACGCTCCCGCCTCCGAACGCGGAGCACCGAGGGGTCGCATGCGATTGAGGAGTCTGGTGGTGGCGGTGGTGCTCTCGAGCGGCTGTCAGCAGCCCGCCCGGCCCGAGCCGACCGCCGCGCTCGAGCAGTCTCCCGGCTCTGGCGAGAACACGGACGCCCAGGCCCCTCTTCCGGAAACTCCAACCACCGCCGAGCCCATACCCGCCGAGGCACTGCCTTCTCCGGCGGAGGAGCTGCCCGAACAGAGCTGGTCGGCGCGCTCCGCCGATGGGAACGCGGAGGTCCAGCAGACCGCGTTCCGCGACGGCAAGGCCCTCCGGTGCACGAGTACCTCGACATGGTCGTCGCCGTGGGATGACCGGAAGGTCGTGTGGAAGTGGGACACCTGCATCGCGACGCGGGAGCAGCTCAAGTTCGTCTCTCCGGACGGCAAGCGGGTACTCGTGATCGATCCACTGCTCGCGTCCCTCCGGGCCGGGACGCGCTGGCAGGACGTGGAGGTGGCCACGCTCCACGAGCATGGCGTGCGCGTGAAGGGCGCGAAGGCCGGAGCCCTCCTCCATGCGCCGCTCGAGGTGCGCGAGCCCGCCCTCCGCATCCTCTGGGTGAAGGGCCTGGGGGGCTTCCCGGGAGCGCCCCCTCGCTACGCCTCCGATGGGAAGGCCGTCGAGCTCGACATGGTGGACGGAAACACGCTCCACCTCGGCTTCGACGGGGATGGCTTCCCGGCCGCGCCCGAGGACAAGCAGGCCTTCAACGCATCCACCGGTATGTACCGGTACGAGGATGAGAAGGGCACGGTCCACTTCGTGAGCTCGTCCAGCGAGGTGCCCGACGCGTACCGCTCCCGGGCCGTGCCCGTGGAGGCCCAGCTCCTCACCGTGAGGGGCCCGCTGGGTCTCGGGGAGTCCCCCGCATCCAAGCCCGGCCCGGAATCCCAGCCCCCTCCCGTGGAGAACAAGGAACCGAGTCCCGAGAAGGTCCTGGAGAGCGCCCGGCTCGCCTCTCCCGCGGAGCTCCTCCAACGGGCCCGTGACACCGTGAAGCAGGTCGAGGAGGTCCAACGCACCCGGGAGCACCTGGCGGACTCGCTGCTCTCCGGCGCCCCTGCCCCCGCGCAGCCGGCGTCCGAGGCGGGCAAGAACCCGAACCCCGCTCGTCCCCTGGAGAATGCCCGGATCCCCACGCCCGAGGAGCTCCTCGAGCGGGCCCGCGAGGCCGTGAAGAAGGTCGAGGAAGTACACCGGGTGCAGGAGACTCCGCACCCGTGAATCTGCTGCTCCTCCAGGACTCCGACTTCCTCCCCGATGGCACCGTCCAGATGACGGGCCGCCGGGCCCAACACGCCAGCGAGGTGCTCCGCGCCGAGCCCGGTGAAACGCTGCGCGTGGGCAGACTCGGTGGGCTCGTGGGCATCGGCGAGGCAGAGGCGACTGGAACCAAATTCGCGGAGGCATTTCTGCCATGAGTCTTGCGCCCAAATTATGAGAGCGCAGGCTGATTACGCCTATAGAGCCCAGCTCTCGCACCTGGATTCAAAGACCGATGCTACCTCAACGGGTCATGCCTTCGACAAAGGTCCTTACGTCCCCGCAATCAGAAAATCGTCAAATAGTCGAGTCCAAAATCATCCATCCAGGAATGTAAAAAGCTTCACTCAGCAGAATACATAGGTAACCTCTCCGCAGTTGCACGGGGGATGTTCTCCAACCTGCGGGCCGGACGTTAGGCGCCCTTTGCTTTGGGGGTTCTGGATGCGGAAGCTTGAGTCCGATTTCCTTAGGATGTGGCTCACTGAACACCGCCACTTGCCTAACGCGCCCCCAAATATCTCGGTATATTACGAGAAAGCAAACACCCGAGAAGTGGTTTGGAATGCATTATGCCTTGCTGTCGCCGATCACTTCTACGATCTTAGTCTCATCCGAAGAATCGAGAAACTGGGCGAGTATCCGAAAGCATTTGCACGAATCCGACAAGTTCTCCCCAAAACAGAGAGAATACGCTCTGGCGATCTCGCAGAGATTCTCGCATCTGAGTATGTAGATCAATTCACTGACTATACCGCTCCCGTTCGCAAGCTCCGCTACAAGGATGATCGCGAGATGGCGATGCGTGGTGACGACGTAATAGCAATTCGGAGCCTAACTCAACCTTCACCACAAGTGCTCAAGGGTGAAGCGAAAAGCCGTCAAGCACTGACACCATCCGTCGTACAAGAAGCCTGCGACGCTCTCGATCGACACCAGGGACGCCCGAATCCCTCCACTATCGCATTCATCGCACTCAGACTGGATGAAAAGAACGAAGACACCTTGGCAGCCATTTTCCATCGAATGCAAGAAGAGACGCCGTCCAGTCGAGACATAAAGCATCTTGTATTCACGCTGTCTGCCAATGATCCTCTGCACTCTCTCTCTGGGCAATCGGCTACCGGTCCATCCGACATTGCTCGCCAGATGGTAGGGATCATGGTGACTGACCATCAAGACTTCATTCGCCAAATCTACGAGTCCATATGAGGCCCATCATATTCATGACAACTGGCCCAACTCATGCATGAGAGCAGGAACCAGGGGCTCTTGTGAGCGATTTCGAGCACAGAACAGACGTCGGCCCTCCCGGGGGCGCGGGTAGCAAGCAGGACGGTTGGAAAGGGTGCGA
>NZ_DASUNC010000130.1:0-111654 GCF_036277355.1 Archangium sp.
CTCGCCGGATGCTCCGGTTTCGTCGGCGCCAGGGCCTGGACTCGTCCGCTTCTCCATCCAGGAACTCCGGCGCCTGCTGCTGAACATCGCTTGGGTGGTGCGGCCGGCCTTGGACTTCGTCCTGCACTGGAGCCGCTGGCGCCGCCGCCATCAGGCCATCGCCAAACGCTGCCATTACCGACGCAGAGACCCTCGCGCCAAAGTCCCACTGTAGTATTAGGAGGGCGACATGCCCCCCTACTAGGTCGTCACATATACTATGCAGGGTATCCAGGAGCTGAACGTCCGTGCGGGGTCCGTGCCGCCCGTGCCGCCGGATAAGGAGGCGTCCGGAAATAACATTTCCAGTTGAGATTGGCTCTCCAGTTGGTTCCCCAAGATGTCTTGGTTACTTAATTTCCGGACGGCTCCTAAGGCCCCGAAAGCGGCCTAGCGGGGCACCTGGAGGGCCTGGAAGGAACCGGTTTCGGTTGCTCCATGCGCACCCCCACGGCATCTCGCTCTGCTTCCGCGTGCTCCACCCAGGCAGTTAGGTAGCGGATCCGGGCCCCCTCCGACCCATCAAGAAGGTCCCTCTGTGCTTCCCGTCGTGCCCACTCCGTCCGCTGGAGTCTCGCCGCTAGTTCCGCCCGCCTATCCACGCCCATAGGCCCCCCTCCAGAATTTCGATGGTGATTTTCGCGGGGCCTAACGTGCCCCCTCGGGGCAGAAGGTTCCCCCCGTGCCCCCCAGCCTTCCCAGGACATTCCGGGCAACCCCCACCCCAGCCCATCCGCGTGAGAGCCCGTAGAAAGCCGTGGGAGCGGCGGGAGTCGGGGACCGAGGGAAAGCAGGGAGAGCGGAACGAAGCTCAGCGGGCCAGCCAGAAGCCCTGGAGGGCATCCGCAAAGAGCAGTCCGGGAGGGGGTTTGCGGGACGGTCCTTTTCTGGTAATTGGGTCCTCACGGCCCGCACAGGTTCTACAGTGCGCCCACCGCCGCGCAGCTGGCCGGGGAGCGCGTGCTGCGGGGGCCGGGGGACGCCTGGGTGGCCATGGCCTCCGCGCGCTACCTCGACACGGGGAGGAAGGCGGTCGCGCGCCTGGGGGTTCCGCCTCCCCAGGGCAGCACCTTCCTCTTCGTGGATGTCTCCGCGCACCTGGACGACAAGGGCCTGCCCGGGTTCCTGGAGCGGTGCGTCGAGCGCAACCTGCTGGTGTCCCCGGGGCCCAGCTTCGGACCGTTTCCGCACCACATCCGGCTGTGCTTCACGTGCTCGCCGCCCGAGGTGGTGCTGCGCGGCGTCGAGGTGCTGGCGGGAGTCCTGGGACGGTAGACGCAACTTTCCCCACGGCGCACCGGAGCAGGCCAGGATACTCTCGTCGTCACACCCCACCTGCGGAGTGCGCCGTGTCTTCTCTACAGCTTGGCCTACCTTCGAGGCGGGCCCGGTCGGCCTCGTTGCTTCTGCTCACTGTCCCGGCCACCGTGTTCCTTTGCCTCTCCTGCTCCACCGCACCGCGGAGTCCGCACGGCTTCTCCTTTCAGCCCCAGCCCTCTTGGGGCTGGCAGCTCACCGGCGGGCGCGCGCGATTCAACCAGTCCTGTGGCGCGGCCTGCGCCGCCCCGGTCAATGCCAGCACCGGGGAAATTCTCGCACCAGCAGCCACCCGGCTCGGTCCGGTGGTGGAGAAGGTCGTCCAGACTGTTGAGGCGGCCCAGGGTCTCCTCACCTTCGAGCGGCTCTTGACCGAAACGGAATTGGAAGAAGTCCAGACCGTCTTCAAGGAATGCGTCGCCCAGGCTCATGCCGACGTCAACGCGGCCTACCAGCGCGAGGGGGGCTTCAAATTCAAGAATGGAAGATTCCCGAACGACGCCGAGTGTGACCGGTTGGTGGGGGTCGATGAGAAGGGCAATCCCCTCAAGCTCTCCCAGCAACTTGGGATCCTGAAGCACGCGGCTGCCTTTGCCTGCATCAAGCAACGTCTCCCCGAGACGCTTCGTGACAACTTCTCCGTCGAGCCTCGCTACAAGGGGGATGCCCAGATCAACGGTGCCGTTCTCACGAACAACAAGGCCGGGTCCCTCAGGCCCGACGTCGTGGTGCATGCCACCCGGAACGCGACCCATGTGCAGTGTGTCTACGAGTTCAAATTCCCCTGCTACGAGAGACACCGCCTGGACCCCATGAACTCCCCCGGGGTGGAGGCTCAATTGGAAGGCTACAAGTACCTCTCCAAGAGTTGCCAGGTCGTGCTCGTGACACCGGATGGGCTCAATCCGCTTGGGGGGTAGTTGATGCCGAAGGACTACCCACGCCTTCGCCTTCGCGGTGTTCCGCCAGATTCCTGGATGCTCCGGGGTGGAGCGCTACCGCGCCAGCGCCGGCAGTTGCTTGCGCGCGAGGTGTTCCGCATCGCCTTCTACATGCCGCATGACCACCCCGAGCTCTCCCTCGGGGTGAGCCATGCCATGGACGTCTACATGCGCGCGGTGGGTGAGCGGCCTGGGGCCATCCAGTTCGTCCATTACAACCATCACGAAGGCTCGCGATTGACGGAGGAGCAGTGGCGTCTATCGCGCGGGCTCCTGGGAAATACGAAGCCCTGGTCCTTTCCCGAGGACTACAGTGAAACAGAGCAGGTCCAGATCGAGAAGCGAGGCTTCGAGCGGGGTCTTCTCTTCACGGGAGGCCCTGACGGCCGGAATGGCTACGAGCTCGAGTACAAGGCTCGCATTCCGTGGCGGCCTGCTCCCCAGCAAACGTTCGTGAGCGTGCTCACCGCGACGCTTCCCTTGGAGTACCTCGAGGAGCACGGGCCCGCCTGTGTGCGCCAGTTGGCCCTCGACATGGCCTCCCCGCTGCTCTTCGCCTCCGGGCACGCGGGCCTGGCGCTTCACCTCTACCGAGGCCTTCGGCTCTCGGACGACGCCTTTCGCGCCGAAGCTCTGCGCTACCCCGGCATCGATCTCCGTGCTGCCTGGCGTCATGAAGAGCAGGTGGGTCTCCGGGTGGATGGCGTCCACTGGCTCAATTTCCTGGGTCCGCCTGTGCTTGCTCAGCTCGGAGGTGCCGTGGGTCTGCGTTCCCGGCTTCATTCCGCCGAGACCACCGTGGTGGAGCTCGACCCGGAGCGTGTCGTTGTCTCCGTGGGGGAGCGGCCGGAGGCGGGAGCGCCGACCTCCGGGATGACCCTTTCCTCGTACCGCGAGCTTGCCCGGGTGCTGGAGCCCTGGCTCGAGCCGCTCTTCCTGCCGCGAACGGCGCCTGTCGAGCAGCCCCGGTACACGTCGCTGCGCCTCACCGAGCTCGAGGCTCGGCGTTGGTGGAGACGTTTTCTCGACGAGGTGTCGGGGAGAGAGGGCTGAGCCGCGGGGCCAGGGCTATGGGAACGTCACCTGGGGGAGGGTGATGACGCGACCATCCTCGCTCCACAGACGGAGCGTCACCTCCCCGCGTGGAATTCCACTTGCCGCGTCTGCTTCGACGAACACGCGCAGGGTCTCCCCAGGCGGGATGGGGCCGACCTGCCCGACGCGCACCCCCTCCAGCCTCTCGCCCGCGGTGTTCACCAAGGACGCTCCGGCCACGCTCCATGGCTCTACGCCGGAGTTCTTGAGCCACAGCTCCACCGCCACGCTGTTGTTGGAGCGGTAGGTGACGACTCGCGTGAGCAACAGTGCGTCGTCCGAGTGCTGCTCACCCAGGAGCGTGCTGGATTGCTGCGCTGGGATGCCCTCCTTTCCCAATGTCGAGGAACGCAAGAGGCCCATCAGTCCGCTGGACTGCTCGAGCAGTGCCCGCAGTCGCTGGACTTCTTCGCTGAGTTGCTGGCTCTTCGCGCGCTCCTGCTCTATCTCCTGAATGTAGGACTCCCGGGTCCGTCTGTCGTGGTACACCTCGACCTGCTGGGCCGCGCGCCCGCGGTGCCCCACCAGCACGAACGTGGCGCTCTGTCGGGCCGGGCCTTCTTCGAAGCGTACCGTGAGACGTATTCGCTCCCCTGGAGTCATGTCCGGAGGTGGCACCAGCGTGAGGAGTTGACGGGCCCGGAGCAATTGCTCGAAACGCACGTCGTCCTGCACGTCCACTTCAGCCGGTGCGTCGAAGCGGAAGCTCGTCGAGAGCCCTGGACTGACGCACACCTCGACACCCGCTGCGGGTGCGAGCGATAAGTCGTGGCGTTGCACGCCGGTGCAGTCGATGGCGGGGGGCACTGGTTCAGTGGGGGCTTGCAGAAGAACCAGTACCAGGACAGAGGAGGATGCTGGGAGCATGGGAGGCTACCTCTGGAGTCGCGCTCTCTACTCGAAGCGCTCTACGGCCTGGAGGCTCACGGAGGACATGACGAACGCCTGGGTGGACGTGCTGCCGGGCCCTACTTCCTGTCCCCTCATCGGCTCACCGATCGTCATCAATTCCATGCACACGGGCACGGTCTCACCACTGGGGAGGTGGGCGGCGGTGAAGCGGCCGTAGACACGCGCATCCCTCAGGTGGAACTGCCCGTCGATGAGGGTCTTCTCGGGGAGTTCCTGCCATGAACCGAGGACCTCGGCGCGAACCTTTTGCCCATCGCGCACAGGCTCATACCGGGGGCGCTCGTTGGTGGAAGTAAACATCACACCGAGAATGGCTTTGGGATACATGCCGAAGCGCTTGTGTGTCTCGGCCGCGCCAGGTGGGCACTTGGCTGGAGGGGGCAGGGGGCGCGGTTTCGGCGTGCTCACGCAGCCAGCGCTGGCAACGCAGCCGGCGGCAACCAGGGTGCGGATCGTCTTCTTCATCTTGGGCTCCTCGCTATTCGTCGCGGTGGCGACGGGCGCAGCTTCCGCCTTCGTGCTTCGGGCCACGACTTCTCGGCCAGATGTGCCCGGAGACGTCGCTGGGGAAGCAGACGACGCTGTGCGTGGGGTGCCACCGTGAGGCGCGCACAACAGGAGGACCAGGGCCGCTGTGAGTCCGAGCCCGCAGGCAGCCCACCACCACCGGGGGACGTTGCGTCCGGGCTCCACCGGAACGGGGGATGGGGCGCTCTTGTCCTGGCCGCTTCTCGGAAACATCGGTGTGCGCCAGGAGTCGTCCGCCTGGGTGCACTGCTCCAGCAGGTCCTCCGCGAGTGCCTTCGCGTCCGGGTAGCGGTCCTCGAGCTTCTTCTCCAGCAACCCCATGCACACGTCGCTCAAGACCTGGGGCACACGCGGGTTGAGCTCATTCGGGGCCGGCGGCGTCTCCTCGAGGATGGCCCGATTCAACCCGGGGTTGTTCCGGTCTCCGAAGGGGAGCGTGCGCGTCAACAGCCCGTAGATGACGACGCCCATGGCCCACAGGTCATCTGCCGGGGAGAAGGGGTAGTGCTCGCCCTCCCACTGCTTCGCGAAGCGCAACACCTCGGGGCTGCGGTACTCGGCGGTGCCTGGCGGTAGCCTCATCGTCAGCCGGAGCGCTCCCTCCTTGAGGCCCGCCGCGCCGAAGTCCACCAGCACCGGTTGCCCGTCCGGCTCGCGCACGAGGATGTTGGCCTCCTTGATGTCCCGGTGCACCACGCCCGAGGCATGCACATCCGCCAGGGTGAGCGCCAGGGGTAACAACACCCGCATCACCAGCTCGAGCGCGGAGGGGTTCTCCCGGGCCGCCCAGGCGTCGAGCGTGAGGCCCTCGAT
Organism: Archangium sp.; assembly: GCF_036277355.1. Taxonomy (GTDB): domain Bacteria; phylum Myxococcota; class Myxococcia; order Myxococcales; family Myxococcaceae; genus Archangium. The sequence goes on from NZ_DASUNC010000130.1 coordinate 5,646, forward strand.
GAGCTCCAGGGCCAGCACCAGGAAGCGCGGCTCCTCCTCGGGCCAGAGGCCATAGCCGTGGAAGGTCACCACGTTGGGGTGCCGCACCAGGCGCAGCGCGGCGGCTTCCCGGTCACCTCGAGGGTGGAGGGCCACCAGCTTGACGGCGTAGGGCTTTCCGCTCCGCCTCGCGCGGTACACGGTGCCGAAGCTGCCGGAGGCGATCGTTCCTTCGATGGTGAAGCCCGCCACCTCCGTGCCAGGAGTGAGCTCAGGCACCGCCCCCCACGACTGACCGCCTTCGTCGAGCATGCATCCCTCCGGAAGCCGCAGACGCTACCAGAGAGAAGAGTGGGCGGACCCGGACCTCAGGGGTTGGGTATGCACGCGACTCCCTCGCGCTTGGAAAGGGCCGAGCGGAGCGCTGGGGACGAGCAGGTGCAGGGGCGTGTCCCGGCCCAGGGTGATGAAGGGCGCCCAGTCGTGGGGATGGGGCTGGGTGCTCCGGAGCGTGCGCATCGCCTCGCGCAGCGCCGTGGCGCGGCCCTGCCCCGCCAACAGGTGGGAGTAGTAGAGCTCCATCAGCGCGCGCGTCGTCTCGTCGTTCACCTTCCACAGGCTCATCACCACCGTCTCCGCTCCCGCCACCAGGAAGGCCCGGTGCAGTCCGTACACGCCCTGGCCGGGTTTGACGTCGCCTCGCCCCGTGTCGCACGCGGACAGGACGACCAGCTTCGTGCCCCACAAGTCGAGGCCCGCCAGCTCCAGCGCCGTCACCAGTCCGCTGTCGGGCGAGGGCGGCGCGGGACTGGAGCCGGAGGCCGCCGGGGTGGGCGCTCCAGCCAGGACGAGGCCGGAGCGCAGCATGGGGTCGGCGGGAGGCTTCGCGAGTGGATCCTCGCCCAGCGCTCCGAAGTGGCCGACGGCACGCGAGTCCTCGGACTCGGACGCGTCCCCCAGGAAGAAGCCATGGGTGGCCAGGTGGAGGATGCCGGGAGCCGGCAGACTCAGCAGCCGCGCCTTGGTGGCCTCGGGGCCCAGGAAGAGCCGGGCCTGCGGCATCAGGCGCTGGATGGACTCGGCCTCCTGCCGCGTCCCAGGCAGGGGAACGGGGGCCCAGCCCCGCTGGGCCAGGTGCTCGCGCAGCGTGGAGACGGAGCGCTCGACGGAGGGAGGGCGGCTGGCCCAGCCCGGAGTGCCTTCCTGGGTGGAAGGGGACGAGGCCGGGAGCGCGGGAAGGTGGGCGCTGAAGTCCGGGTCGGCCAGGACGACGACGGAGCTGGGGGGCGCGCTCTCCTGGGGGTGGGGCAGCAGGTTCCTCCCGGAGGGCAGGTAGATGAAGTCGAACGCGTCCACGAGGAACTGGTGGCCGTCGTGCAGGGCGGCGAAGGGCACCAGGGCCATCTGGCCATCCGGCGACAGGAAGAGCCGGCGCGTCTCCCCCAGCAGTGGCCGCAGCGGTTGGAAGACGAGGTGGTGGAGCGCCTGGGCGGGAGCCTGGAAGGCCGCGTCGCGGTTGGCCAGCGCGTGACGCAGGCGCGCGGCGGCGGCGTCGATGGGCCCGGCGGGGCCCAGGTCCTGGACGCGCACGGTGGCGTCCGGGAAGAGCACCAGCGCCAGGTAGCGCGGCTGGCCGGCGCGACGGGCCTCGGGGGCGCCGGGTGGGGGCACCAGCGGACGGTCCACGTAGGAGATGAGCTCGATGAGGGCTCCGTCCTGGGGCAGTGACGCGGCGACACGGTCGACCATCTCCGTGGGAGGGGGCCGGGAGATCAGCGCGCGCAGGGGGGCGGAGCGCCGGGCCAGGTCCACCTCGAGGGCCGTGCCTTGCGCGAAGAGCTCGTCGAGACGCCGTTGGTGGGCTTCCAGGGAAAGCGAGCCGCGGCCCTCGAGGGAGAGCTGGGCCAGCTGGCCGCGCAGCGCCCGGAGCTGCTCGAAGGTGGCGCGATCCCGAGGGCCCAGGCCGCGGTAGATGGTGCGGGAGATGTCGGCGCTCTCCTCGACGGAGCGGCCCTTGAGCAGGAGCGCGGCGCCGAGCGCCATGCGTTGGACGCGAGCGTCCTCGGGATGGGACCGCAGCAGCGCATAGAGCCGCTCCTCGTCGGAGCGCAGCAACTGGAGCACCTGGGCCAGGTGCACCTCGGACAAGCCGAGCATCTCCTGGCGCAGGCGCTGCTCGGACGTGGCGAAGGCGCGCGTGAACAGCGGCAGGGCCTCGGTGAGGCGATGCTGGGCCAGATGGCCCGCGGCCAGATGGTTGAGCGCTTCGGCGTTGCGCGGATGGTTCCTGCCGAACGTCGCGTCCCGGATGGCGAGCGCGCGCTCGTAGAGCGGCCTGGCCCGGCGGTACGACCCCTGGGCCGAGTAGAGGTCGGCGAGCTCCTGCAGCGAGTCGGCGGTGCCGGGAGCATTCCTGCCCCAGGCCGCTTCCGCGATGGCCAGCGCGCGCCGGAGGAGCGGCTCGGCGCGGGCGTACAGCCCCTGGGCCAGGTAGAGGTTGCCGAGCTTGCTGAGCGGAAGGGCGAGGTTGGGGTCCTTCTTGCCCCAGACCGCTTCCCCGATGGCCACCGCGCGCTGGAGGTACGGCTCGGCGCGGGCGTACGACCCCTGGGCCAGATGGAGGCTGCCGAGGCTGCAGAGCGCGCGGGCGACGGAGTGGCTCTTCTCTCCATGGGCCCCTTGCCGGATGGCCAGCGCTCGCTCGAGGAACGGCTCGGCACGCGCGTACAATCCCTGGGCCAGATACAGGTTGCCGAGGCTGACGACCGCGAGGGCGACCCGGGGATGGCTCTTTCCGAAGGTGGCTTCGCTGATGGCCAGCATGCGTTCGTAGAGCGGTTCGGCCCGGCCGTGCAGTCCCTGGAGCGTGTAGGACACAGCGAACGCGTGAAGCGTATCGACGAGGACGGGATGGCTCTTGCCGACAGCCGCTTCCTGAAGGGCGAGCGCGTGGGCGAAGAGCGGCTCGGCACGAGCGAACATTCCCTGGCGCATGGAGTGGAGGGCGAGTTGCCGGAGCGTGACCGCGACGTTGGGCGGGTTCTTGTCGACGGCCGCTTCCAGGAGGGACTGCAGCCGCGGATAGAGCGGATCGGCACGAGCGACCAGTCCCTGGGCCTCGTAGAGCTCGATGAGTTTCGAGAGCGGGATCGCGAGCTCCGGGGGGTTCTGGCCGAGGGCCGCTTCCCAGATGGCCACCGCGCGCAGGAAGAGCGGCTCGGCACGAGCGTACTCGGTCCGGTCCGAGTAGACGCTGGCGAGGTCGTTGAGTGTTCGCGCGAGCTCCGGGTGGTTCTGGCCGAGGGCCGCTTCCCGGATGGCCAACGCGCGCTGAAGGAGCGGCTTGGACCGCTCGAATGACCCCAGCGCCTGGTAGAGCTGGGCGAGGTGGTTGAGCGACTCGGCGACGAGGAGAGGGTTCTGGCCGAGGGCCGCTTCCCGAATGGCCAGCGCACGCGCATGGAGCGGTTCGGCCCGCTCGAATGAGCCCTGGGCCTGGTAGAGCTGGGCGAGGTGGGTGAGGGTTCGCGCGACCTCGGGGTGGTTCTGGCCGAGGGCCGCTTCCTGGAGGGTCAGCGCGCGCGTGAGGAGCGGCTCGGCCCGGGCGGGGTTTCCCCGAAGCAGGTGATGCGCGCCGAGCTGGACCAGGCACCCGGCGACGTCCGGATGGGTGTCTCCGAGCACGGCCTCCCGCAGTGCCAGCGCGTGCTCGCCCCGGGCGATGGCGTCATCGTACCTGCCCGCGTCCCAGAGCGTGGCCGCCTCGTCGAGCGCCGTCCGTGCCTCCCGCAGGCGCGCGTCCGGTGGGGCCTCCGCGTGCGCCACCGCTGCCGCACAACACACGGCCACCAACAACGACCACCCGAGAACCCGCCACATGTCATCCTCCGATCCCCGCTCCGTGGACCCCTCCACGCGGGTGGGTCCGGTGGGCAGGCCCCCCGTGAACGGCTTACGACACGCAATCGGCGGACAGCATAGGCGAGATGGAGCGCTTCACTCCGCGAGGGTGCGCACCTGTTCGCCGTCGAGCACCAGGCGCACGGTGGTCACCTGCGGCTCGCCGAAGTGGTCGTATGCGGCGCGCTCCAACTGCGGCACCAGGGCGGCGCGCAGGCCGCGGGCTCCCGTCTCGCGCTTGAGCGCCCGCGCCACCACCCACTCGCGCACCGCCGGCTCCACCACCAGCGTCAGCCGCTCGTGGGCGAACTCGCGCTCATACGCGCGCAGCACGTTGTCCTCGAGGATGTTGCCCAGCGTCTTCGCGTCCAGTGGCGAGAACGACACGATGCGGCTGAACCGTCCAATCAGCTCCGGGATGAAGCCGTAGCGCGCGAAGGCCGTCGTCTGCTCGAGCTGATCATCCGTCACCTTCTCCGCGATGGCCGTCTCGCGCTTGCCCGTCTCGCGCCCGAAGCCCATCCGCTCCTTGTGGCCGCCCAGCTCCTCCGCCGTGTGCTTCAGGCCGCTGAAGGCCCCGCAGGCGATGAACGTCAGCGCCGACAGCTCCATCGGCATGGGCGGCGTGCGGCTGGTGAAGCCGAAGTCCGGCGGGAAGTCCGCCCTCGGCGCGCTCAGCAGGTTCAACAGACTGCGCTGCACACCGAAGCCACTCACGTCCTTGGTGGTCTGCTGTCCGGCGAAGCGGGCATCGGAGCGGCTGGTGGCGAGCTTGTCGAACTCGTCCATGCAGATGGCCCCGCAGGCCGCCCACGCCGCGTCCCCGCCCGCCGCCTCGTACAGGCGCGAGAGCATCGTCGTCACGTCGTCGCCCACGTAGCCCGTCTCGGAGAACTGCGTGGCGTCCACGATGACCGTGGGCACCCCGAGAATCTCCTTGAAGAGCAGCTCCACCAGGAACGTCTTCCCGCTGCCGGTGGGGCCCAGGAACAGACAGTTCTCCCGCGTTCCCGGCTCGGGGTCCAACCCCTCCAGGTGGATGCGCCGCAGCCGCTGCAGGTGACGGTAGGCGAGCACCGACGCCGCGCGCCGGGCCTCCTGCTGGCCCCTGTAGCCCAGCTCGGAGAGGCGTTGGTCGATCTCACGGGGTGACAGCACCTCCAACGCGGCGACGCGCTCGCGGACGGACGCGTCGCGCTCGAAGTGGAGGGCCTGCAGGTGGTCGGGACGTGGGCTCATGAAGTGGGTGGCATCTTTCCGGTTCGGGACAGCCCTGGACAAGCGTTGCCTGCTCTCCATGCCAGTGCCCGCCCGCTCTCGGAGGGGGCATCCACCGTCCGAGCCGGGCCACCAGTGAACATCTCCCCGCCCTATTGGCCCACGAAACACGTTCCCCTGGCGTGAGGGTGGATAAGTAGAAGGCCATGGAACGAGCGGAGAGTACGCGAGGGCAGGCTCCTCGCCTGGGTGCCTGGGTGGAGCCGGGGGCGGGAGTGCGGTGGCGCGTCTGGGCACCGGGACACCGCGAGGTACAGGTGGTGCTGTACGGACGGGACGGCCAGCAGCCGGGCACCCCTCTGCCCATGGTGGACGAGGGAGGAGGCTTCTTCTCCGCGACCCTCGCCGGCGAGGGCCCGGGCGTGCGCTACAAGCTGAAGGTGGACGGAGAGGGGCCCTTCCCGGACCCCTGGAGCCGTTCACAACCGGACGGTGTGCACGGCCCCTCCGAGGTGGTGGTGCCGGACTTCGCCTGGACGGACGCCGCGTGGAAGGGGCCGGACCCCGAGGCCCAGGTCCTCTACGAGGTGCACGTGGGCACCGCCACGCCCGAGGGCACCTTCGAGGCCCTCATCCCCCGGTTGCGCTCCCTCAAGGAGCTGGGCGTCACCACGCTGGAGCTGATGCCGCTGGCCAGCTTCCCGGGCGTGCGCAACTGGGGCTACGACGGGGTGGACCTGTTCGCCCCGCTCGCCGCGTATGGCGGTCCCCAGGGCCTGCGGCGCCTCGTGGACGCCGCGCACGCCGAGGGGCTCGCGGTGCTCATCGACGCCGTCTACAACCACTTCGGGCCGGACGGGAACTACCTGCGCTGCTACTCGCCGCACTACTTCACCGGCCGCCACCACACGCCCTGGGGTGATGCCGTCAACTACGACGGCGAGGGCGCCGCGGTGGTGCGCCAGCTGGTGCTCTCCAACGTGGAGATGTGGATCCGCGACTACCACGCGGACGGGCTGCGCCTGGACGCGGCCCACGCCATCCTCGACGACGGCTCGCCGCACCTGCTCACGGAGATCTCCGAGCGCGCCCGGGCCTCGGCTCCCGGCCGCCGGGTGGTCGTCATCGCCGAGGACGATCGCAACGACACGCGCCTGGTGCGCTCCAAGGACAAGGGGGGCTACGGGCTGGACGGCGTCTGGGCGGATGACTTCCACCACCAGATGCGCCGCGCCTTCGCGGGGGACCACGAGGGGTACTACGCCGACTACACCGGCGGCATGGAGGACCTGGCCCGCACGCTGCGCCAGGGCTGGTTCTACGAGGGGCAGGTGTCCCAGGTGCACGGCCGCGTGCGGGGCACGCCCGCGCGGGAGGCGCAGCCCTGGCAGCTCGTGCACTGCATCCAGAACCATGACCAGGTGGGCAACCGGGCGCATGGCGAGCGGCTGGGCGCGGATGTCTCCCCGGCCGCCTTCCGCGCCATGAGCGCGCTGCTGCTGTTGTCGCCCTACACGCCGCTGCTCTTCATGGGGCAGGAGTGGAACGCGAGCACGCCCTTCCTCTACTTCACGGACCACCACGCCGAGCTGGGCAGGCTGGTGACGGAGGGGCGGCGCAAGGAGTTCGCCGGCTTCACCCGCTTCTCGGGCGACACGGTGCCGGATCCGCAGGCCGTGGAGACCTTCACGCGCTCGAGGCTCGACTGGAGCGAGGCGCGGAAGCCGGAGCACGCCGGGGTGCTCGCCCTCTACCGCGAGCTGCTGCGCCTGCGCGCCACGGACCCGTGTCTGAAGCACAACCGCCGGGACCGCTTCGACGCGCGGCCCCTGGGTGAGCACGGCCTGGTGCTCGAGCGCCGCGGCCCGAAGGGCGCGCTCCAGGTCCTCCTCAATGTGCGGGGGACGTTGGAGCACCGGCTGCCCGAGCGCGCTCCCGAGCACGTCCAGCTCGTGCTCTGGACCGAAGCACCCCGCTTCGGCGGCACCACACACGAGGCGCCGCTGCGAAGCGGGGGAGTGCGGCTCGAGGGACCCTCGGCCGTGGTGGTGCGGCTCACGGACTGAGTCCCCCGGAAGCCGGGGCGGTGTGCATCAGAACGCGCCGCCCAGCTGGAGACCGAAGTTGACGATGTTGCCGTCCTGCGCCAGTCCCAGGTCCTCGCCGCCCACCAGCCGGTAGGTGGCGCGCGCGCCGGCGGTGACGCCGCCGAACTTGTAGTCCACGCCCGCGGCCAACGGCACCTCGGTGACGACGTCGTTGTCGAAGAGGACCTCCGCGTCCTCGCTCGGGTTGAGCAAGCTCACGCCGAAGCCCGCGCCGACGAAGGGCCGCAGGTTGCCATTGGCGCCCAGCTCCGGGCCCACCTTGGCCAGCGCGCCCACGTTGTGCCGCCACAGGCCGCCGTTGATGTCCTCGAACGGGTTGCGCGAGCCCTCGTAGCCGAGCTCCAGGCCCACCAACGGCAGCGGCCGCGAGTTGGCCTGCAAGCCGAGGAATCCGCCCGGGCCCGTGTCGTCACCGATGTCACCGGTGTACGTGTTCAAGCCGCCCGTCACGGAGACGTTGAAGTCATTGAGGACGCCTCCGCTCCCGCCGCGGCCCGAGTCGTAGATGCGCTCGCCCCGGCTGGTGTCGTCGTCCGGGATGTAGTCGTCCTGGGCGAACGCGGGCACGGCCAGCAGCACGGACGCGGCGAACGCGCCGAGCCCCCATTTCGTCTTGAAGCTCATGGTGTTGCCTCCCTGTTCACCCCCCACGCATGCCGGGGGGGTCTGTCGAAAACTGGGCGTGAGCCCCGAGGACTGGAAGCGCACCCTCCGCATGCGTCCCCGCCACACCTCCCCTCCAGGCGGCCAGCGCGGCGCTCCCGGGCCCGGCTGGGGGTGGGCACGCGGAAGGTGACTTGCTATACCCGTCTGTCCCCGCCGACCTGTCAGGTCGTCAGGCAAGCAGCCGCCCGGTTTGGAGGTCCATCCGCCCGATGTGACCTCATGGGGAGGGTTGCGCTCGTAACTCCTTGAAAATCCTCAGAAATCTGAGGGAATTGATTCTGGGATCGAGTGTTTGGAGCCCAACACACGGGATGGGGTGCACGGGAAATTCCCCCGGCCGCGCCCAATCCCCTCACCACGAAGGAAGCGACACAGTGAATCGATCCTCTACCCGCGGCATGCGGCTGTCCGCCTTCGGACTCGTCTCCGTCCTCGCCCTCTCCGCCACTCCGGCGCTGGCGGCCGGCGGCTTCGTCTCCGCCTCCGCGAGTGCGAATGATGGCAACTTGCCTGGCAATGCCATCGACGGGAACCTGTCTACCCGCTGGTCCGCGGATGGCCGTGGCCAGTTCCTCACGGCGGACATGGGCTCCGTGCTGTCCCTCACCGCGCTCGACATCGCCTGGTACCGCGGCAATGAGCGCGCCAGCAACTTCGTCATCTCGACGTCCACCGATGGCACCACCTACTCGACGGCCTTCTCGGGCACCTCCTCCGGGAAGACGGCCGCCCTCGAGCGCTACACCTTCGCGGCCCGCAATGCCCGCTATGTGCGCGTGACGGTGAATGGCAACACGTTGAACACCTGGGCGAGCATCTCGGAGGTGGCCGCCATCACCGGCACCACCACGCCCACGCCCACGCCCACGCCAGGCACGGACGTCTTCGGCGTGAAGATGATCTACCCGACGAAGGCGGGCGGCGAGACGTGGTTCCTCAAGGACGACGCGCTGAAGGACACGCGCTTCGATCCGCAGGACCCCATCACCCGCAACGCGGATGGCTCCTGGAAGATGAAGAGCACCCAGGTGCGCATGCACGCGCTCACCTCCACGGGCTACGACTCGAAGAAGATCCCCACGTATGACCGGGACGTGCTGGCGGGCCGGGGCTACATGCAGGCCGCCAACGACTGGAAGAACGTGGAGATGACGGGCTTCATCAAGGTGAACGCCGCCAGCGACATGAGCGACAACTTCGCCTGGTACGCGCGCGGTGGCCGCCACACCGACTCGCTGGCCTGCGAGGGCTCCTCGTACAAGGGCAGCCTGCACTACGACGGCCGCGTGCGCTGGCAGAAGGAGTCCTGGCACGTGAGCTACGACCAGACGGCCTACAAGCCGGGCACCAGCTCGCTCAAGGGCCGCTGGGTGGGCTTCAAGTCCATCATGAAGAACGTCACCTCCAACGGGAAGCCCGCGGTGAAGCTGGAGCTGTGGCTCAACGAGAACGCGGACAAGGTGACGTGGAAGCAGGTCTACGACATCACGGACTCCGGCCAGATTGGCGGAGACGCCACCCACTGCGGCGGCGCCGTGGACGCCATGCCCATCACCTGGGGCGGCCCGCTGGCCACGTTCCGCTGGGACAGCGCCTCGGACGTGGACTTCAAGTGGCTGAGCGTGCGTGAGATCGCCGAGTAGCCATCGCCTCGCCCTCCAGGGGTGAAGCACGGGCGCGGGGAGGAAGGCTCCCCGCGCCTTTTTCATGTCCGGCGCGGGGTGGGGCGTCTATACCGGCCCCATGGAAGCACTCGAGCGTCTGTTCCACATTCGTGAGCGGGGCTCGTCCGTGGGGACGGAGCTGCGCGCGGGCCTGGTGACGTTCCTGACCATGGCGTACATCCTGCTGGTCAACCCGCAGATTCTGTCGGAAGCGGGGATGCCGGCGGCGGACGTGACGGTGGCCACGGCGCTGGGCGCGGCGTTCGGCACGCTGCTGATGGGGCTGTACGCCAACTTCCCCTTCGCGCTGGCGCCGGGCATGGGGCTCAACGCCTACTTCACCTACGGCGTGGTGAAGGGCCTGGGCGTGGACTGGCGCTTCGCGCTGACGGCGGTGTTCGTCGAGGGCCTGCTCTTCATCGTGCTGTCCTACGGCGGCATCCGCACGCTCATCCTCCGGGCCATTCCGCCGCCCATCAAGCTGGCCACCACCACGGGCATCGGGCTGTTCCTGGCGCTCATCGGCTTGCGCAACGCGGGGCTGGTGGTGGACAGCCCGGCCACGCTGGTGCAGCTGGGCGTGCTGCGCGCGCCGGGGCCGCTGCTGGCGCTGGCGGGCCTGGTCATCATCGGCGTGCTGTCCTCGCGCAAGGTGCGGGGCGCGCTGTTGATGGGAATCGCCGGGGTGGCGGCGGCGGCGTGGGGGCTGGGACTGGCGAAGGCGCCGGCCACGTGGGTGAGCGTGCCCTCGCTGCCCCGCGAGACGTTCTGGGCGTTCGACTTCTCGCAGGTGCTGACGGGGAAGTTCCTCACGGTGATGCTGGCGTTCCTGTTCGTGGACGTGTTCGACACGGCGGGCACGCTGCTGGGCGTGGGGCGCATCGGCGGCTTCCTGAAGCCCGACGGAGAGCTGCCGGGCGCGGGCCGGGGCTTCATGGCGGACGCGGTGGGCACGGTGGCGGGCGCGGTGTTCGGGACGAGCACGGTGACGTGCTACATCGAGTCGGCGGCGGGCGTGGAGGAGGGCGGGCGCACGGGGCTGACGGCGGTGGTGGTGTCGGGGCTCTTCCTGCTGTCGCTCTTCTTCGTGCCCACGCTGGCGGCCATTCCCCCGGTGGCCACGGCGCCGGTGCTGGTGGTGGTGGGCGCGCTGATGATGAGCGGGGCGCGCGAGCTGGAGTGGAACCGGATGGATGACGCGCTGCCGGCGTTCCTCACCATCGCGCTGATGCCCTTCACGTACTCCATCGCCAACGGCATCAGCGCGGGCATCGTGTCGTACGCGGCGCTCAAGCTGCTGTCGGGGCGCCCGCGCGAGGCGCACCCGGTGGTGTACGTGCTGGCGGCGCTGCTGGTGCTCCACTACGCCACCAGCGGCGGTGCCTGATTCCGAGGGGTTGGAGCCCGGGAATGGATGTCCCGCCTCCCGGGTTCCCTCCCCAGCCGCCAGTCACGGGCGCCACTTTTCGGAGACATTCGGAGGGGGGGCCCTAGGCACGCGCCTGAAAACGTGACACACGGCAATGGCTGCCCCTCACTGGGGTGCGGCCTCCGGCTCAACTCATTGAGGCCGGACAAGAAAGAAGACGAGTAATGGCAACTGGTACCGTGAAGTGGTTCAACGACGCGAAGGGCTTCGGATTCATCACGCAGGACGGCGGGGGCGAGGACCTCTTCTGCCACCACAGCGCGATCCAGTCCGATGGCTTCCGCTCCCTGCAGGAAGGGCAGAAGGTCCAGTTCGACGTCGCCCGCGGCCCCAAGGGCCTGCAGGCGCAGAACGTCCGCCCCAACTAAGACGCGCCGTCAGGACCGGCACCGGGCCTGGTCTCCTTCGCGAGGCCGGGCCCTTTTCATTGCGAGCACGAGGAGTGGCATCTCCCATCCCTGGTGCTTAACTTGAATGCTCCCGCTGGCGGCACCTTCTGTGTCCGGTGGGGCGCTTCAAGGCATTTCAACACCCTGTAGGCATGGGCCCGCTCCCGGCAAGGGGACGGGCCTGGCTCTCACCTGGGAGACCCATGACGGTCACATTCATCAAGCGTCAAAAAGAGCGCGCGCGTCAGCAGCGCAATCAGGACAAGCAGGTCAAGCGCGAGGAGCGCAAGCGCGAGAAGGCCGATCGCCCCGACCGCGTGGTGGGCGGAGCGGATCCGGACATCGCGCACATCATCCCGGGCCCCCAGCCGCCGCTGGACATGTGAGCCCTCGCTCGCCCGCCAGGGGGACACCTCTCCGGAGACTTCCGGACGGTGTCCCCTTTTCTATTCCGGGGTGCCCTTTCCGACGAGCTCGACCTTGAGCCCCCCGGGCACGATGGCCATCCGGTGCTCGGCGGAGGAGTGCTGGGAGCCCCGCATCTTGAGCACCGACATGGTCCGCTCCAGGCCCTCCGGCTTGCGCGCGTAATCCATCACCAGGATCGCATCGGGAATCGTGGACAGGTAGGGCGCCGCGGCGTCGTCCCGCACGAAGGTGCCGATGGTCTGGGTGAGCAGGGCGCTGCGGCTGTGCTCGCGGATGAGCGAGGACAGGCCGATCATGAACTGCCGGAAGCCCCGCTCCGAGGTGGAGTGCTCGATGGAGGAGATGCTGTCCACGACGATGAGCGAGGGTTTGAAGTTCGCCAGCCCCGCGCGCAGCTCCACCAGCAGATCCTCCGGGCTGGTCGCTTCCGGGTAGCGGCACTCCACCTTGAGGTTGCCCGAGGCCTCGAGCTCCTTCAGGGGCAGGCCCACCTTGGCGAAGTTGCGCATCAGGATGGGCCTGGTCTCCTCGAAGCCGTAGTAGATGACGCGCTCGCCGCGCAGCGCACCGGCCCGGGCGTACATGCCGCAGAGCGTCGTCTTGCCGCTGCCCGAGGGCCCGCGCACCAGCACGATGGAGTCGCGCAGCCACCCGCCCTGCGTCATCTCGTCCAGCCCCTTCACGCCGCTGGGCAAGCGCTCGTCCTCGTTCAGCTCCTCGCTCTGCCGCGCATCCAGCGGGAAGACGGTGAGCCCCTGCATCGTCATGGTGCAGGGGTACTCGCCCTTGTAGTGCGGACTGCGCCGGTACTTGTGCACCTCGATGGAGCGGCGGCGGCGCTCCCCATCCACGAGGTTGCGCAGCATGAGGACCGTGTCACAGACGAAGTCCTCCACGCCCAGCGTGGTGAGCTGCCCGTAGTCCGAAGGAGACTCCGCCGTCAGGAGGGAGGTGAGCCCCAGCTGCCGGAAGGCCGAGACGAGCCGGAAGAACTGGCTGCGCAGGTTGGCCTCGGTGGGCTTGGGGCTGAAGAGGGCCGTCACCGAGTCCAGCACCACCCCGGTGGCCCCGCTCTTCTTCACCAACTCGCCGACGAGGTGGACGAGCCCCTCCACGTCGAAGTTCCCGCTGACGTGCGTGGGCCCCTCCATGGGCCGCGTGAGGTCGGTGATGAGCACCTTCCCGTCCTTCACCAGGTCGGCCAGTCCGAAGCCGAGGGTGTCGGCGGTGGAGAGGAGATCCTCGCCCGTCTCCTCGATGGTGACGATGATCGTCTTGATGCCCGAGCGGGCCAGGTTGCAGGCGATCTGCAGGGACAGGATGCTCTTGCCCGCGCCGCTCCTGCCGGTGATGAGCGTCGCCCGCCCCTTGGGGATACCGCCATACGTGATGACGTCGAGCCCCGGGACTCCCGAGGGCAGCTTCTGGATGGTGCTCATTCCCTCCGCTCTACCCCGGAATGCTCCAGCAAGTCCTCGATGAGTGAGGTGTCTTCCAGGTCGCCCACCACCCAGGTTCGCGGCAGGGGGCGGTGCTGGACCAGGGTCGGCGTGAGCAGGATGTGGTCCTCCTCGGCCGATGCGGGCCTGCCCTGGGCCAGATCGACGACCTGGAAGTCCACCTGGGTGGAGTCGTATCGGGCGAGCAGGCCCTTCATCTGCCGGAGCGCGCGCAGCGACGCGGGGGAGGGACCCGCGGTGTAGAGCACCAGCTCGATGCGTGCCGTGGCTCTCTCCTGCGGAGCGGAAGGTGGGGAGACCCGGTGCGGGGGTTGTCCGGGCTCGGGTCCCAGCAGCTTCAGCACCTGGGCCACGATGTGGTCCGTGCCCCGCTCCTTGGCGATGATCTTCAGGTCCGCGGCGTCCTTCACGTCCGGACTGCCCGTGAAGATCAGGACCTCCGTGTCTCGCAGCAACCCGGCGGCAGTGGCCTGCTTCAGCATCCACGTCCCCGTCCCGTCCGGCATGTTGTAGTCGCTGATGACCAGCTGGAACCGGCGCTGCTTCAGCAGGGCCAGCCCCTCGTGTGCCCCTCCCGCGGTGGTGACGGAGAACCCCGCGAGCTCGAGCGCCCGCTCGAGGAGGTAGCGGGCGACCTCGTCATCATCCACGCACAGCACTTCTCGGCTCATGAGACAGGGATGATACCCGGACCGCTTCACGTGGAGTCCGGCAACTGGTGCGGACCCGTCGCTTGCTGTTCATCCGTGGGCGGTGTTAGGGCTGCCCGGCATGGGTGAGCTCCACGCGGCGTCCCGGTATATCGGTCTCCTCTCGCTGTCCGCGGCCCTCCTGGAAGCGCTGATGCTGAAGTTCGTCTTCAAGCGCTCGTACGACTGGCGCTCGGGCCTGGCCTCCATCGCGGTGGCGTTGATCCGCTCCGTCAACCTGTTCGTTCCCGTGGCGCTCGCGCTGCCGGGGGCGTACTGGCTCCAGAAGCACCGGCTCTTCGATGCCACGAGCCTGGGCGTGGGCTCGTGGGTCATCCTGTTCTTCGGCGTGGAGTTCCTCTACTACTGGTACCACCGGCTGGGGCACCGCACGCGCTGGTTCTGGCTCTCGCACGCGGTGCACCACACGCCCAACGAGCTCAACCTCACCACGGTGGCCCGGCTCGGCTGGACGAGCAAGATCACCGGCGCCTACGCCATCTTCGCGCCGCTGGCGCTGCTCGGCTTCTCGCCCGAGTCCATCCTCACCGCGTACAGCCTGAACCTGTCCTACCAGTTCTGGATCCACGCGGACTGGTTCCCCAAGCTGGGCCCGCTCGAGGGCATCCTCAACACGCCGTCGGCGCACCGCGTCCACCACGCGGCGAACCTCGAGTACCTGGATGCCAACTACGGCGGCGTGCTCCTCCTCTTCGACCGGCTGTTCGGCACCTATACCCCCGAGCGCGAGGACCTGCCGTGCCGGTACGGGCTGGTGCATCCGCTGCACACGTACAACCCGTTCAAGATCGCCCTGCATCAGTTCGGTCCGTTCCTGAAGGACCTGTGGAGTGCACGGAGCGCGCGCGAGGTGTTCGGCTACTTCTTCGCGCCGCCGGGCTGGCGGCCGGATGGCACGGGCGAGACCACCGAGGACATGCGGCGCAGGGCCGCGGCCGGGAAGCAGCAGGTGGTGGTGACCCAGGAGCCCGCGCCAGCGACCGCCGCGTAGCATTGGGGTAAGACGGGGGGCAGGAGGGGATTTCCATGCCGGAGAGCATCGATCTCAGCTCATGGCGTACGGGAGCGGAGGTCCACGAGTTGGAATGGCGCCAGGGCCGCTGGTCGCCCGCCACGGATGTGTCCGAGACGCCCGAGCAGCTCCTGTTCGAGGTGGAACTGCCAGGCCTGAATCAGCGGGACATCGAGCTGACCTTCGCCGGCACGCATCTCGTGCTCGAGGGGGTCCGCAATCCCCCCGCGGTGGAGGGACGGCTGCTGGTGGCGGAGCGCCAGTTCGGCCCCTTCAAGCGGGAGCTGCTCCTTCCCCGGGAGCTCGCGGAGGAGCCCGATGCGGGCTACCGCGACGGAGTCCTCACCATCCGCTTCCCGAAGCGAGGGCGCCCGGAGGGGATGGACACGGAGTCCCTGCCGGAGCCGGGACAGTGGCCGCCCATCGACGTGCTGGATACCGGGAGCGGGTTGATGCTGCTGGCGGACCTGCCGGGCGTTCCCCAGGCGGCGATCGACATGCGCTTCGAGGGGCGGACGCTGAGCCTGCGCGGGCGGCGGGAGGTGGAGACGCTGCTCCGGCGCTACCTCCAGTCCGGGCGGCGCGCGGGCGCTTTCTCCCGCTCCATCCTGCTGCCCGAGGGGATGGACGGCGAGCGCATCGAGGCCTCCTTCAAGGAGGGCGTGCTGTCCGTGACGCTGCCGGCGGGCGGGGCCACCGCGCGTCCCCGGAAGATGCTCGGGCGTTCCACCCGGCCTCCTCCCCAGGACCCGCTGCAGCAGCTCCGCGGAGAGCTGGAGGAGCTTCGCGCGCAGCACCAGTCCCTGCGCAACGAGATGGATGGCTTCTGGCTGGCGCTCGGGTGCGGGTTGCGGATCGCGCAGCTGCCCCTCCACCAGCATCTCCCGGTGGAGGTCTCCCTGCGCGACGGGGAGCCCGCCGTGCAGCGGCAGGTGATGGAGGCGGTGCGGCGGTTCGTGGAGTTCGCCGGCTTCGACGTCTGGCGGGAGTACCCCTCCGAGGGCGGGCCCTTCCTGGAGCGGTGGCAGGTGCGCACGCGCCGCAAGGAGAGCCAGCTCGAGCTCCAGCAGCGGGTGCTCCGCATGCAGGAGACGCTGGAGCTGGCCCGCTGGGGCGCGACGCAGGCGCAGGAGCCCCGGCCCGAGGACTTCCAGAACGCCGGGCATCAACAGCTCCCGGGGGAGGCCGCCGAGGCCTGGGCGGAGACCGTCTTCACGCTCGCCCAGGCCCTGCGCACGGCCGCCGCCGGGGCCTCGCTCCTGCTGGGCACGCTGTCCCTGGAGAAGCAGGAGATGGCCATGAACCTGCGCGCCCTGGGCGAGGAGGAGCTGTCCTCCCGCCTCAGGAGCTGGGCCGCGGCGGACTGAGGGCCCGCCGCCTACGCCTTGCGGAGGCCCACGACCTCCCCGTAGCCGCCGGGGATGAAGAACTCGTGGGTGTTCATGCCCATGATGCGCAGCGCGGTGGTGACGGCGTCCGCGGCCCTGGGCACGCGCTTCGAGGCCTGGCCGTTCTCCTCGATGATGTCCACCGGCACGCCGAGCCCGCGCGGGGTGTACGAGCCCACCTGCCGGTTGGCCGCCACGTTTCCACCCGCGAACATGACCGAGGTGTACGGGTGGTGGTCATCCGGCAGCGAGTAGCTGCCGTCGCTCGAGCGCGAGGCCCAGCTGCGGCCGAACTCGCTCATCACCAGCACGAGCGTGTCATCGAGCAGCGTCTTGCCCGGCTTGCCGGGAGCGGGCGCGGCCTTGAGCTCGCCGAGGAAGCGCGCGACGCAGTCCATGAGCCCGCGGCCGTGCGCGCAGCTGTAGCCGTGGCCGAAGCCGTTGTGCGTGTCGAAGTCGAGCTGCAGCGAGACGTGCACCGAGGTGCAGAGGTCCGACTTGAGCAGGCGCAACGCCAGGTCCATGCGCGGGTCCAGCCCGGTGAGGTGGAAGTTCGCCAGGCCGAACGAGTACGTGAAGGACTGGTTGGAGAGGTAGCTCGACATGTACGCGGGACGGTTGGCCGTCAGCGTGTCGATGCCCTTGGTGTTCTCCAACACGGACACCACGTCCGTCGCGAGCACGCGCGAGACGGACGCCAGCGAGCCATGCAGGCCCTCGAGGTAGTTGTCCACCTTCGCCGTCGAGCGGCCCATCATCCCCGGGGTGCGCGAGAGCGAGAAGCGCTCGATGATGTTCGTCTTCAGGGTGGCGCCGGTGGGCTGGCCGCGCGCGTCCACCTCGGCCGTCGCGGTGCGCGCATCGAGCCCCGTCCACCAGGGGTTGTCCGTGGGCTTCGAGGAGAGCTGCGGCTTGAGCGCCTGGATGGACGGAACGCGCACGGGTGAGGCGTGCGAGGGCAGTCCCATTCCAATGGGCGTGCCGCGCTCACCCGAGACGACCACGAAGGGCAGGGGCCGGCTCTCGCGGTACCTCTCGTACAGGTGGTTGGCGATGACGGAATGAACGGCGGGCGCCCGGTAGTCCGCCCCGGCGACACCGCTCATCGAGGCGATGAAGGCACTCGAGTGGTCGTTGCTGCCCTGGTCGATGCCGTGCAGCACGCTCACCTGCTCGTGCAGCGCGTAGTGCTGGAAGCCATACATGAGCGGGCTGTAGCCGCCGCGCGCGCCGGGGTTGGCGGGGTTCCACGACTGCCAGGTGCGCAGCGGCTTGTAGGGACCGTTGGCGGGCGCGAGGTTCACCACCTTGCTGGCGTCGAAGAAGACGGGCTCGCCGCTGTAGGTGGAGGGCGTGGGGACGGAGAGCGGAATGTCCGCGTCGTCCATCGGGGTGAAGTAGTACGCCGGCCGGTAGCCGCCCGGGATGTAGAGAACCACGAGCCGGGAGGGGACGTCGGTGTCCGCGGCGTGCGCGGCACTCGAGCCGAGCAGCCCCGCGCGCTCCAGGAGCGCGAACTGTCCCGCCCCGAGGGCCCACTTGAGCAGGGTGCGACGAGAAGTGGTCGTCATGGTGTCCTCGGTTCAGTAGGTGAGCCACAGCGGGTGACGGATGAGCGCCGCGCAGACGCCAATCCAGCCCAGGCGCGGGCTCTGCGCCTCGAGCGGGAGATAGACCTGCTCGAACAGCTGCCTGGCTTCCGCTTCCGAGGGCGGTTGTCCGAGCATGCGCAGGTAGAGCGCGCGCAGGTTCTTCTGCACGGCGTCCGGGTTCTTCGCGGTGGTGTCGGTGAGCGTCACGTAGCGCAGCACGGCCGTGTTGCCCTTCTTGTCCACCGCGCGCGCGCACCACGCCTGGGACATCTGCACCAGCGTCTGCGCGGCGGAGGGTCCGAAGCCCACGTCCTTCTTGCGGTACACGAGCGAGTTGCCGCCACCGAGCGCGTCGTACCGCTCGACGCTCCGGGAGTCGGAGACGTACTCGTTCGAGATGCCGGGGGACCAATCCCCGGGCCACACGAAGAGCTTGCCGCCATTCACCACGTACGCCTTGTTGCGCCAGTTGGGATCCGTGGTGCTGACGAAGTCCTCGAGCGTGAGCCCGAGCTGATCCATCAGGCTCACCACCATCTCCTCGGCGGAGAGCCAGCGGACGGAGAACGCCTGCGGATCCGCGACCTCCAGCCGCTCGGGCGGAGGAGGCAGCTCGCGAATCCAGGTCTTCACCTGGTCGATGGTCAGCGTGACGTGGCCGCTGGCGACCATCTCGTCGTAGCGCTGGCCCAGCGGCATCTGGCGGTAGCTTCCGGAGGCGGTGGCCTCGAGCAGCTGCACCAGCAGGCTGTTCTCGGGGTCTCCGCGCTTCACGTACCGCTCGTCGTACACGAGCCCGTTCTCGAAGGCGGTGAGCGAGGCGAAGAACGGCTTGTTGCCGGTGAGGTGGCAGCCCTCACACGCGGGCGCGAGCCCGAGCCGGATCTCATCGTTCCTGTTCACGGGGGCGCACGTCCCGCCATCGTCCGGGTTATCGGTGCCGCCCGGTGGTGGTTTCTCGGTGCAGGCCCCCACGGCGAGCGCCAGGGAGAGCAGCGCGGCGGTTCTCGGCATCCAACGCGGCGTACGCATCACAGACCCCTCCGCAGCTCGGGCTGCTCGAAGAGATAGCGGATGAAGGGACGGAGCTTGCGGTCGCGTGCGACGAACTCCTTCGCGAGCTTGTCGATGAAGTGCTTCTCGGAGGCCGGGTTCAGCTCCCGGCCGATGAACATGGCGTACAGCTTGCGCGTGGCGCAGCGGTCGAACTCGCCGGAGCGCACGAGCAGCTTGCCGAAGCCGAGCGGGCCCATGGTGCCGTCGCCGTGCATGCCGAGCAGCGTGTACGACTCGGGCATCGTGTCGAGCAGCACCGCCTCCGGATTGGCGGCGATCTGCTCGGGGGTGACGGGGGTGAGCACGGTGTTGGGAAGGAACGCGTTCCTCCACCGGTAGCCCGGGGAGGAGCCGTTGTGCGGATACTTGCCGGACAGCCACTCCTTGGTGATGCGCTGCTTGCCCACGCCCGGCATGAAGGGCCACGGGACGTAGTAGCTCGTGAACGGGGTGAAGTCCCACCGCTTGAAGGCGATGGCCGCGGGGTC
This sequence comes from Archangium sp., assembly GCF_036277355.1. GTDB lineage: Bacteria > Myxococcota > Myxococcia > Myxococcales > Myxococcaceae > Archangium. The sequence continues at coordinate 25,134 of NZ_DASUNC010000130.1, forward strand.
GAGCGTCTTGTGGCAGTGCAGGCACGTTCCGCCGGTCGCGGGGTCCGTCTCGTACGGCGGGAAGTGCACGTCCGCGGGAGGCGGCGAGAAGCTCTGGCAGGCGAACATCTCGAGGAAGCGGGCGGCCCGGACGCGCTCGCGCGGGAACGAGGACAGCGCGCCCATCATGGTGGTTGGAGCCGGCCTTGCCGAGCACCTCGACGGTGGTTCCCGGGGCCCACCAGGGCTCGACCGAGTGCACCTCGGCCACGGCGGGATTGCCGTCCGGGTCCTGGTCGTTGCACAGCTTGCTCGGGGCCTTCGAGTCGTTCACGTGGTAGTACGCACCCGGGTGCAGGGTGTTGCCGGCGCACTTGTGGAGGTGGCCGGACATGTCACCCTGGTACGCGTCGCCGGAAGCACCGGTGGTGTACGCGCCCACCGCGAGCCACTCGTGCCCGAAGCGCAGCATGCGCTCGTAGAACTTCGGCGAGGCCAGTGCGTCCTCGAGCGTCGAGCTCAGGAGGGCCTCGCGCGCCTCGGGCGTGGCCGCGGACATCATCGCTTCGTATTGCTCGAGGGTCGGCGTGGTGCCGGTGAGCCCGAGCAGGATGCGCCGCATGAGCCGCGTGTCGCTCATCCGGTCATTGGGGGGTTCGACCTCTGTTGGAGCCTCGGGGCCGCATTGCTGGGCGTGCGCCTGGGTTCCGGCAATGCCTGAGATCGCGAACATCACGGCCATCATGGCCGCGCGCTTCGAGTGCAAATGCCAGTGCATGCTTCGACCCTAATGGTGTCGATATTTGCGAGTAAATAAGGGTTTCCGGGTATGCGGGTCGAGGAAGGCCGCGAGGGCACGCGGACCCGGTGCGCTCGGCCGTGCGCGGTATCACGTGTCGAGAAACCACGAGTCCTCTGGGAGAGGGGACTCAGCGCAGCAGGACCTGCTCGATGTGGGCCGCGAGCGAGCTGGGGTGGAGCTTGCCGGGGGACTCCGCCACCAGCTTCCCCTTGTCATCGAGCAGGGCGAGATACGGGATGTTGTTCGGGTACGTCCCTCCGAAGTCATCCACCACGCGCGCGAGGCTCTCGGGCTCATGGGGCGCGGCGCGCAGGGGCGTGAACACGGGGGGCGACCGCTGCAGATACCGGACGAGCTCGGACTCATCCGTGTCGAGCGAGAGGCCCACCACCTCCAGGCCCTGTTCACGGTAGTTGAGGGCCACCGCGTTCACGGTGGGGAACATCTTCCGGCAGGACGAGCACGACGAGGCGTAGACGAAGACGAGCGTGGCCTTGTTCCCCGTGCGCGTCCGCTCCAGCAGCGCGTCCACCTCCACGGTCTCGACGCGGCCGTTGAAGCCCGGAAGCTCGCGAGGTTTCTCCTCCTCGCTGGCGTCACCCGCGCTGGCCACCTTCAGCCCCGCGATCCCGGCGAGGTCGTCCGCCACCTTGGACTTCATCGCCTCCTGCTCCGTCAGGACACGCTGCCGCTCCTGGGCGATGCGCGCGAGCAGCCGGGAGGCCGCCTCCGCATCCATGCTCTGGGGAGGCACCCGGTGCAGCAGCTCCTCGATCGTCGTCATCTCCGGGTCGACATAGGCCAGGTCCGACTTCGTGGCCGTCAGCCGCCCGAAGGCGAGGTAGGCCTGGGTGTACTCCTCGGAGGGCTTCCTCTTCGTGCCGCAGGCGAGGCCCGTCATCAACAGCAGGCACGCGAGCAGCGAACGGGAGCGGAGCGATGGAGACATGTCTCCCCCAGTCTAGCGCGCGTTGGGGAAGGTCTCGAAGGGCCAGGGAGTCGCCCCGGGGCTGGCGAGCCACAGGTGCGGGGAAGCCGGGGAGCACCTCGGCCACCCGGTCGTCGTAGCGGAGCCTGCCCTCCTCGACGAGCCGCAGGATGGCCATGGCCGTGAACTGCTTGACCCCCTCCATACCTCACACCGTCCCGGCACACCGTCCCTCACCCGGAGGGACAGGGGCGGGTCAACGGCCCATCTTGATGTCCAGCGCGGGGTTGCGGCGTGGCGGCTTCTGCGCCGAGACCTTCGGGGTGAGCTTCACCGAGAACCCGGGCGCGTCGTCGGCGGACACCCAGCGCTCCGCCGTCTCGTAGTTGTCCAGCTTCAGCGCCACCTTCACCGGCTGCGCGGGGAGCGGCAGCTCCATCGGCGTCGGGCCGTACTGCTTCCCATCCACCTCCACCAACGCGCCCGCCGGCTCCGAGAGCACCTTCAGCAGCTTCGCGGGCGGGGGCTCCTCCTGCGCGGTCTGCCCGGTGGAGGGCGGCTCGGTCCGCGTCCGCACCACCGGGGCGGGCTCCGTCACCGGCTGCACCTCGGCCGGCTGCTGGCGCAACATGACGATCGCCGCCCCCGCGCACACCAGCAGCGTGCCCACGCTGGCCAGGAGGGCCACCCGCGGGATGCGCCGCTTGGGCTCGGGAACCGGTGGAATCGACAGCGTCTGGGGGCCGCGGCTGTTCGTCAGCGGCCGGGGCGGCGGAACGACGGGCGTTCCCGTCCCCCCCGGGGTGGGAAGCTTCGGGCCCGCGGGCTGATGCGATTGCGAGCGCACGCTGCTGCGCGACGAGTTGGACTTCGAGTCCAGGTCCGCGTCCTCGGCGAGCTGATCCAGGTTGGCGGGATCCGACTCGCGCGTGATGCGCTCGGTGTACAGGTCCCTCAGGTACGCGGACAGGTGCGCGTTGCTGGCCGGCAACCGGTACTGGAGGATGTAGTCCTCGATGGCCAGGCGGAAGGCCCCGCAGTCCGGGAAGCGCCCCTCCGGCGTGGGTGCCAGCGCCCGGAGCACCAGCTCGTCCACGCTCGGCGGCAGCTTCGGGTTGAGCTGCGTGGGCGGCGGCACCTGGCAGTCGCGCACCAGCCGCAGCGTCATCAGGTCCGACTCGCCCTTGAACAGGCGCCGGCCCGTCAGCATCTCCCAGAGCACCACGCCCAGGGCGAACAAGTCACTGCGCCCATCCACCGGCTGGCCGTTGGCCTGCTCGGGAGACATGTACGGGTACTTGCCCTTGAGCACCCCGGTGGCCGTGTTGGACGCGCTTCCCGCCGCCTTGGCCACGCCGAAGTCGATGACCTTCACGCCTCCGTCGAAGCCCACCAGGATGTTCTGCGGCGACACGTCCCGGTGCACCAGCTGCAGCGGCTGGCCCTGCGGGTTGCGCGCCTGGTGCGCGTAGTGCAGCCCCGCCGCGGCCTCCGCGATGATGCGCAGCACCAGCCCCACCGGCAGCGGCTTGCCCTGCGCCCGCGCGAACTTCTCCAGCCGGCGCACGTCGTCGCCCTGCACGTACTCCATGGCCAGGCAGTGCCGGCCGTCGATCTCCGTCAGCTCCAGGATGGTGATGAGGTTGGGGTGCGCCAGCCGGGCCACCAGCCGCGCCTCCTCCAGGAACATCGCGAGGAAGTCCTCATCCTCGGCCAGGTGCGGCAGGATGAGCTTGAGGACGACGAGTCTCTCCAGACCCGCGCCTCGCTCCAGCGCCAGGAACACCTGTCCCATCCCGCCGGAGGCAATCTTGCGCAGCAATTGGTACTTGCCGAAGGCAACAGCCATGACGCAACACAATAACCCGGCTTCTGAGAATCAGCGAATGTCCTCGCCGCGACATTCTGTCGCGGGAGCAGGCAGGCAACCGAGCGTTGGCCACTCAGGCTTTCAGTTTGTAGCCAGAGCGTAACGCGGCCCACGCCACGCCCGTGGCCAGCAGGGCGACAGCCACGAGGATGCTGGCGCCCAACAGCGGAGAGAAGCCGCTCTGGCCCAGCATGCCGTAGCGCAGCCCCTCCACCATGTAGACCATGGGGTTGAAGAGGCTGATGTGATTCCAGGGCGAGGGCAGCTCGCGCACCGAGTAGAAGATGCCGCCCAGGAAGGTGAGCGGCAGCATCACGAAGGTGGGGAAGAAGTTGATCTGCTCGAACTTCTCGGCCCACACGGCGGCCAATATCCCCAGCACGCTGAAGGTGTACGAGGACAGCAGCAGGAAGAGGAGCGCGGCGGGGGCGTGCTCCAGGCGGAAGCCGGTGAAGAGCGTGGCCACCGCCCAGGTGAGCCCGCCCACCATCAGCCCGCGCACCATGGCCCCGCCGATGAAGCCGGCCATCAGCTCCAGCGGCCCCAGCGGCGCCACCAGCAGGTCCACCACCGTGCCCTGAATCTTGGTGATGAAGAGCGAGGAGCTGCTGTTGAGGAAGGCGTTGTTGGCCAGGCCCATGAAGACGAGGCCCGGGACGATGAACTGCAGGTAGGGCACGCCCTCCACCTCGTGCACTCGCCCGGAGAGCGAGTAGCCGAAGACGAGGAAGTAGAGCGAGGTGCTGATGAGCGGCGAGAGGACCGTCTGGCCCGGCACGCGCATGAAGCGGCGGACCTCCTTGGCCAGCAGGGACTTCATCCCAATCGTGTTCATGTGGTCGTCGTGGGAAGTCGTGAGGAGTCGGGTGGGGCGCTCAGGCGGCGCCAGCGGCGGCGGGCTTGCCGCGCAGGATGTCGATGAGGATGTCCTCGAGGCGCGAGTGGCGCGTCTCCACGTTCCCCACCGGGAGTCCCTGGGTGTAGAGCGTGCGGAGGATGTCCCCGGCGGGAGCACAGCCCTCGCGCTCGGGGTAGGTGACGGTGCGGCCGTCGGCGGAGAGCGTGGCGCCCGCCTTGCGCACGGACTCGGGCAGCGGCGTGGTGACGGGCTCGGTGAAGGTGACGATGAGGCGCTTCTCGCCCAGCCGGCGCAGCAGCGCCTTCTTTTCCTCCACCAGCAGCAGCTTGCCCTCGTTGATGACGCCCACCCGGTCCGCCAGCTCCTCGGCCTCCTCGAGGTAGTGCGTGGTGAGGACGATGGTGGTGCCCTCGGACGCCAGCTTGCGCACGTAGTTCCACAGGTCCCGGCGCAGCTCCACGTCCACGCCCGCGGTGGGCTCGTCCAGGAAGACGAGCCGCGGCTTGTGCACCAGCGCCTTGGCGATCAGCAGCCGGCGCTTCATGCCGCCCGACAGCGCCCGCGTGAGCGAGTCCGCCTTGTTCCGCAGGTTGAGCGCGGTGAGCACCTCCATCACCCGCGCCTCGTCCCGCTTCTGCCCGTAGTAGCCCTGCTGGATGTAGAGTGACTCGGCCACCGAGAAGAAGGGATCGAAGTTGATCTCCTGCGGCACCAGGCCCACCTCGTAGCGCGGGCGCACCGGGTCGTCGTCCAGGTCGTGCCCGAAGACGAGAATCTTGCCGCTCGTCTTCTTCACCAGCCCGCAGACCGAGCCGATGAGCGTCGTCTTGCCGGCACCGTTGGGGCCGAGCAGGGCGAAGATCTCCCCGGGGCGGATGGTGAGGTTGACGTCGGTGAGGGCCGTGAGCTTGCCGCCGTAGTTCTTGGTGAGGCCGCGGAGCTCGAGCGCGGGTGTGGAGGACATGGTGGAGGACGCCTTTACCACCCCCAGGGCCGCCGGGAAGTCCCGAGCACGTTTCCGTGACGCGGGAGGGGGGAGGGGGGTCCCGGGTGGCGCGGAGCGTCGAGGGGGGGGATCCCGGCTGGAGGGCAGGGGGGCTCGGGAGAGCGGGGGAGGGGAGGACGCGGGGCGCGGCGTGGGCTGTTCTGGGTCGGAAGGGGCGGAACCCCGGGAAACCCGCGTCCTGTATCGCGAGCGGGCGGCCGAGCGCCTTGAGCCCGCCGCGGCTCCCTGGTATCCGCCAGCGTCTACGTCACCGAGTCGGAGGCAGAAAGAGCACGATGGCCCAGAATTTCATCTTCACCATGCAGGACCTGCGCAAGGTCAAGGGCGGCAAGGACATCCTGAAGGGGATCTACCTGTCGTTCTTCCCGGGCGCGAAGATTGGCGTCATCGGTCCCAACGGCTCCGGTAAGTCGACGCTGCTGCGCATCATGGCGGGCGTGGACACGGAGTTCTTCGGCACGGCGAAGCCGGACCCGAGCGCGCGCGTGGGCTACCTGGCGCAGGAGCCGCAGCTGGATCCCACGCTGGACGTGAAGGGCAACGTGGAGCTGGGCCTCAAGCCCATCCGCACGCTGCTGGACCGCTTCAACGAGGTGAGCGCGAAGTTCTCCGAGCCCATGGACGACGCGCAGATGGAGAAGCTGCTGGCCGAGCAGGGCAAGCTGCAGGACGCCATCGACGCGTGCAACGGCTGGGAGCTGGACCGGACCCTGGAGATGGCCATGGACGCGCTGCGTCTGCCGCCCGGGGACGCGGACGTGACGAAGCTGTCCGGCGGTGAGAAGCGCCGCGTGGCGCTGTGCCGGATTCTGTTGGAGAAGCCGGACCTGCTGCTGCTCGACGAGCCCACCAACCACCTGGACGCCGAGAGCGTGGCGTGGCTGGAGCAGGCCCTGAAGGAGTACAAGGGCACCATCGTCTGCATCACGCACGACCGCTACTTCCTGGACAACGCGGCCGAGTGGATCCTGGAGCTGGACCGCGGCGAGGGCGTGCCCTGGAAGGGCAACTACTCGAGCTGGCTGGAGCAGAAGCAGAAGCGGCTGGAGCTGGAGGAGAAGTCGGAGAGCGCGCGGCAGAAGACGCTCAAGCGCGAGCTGGAGTGGGTGCGCGCGTCGCCCAAGGCGCGTCAGGCCAAGAGCAAGGCGCGTATCTCGGCGTACGAGGATCTGCTCAACCAGACGCAGGAGAAGCGAGACCCGACGGGCGAGGTGACGATTCCGCCGGGGCCGCCGCTGCGCGGGCTGGTGGTGGAGGCCAAGGGGCTGCGCAAGGCGTTCGGGGAGCGGCTGCTCATCGACGACCTGAACTTCCGGCTGCCGCCCGGTGGCATCGTGGGAGTGATTGGCCCCAACGGCGCGGGCAAGACGACGCTCTTCCGGATGCTCACGGGCGTGGAGAAGCCGGACGCGGGCGAGCTGCGCGTGGGCGAGAACGTGAAGATGGCGTACGTGGACCAGAGCCGCGACGCGCTGAACGGGGACAAGAGCGTCTTCGAGGAAGTGAGCGGCGGGCTGGACTACATCGACCTGGGCCGTGCGGGGCAGATGCCGAGCCGCGCGTACCTGGCGGGGTTCGCGTTCAAGGGACAGGATCAGCAGAAGCGGGTGAAGGACCTGTCGGGCGGCGAGCGCAACCGGGTGCACCTGGCGAAGATGCTCAAGAGCGGCGGCAACCTGCTGCTGCTGGACGAGCCGACGAACGACCTGGACGTGGAGACGCTGCGGAGCCTGGAGGAGGCGCTGCTGAACTTCGCGGGGTGCGCGGTGGTGATCAGCCACGACCGTTGGTTCCTGGACCGCATCGCCACGCACATCCTGGCGTTCGAGGGAGACAGCCGGGCGTTCTTCTTCGAGGGCAACTTCCAGGACTACGAGGCGGACAAGAAGAAGCGCCTGGGCCCCGAGGCCCTGGAGCCGCACCGCATCCGCTACCGCCCGCTCACGAAGAGCTGAGCGAAGCACGGTGAACCCCTCCCTCTCCCGAGCGGAGAGGGAGTTGACTCGGGGCTCGACCCGGGGCCCGGATACCCTCACCCCGTCCCTCTCCCGGAGGGCGAGGGGAGGTTCACTCCCGGATTCCTCCTCGACGTGGGCCCTGGCCCGGAAGTGGGCGCCGCCCCGGGTCGCGCTATGGTGCCACGCCGAGCAAGAGGCCTCGCCCGAGCCCGTCCATGAACGTCGTCTTCATCTCCCCCCACTTCCCTCCTCAGTTCTTCCACTTCGTCTCCGCCCTGCGTGAGCGCGGCGTCAAGGTCCTGGGCATCGGCGACACCCCCTATGACTCCCTCCGCCATGAGCTCCGGGAGTCCCTCTCCGAGTACTTCTTCACCCCCAACCTCAACGACTACGACGCCCTCCTGCGCGCCACCGGCTACCTCACCTGGCGCCACGGCCGCATCGATCGCATCGAGTCGCTCAACGAGACATGGCTCGAGGTCGAGGCCCGCCTCCGCGAGGACTTCCACGTCCCCGGCCTCCTCCCCGCCGACATCGCCCGCCTGCGCACCAAGATGGGCATGCACGATGTCTTCAAGCAGGCCGGCGTCGCCCACCCCAGTTGCATCCCCGTCAAGGACGCCGCCGGGGTGAAGGCCTTCGCCCAGAACGTCGGCTACCCGCTCGTCCTCAAGCCCGACGTCGGCGTCGGCGCCGCCAGCACCTTCAAGGTCTCCTCCGATGCCGAGGTCGATGCCGCCCTGAAGGAGCCCCTCCCCCACTACGTCGCCCAGGCCTTCGTGCGCGGCGCCATCGTCACCTATGACGGCATCGTGGACCGCGAGGGCCACATCGTCTTCCGCCTCAGCCACGAGTACAGCGATGGCGTCATGGAGGTGGTCCTCGAGCAGCGCGACATCTCCTTCTGGAGCCTCAAGGAGATTCCTCCCGCCCTCGAGACGCTCGGCCGCCGCGCCGTGGCCGCGCTCGGTCTGCGCGAGCGCTGGTTCCACCTCGAGTTCTTCCGCCTCTCCGATGGCAGCTTCGTCGCCCTCGAGGCCAACCTGCGTCCGCCCGGCGGCTTCATGACGGACCAGATGAACTACGCCTGCGACATGGACGTCTACCGCCTCTGGGCCCGCCTCCTCACCGGCGATGACCTGCGCGACTTCCGCTACACGCCCAAGTACCACGTGTGCCACGTCGCCCGGCGCGCCTCCCGCCGCTACCGCTACTCCCACGCGGAGCTGGTGGCGAAGCTCGGCGACGCGCTCCTGCTCCACCGCGAGCTGCCCGCCGTCTACCACAACGCCATGGGCAACGAGATGTACCTCACCCGCTACGACAACCTCGCCGCCACCCAGGACGCCATCCGGCTCATCCAGGCCACCGTCTGACGCCTCAGCGCTCCTTCCAGCGCAGGAGGTACACCGTTCCCTCCTCCTCCCTGCGCACGATGGACGCGTGGGGCTCCACCGCCCCGCTCGCCTTCAGGAAGCTCACGAAGAGCGCCTCGGCATAACCCGGCGCGTCCAGCACCGAGTTCATCCACATCTCCCACAGGCCGGGCTCCAACTCCTCGAGCCGCACCTCGGTGTAGTTGTCTCCGCCGCGCAGCGCCTGCACCATCTGCCGCACCGTGCGCTTGGGCCCGAGCAGCCGCAACAGCCGCATCATCGCCTTGCCCACCAGCGTCTGCCCGTAGCCCTCCACGTGGTGCGCCGCCAGCCGCCGGAAGCCCTCCTCGCGCGGCACGCCCGGGTACACCTCCTCCAGGATGATGTGGAGGCAGTGCGTCCACTGGCTCACCGGGTAGGCCGGCAACAGCGGCCGGTCCAGGTCCAACCCCACCTGCCTCAGCCGCTCGCGCAGCCGCGGCGTCACGCGCTCCCCCACGCCGTGACGCAGCAGTCCCTCCACCACCTGGACGAAGACCCTCCGGTCCTCGACTCTGACCTCGCGGGGCTTCACCCGGGCCTCGTCAGCCGAGCAGCCAGTTCATCGCCACCGGCAGCCGACGCTGCCAGGCCGCCTCGTGGTGCAGCCCCTCCGGCTCCAGCACCAGCGCCAGCTCGTGGTCCGCGTACCCCAGCTGCTTGAGGTGGACGTAGAAGTCGCGCGTCGCCTCGCCGTAGGGCAGCGGCACGCCTCCGGGGTTGATCCACTCGTGCGTCCCGGCGTCCAGGTAGATGCGCGACCAGCGCCGGCTGTGGGACGTCCAGTGCTCGAAGAGCTTGTACTCGCTCCACATCACCGAGGGCGACAGCGCGCCGATGCGGCCGAACACCTCCGGGTACTTCCAGCCGAGGTACAGCGACATCAGCCCGCCCAGCGACGAGCCCATGATGGCCGTCCACTCGGAGCCCTGGCGCGTGCGGTACATGCCATCCACGTACGGCTTGAGCGTCTCGACGATGAAGCGGGCGTAGACGTCCCCCCGGGCCCGCACGTTGGCGCGTCCCTCGTTCCAGGGCGAGTACTCCTCCAGCCGCCCGGGGCCCGAGTCCACGGCCACGATGATCCACGGCTCCGCCCGGCCCTCGTCCACCATCCGCTCCAGCGTGAGGTTGGCACACCAGGTGTCGAAGACGGCCGACTCGGGATGGGCGAACACGTTCTGCCCGTCGTGCATGTAGAGGACGGGGAACCGGTGGTGGGGGGCCTGCTCGTACCCGTCCGGCGTGTAGATGCGCACGGTGCGGGTGAAGCCCTCCTGCGGGGATGCGAAGTCTCGGATGATGTGCACGTGACCCATGGAACGCCGGTGAGAAGCCTGTCGCAACGATAGATGGCCCCGCGCTCCCGGCCAACCCTCTCCGGGATGGAACCCCGACGCCGCCAGTGTGGGCGGACGGAGGTTTGGGTCCGCGGCCTGGATGGGCGTTTCCCGCCCGGGACACCTCGCGGGTGGGGTCCCCGAGGTGTCCTCGTTGGTCTCCTTCGTGCAGTGCGCCGGCCGCGTGAAAGCCGCCTGCCCGCCTGCCCTGCTGACGACCTGGTTGCTCCTCGCCGTGACGGGCGCGCGGGCCGAGCCGTACGACGTGGAGGTATCCCTCTCCGACGAGGCGGACCTCCGGGCGCTGTATGAGGACGGCGTCCTCGCGGAGGAGGACTTCGAGACGCTGCGGGAGTTGCTGCGCACCGGGGTGGATGTGCGCACGGCCTCGCGCGAGGCGCTGTACGCGCTGCCGGGCCTCACCTGGGCGCAGGTGGATGCGCTGCTCGCGTACCGGGCGCGGGGGGAGGGGGACTTCGCGCCGGAGGCGCTCGTCGAGGCCGGCGTGCTCACCGCGGAGCAGCTCCAGCGGGTGCGGCCCTTCCTGGCCGGGGAGGCTCGTGCCTCGAGCCCTGTCTCCGGGCGCCTGCGCCTGCTGACCGCGTATGGGGCGGCGGATGCGCTGGTGCCGCCGGTGCTGCTCCACGCCCAGGCCGAGGGCCCGTTGGGGTTGAAGGGCGGAGCCGTGGCCTCGCTCACCCGGCGGCGCCTGGAGGCCGTGCGCTACGAGCCTCGCCGCCGCGCACTGGTGGCCGGGCTGCCCGGTGTGGTGCCCCAGGTGCCGAAGCTTCACCTGCGGTGGGAGGGCGAGCACGCCTCGGTGCTGGTGGGGACGTACCGGCTGGGTTTCGGGCAGCGGCTCACCCTGGACACCACGGGCCGCCCGGCACCGGATGGCTTCGTACCCGATGATGGCTTCCAACCGCCTGGCGGCCCCGAGCGGCGTTGCATGCTGACGGGCACGGGCGCGTGTCCGGCGGAGGAGCCCCCGGGGCGTGTCACCCCGGACTTCGCCTGGACCGAGGGCTTTCGCGGCGTCGCCGGCACCGTGCGCGGGCAGGTGGAGGGCGTGACGCTGGCCTTCACGGGCTTCGGCTCGCACCAGTCGCGGGACCTGTCGCAGTACGAGCTGCTCGACACGCGGACGCGCAAGACGCCGGATGTGCTCGCCGTGCTCCCGGGGATGCGGACGCCGGGCTCCGTGCGCTTCGTCTCGCGCACCCTGCCGGATGTCTTCCACGAGCTGGCCGGGGGCGGCCATGTCACCGTGGGACTTTCCCCGAGGACCCGCGCGGGGCTGACGGGGTGGGGCGCCTGGCCGGTGTGGGCGGTGGAGGGCGCGGGGCTCGACCTGAAGCCGAGCTCGCGTTTCCCCGCGGGCGGTGGCTATGGCGCGGTGGGCGCCGATGCCACGTGGGGCGCCGGGCCGGTGGACCTCTTCCTCGAGGCCGTGCGGAGCTTCTCTGCGGCGGGTGGAGGTTTCGGTGCCGTTCAGCGCACCGTGCTCGGTGACCGGAGGCGCGAGCTGGAGCTGACGCTGCGCTACTACGAGCGCGGCTTCGACAATCCCTACAGCCGTCCCGTCTCCGGCCCGGATGAATTCGAGGGCCTGCGCGCGAGCAACGAGCTGGGCGCCCGGCTGCGCTACCTGCACCCGACGGAGGACGGCGCGTGGCGCATGACGGGCAAGGTGGACGTGTGGACGCAGCCACCGGGCGGCGAGGCCTCCGGCACCTTCCACCTGGGGACCTCCGCCCGTGTGGACTACGTGGGCGTGCCGGAGCTCCAGCCCTCGGTGTGGGTGGAGCTTCGCAACAAGGACCTCGGCCAGAACGGACCCGGGCTGTGCTTCGAGGGCGAGGACTGCGCCGGTGAGCAGTACCGCGTCGCGGGCCGTGTTCGGCTCGACGCCACCGAGAGTCTGCGATTGGCCGCTCAGTACCAGCACACCCTGGTGGGCAGCCGTCAGCGCCCCGGCAGCTTCCAGCAGGACGGCCGGGCCTCGTTCGAAGTGCTCGTGCGGCCACTGTCCTCGCTGCGCCTGCACGGACGCGCGAGCTGGCAGGACGAGGACCTCTCGGAGAACACCCGGCTCACGCAGTCCGTGCGCACCTCGCTGGAGGTGGCCTGGGACGCCGCCGCCGCGCTGGGGACGCGCGCCCGGTACGAGCTCGTGCTCGACCTGAAGGCACCCGTGGGCGCGCGCTCGCCGCCCGAGCTTCCGCAACACCTCTTCCGGCTGGAGCTGGAAGGCCGTTTCTAGATGGAGCCGACCTGGATGAGAGTCATTCCCAATCGCTGTTCTTCCCTGGCGCTGGTGCTGATGTGTGGCGCCTGTGGCCCTTTGTTCGATGACGTGGAGCCCGCTTGTGAAGGGTGGCGGCCCGGAGACGTCGTCTTCACCGAGCTCCTGCCGGACCCCGAGGGGACGGACACCGGGCAGGAGTGGCTGGAGCTCCACAACCCCGGGCGCGCGGCGGTGGACCTGCGTGGGCTGCTGCTCTACGCGGCCCGCCCGGATGGTTCGCAGGAGCGGGCCTATCTCTTCGAGGCGTCCGTGCCCGTGGAGCCGAGGGCCTATGGGGTGCTCGGCGACGTGCGCTCCGAGTCCCTGCCCGCCCATGTGACTCACTCGTACGGCGACGTCCTGGGCTCGCTGGGCAACGCGGGCGGGCTCGTGGGCCTGCGCTGTGGCTCCGTCGTCGTCGACGAGGTGCGCTACTCCGGGCCCCTCCGCTCGGGCGTGGCGCGCATCTACGACGGGAGGCTCGTCCCGGACGCGGTCGACAATGACGAGGCGGGCCGCTGGTGTGATGCGCCCGCTTCGGACGGTGGCACGCGGGCGAGCCCCGGCGCCGCGAACCCGCCTTGCGCGGAGGCCGCCACGGATGGAGGTGTGCCCGCGGGCTCGTGTCTGTCTTCACGCACGGGGACGGTCCGGAGTCTGTCGCGTCCGCGCCCGGGGGACCTGGTCATCACCGAGGTCATGGCTGACCCGAAGGCCGTGGCGGATGCGCAGGGGGAGTGGGTGGAGGTGTATGCCCTGCGCGATGTGGACCTCAATGGCGTGACGCTCGCCAACGAGGGGAGTGGCCGGGCCCTGCTCGGCGACTCGCGGTGTCTGGAGTTGAAGGCGGGCACCCATGGCGTGCTCGCGCGGAGCGCCGATACCACGCTCAACGGGGGGCTGCCTCCCGTGCTGGGAACCTTCGCGTTCGGTTTGAGCAATGGCCAGGAGCCCCATGTGCTCCGGTTGTCCCTGGAGGAGACGTTGCTCGACGAGGTGGCCTGGACGAGCGCCGCGACGCCCGGCGTGTCCCGGCAGCTCGATCCGGCGCGCAGGGATGCCACGCGCAACGATGCGCCCGAGAGCTTCTGTCCGACGCCCAAGGACTTCCGCTTCGGCCTGGGAGACCAGGGCACCCCTGGCGCGGAGAACCGTCCATGCACCTGAGGAATGGCTGGCGGGTGCTGTGCGTGGTGCTCGGGCTGGGGCTCGTCGTGCTGTGCGCGTGTGGCTCGGAGGCCGGGTGTGGACCGGGAGCTGGCGTGGTGTCGAGGGTCGTGGATGGGGACACGATCGTGCTCCAGAGCGGCGAGCGCGTGCGCTACCTGCTCGTGGACACCCCGGAGAGCACGGGCGGCAAGCATGAGTGTTTCGGCGCCGAGGCCCGGGACTTCAACCGCTCACTCGTGGAGGGACACCTGGTGCGGCTGGAGTACGGCGAGGCGTGTACCGACCGCTATGGGCGGCTGCTCGCGTATGTGACGGTGGACGGACGCGAGGTGAATACCCTGCTCGCGGAGGGCGGGTACGCCTGCGCCCTCTATGTGTCTCCCGCGGGCAGGTCCCGGCGCGCGGAGTTCGAGGCGCTCGAGTCCGCGGCTCAGCGCGCCGGGCGCGGCCTGTGGGGCCAGTGTTCTGTCGCGCCGTGTGCACGGTGAGGCCCATGGTGGGTTGAGGCCGCCCCGGTTTCGTTCACACACCCCATCTGTGGCTACATGGGAGGGAGTGTCCCTGGGTTGGGGGGAGCTGCGCCACCGTGTGCTTGCCGTGCACGTGGGGCGAGGCGAGGAATCTTCCGAGGAGCTGTCTGCCGGGGTTAAGGTGTGCCCCGGCATGATCACGAAGATCCACATCCAGAACTTCAAGTCGATCCTCGACTACACGCTCGAGCTTGGGCGGATCAACGTCTTCATCGGCGAGAACGGCGCGGGCAAGACCAACATCCTCGAGGCCTTCGCCACGGCGAGCGCGGCCGCTGACGGCACGCTTGAAATCGAGGACCTCTATACAAGAGGTGTCCGGATCGCCAAGCCGTCCATTACCATCAGCTCGTTTCTACAGAAGAAGACCATCCAAGACATCGCGCTCACGCTTACCGCCGAGGCCCGAACGTCATCTCCGGATGAAGTGGCCCCCCAGTTGGATCTTCGGTTGGTTCCAGATGCCAGCGACATCGATTCGGGCTGGCGAGTTGATGCAATCAGCAATACCCTGATTCTAGAGACTACATCCGACACGGCAGCCCTGGAGAGGCTTCTGCGACTCCTTGACAAGCATGATTTCAGCAAGGAGCCGTCCAAAGATATACTGAAGGAACTCTCGAAATTAAAACTCAAGCGTCCAAACACCTCCATCCTTCAGAAGCAATTGAAGAGCTTCTGCATCTACAATCTGAATCCACTGGCGCTGCGTGGCATCCAGAACACCAGCCGTAGACTCCCGCTGGGCATCCATGGCGAGAACCTGGACGTCTTCCTCGAGGAGTTGACCCAGGCACAGCGCCGCGAACTCGTGCGCTACAGCAAGTTCATTCCCTGGTTCGACAATCTCCTCATCGACACCCAGGATGAGCTGAAGTTCAAGGGGCACAAGCTCGGACGAAGCACTTCCCGGCTCTATTTCCGGGACCGGTTCATGAAAAAGGGCAACAACGTCTTCTCCGCCGAGAACGCGAACGAGGGCATTCTCCACATCCTCTTCTATCTGGCCCTGTTCCTGAGCGACAAGACACCGCCCATCTTCGCCATCGACAACATCGAGACCGCGCTCAACCCACAGCTCTGCCGCGAGCTGATGAAGTCCCTCGCGGCGATGGCCAAGGCGCATGACAAGCAGGTGCTGATCACCACGCATAACCCCGCCATCCTGGATGGGCTGGATCTGCACGATGACGATCAGCGACTCATCGTCATCCACCGCAACGACCAGGGGCACTCCGTGGGCAAGCGCATCAAGCTCAAGCCCCAGGCCAAAGGCGAGCCCAGTTACAAGCTCTCGGAACTGTGGATGCGCGGACACCTTGGCGGGCTCCCCAAGGCGTTCTGAACCGGGCCATGCGAATCGGAATCATCGCGGAGGGCCGGGGTGACCTCGCCGTCATCTCCAATATCTTGAGGGGACGGCTTGGCCTCGACTTCGAGGACATCCAGTTCCTGCGGCCTCAATATGCGCTCGATGAAACGGACCTCCACTCCATGTCGGAGGAGCAATTCAGCAACTGGGGGCTCGTGAAGCAGGAGTGCAAGACCGGCTCACTGTTGGAGGAGTTCCTGAACAGCCCCATCGACGAGGAGCGACTGGTCGTCATCCACATCGACACGGCGGAAGCGGAGATGGCCGGATACGACGTCACCCGTCCTTCGGGCTCGACGGGAGACTCCTCCATCGAGTTGCACAGGCGCGTCGCGGCGAAGCTCGACGAGTGGCTCTCCGGACGGAAGTCGGACCCGTTTCGCTACGCCATCGCCATCGAGGAGACCGAGGCGTGGATCCTGACGCTCTATCAAAAGAAGGAGACCTCCACCGCTCGCGATCCCAAGAAGGCGCTCAAGAAGGTGGTGGACCAGCGCCACTCGGACAAGGAGTGCAAGCAGCTCTCCCAGATGAGGGCCTACGAACACCACGACAAGCTGAGCCGGGGCTTCCGCAAGCGAAGTACGCTGGAGGACTGCGCCACACGCAATCACAGCCTGCGTCTTTTCTTGGAGTCACTTGTCTTCAATGAAGAGGGCTGACCCACGCTCCCCACCGGGTGAGGCAGCAGCGAAGGCGGAGCGGAAGAAGATGGGATTGATCCGTTTATGTGGACAGTGGGACCATGCTGCCCACTTCTGCGGGATTCAGCCATCAGTGGAAGCTCACGCTTCCAATCTCGACGCTCTGGGCTCCACCTTCATCCCAGAGCCGGAGCGTGAGCTTCTCGCGGGCCGCTCGTTCCAGCAGCTCCGTCTCCGCCACGACGAAGCCTCGGCCCAGGGGCGCGAGCGGGTGGGCCTGCCACACGCCGGGCTGCTTCACCTCTTCGCCCTCACGCACCAGGGCGGCCCTCGCTGCCGTCCAGGGGTGCGCCCCTGGGTTCCTCAGCTTCAGCACCACGGCCACCTGGACCAATGGCTCTTCACCGTCCGGGACGGCCGTGGTGTAGCGGTAGGCAAAGACTGCCTCGACGTCGAGGGCGTTGGCCGGATTCTTGGTGATGGACTTCGAGAGATCGTTGAACACGATCTCCTGAGTGCCTATCTCCATCCTGCCCCTGGCGAATAGCCCGGTGAGGGGTCCCTGTCCCTGGTACTCCGCCTGAAGTTGCTTCAGCGTTTGTACGAGCCTTTCGTTCTCCTCCCGCACCTCGCGGAGCTCGCGCTCCCAGGGCTCCTCCGGACGTCCGAAGCGGAAGACATCCACCTCCCGGGCGAGGCGGGCCGGGTGGACCACCAACATGAAGGCGACGCTCGCGGGGGCGGTGTCCCCCTCGAAGAACACCGTCAACCGCGAGGACTTCCCGTTGCGTGGTTTCCTCCTGGGCACGAGCACGAGGGTGCCCTTGTCCATGGCCACCCGCTGGAACCTCTCCGCGTCTTCCATCTCCACCCGGGCAACGCCGGAGTCGAAGACGAAGGTGGTGGAGAGCTCCGCGCTGATGCACACCTCGAGCGGCTCCCGGGCGGACTCCGCCAGTAGCTCGATGGAGCGCGCGGGCTCGTCACACGACTCCGGGTAGGGCCGACGGACCGCGGCCTGTGAGAGTGAGGAGCGCAGCAGGAGCGCGGCGGCGGAGGCGAGAAGCATGGTGGTTTGGAGAGAAGGGCGCGTCAATCGAAGTGGCGGAGTGGATGCGCATCGATGTTGGTGGAGAACGCCTCGAACTCGCCGCGGGTCTTTCCTGGCCTCAGCTCGAGGCCGCGCACGGTCGGTTCCCACAGCTCCGCGCAGATGGGAAAGGTGGTTCCCTGGGGCGTCCAGGCCCGGGTGAGGCGTGCGTAGGCGCGCCCTTCCGCGAAGTACATCTTCCCGGTGAGCACACTGTTCGCGGGCAGCTTGCCCCACCAGTCCGAGAGGAGGACCGAGATATCGCCTTCGCGCACGGGCATCCAGTGTCCGCTTCCATCGGTCAGGCGGATACCAGGTCCTTTGCCATGGAAGGGATTGCTGGCCCTGCTGAAGAGATTGCCGAGCGTCTGGGTCATGGCTTCCATGGAACCAGGCGGGCACTCCTCGGGTCCGGGGGCCTTGGCGATCTGGGCTCCCGCGCAGGCCATCTGCGTGGCGGCCGCGGCTCCAACACACAGGCCGCGCAGGCTCTTGTTGTTGGACGCCCTGGTCTGCTGCGGGTTCTTCGGCGGGGTGGGGCTCTTCTGCTGCTTCGTCTTCACGGGGGCCTCGTCCTCGGAGGACATCGCCTGGACGGCGACGGCCGCGGGGGTTGACTCCGAAAGTAGTGGAGCCGCGGCCGACCCAGTGTCAGAGGACTTGGCGGTTCGCGCCATTTCGTGACCCACGGGTGGAGGGGGCTTCACGTCGGGTCGTGTGGTCAGCCCGTACACGGCCGCCACGGCGAGGCCGAGTCCCAGTACCGCGCCCAGCCGCTTCCATGAGCGCGCCAGGCCACGTCTCGGTTGCCCCCGCGCCGCGGTGTCTCCGGCCCGCCTGCCTCTTCCCTTCGTGAAGTTGCCTCCCTGCGCGAGCCACACGCCGGGCGCGGGCGGTGTCATCAACCGCGTGGGCAGCTCCGGCCGGCGGATGCGTCGCGCGGGGGCCTCGCCCTCCAGTGCCGCCGGTACCTCCTCCCATTCGAAGAGGCTCGCCTCCCATTTTCCTCGCTCGCCGAAGGCCGCCGCCGCCATCAGCGCGTCGTGCACCTCGGCGCCGTCGCGGTAGCGCTCCCTCGGGTCCTTCGCCAGCATGCGCAGCAGCACGTCGCTCAGCGCCCTCGGCATCCGGCGGTTGATGGCCCGGGGCACGGGGACCCCCTGCGTGGCGATCGCCAGCACCAGCAGGTCTCCCAGCACCTCGGGCTTGAAGGGGTAGTGCCCCGTCGCCGCGCGGTACAGGCTCACCCCCAGCGCGTACAGGTCATCCGCGGGCCCCACCTCGTATAGCTCGCCCGAGTGCTTGCCGCGCTCCAGCCAGAAGCACATGGCCTCGGGGCTGCGCAGGTGCGTCGTGCCCGGTGGTAACGGCGCGGGCGTGAGTGGCGCGGCACCCTCGTAGGAGCCGATGCCGAAGTCCACCAGCACCGGCGCTCCGTCCGGCTCGCGGATGAGGATGTTCTCGGGCTTCACGTCCCGGTGCACCACGCCCCGCGTGTGCAACTCTCCCAGCGTCAGGGCCATCTTCGCCCCCACCCGGGCGAACTCGAGGAAGGACGTGTTGCGCGTCTCGGCCCACACGTCCAGCGGCAGGCCCGGCACCAGGTCCATGACGTAGTAGCTGTGGCCCTCGACCGGGTCCGGCCAGTGCCCGCAGCCGTGGAAGCGCACCACATGGGGGTGGACCGCCTTGTCCATCAGCAGCACCACCTCGCGCCCGGCGCGCGCGTCCCCCCGGCGCAGCGCCAGCTTGAGCGCCAGCGGCATGACGCCGGGATGATGGATGTCCTCCACCCGGTAGACGGCGCCGTAGCCGCCCACTCCCAGCCGCTCCACCACGCGCCAGTGGCCCACCACCGTGCCAGGTGGAAGTGCCTCGGGGTGGAGCGTTCGGGGCAGCGCGGGTTGTTGCATGGCCCGCCATCCTCCCGGGAAGGGGGTGACCTGGCAAGTCAGAAGCGCTCGCGGCCGGGAATGACCTCGCAAGTCATGGGACGGCTCCAAGCTCCGTCCCCTTGACATGCAACCCGTAGGTTGCATGATTCCAGGGATAGATGGACATGGACATCGTGTTCAAGGCGCTCGCGGATCCGAGCCGCCGGCAGCTCCTGGACCTGCTGTACCAGGAGAACGGGCGGACGCTCGGCGAGCTTTGCGAGCACCTGGACATGTCGCGTCAGGCGGTCACCAAGCACCTGGCCGTGCTCGAGGAGGCCCACCTCGTCGCCGTCGTGTGGCGGGGCCGAGAGAAGCTGCACTACCTCAATCCCGTGCCGCTGCAGGACATCTACGAGCGGTGGATCGGGAAGTTCGAGCGTCAGCGCCTGCACGCGCTGCACGCGCTCAAGACAAGGCTGGAAGAAGATGACGAGTCCTAAGCCGCAGTTCGTCTACGTCAGCACCGTGCGCCTCACGGTGATGCACGACGAACTCGTCGAGGGCGGCGCGATGATGAAGGGCATCTCGCAGGGCTGGCCGCCCATCCTCTCGAGCCTCAAGTCGCTGCTCGAGACCGGCCAGCCCCTGGCGATGACCACGAAGCGCTGGGGCGGCTAACCCCGGCGCCGGCGGCGGGTCAGGGCGCTCAACGTGCCCAGGCCCAACAGCAGCAGTGAGGCGTCCCCTCCCGTGGCCGAGCAGCCACTGCCCAGCAGGGCGAGGTCCGCGCCGGTGACGCGGAAGCTCCGCGTGGCCGGGGATTCGTCCACGTTGCCCGCCGCATCCCGGGCCCGCACCTGCAGGGTGTACGCCCCCTCGGCCAGCGCGTTGAGGATGAACGGCGACGGGCACGCGGTGAAGCCCGCATCGTTCACGTTGCACTCGTAGGTGACGTCCGGCTCCGTCGCGCTGAACTCGAACGTCGCGGTGTTCTGCCGGGTGAAGCCTGTCGGGCCAGAGACGATGGTGGTGTCCGGAGGCGTGGTGTCCACCGTGAAGGTGTTGATCTCGCTCCGGACGCTGCGCACCGCCAGCACCTCCGACACGGCCTGCACCGTATGCGGGCCATCGGACAGGTCCGTGGTGGGGGTGAAGGTGTAGTTGCCGCTGGCGTCGGACGTCACCCTGCCGGCCTCAATGCCATCGATGTAGAGGATCACCTCGACACCCGCGGGCAGCGCTTCGCCGGTGATGGGGGGACGGCGGTTGCTGGTGACCGCGCCGTTGCGCGGCGTGAGGATCGTGGGCCGAGCGGGCACGACGAAGCCGCCCGGCAGCACGGTGGGAGGGACATCCTTACCCGGTTGGGCTCCGTAGGCGGGCTCCGAGGTCTCCAGCTGGACTCCGGCCGTCGCGCCATTGGCGCTGATGGGGCAGGTGCCTCCCTCGGCCTGGAACAGCACCCGCCCACCGCCACCTCCACCTCCAGGCCCCACCCGGAGGGTGTTGACGTTGCCGCCGATGCCGCCCGTGGCGAGGAGTGCCCCGCAGTCGGCTGTCCTGATGACGCGCAGGTAGATGGAGCCACCCGCGCCACCGCCACTGCCTCCATCCAGGTTCGAGGCGCTGGCCGAGCCGCCCGAGGCGCTGAGGGTGCCCGAGGAGCCCGTGAGCTGCCCGGCCCGGATGAAGATGGCGCCACCTCCACGCCCTCCCGGTACGCCCGTGCCGTTGGTGCCATGACCGGCTCCTCCGCCACCGCCGAACGCCCATTGGGTCAAGGGCTCGTAGGTGAGTGCCGCGCCTCCCAGCCCGCCCACGTCCCGTCCTCCGTCGCTCGAGCGTCCTCCCTGGCCACCCACCCCGCCATGGCCACCGCCGCCTCCTCCCGACTTGACGCAGACTCCACCGCCCGCGCCATTGGCCACGTTGCCACGCCCGGTCTGGGTGGTTCCGTAACGCGTATTGACGATGCCCTCGCCTTTCTGAGCGCCCGAGGGGGCCGGCTGATCCAGTGCCGTGGTTCCCGCGCAGCCCGAGGCCCCCGTGGCATCATTCACGTACTGGCCTCCACGAAATCCAAGGGCGCTAGCGGTGATGACTCCATTGTTGTTCACCGTGGCATTGGCCAGGAACGCGACGATGCCTCCCGTGCTTCCGTCCCAGGCCGGGGCGGTGATGATGCCCGTCGAGGCGATGGTGACGTTGGTGTACTCGGGCACCCGGATGACCTGCGTCACGTTCGCCGCGTACTGCCGGACGAGCGGGGCCGTGAGCTCCAGCGTCGCCGTCGTCGTTCCCTCGGCCAGCCGCGCGAACTCCCAGCGCGCCACCCCCTCCGAAGCGGTGGTGATGTCGACCGGCTCCGGGGTCGCTGCCTTCACGAGGCTCGTCGTCTGGTGCACCAGCACCAGGTCACCGGCGGTGAAGCAGGTGACGTTTCCAGTACACGTTCCGATGGGGATGGAGGTGCTGCCCGCCGCGAGCGCCGCCGTCACGGGGGCGTAGCTATTGATGACGGTGTTGGGCGCATCCACCGAGAGCGCCAGATTGCGCCCCGTGCCCACGCCCACCGTGTCGGCCTCGGCCAGCGCCGCACTCGAGCCGAGGGCCAGCACGCACACCGCGGCCGCGAGCCACGTCTTCATGAATGGAGTCTTCATTCGTTTCCGGGGGTGACGAGGGTGAACGCCACGCGGCGGTTGGCCGCGCGGCCCTTGGCGGTCTTGTTGGGCAGCAGGGGCCGATCCGGCCCGTAACCCTTCGTGTCCAGGCGCGAGGCCTCCACGCCCTTCTTCACGAGGTAGTCCTTCACCGACTCGGCCCGCGCCAGCGACAGCCGACGGTTGGCGTCCGGGTCGCCGACGTTATCGGAGTGGCCCTCGATGACGATCTTCTCGATCTCCGGGTGCTGCTGGATGACCCAGGCCACCTGGTCCAGCATCCGGAAGGAGCGCTTCTGGATGGTGGCCTTGCCGGTGGTGAAGAACACCGCCTGTTTGATCTCCAGGCTGCCCTTCTGGATGGCCACGAGCTGCTCGTCCTTGGCCGGGCAGCCCTGGTTGGAGGCCTCGCCCTTCTGCTTGGGGCAGTTGTCCAGGTGGTCCGCCACGCTGTCGCCGTCCGTGTCCCTCGAGGGGCAGCCGCGAAGCTCCACCAGTCCCGCCTCGGTGGGGCAGGTGTCCCGGTCATCCACCACGCCGTCCCCGTCCGTGTCCTTCACCGGGCAGCCTTGACGCGCGGCCGGGCCCGCCTCGCGGGGGCACTTGTCCATGGCGTCCAGCACACCGTCTCCGTCCCGGTCCTTCGTCGGGCAGCCCCCGTTGTCGGCCGAGCCCGCCTCCTGCGGGCACTTGTCCGCCGAGTCCGGAATGCCATCGCCGTCCGAATCCTTGCCCTTCACCACGTCCGCGCAGCCCTGGTTCTCGGCGGGGCCCGCCTCGCGGGGGCACCGGTCCGCCGAGTCCACGATGCCGTCCCCATCCGTGTCCTTCACCGGGCAGCCCTGGCTCGCGGCCGGGCCCGCCTCGTTGGGGCACTTGTCCTGGTCATTGCTCACGCCATCGCCGTCGTCATCCCGCGCGGTGAGGGGCTCATCGGTCTCGGTGCCTCCCAGCGCCACGCCGAGCAGCACGCGGAAGGAGGGCGTGCCCGGCGTGTCTCCGAAGCCGGGACCTCCCAGTGCGTAGAGCTCGCCCAGGCTCCCCAGCGGCATCCGCAGGCCGGCGAGCAGCTCCAGCGAGCCCGGCTGCCGGGTGAGCGGCACGGTGCCTCGCACGTTGAGCTCGCCGCGCAGCCCGCTGCCCGTGGTGGCCAGCACCGCGCCCAGGCGCACCTCGTTGCCCACCTCGTCCTGGACGTTCTCGTCCGCGATGAGCGCGGAGGTGGGCCGCACCAGCACGCCCGCCTCCACACCGGCGCGCAGCAGGCCGAAGCGCCGGCCCACCATCACCTTGGGAGAGAATCGGAAGGTGGTGTCGCGCGCGAGCGCCTCGGCGCTGCCCACCGGAAGGCCCACGCCCAGCTCGACGGCCAGGTCCACCGGGTTCTCCCGCCGCTGCGAGAGCAGCCCCACCCTCACGTGCGCCGAGGGCGTGGACAGGCCCGTCGTCGCTGGCGCCCCGAGGCCCCGGGCGCTGAGGTCATCCCCGCTCTGCCACACCACCATGGGCAGCTGGGCGCCGAGCTCCAGCCACCTCAGGGGCGCCCACGCCACCAGCAGGTGCGCCGTGGCCCGGTGCCCCACCAGCGCGCCCACCGGGCTGCCGTCCGCGTACAACACCAGTGGATCCTTCTCGTAATGCCCCAGCAGCGAGAGGCGGAAGCCGCCCGCGGGCAGCAGCTCGCCGGTGCCCATGACCAGCGAGCCCCGGGCATTGGGGTTCAACTCCAGACGCTCCAGCTCGAACCCCGGCACGCCCGCGGGCTGCGCGAGCGCGGCCGAGGCGAGCAACAAGGTTGCGACGGCGGATAGACGCACGTGGCTCATGCTCCCTCCGTATCAACTTGTAGCCCGCTGGCAATGAATCGTCGCCCGTCGTGCCTCCGGGCCGCTCAGAACTTCACGCCGATGGAGGAGCGCAGTTGCGTGTCGAACCGCGACACTGTAGCCGGCGGGTCCGCGTCGTACGTGAGGACGAAGCCCATGCTGAAGGTGAAGCGTTCGTTGGGATGCACCGTCAACAGCGTCTCGTTGAGCACCCGCACGTCCCTCCACTGTGTCAGCCGCGGCTGCACGTACAGCGTCTCCACCAGGCTCATGTTCTTCATCAACTCCACCCGGCCCATCACGTAGCTGCTCAGCCGCGGGTCCAACCGCTCCTGCCCCGCGTCCGGCTCGCCGTCGTTGCGCAGCTGCTCGTACTCCAGCATCACCGCCGCGCCGAGCACGAGCGAGCCCGCCTCCGTGCTCCACAGCGTGAAGCGGGGCCCCGCGCCCGCCAGGCCGCGCAGCCGCAGCCGCCGGAAGGCATCCAGCTCGTGCTGCAGGAACGTCTCTCCCGCCAGCCACGGCGTGAAGCGGTAGCGGTAGCGCGCGTGCTCCAGGAAGCGGCTGACGATGAGCGTGTCCTGGGCATAGCCGTACTCGCCCCGCACCACGCCCAGCAGCGTGTGCTTCTCCGTGCGCCACTGGCCCAGCACCGTGCCGCGTGCCACCAGCAGCTCCGTGCTGCCCGTGCGCCAGTCCAGCGACAGCTCCGCCGCCCCCGACACTCCCAGGGGTGATGTCGCCTCGTCGAAGAGCGCCTGCACGTTGACGATCTGCGCCGCCGCCTCCACCGACGTCAGCAGCACCAGCACGAGCAGCCATGGAGCCACCCGCCTGAGCTGCCCGCGGGTGGAGTCGAATCCAATGTTCTGGGGAGGCGACGCCATCATTCGTCCGGGAGTCAATCAAAAGACCCCGGGGAGGTGGAGGGGCCTGTCAGCGTCCAGGTGCCCCGTGCTACGGCGACAGCAGGGCCTCGAGCCCGGGTGTCCGCCGCGAGAGCGTGGCGAGCTGGGCCTGGGACAGCCGGAGTCCCCGCAGCTCCTGCTTCAGGTCTCCCCGGAGCAGCTCTGGGTAGCTCGCCTCCGGCCCGGACACGTCCTCTCCCTCCGCCCGCGCGCTCGCGAGGGCCGCGCGCAGGTGGAAGGCCATCAGGAAGCGGGCGAGCTTCTCCACCCGCTCCTGTTCGAGGCCGAGCTCGCCTCCCAGCCGCTGCGCGACCTGGAGTGCCATCTTCTCGTCGACCCGGATGCTTCGCCGGGTGGACGTGACGGAGACGGGCCGGACCCTCTCCACCCGGGGCCCGGGCGCTCCGGGAGCACCCGCCTCCAGCGAGGCCAGGCGTGTCTCCAGACGGTACACGTGGACTCCGAGCAGTCCTCCCACGGCGAGGAGCGCGACGGAAGCCAGCATCCAGACCGGGCGGCGTGGGTTCATCGTGTCCTCCGGCTCAGTTGCCCGCCATGAAGTCGATCTGGAGGAACTGCCCCCAGTCGTTGCCGAAGGCGCCCGGATCCGTCCGCGTCACCACGAGCTCGAACCCCGTCTCCGACACGTTGCGGGTGGTGATGCTGAAGGTGTCCGCGCAGTTCCCGCACTCGCTCCGGGGCGTGACCTGGAGCGCTGGCACCGAGGAGAACGCCGCGGGGAAGGAGAGCGAGTACGTGTAGTTGCACTGGACGATCGGATAGCCGCCGCAGCTGCGGGGCGGATTCAGCACGAGCGTGCCCATCTGCACCTGGTTGAGCGGAGTGCCGCCGCCCACCTGGAGGGAGCCGACGCTCGCCCTTCCCGCAATCCACAGCCGGGCATCCTGCGGCGAGCCATCCTGGTTCTGGATGTAGTGGCCGCTGCCGGAGGGGACATCCCCACCGGACAGGGGGCTGCTGATCCACCCGGTGCCGGTGCTGCGCAGCACATTGCCCTCCGCGCCCGGCGAGGAGAGGCCCGTACCGCCGTTGCCGGGCAGCAGGACGCCGCTCACGTCGCCCTCCAGGGACACCGGGCCCCACGCGGGCGTCTCACCCCCGTGCAGCACCTGCGCGGGGGCGCCCGGGGTCAGCGCGCTCCAGCGGGAGCCATCCGAATAGAGGAGCTGTCCCGCCGCGCCCGGCACGGGCGGCAGCCGCGCATCCGAGCCCTCCGTGACGGTGCCCGGGCCCGTGCCGAACACCACCGAGAAGGTGGCCGCGGCCTGGCCATCGTAGCTGCCGCCCTGAAGTCCGGCTCCCGCCTTCAGGGACGAGGGCGTGGTGGGCACCCACTGGCGCCCATCGAAGCGCCATTGCTGCCCGGTGCTCGGCGTGGCGTTGGACACGGGCGTCTTCTGGATGGCCACGACGCGCGTGGACTCCTGCTGGCCGGTCACATCCCCGCGCAGCTCGCCCCGGAAGCGCAGGGCCTCCTCGGCGTGCCTGGCCCAGGCCGCGCTGGCCACCGGGATGAACCGCTGGTCCGTCAGCCGCACGTAGTCCCTGCCGGCGCGCAGGTAGAGCACGACGCGCAGGTCCGGCGTCGTCAGGACATTGTGGGGCCCCGGGTCGAGGTAGCGCTGCGCGAAGTCCGCCGAGGCGTCGCTCCCCTCGCGGTTGCCATCCGCGTAGATGAGCACCTCGCTGCCATTCTTCAGGGCGTAGAAGCGGCCGAACTCGGAGAACAGGAGCGAGCCCGAGGCCTCCTCTCCGAGCGTGCCACCGCTGCGCCAGTCCAGCCGGCCCTCGAACCAGCCATCGAGGGCCTTGCAGAGGCGCTCCTGCTCGTCACGCTTGTTCCCCGCGTCCTTCGCCGAGCACTGGATGCGGATGCTGACCGCGCTCGGGCTGGACTCCGCGCGCGCGGCGAGGGGGAGGGCCATCAACGCACATGTCGTGAGAAGGGGCAGTTTCGAGGGCATGCACTCTCCATCGAGGTGGGGCAACCGGTCCGCGGGTGCGGACCGGCGCGAAGGTGGAGAGCGCGTCCAGGCCGGGCAAGGGAACCGCCGCGGACGTGACAGGCCGGGTTTACAGAACAGGACCGTTGCTTGTCCCGAGGTGTCGCCTGGCGGGGTATGACTCCGGGACCGCCCGTGCACGGGCGGAGGAGGGCGCTGCGTGTTCGAGCTCGAACAGGTGTCCAGGCGTTTCGGCGGCACGCAGGCGCTGCACCCATTGGACCTGAATGTGCCCGAGGGTCGCACCACCGTCCTGCTCGGCCCGAGCGGCTGTGGCAAGTCCACGCTGCTGCGCTTGATGAACGGGCTGCTGCGGCCCGACACCGGCCGCGTCCTCTTCCGGGGGCAGCCCCTGCGCGAGGAGGACCTGCTCACCGTCCGCCAGCGGATGGGCTACGCGCTCCAGGGAGGTGGGCTCTTCCCGCACCTCACCGCCGAGGGCAATGCCACCCTCATGGCCCGCTACCTGAAGTGGCCCGCGGAACGGGTGAAGGCCCGCCTGCGCGAGCTCGTCGAGCTCACCCGTTTTCCGCCGGACGCGCTCGGCCGCTACCCCGGCCAGCTCTCCGGAGGACAGCGCCAGCGCGTCAGCCTCATGCGGGCCCTGATGCTCGACCCGGACGTGCTCCTGCTCGACGAGCCGCTCGGCGCGTTGGATCCGATGATCCGCTACGAGCTGCAGGGAGACCTGCGGGACATCTTCGCCCGGCTCGGCAAGACGGTGGTGCTCGTCACCCATGACCTGGGCGAGGGGGCGTTCCTGGGCGACCGGGTGGTGCTGATGCGCGAGGGACGCATCGTCCAGCAGGGCCCGCTCGCCGAGCTGGAGCGCGCTCCCGCGGACCCCTTCGTCACCCGCTTCTTCCAGGCGCAGCGGCTGCCTGTCTCGGGAGGACAGCCATGAGGGCTCTCGCCGTGGGTGTCTGGCTCGTGCTCGCCGCGTGCGCCGGTGCGCCATCGGAGGGCACCTCCGTGCGCGTGGGCTCCAAGAAGTTCACCGAGTCCGTCATCCTCGGGGACATGGTGACGCAACTGGCGCGGAGCACCGGCGCGCGGGCCGAGCACCGGCGCGAGCTCGGTGGCACCCAGGTGCTCTGGCAGGCGCTGCGGCGCGGGGAGATCGACGTCTACCCGGAGTACACCGGCACCCTGCGCCAGGAGATCTTCGCCGGCCGCGCGCTGCCGGATGACGCGGCCCTGCGCGAGGCGCTCGCCGCCGAGGGCCTGCGGATGAGCGCGCCCCTGGGTTTCAACGACACCTATGCGCTGGGCATGAAGGAGGCCGAGGCCGAGCGGCTGGGCATCCGGACGCTCTCGGACCTGCGCGAGCACCCGGAGCTGCGCTTCGGCTTCAGCAACGAGTTCATGGACCGCGGTGACGGCTGGCCCGCGCTGCGTGCCCGGTACGCGCTGCCGCAGCGGGACGTGCGGGGGCTCGATCATGACCTGGCCTACCGGGGCCTGGAGAGTGGGGCCATCCAGGTGACGGACCTGTACTCCACGGATGCGGAGATCGCGTACTACGGCCTGCGCGTCCTGGAGGACGATCTGCGCCACTTCCCCGTGTACGACGCGGTGCTGCTCTACCGGGAGGACCTGGCCGGGCGTGCTCCACAGGTGGTGGCGGCGCTCGGGCGGCTGGAGGGACGCATCTCGGAGCCGGAGATGGTGGAGCTCAACGCGCGGGCGAAGCTCCAGCGGGTGCCCGAGCCCCAGGTGGCCGCCGCGTTCCTGGAGCGTGAGCTGGGGCTCGCGGTGACGGTGCGCGGCGACAGCCTGGGGGCGAGCCTGTGGCGCCACACGCGCGAGCACCTGTTCCTCGTGGGCCTGTCCCTGCTGGCGGCGATCGCCGTGGCGGTGCCGCTGGGCGTGCTGGTGGCGCGCAGGCCGAGGCTGGGGCAGGGGGTGCTCGCGCTGGCGGGTATCATCCAGACGGTGCCCTCGCTGGCGCTGCTGGTGTTCATGATTCCGCTGCTGGGCATTGGGGCGCGGCCGGCCATCGTGGCGCTGTTCCTCTACAGCCTGCTGCCCATCCTGCGGAACACCGCGGCCGGGCTCACCGGGATTGCCCCCGAGGTGCGCGAGTCCGCCGAGGCGCTCGGCCTGCCACCGGGGGCGCGTCTGCGGCTGGTGGAGCTGCCCATGGCCGCGCCGTCGATCCTCGCGGGCATCCAGACGTCCGCCGTCATCAACGTGGGCACCGCCACGCTGGGGGCTCTCATCGGCGCCGGAGGCTATGGCCAGCCCATCCTCACCGGCATCCGGCTGGATGACACCTCGCTCATCCTCCAGGGGGCGGTGCCCGCCGCCGTGCTCGCACTGCTCGTCAGCGGCCTGTTCGAGCTCATCGAGAGGCTCGTGGTGCCCCGGGGGCTGCGGCTCTAATTCCCCTTCTGCTATGTCCGCGAAGGTGTGCCCCTGAGAAAAAGGGCCGACAACGCGGCCATTTCCCCTCGCCCTCCGGGAGAGGGACGGGGTGAGGGTGCCACGCCTCCAGGGTTGAACCCCCTGTCTCCATTTGAGGTCCACGGGTTCAAGAAGGGGGACAGATACCCTCACCCCGACCCTCTCCCGAGGGGAGAGGGGATATTGGTCACTGAAAGGGATTGGGGGCGCCCGGGAGGTGGCCGGTTCAGACAGCGCGCCGGGCCCGCTGCCGCCGGGCCGCCATCACCGCCAGCACCAGCACGAGCAGGGGCACGCCCAGCACCACCGGCCACAGCCAGAGCGGAGGCGCAGCCTGCACCACCGCGCGCAGCTCCGTGCCCCGGACGGTCTCGTCCACCAGGTCCACCAGGCTGTACTTCCACTCCACCGTGTCCTTCTTCTCGTTGAGCGTGCCGTTCGTCTCCGGGATCGTCTGCCCGTGCACGCGGATGACGAAGAAGTGGCTGCCCATCAGCGCCCGGGCCATCTGCGTTCCGAAGTCCTTGGCCATCCGCTCCGCCGGATCCTTCGTGCCGTCCGGGGCGCCGGGCTCGTTCTTCGGCTCGCCGAAGCGCTGGACGAAGACGTACTCGCCGAACCCGCGGCGCTCGATCTGGAAGCCCATGTCCGCCTTGCTCTTGCCCTGCTTCGCCTGCCTCGCCGCGGTGCTCCGCTCCATCGCCCGTTTCTGCAACTCGCCCAGCCGGGTGGCGTCCCTCACTGTCAGGTCGTACACGAGGTGCTGCTGCCCGTTCTCCTCGTACTCCCGGAACTCGAACTTCGTCACGTCCGGGTCGTTCTTCAACTCGGCCTCGGTGGCCTTGGCGTCCGCGCGCATCTCCTCGAGCGGGTCCTTCCCCTGCGTCCGCGCGAGGTCCAGGAACGACCTCGGCAGGCCCACGTCCAACACCACGCGCCCCGAGCCATCGGGGAGGATCCAGATCTCCTGCAGCAGATCGAAGCAGCCGGTGAGCGTGAGCAGCACCAGCGGGGCGAGCAGCCACCGCAGGCGCGGCGGAGGACGGATGGACGGGGAGGTCATGGCACCCATGGCCTCCCTTTCTATCACCTTGCCTCAGGTCTCGTGCTTGAGCGCGGCGTGGGCCGCGGCCAGGCGCGCGATGGGCACCCGGTAGGGCGAGCACGACACGTAGTCCAGCCCGATGCGGTGGCAGAAGGCGATCGTCTTCGGGTCTCCGCCGTGCTCGCCGCAGATGCCGATGTTCAGCTTCGGCCGCGTCCCCCGGCCCAGCTTCACCGCCATCTCCATGAGCGCCCCCACGCCCCGCTGGTCGATCGTGGCGAAGGGATTCTCCGGGAGGATGCGCTTCTGCAGGTACTCGCTGAGGAAGCCCGTCTCCGCGTCATCCCGCGAGATGCCGTAGGTCGTCTGCGTGAGGTCGTTCGTCCCGAAGGAGAAGAACTCCGCGTCCTGGGCGATCTGATCCGCGGTGAGCGCCGCCCGGGGGATTTCGATCATCGTCCCGAACTGGTACGCCACCTTCACGCCCTGCTCCTTCATCACCGCGCGGGCCTCGGTCTCCAGCAGCTCCTTCTCCACGCGCAGCTCGTTGCTGTGCGCGATGAGCGGAATCATCACCTTGGGGAAGACGCGCACGCCTTCCCGGGTGCACTGGCACGCGGCCTCGAAGATGGCCCGCACCTGCATGCGGACGAGCGCCGGCAGGTGGATGCCCAGCCGCACCCCGCGCAGGCCCAGCATGGGGTTGGCCTCGCGCATCGACTCCACCGCCTCCAGCAGGCGCCGCTTCTGGGCGAGCCGCTCCTCCAGGCCCTTCGCCTCGGGCTTGCCCTTCAAGAACTCCAGCCGCGTCTCCAGCGCGGTGACGTCGTGCAGCAGCTCGTCGTGGTTGGGGAGGAACTCGTGCAGGGGCGGGTCGATGAGCCGGATGGTGACGGGCTGCCCGTTCATCGTCCGGAACAGCCCGAGGAAGTCCTCGCGCTGGAAGGGGAGCAGCGTCGCGAGCGCCTCGTCCCGCTCCGCGTCGCTCCGGGCGAGAATCATCCGCTGCACGTGGGGCAGGCGGTCCGTCTCGAAGAACATGTGCTCGGTGCGGCACAGGCCGATGCCCTCGGCGCCGAGCTCCCGGGCCCGCTCGGCGTCACGCGGGTAGTCCGCGTTCGCGTACACGCCCATCTCGCGGAAGCCGTCCGCCCACCGCAGCAGCTCGAGGATGTACGCGTCCTTCAGGTCCGGGATGATGGTTTGCAGCCTGCCCGCGAAGAGCTCGCCGGTGGTGCCGTCGATGGAGACCAGCTCCCCCTCGCGGATGACGCGCCCGGCGATGGTGAGCTGCCGCTTCTCGCAGTCCACCTCCATGGCCGAGACGCCCACCACCGCGGGCTTGCCGAACTGCCGCGCCACCAGGGCGGCGTGGCTGGTGCGTCCACCGCGGCTGGTGAGGATGCCCTGCGCCGCCAGCATGCCGTGCACGTCGTCCGGCTTCGTCTCGGGGCGCACCATGATGACGGCCTTCTTCTCCTCCTTGCTCCAGCGCTCGGCGGTGTCGGCGTCCAGGGCCACCACGCCACTGGCCGCGCCCGGCGACACGTTCAACCCGGTGGCCAGCAGGTCCCCCCGCTCCTTCGCCGCCTTCTTGTCCGACGGAGCGAACTGGGGGTGCAGGAAGAAGTCGATCTGCTCCGGCTTCACCCGCAGCACGGCCTCCTGGCGGGAGATGCGCTTCTCCCGGGCCAGCTCCACCGCGATGCGCACCGCCGCCTGCGCCGTGCGCTTGGCGTCGCGCGTCTGCAGCATCCACAGCTTGCCCTGCTCGATGGTGAACTCCACGTCCTGCACGTCGCGGAAGTGCCGCTCGAGCTTCCCGCAGTAGCGCTCCAGCTGGGCGTAGAGCTTCGGGTGCAGCTCCTTCAGGGCGGAGATGCGCAGCGTGGGGCGCGTGCCCGACACCACGTCCTCGCCCTGGGCGTTGGAGAGGTAGTCGCCCTCCATCTCCGGCTCGCCGGTGGACACGTTGCGCGTCGTCACCACGCCGGTGCCCGAGCCCTCGCCCCGGTTGCCGAACACCATGGTAACGATGTTCACGGCCGTGCCCAGGTCATGCGCGATACCCGCCGCGTTGCGGTAGTCCACCGCGCGCTTGCCATTCCAGCTGCGGAACACCGCCTCGGTGGCCAGCCGCAGTTGCTCGATGGGCTCCTGGGGGAAGTCCCGCCCCGTCTTCTCGCGGATGATGCGCTGGAAGGCCTGGGTGATGGCCTTCAAGTCCTCGGCGGGCAGCGCCGCGTCGTTCTCCAGGCCCCGCTGGCGCCGGTACTCCTCCAGCACGTGCTCGAAGGGCTCGTCGGGCAGGTCCAGCACCACCGTGCCGAACATCTGCACCAGGCGGCGGTAGGCGTCATAGGCGAAGCGCGCATCCCCCGTCTCGGCGGCGAGGCCCACCACCACCGCGTCGTTCAGCCCGAGGTTGAGGATGGTGTCCATCATCCCCGGCATGGAGAAGCGCGCGCCGGAGCGGCAGGACACGAGCAGGGCGTTGTCCGGGTCCCCGAAGGTGCGGCCCGCCCGCTTCTCCAGCTTGCGCAGCGCCGCGAGCGCCTGCTCCCAGAGGCCCTCGGGGAAGCGGCTGCCCGCGGCGAGGAAGGCGTTGCAGGCCCGCGTGGTGACGATGAAGCCGGGCGGCACGGGCAGCCCGATGCGCGTCATCTCGGCGAGGTTGGCCCCCTTGCCGCCCAGCAGCTCCTTCATGTCTCCACGGCCCTCGTCGAAGAGGTACACCCACTTCTCCCGCGTGGCCTTGGAGGCGCGGGGACGCTTGGAGACACGGGCCGTCTTGGAGACGCGGGCGCTCTTGGGGGCGCGGGCGAGCCGGGGTCCGGGTTGGGCGCGGCGGGGCATGGTGAGCAACTCCGAGAAAAGGGCGTGGAAACCACGCAAGCGGAGTCGCAGCACGTGCCGTGCCAGCCGTACTTCAGGGCGATCAACCGTCGCCCGGCGCGCAATTCCTGCGGCCCCCGTGCTCCAAACTGGGGGCGCGCCGTCCAAGGGCGCAAGCTTTGCCTGCTCCCTCGCAACCTGGAGCTCCTACTACTTGCCCTGGGTGTATTGCCGCCTACTGAGTCTTGAAGAGCTGAATCTGCCATCCCCCCCTGGGTTTTGGCTCCAGTAGAGGCGGCAAGACCCTCTCCGCCACGGCTACGCGCGCCGTGTCATCCATCAAGAGCAGGAGGGGGCCTGTCCCTTGGGAAGACGGTTCCTCGGCCAGCAGGGTGTTGAGGGTACTTGCTACGGCACCCGAGCTGAGGCTGGCGTCTTTGCGTGTGGTGATTCCCGCCAGCCCCGAGATGTCGCGGTATCGGATTTGGAGCCGCTCGAAGAGGTTGAAGAACAGCTTCCGGTTCATGACACCCATGTCGAATCGAGGGACGGCCCGGAGGTCCATCAGCCATCTTGGGCGAACGTCTTCGAGCAGCGCAGTGAAGGTGCCTGCCCGAGCACCCGACATGTCCACAAGACCCAGCAGCGCAGACGGCTCAGGAAAGAGCGAGCGCTGAGCACTCGGTTCGTGACGTTTCGCGGGTGGCTTGACCGCAGCCTGCTTCGTGGGCTCGACCACCAACCGGAGATGAGAGACCGTTCCCTCTCTAGCCATGTGACGCCTCCACGTCCTGCATGAGCCTGGCCTCCAACTCCACGTAGCTCCCCTTGCTGATGTCCCAGGCCGTCTCCCAATCGGGCTCGCCAAACTGCAGGGTGCCGTCCACCGCGGATTTGAGCTCCCGGTCCTTGAGGAAGGCCCGTGCGTACATACGAGGCGCTACCCCCGTGAACGGCCTGAAGAGCACCTTCCTCTCCAGCTCTTCCTGGCCCTCGTGCTTCTTCGGAGCACTTGGCCGCAGCCAGTCACGAACAGTCATGGTGATGGAGTCCTCGTGGAGGTCCAGCGCGCGGCTCTTCGGATAGGGTTCGATGTACTGCACCTCATCCACTCCTGCGCCCACGATGTGGCGGGCGCAGTAGTGACATGGAAAGGTGGTCACGAAGAGTCGGCTGCCAGCGGTAGAGATGCCTTTACGTGCTGCGCTCAGCAATGCATCCATCTCCGCGTGAACGGCACGACTGAACTCGAGCAGCCCGCCAATCCGGGAACTGCGTAGCGCTTTCTTGAGTTCTTCTCGTTGCTCGCCCTGGAATTGAGCCAACGCGGGAATCTGTCCCAGCAGTTCCTCGATGATGGAGTTCTGCTCCTGGGTGTTGCTACAGAAGGGTTTCTTGCCGTCTGGATGCCGCTGGTAGACGCACCGGTGGTCGTGCCCCTCGGGTGTGTCGAAACCCTCGCCGTACACCCCGCCACCGGCGCGAGGGACCTCATTGGCTCCAGTGGCCACGAGGTTGCCGGCAGCATCGACCAACGAGGCACCGACCTGTCGCGACATGCAGGCGCTACGCATCTGCGCACCGTAGGCCGCATGCATGGCGGTCTCGGACGTCCTTGGGCGGACCACCTCACTGTGGGTGATGATCTTGACCAGGCGTGACAACTGGTCGGGTATGTCCCAGTCGGGGTTGGCGGTTCGTCCGTCCCTCTTGAACCGCTCCTCGCTGTTGTCGAGGAAGTAGTCGGACAGGTGGAATGCGTCCGAGACCCGTTGGCCGTACTTCTCCCTGGCCTTGGCGTCTCGTTGCATGAAGAGCTCCGCGTCCTTGCGGCCCGCGTTGCTGAACTTTTCCACGAGCCTTCCCAATCGCACTCTCTCATCACAGACGACGCCGATGAGCGCGAAGGCATTGCGGTAGATGCTCCGCAGAAGGAGGGCCTCCGCAGGATGGCGGAGCGCATCGAGAATGTAGGCGCGGCGCTTGCCGTCAGGGTGGATGGGGGTTCGGCCTGAGGCATCAGTGCCCTGCCTGAAAGCACGAGTCTGGCGGACCTTCCGACAGAGCGCGTTCGCGACGGCCGTGTGGTCGTTGCGTTCCTTGCGCATGGCATCGCCGAGGTTCTGCAGCATCGTGGCGTGGTGAAGGTTGCTACGCTGCAACCTCTTGGCCAGTTCCCCTTTGCTGGCCCACGTAATGAACTCCTCCCGGACCTGCCGAAGCGTCGACTCGTAGGCAGTGCCCGATACCGTGTCGTCCGCCAGCAACTCCGCCAGGGTCCCTTGCCGCTGGTGGGCCCAATCGATGATCTCGTCCCGTGCCTTCAGGAGCGTCACTTCGTAGGCGCCACTGGGAAGGGCCTCGTCTTCCAGAAGTTCCTTCAGCTTCTGGGCGATGGTGCTCGTGCCCGAGCCGACATGACCCACCACGGCGAAGACGAGCTCATGAGCCGCGTGGGCCTTGAACATTTCCTGGGCCCCAGACCCAGGAGTCGCATGGGTTGGCCTTGAGGAAAGAGGAATGGCTTCGGCAGCCTTGGTGCTCATTAGGGTCAGCGTACGTTGATGCCCCAGCGGCACGGAAGCCCGCGCTGGGGCGGCGGCATGTACTCCACAATCCTTCATCCGCCAATCGTGTTCACGTACGAGCCGTTGCCACTCCCGGTTCGTTCGGGAGCACAGGCGGTGTGTGCGCCTGTGCCCAGGTCCCCCCATGCTGTCCAATCGCTGGACTACTTGCCCTTGGTGTAGTCCCGGCTGGCGATGACGCCCTGCACCTCGGCCAGCGCGCGAGCACCCGAGGCCGACTCCAGCGCCTTCTCGGCGATGGCCTGCACCTGACGCTTGGCCTCGTTCAGCTCCGTCTGCAGCGAGAGGATGGCCTGCGCCTGCTTGGCGTTGGTCTCCTTCAGGGACGCAATCTCCATGCTGGCCACGCGCTGCGCCGTCTCGGCGTCCTTCTGCGCCAGGGTGAACTTCAGCTCCCAGTCGGACTTCACCTGGTTGCTCGCGATGGCCGCCGCCGCGCCCGTCTCCTTCTTCAGCACCGCCGGGAAGTCCGCCACCTGCTTGCGCAGATCCTCCAGCTCCTTCTCGCGCAGCTTCAGCGCCTCCTCGCGCACCGCCCACTCCTTCTCCAGCTTCTCCTTGCGGTCGCGCTCGGCGGCGGACTGCACCCGCATCTGCTCGGCGAAGGCGTCCTGCTCCTTCTTGCGCGACAGCTGCATGGCGTACGTGTACTCCTCCTCCGCCCGCTTGCGCGCCACCTCGAGCGCGTCCCGCTCGGCCGCCAGGTCCTGGGCGAACTTCGTGCGCGTGTCGGCGATCTCCTTCTGCAGCCGCTCCATC
Source organism: Archangium sp. (assembly GCF_036277355.1). Taxonomy (GTDB): domain Bacteria; phylum Myxococcota; class Myxococcia; order Myxococcales; family Myxococcaceae; genus Archangium. Next base: position 61,315 of record NZ_DASUNC010000130.1, read on the forward strand.
TCCGCCTGCAGCTCCTCCTTCTTCCGGTCGTACTCGGCCACCAGCACGTCGATGGCGCTCGCGGCGATGTCCTGGCCGTGCAGGGCCGTGAGCTCCTCCGTCTTGAGCTGGATGGCCTCGTCCAGCTGCTTGAGCTCCTCCACCAGCGCCATCACCTGCTCGTTGATGCCGGCCAGGGTGCGGTTGATGGTGAGGCCCGCCTCGGTGACCTTCTTCACCGCGGACTCGGCCGTGAGGCTGGAGACGTCCGTCAGCACGCTCTTGGCGTGGGTGGTGCGCGCCTCCTGCTCCTTGGCCGAGACCACCGGCTTGTTGCGGTTCTTCCGGGCCAACTCCTCGAAGGCGGCCTTGGTCTGCTCGGTGGTGCGGCTGCGGGAGGCCTTGCGGGCGGCGGCGGTGCGAGTAGCCATGTGTGTGATGCTCCAGGTCGGGTCCGGGTCCTCTCAGGTAGGGCCCGGACGTGGCGGTGGGAGTGCTCGGCCCCCTCTCGGGCGGCCATGCGTAAGAAATACCCAATGGGTCTGACATTCCCCGGGCTCCGAGGAGGCTCCCGGAAGGGGTTTTCCGCACCAGACCTGGGATGTCAGACCCACCCCTCCACGCAACCTCGCTGGTACGGTAGGGAAAGGCCTACGCACGCGTGCGTGGAAGGAGGCCCGGATGAGGCAGTGGACATGGCTGGCGGTGGGCGTGGTGCTGGGGGCGGGCGTGGGCGTGGCGCGCTCCCGGAAGCCGGTGGTGCGCGAGGAGATTCGCGTGAAGGTGGACGGCGTCACCGAGCGCTGGCGGCTCGAGTGGAAGGAGCCTCCCGCGCTCGCGTGCTTCGAGACGGAGGGCGTCTCGTGTCCCTGCGAGGGTTTCGCGCAGGGGGAGCGTGGCGCGTTGGAGCTCGTGCGCTCGCGCCCGGGAGGGCCCGAGGAGCGTCTCCCGCTCTCTCCGTTGTTCGCCGATGCCGGGCCGGGCGGGGCGCCCCCCCTGGCGATGTTGCGCGGCTGGGAGCCGGCCGCGGATGACGAATCCATCGACCCCGGTGAGCGGCTCCGGGTGCTCGGCCGCCGCAAGCGCGTGCGGGCGATGGTGCTCGGGGACTATGACCATGACGGGCAGGCGCGCGAGTTCGTGCTGCAGACGCAGGCCTACGGGTGCGGCATGCGCGAGGCGGTGCTCATCGGCGTGGACCGGCGCGATGGACGCGTACGCGCGCTGGGCACCGCCGAGCATCCCGGCACGCCCCTGGTGCTGGAGCCGGAGACCTGGGCGAGGCTGCGGGGCTCGGCGCGAATCGAGTCGGTCGAGACGCCGTGCGGGGACCACGGCAGCGAGCGGGAGCGGGTGCTGCGGGTGCACGCCGACGAGAAAGGGCTGCACGCCACGAGCGAGCTCTACCTGTGCACCGACACGGGGCGCGGCGCCCTGGACTCGAGCGAGGTGCTCTGAGCCGGGCGCCGCGGTTCCGCTTCAGTCCTCGTCCTTGAGCAGGAAGTCGTTGTTGATGACCTTGAACGACAGCCTGCCGCCGAGCGTGGGCGAGTGCCGCTCGGCGAGGGGGCGCACCACGATGCCCTCCTTGCGGTTGCGCGTGCCCGGGTAGAAGCCCTGGGCGAGCTTCAGGTAGTGCTCCAGGCCGTGCTCGAACGTCCGCGCGGCCTCGCCCGTGACGACGTGCTCCACCGGCACCGTGCGCAGCCCGTGCTCCGCGCAGAACGCGACGAGCTCGGCATGGCCGAGGGCGCGCCCGCTCCGCGTGTCGTGGACGCTGAAGACGAACAGGTCCGGCTCGGCGAGGCCCAGGCGGTTCTTCTGGATGCCGGGGCCACACACCTCGCCCTGCACGGCGAAGCCGGGCGGGAGCACGGTGTCGAGCTCGTACTTCCCGGCCATGCGCCACGCCGGGTGCGAGACCTCGCGCGTCAGCGCCCAGTTGCGCGAGCACGCCACCAGCTCGCCCTCCAGCGGCCGGAAGAAGGTCGCCGAGGTCCCATCCAGCTTCGTCGTCACGTAGAAGTCGTGGCCGCGCAGCTCCTCCAGCACGCCCAGCGCCGACTGGAGGCGGATCTCATCCGTCCTGGGCACCTGGCCCGGGAAGGCACCGGAGACCTCTCGCGTGTCGGTCACCACGGGCTCGTACTTCACGACGCCGAGCACGTCGCGCACGTCGGTGCCCTGGGGCGGCACCTCGCCGGGAAGGATGGAGACGGGCAGGGCGAGCCCCTGCGACAGCACGCCCCTCAGGCGCGCCGTCTTCACCCGGAAGCCTCGGGGCCGCATGAACTCCGCCCACGGGGCGCTCTCGGGCAGCAGGCTGTCGATCTCGAAGAAGACGCAGGGGTCGCCCGGGGAGAACTCGCCCTTCTTGACCACGACGTCCCAGCCCATCACCCGCGCCTTGAGGATGTTGTCGGCTCCCGAGATGGGCTCGAGGTGGTCGATGCGCTGGACGGATACGAGCTTTCTCTCCATGGCGGGGTCTCCGGGCGGGGCGGGCGGAGTGCGCGTCCCGCGGTCCCGGACGCGGGGCCGGCGCGCTTCCTGACCGGCCCGCGTCCGTGGACTTCAGGGGACCTGGACCAGCACGGCGTCGAGGGCCCGGTTGAAGCCCTGGGGGTCGTCCATCATGAGCCAGTGCGAGACGTCGGGCACGGTGGTGGTGGTGACCCCGGGGATGCTGCGCGAGGCGGTGAAGGGGTTCTCCTCCGCGGCGCCCTGGGCCTCGATGGCGAAGCGCGGCCCGGTGTAGCGGTCCAGTCCGGGGCGCGGCGAGAACGCGCCCATGGAGCGGCGCAGGGCGACGATGGTGGTGGGGTCGACACGGCCGACCGAGGCCAGGACGTGCTCGCGCGTCACGGGCCGGGCCTTGGGGCCGAGCATCTGCGCGAACTCCGCTTGCACCTGCGCGGGCCCGTAGCCTTCCGGGGGCTTGTTGAACCAGTCCTTCATCTCCTGGGGCGCCTGGCTCACGTCGCCCACCGCGTCGACGTAGAGGAGCGCGGCCAGCTTCTCCGGATGCTTCGCGGCGTAGGCGGAGATGACGCTGCCGGACATGCTGTGGCCCACCAGCACGAAGCGCTCGATGCCCAGCGCGCGCACCACGCGGTCCAGGTCCTCCGCGAGGGCCTTGATGGTGTAGACGCCGTCGCTCGCGGGCTGCGAGCCGCCATGGCCTCGCTGGTCATGGGCCACGGCCCGGCGCGAGGCCCGGACGTGGTCGAGCTGCGCGCGCCAGACCTCCAGGTCCGCGCCGAGTCCGTGGACGAAGACCACCGGCGTGCCGCCGCTTCCTCCATCGGAGACGCGGAGCTTGCCGGCCCCGCCCTCGACGAAGGTGAAGGTCTCCTGTCCGGATGGCGTGGCCGGGCGCGTCGTGGCGCATCCGAGCCAGGTGAGAACGAACAGACCGAGTATCCAACGTGGCATGGCGCTCCTCCTGAAGTGGGGCGCCAACATACCGGGGGGCGCGGTGGGGCACGGAGGCCGTCCGGGTGGGAGAGGTGTTCCACGCGTGCTGGCTCCGGAGTTCCATGGCGTCATGAAACACCCCGCTCATGTCGTCTCTTTTGCTTCTTCGTCAAGAAAGATTGAGGCTGGGAGGAGCGCCGTCCCGAGCCAGCAGCGAGAGAGGTGACCGTGAACAGCCAGGAACTCCGCCGTGCCGCCGATGTCCTCCGCTCCGCCGAGGCCCTCCTCATCGGCGCCGGTGCCGGGATGGGCGTCGACTCGGGCCTGCCCGACTTCCGCGGCACCGAGGGCTTCTGGCGCGCCTACCCGGCCTACGCGAAGCTCGGGCTCGACTTCGCCTCCATGGCCAACCCCCAGTGGTTCCGGAAGGACCCCGAGTTCGCCTGGGGCTTCTACGGCCACCGGCTCGGGCTGTACCGCGCCACGACTCCCCACCCCGGCTTCGAGTTGCTGCGCACCTGGGCCTCCCGCATGCGCCACGGCTCCTTCGTCTTCACCTCCAACGTCGACGGCCAGTTCCAGAAGGTCGGCTTCGCCGAGGAGCGGGTGCTCGAGGTCCACGGCTCCATCCACCACGTGCAGTGCCTCGGCTCCTGCCAGGGGATTGCCTCCGCCGCTCCGTACTCCGTGGAGGTGGACCCGGAGAGTTTTCGCGCCCGGCCTCCCCTGCCCACGTGCCCGCGCTGTGGCTCGCTCGTGCGGCCCAACATCCTCATGTTCGGGGACTGGGGGTGGGACTCCTCGCGTACAGAGGCTCAGGAGGAGCGGATCTCGGCGTGGATGGAGGCGGTGAAGCCCGGCTCGCTGGCCATCATCGAGTGCGGCGCGGGGACGGCGATTCCCTCGGTGCGGCACTTCTGCGAGCGCATGATGGCCACTGGCCAGGGGACGCTGATTCGCATCAACGTGCGCGAGCCGGAGGTCCCCGCGGGGGGAATCAGTCTTCCCCTGCGTGCTCTGGAGGCACTGCGGGGGATTGCACAGGAGATGGAGCGCGGGTGACTCAGGTGAGTGAGGGGGTTGGCGCCGGGCTCTCGTCCGCCCTCGGTGCTCCCACCGCCAGCCCCGCCGCGCTCAGCCGCACCAGGACGATCCACACCACGTCCGCCATCAGCAGGTGCACCAGCTGCATCCACACCGGCGCCAGCAGCAACAGGTTCACCACTCCCGCCATCAGCTGCAGCCCGTAGAGCACGCCCAGTTGCCCCGCCGCCCGTTTCGTCTCCGGCGAGGGCCTCAGCCGCGCCACCGTCGTCGCCGAGAACACCACCAGCGCTCCCACCACCACCGCCAGCGCCGGGTGCAGCACCCTCAGCCGCAGCAGCACGTGCGCCGTGGGCGAAATGTCCTGGCGGAATCCGTCCGCCAGGCTCGACGCCGGGAAGAGCGTGTCCCCCAGCGCCGCGATGGCCCCGCTCACCCCCAGCACCAGCAGCCCCACCAGGCTCCCGCCCACCAGCCACCCCGTCAGTCCCTGCTGGCGCCACGTCAGCCGCTCCCGGCCTCCCGCGAACCAGCACGTCAGCGCCATCGTCCCCACCAGCAGGAACGTGTTGATGAGGTGCGCCGCCATCCACCACGCCCGCGCCAGCGACTCGTTGCCCGCCACCATCTTGAAGAGCACCAGCCCCGCCCCCAACGCCGCCTCCGTCACCATGAAGACGAGCGAGAAGATGGCCGCCTTGCGCACCGGGTGCCCCTTCGCGTGCCCCCTCACCCCCCACACGCACAGCACCACCGCCAGGATCATCACCAGCCCGCTTGTCAGCCGGTGCGTGTACTCGATGAGCGTCTGCACGGTGGGCGCGCGGGGCACCACCTCGCCGTTGCACACCGGCCAGTGGTCTCCACACCCCGCCCCCGAGCCCGTGGCACGCACGAACGCGCCCCACAGCACCACGGCCAGCGTGTAGACGAGGGTGGACCAGCTCAGGACTCGGAAGCCTCGGGAGGACACGGAAGCGCTCATCGTCGCTCCCCTCCCTAGCCCACTTCGCCCCCGGCCGCCCCCTCGCGAGCCTCCGGCCTCGTACGTCTGGCTACTCGCCCGCTTCACCACCACCCATATCCACCGGGTATCCGAAAACCCCCCGGCTTCATCCTGGATATGGCGCTGGATGTGCCTGCCTGCTCCTGGAAGCCCCCTGGATGATTTCCAAACGGCTTCCCAGGGCCCGAAAACGTTGGCACGGCCCCTGCTACATGTCCTCTCGGTAACGATTTCGAGTTCGGGCGCCTCGGTGCCCGAAGCGCTCCGTGGGCCGGAGGCCCCCCACTTCGGCCCACGAGCGCATCTTTTCACGGCTGTAGTCGTAGCCATGCACCGCGGGTCGGGTTCGCCCCCTGTCCTGGCCCGCGGTGTTCTTTTTCAGCCCGCGATGCGCAGCCTGTCCGCCCCCAGCACCGCTGGCAGTGAGCCGAAGGCGAGCGAGCGCTCGATGACGTTGCGCAGCTCGCGCACGTTGCCGGGCCAGGTGTGCGCCACCAGCGCCGCCAGCGCGTCCGGCCCCAGCTGCGGTGGCTCCCGCCCCTCGGGGCTGAGCTGGTTCACGAAGTGGCGTGCCAGGGCGATGATGTCCTCGCGCCGCTCGCGCAGCGGGGGCACGCGCACGGGCACCACCTGCAGCCGGTAGTAGAGGTCCTCGCGGAAGCGGCCCTCGCGCACCAGCTGTCCCAAATCCCTGTGCGTGGCGGCGATGACGCGCACGTCCACGTGCGCCGGCCGCGTCTCGCCCAGGGGGAAGATTTCGCCGTTCTCCAGGAAGCGCAGCAGCTTGGGCTGCACCTCGAGCGGCAGCTCTCCAATCTCGTCCAGGAAGAGCGTGCCCCCGTGGGCGGCGCGGATGACGCCCGGGTGGTCCGTGGCCGCGCCCGTGTAGGCGCCGCGCCGGTAGCCGAAGAGCTGTCCCTCGAAGAGCTCGCGCGGCACCGCGGCGCAGTTGAAGGCGACGTAGGGCCGCTCGGCCCGGGCCGACAGCTGGTGGAGCGCGCGGGCCACCACCTCCTTGCCGCTGCCGGACTCGCCGGTGACGATGACGGTGGCGCGCGAGCCGCTCAGCCCCGCCAGCTCCGTCTTCAGCTTGCGCATGGCGGGCGAGGCGGCGATGAAGCCGGGCACCTCGGGCGCGCTCTCGGGCTCGCGCAGCGGGGGCTCCGCCTGGGCGAAGCCGCGCAACATGGCCACCTCCAGCGCGAAGCCCGCAAGGCGCGCCAGGGCGCACAGCAGGGCCCGTCCATCCGCGGGCAGCGGGCCCGCCACGCCCACGCGCAGCCGGCGGCCACACCCGTCACCGAACTCCACCCACTCGCTGGCGGGCACGCCGGCCTCGCCCAGCAGCGGCGTGGCGCGGCCTTGCGAGTCCAGCTCCTCCAGTCGCGCGGCGCGGCCGGGGAAGAGTCCCTCGAGCACCGCCACCAGCTCGCGCTGGATGAGGGGCGCGCCCATGCCGCGCACGGCGAGCCGCTCGAAGGGCACCACCAGCGACTCGGCACCCAGCCGGGGCGCCGCCTCCGGGGAGGGGGGGTGCTGCGCGGGGGGAAGGTCCGCGCTGAAGTCCATGGGCGGGGTGATGCCGTAGCGGCGCAGCTCCTCCTCGCATTGGGCGAGCACGGCCTCGGTGCCCGGCTCCCCCAGGGCGCGCGCCGTCAGGGCCAGCGTGCGGCGGGTGAGGGCGGCCTCGGGCTGATCTCCCGCGAGGGTGAAGGTGGCCAGCGAGGCTTCCAGCTTCTCGCGGGCCTCGCGCCAGTGGCCCTCGCGCACGAGCAGCAGGCCCTCCTGGCGGTGCAGCAGCGCGGTGTGCCAGGCGGAGGGGAACTGCTCCAGCATGGAGCGGGCCCGGCGCAGGGCCGCGCGGGCCTCCGGCAGCTGGAACGCGGCGGCGCGTGTCCCCACCTCGCCGATGAGGCAGTCGCGCCGCAGGTAGGGCCAGCCTCCCACCTCCAGCACCCGCGCGTGGGCGGTGGCGTAGCCCTCCGCGGCCCGCTGCACGTGGCCCTCGGCCCAGTCCGCCAGCGCCTCCGCGAAGCAGCCGTAGACGCGGGTGAGGGACTGCTGGACGGGGCCCTCATAGCGGGAGAGGCGCGCCGCCAGCTCGCGGATGTTCGCGTAGCGGCCGGTGAGGTACAGCAGGCGGGTGCGCTGCCCCACCAGGTGGTGCGGCGTCCAGCGCAGCTCCTCGGTCACCGCCTCCGCCTGGTCCAGCACCGCCTCGGCCTCGGTGAAGCGGCCCAGACGCATCAGCGCGTCCGCCTCCGCGCGCGCGGCGTAGACGAAGGAGATGCCCCGGGGGATGCGTCCGCTCCAGGCCACCTCGCGGGCGCGGCGCACCAGGGCGAGCGCCTCGTCGGGCGCGCACGCCTCGTCCAGCCGGCGCTGCGCGAGGAAGCCGAGGTTGCGCGCCTCGAGGAAGGCATAGCCCATGCGCGCCGCGCTCTGCGCCGTCTCGCGGAAGCGCCGGGTGGCCAGCGAGGCCTCGCCCCGGAAGGCCGTCTCGTGGGCGATGGCATCCGAGGCCACCAGCCGCAGCGTCGGGTCCGCCACCCCCGTGATGGCCTCCTCCAGCCGCCCGTACTGGCGGATGATGAGCTCGGGGGTGACGAGGTAGAAGGCCGCGGCGAGCTCCGCCACGCGCAGGTGGCAGCGCACCTCCCCGCTGGAGAAGACGTGGGGGCCCAGCAGCGCCTCGGCGCGCGCCACGTGCACGTTCACCTTGCCCGCGTCGAAGATGCGGCCGTCCGGCGAGGCGAAGAGGTTGGCGGCCATGGCGTGCACGTGGGCGGCGGAGTCGTCGGGCAGCACCCCCGCCTCGGCCTCGTCCAGGTGGGGCAGCAGCACGGTGAAGGCGCGCCGCACGTCCTCGAAGCCCCAGCGGTACACGTAGGCCAGGCCCGCCGCCGCCAGGGCGCGCGCGCCCGTGGAGCGCAGGGACCCCGAGGTGAGCAGCCCCAGCAGCGCGTCCTCCGCGGCCCGCCAGTCGGCCCGTTGCAGCAGCGTCAGGCAGGGAGACAGCCGGGTGCGCTCCTCGCGCGACATGTCCTGCCGGAGCAGGCTGAGGGACGGGCGGGGAGGGGGAGGCAGGGCTGGCTGGCCGCCCCCGGCGAGCTGGCGCAGGGCCTCCATCACCCGGCCCCTGGGACGGCGGGCCTGCGCGGCGGCCTCCGGGAGCTCCCAGCGGTACACCGTGAGGGGGGTCACTCCGAGCTGCCGGGCGAACGCCGCCCGGCTCCGCTCTCCGCGCAGCGCGCGAATCGCCTCGGGTCCCAATGCCTCTGCTTCGTTCCTCGACACGGCCGTCCCCTTGCGGCCCCCCACCGCCCGCTCTTCTTCGTTCATCTGGCGGGGAAGGGCAAACCTTGCTGTGGGCCTGCGAACAGGCGGGCGCCCCGCATCCATCCCCGGGTGGGGAAAGGAGCGTCATCGAATCGTGGGCAGACAGGGCGCGCCCGGTGTAACACCGGGACGTAACGCCGCCGCCGCCGGGAGACAGCCATGGCTCCGCAACCGCCTCCTCCACCGCCCGAGTTGCCCCTCCAGAAGCACCTGCGCCGCATGCTGGAGGCCCTCGCGGAGGGCCAGAAGCGCCACGCCCACTGGAAGGAGACGTGGGAGCGCCAGCACGCCGAGGAGATGGAGCGGTGGGCGGAGCGGCACGCCGAGGCGGTGGAGAAGGGGGCGGAGCGGTGGGCCCAGGGGGTGGAGCGGTGGGCGGAGCGGCACGCCGAGGGGGTGGAGCGGTGGGCCAAGGGGGTGGAGAAGTGGGCGGAGTACGTGGGCTCGCTGGGCGAGCACCTGGAGAAGAAGGAGCGCCGCAAGTGGGAGCGGCGCATGGCGCGCGAGCAGCTGAAGGAGCAGCGGCGCGCGCTCAAGCGGCAGCGGGAGCTGGAGGAGGCCAACCCGCTGATGGGGTGGGTGTTCGCGCTGGCGGCGCTGGTGATGGCGGGAATGGCCGTGCTGAACGTCCACACGCTGTGGTGGCTCATCTTCGTGGCGCTGGGCATGGGGGCGTCGGCGGCGGGGATTCTGGGCCGGGCCCGGCAGCACCAGCTCCAGGAGCGGCAGAAGCAGGGGCTGGGCGCGGGCGAGGAGGCTCGGGAGGAGGCACGGGAGGAGGCGCCCGAGCGGACCGCCGGGGCGGAGGCACCCCGGCAGGCGGAGGACCCGAGGACGGCGCGGGTGGACTCGCTGTGCGACAAGCTGCTGGCGGAGCTGCGCGCGGGGCCGGGGGTGCTGCGGGAGGTGGTGCACCAGCCGGAGCAGACGGTGGAGGGGCTGCGCAAGAGCTGCCATGAGCTGGCGCGGCGGGAGCGGGAGCTGCGCGCGTTGAGCCCGCCGGAGGAGGAGCGCCGGCTGGAGGAGGAGCGCACGAGGCTGGCGGCGCGGGTGGAGTCCGAGCGCGACGCGGTGGTGAAGGAGCGGCTGGAGAGCGCGTTGCGGCTGTTGGATGAGCAGCGCAAGCAGCGGGCGGAGCTGGCGACGGCGGCCTCGCGGCTGGAGGCCGAGCACATGCGCCTGTTCTACACGCTGGAGAATCTCTACACGCAGGTGCTGCGGGTGCGCTCGGCGGACGCGGCGGGCGCGGACGTGGCGGGGGCGGGCCTGCGCCGCAGCGTGGAGCAGCTCGGCCTGGAGATGGACGCGGTGGCCGAGGCGCTGGAGGAGGTCCACCGCGACGCGCCGCCCCGGACGCGGGTGCCCACGCGGTAGCGGCGGAGACGGTTTCCACCGGCGTGGACGGTCGCGCCCCGCGCCTGACGCATCAGGTAGACCTGTTCAGGGAGTTATACGGCTCACCCGAGGGAAGGCGGGAGCTGGAGGCGGTCGTCCACTACCTTCAGGAGCGGGGGACGAAGACTACTGGAGAAGTCACCCGGCAGGTGTTGGGTTGCGTGATGCGGGAACAACGAGTGGAGGCACTGATGTGGACAGAGGGACAGCGGCTCCGGGCGGAAGGACGCAAGGTGGGACGGGTGGAGGGACTGGCCGAAGGATTGGCCAAGGCGGTGCTTCGGATCCTCGCCGCCCGGGGTGTTCGCATGGGTGACAAGACGCGCCAGCGCATCCTGGGGTGTACGGACCTGGCCACGCTCGATCGCTGGTTCGAGCGGGCCTTGCACGCCAGGAGGCTCTCCGATGTGCTGAAGGAGCCGGGGACCTCCTCCTGACCCGGGCTCCCCGGAGTGCTCCTGTTCCTCCGCCCCGACGTCCCATCCCCGAGCTGCCCGGAGTCGTTGTCACCCCACCCGCGCACGGTGCCGTCCGTGAGGCGCACCCGGTGACAATTTTCGGACGCGGGCCCTACTCGCTGGCCTGCGCCTGCGTGCGCGCGGGCGCCGGGGCCGAGGGGTTCGACAGGCGCACCGTCTTGATGTTGAGGAACTCGAGCAGCCCGTGGCGCGCCAGCTCGCGCCCGTGGCCCGAGGCCTTCACCCCACCGAAAGGCAGGCGCGGGTCGCTCGCCACCATGCCGTTGACGGCCACCGTGCCGGCCTCCAGCCCGTCGATGAAGAAGCGCTGCTCGGCCTCGTCGCGCGTCCACACGCTGGCGCCCAGCCCGTACGGCGAGTCGTTGGCGAGCCGCAGCGCGTCCCGGGCATCCTTCGCGCGGAAGAGCACGGCCACCGGGCCGAACATCTCCTCCGTATACGCCGGAGAGCCCGGCGGAGGATGGGCCAGCACCGTGGGCGGGTACCAGAAGCCCGGCCCCGAGGGCTTGAGTCCCCCCAGCAGCAGCTTCGCCCCCGCAGCCACGCTGCGCTCCACCTGCGCATGCAGCCCGTCCCGGATGCTCTGCAGGGCCAGCGGCCCCACCTCCGTCTTCGCCTCCATCGGGTCCCCCACCACCACGCGGCGCATCCGCTCGAGGAAGCGCCGCTCGAACTCGTCATAGATGGGCGCGGTGGCGATGAAGCGCTTGGCGGCGATGCAGGACTGGCCGTTGTTGATGAGGCGGGCCTTCACCGCCGTCTCCACCGCGGTGTCCAGGTCCGCCCCGGGCAGCACCACGAAGGGGTCGCTCCCGCCCAGCTCCAGCACCACCTTCTTGAGCTGCTGGCCCGCGCGCTGGCCCACGTCGCGCCCGGCGCCCTCGCTGCCGGTGAGCGTCACCGCGCGGATGCGCGGGTCCTCGATCAGCCGGCGCACCCCCGCCACGTCCACCCGCAGCGTCTGGAACACCCCCTGGGGGAAGCCCGCGCGCAGGAAGAGCTCCTCCAGCGCGAGCGCGCACTGGGGCACGTTGTGCGCGTGCTTGAGCAGCCCCACGTTGCCCGCCATGAGCGCGGGGGCGGCGAAGCGCACCACCTGCCAGAAGGGGAAGTTCCACGGCATGATGGCCAGCACCGGCCCCAGCGGCTGGTAGCGCACGAAGCTCGTGTCCGGCGCCGTGTCCACCGGCTCGTCCGCGAGGAAGCGCCCGGCGTTCTCCGCGTAGTAGTGGCAGGCCGTGGCGCACTTGCGGGCCTCGGCGCGCGCCGCCTCCAGCGGCTTGCCCATCTCCTGCGTCATCATCCGCCCGTACGCGTCCGCCTCCGCCTCCAGCAGCTCCCCCGCCCGCTTCATCCACCCGGCGCGCTCGGCCAGCGGGGTGTGGCGAAAGGTGTGGAACGTCTCCGCGGCCCGGCGCAGCCGCGCCTCCACCTCGTCCGGCATGTGGGGGGGGAAGGTGCGCAGCGTCCTACCGGTGGTGGGCTCGACGGTGGCGAAGCTCATGGGGCTCTCCTCGAAGGCGCGGAGTGTGGGCCCGGCTCCCCGAGGGCCACAAGCCACGTGTGGGGCCCCCGTTCACGCCTTCACGCGACTTCCGGACAGGGTTGTCGCGGTGCTAGGTTCTCCGGAGATGGCATGGCTGTCATGGTTGACTGTTATTGCAAGGTTTCTGATTCAATCTTGAAGCACGAGTTTCAACTTCGACGCGTTATGTCCGTCCCCTTTGAAAATCAGGCTTTCCTTTGTTTAATATAAACGTCATGTTTCAGTGCTGACGGCACGTTCGTGAGAGCGTTCCAGTATTTTCGCGGGCTTGGGGGGTTGGCGCGGTTCCTGCTCTTTTCCCGTGCAAGTGGGACCGGTGGGGTGGCAGCAACGTTGCTTCTCCGGCCTTGTAGAAACTCTTCATTGAGGAACTCATGCGCTTCAATCTCCGCCACATCGTCCCGGTTGCCCTGCTCTCGCTGGTGGGGTGCGGTGTCGAGACTCCCGTCTCCGAGACGTTGCCGGCCGCGGCCGAGGAGCTGGGCCAGGAGCAGTCGATGCTCCAGGTGTCCGACTGCCCGGGCTGCCTGGTGGGGACGGAGGACGCGCGCTTCGTGAGCGGCTTCGAGCGCGAGAAGGTGGTGGGGGACGTCTACCACTACCGCATCCGCCTGCGCGTGGGCGAGACGGCCAACGACGTCATCACCCTGCACCGCGTGGTGCGCGAGAAGGGGGCCTGGCGGCCGGTGCGCGCCCCCGAGTCCATCTTCATGGTGCACGGGGATGCCTGGGACTTCCAGGGCGCCTTCATGTCCAGCACGTTGTCGGCCGAGGTGGCGGACAACCAGTCCATCGCCGTGTACCTGGCGAAGAAGGACGTGGACGTGTGGGGAATCGATCTGCGCTGGACGCACGTGACGGAGGCCACGCAGGACTTCTCCTTCATGAAGGACTGGAACCTGGGCACGCACGCCCGGGACGTGGGCACGGGCCTGACGGTGGCGCGGGCGGTGCGCACGCTGACGGGCAGCGGCAACCAGAAGATGAACCTGCTGGGCTGGAGCCGCGGGGCGCTGGTGGGCTACGCCTACATGAACGCGGAGACGCAGCGGCCGCAGGGCCTGCGCCACGTGAGCGGCTTCATCCCGGTGGACATGGTGATGAAGTTCGCCCCCGAGGCCGAGCAGCAGCGCCAGTGGGCCTGCGTGCGCGCGGCCGTGGGGGAGGTGGCGCTGGGCTCGGGGCGCTACGAGGGGAACCTGCTGGGCCCGGGCGCGGGCGTGGCCATCCAGTATGTGGGGCAGAAGGCCAGGCAGCATCCGAACGAGCCCGCGCAGCTTCCGGACATCCCGCTGCCGCCCATCACCTACCGGCAGCTGGGCGTCCTCGTGGGAGGGGCGACCTTCTCGCTCCTCACCAACGAGTTGTACGGCATCCAGCCGTCGGTGCCCTTCTACCACTTCTCCCAGGCGAAGGCGTTCTCCGGAGGCCTGCCGACGGCGCTCGAGAACGTGAAGGAGGAGGCGTTCTTCGACTTCCTCAGCACCGCGCATCCCTACCAGAGCTTCACGGAGATGGTGGAGAGCGATCGCCTGCAGTGCGGCGACGAGAGCCTGCCGTATGACGACCACCTGTCCGAGGTGAAGGTCCCGGTGCTGTACGTGGGCGCGGGGGGTGGCTTCGGCGACTATGGCGTGTACAGCGCGAAGCGGCTGGGCAGCAAGGACGTGAGCGTCCACCTGGTGCGGAAGCAGGAGGAGGCCGCGAACCGCATCGCCGATTACGGCCACGCGGACCTGTTCCTGGCCAAGGACGCGGACAAGGACGTGTGGGAGCCCATCTACCAGTGGATGAAGAAGCACTGAGCGCCGGGGCGTTGCCGTCGCCCCGGTGTCCGGGCCTCGCGCAGACGCGGGGCCCGTTTTTTTCCGGGGGCACGGTGTGCCCCGTGGGGGGACTCCCCGCCCTTGCCCGGCTCCTTAGATTGTGAGCCCGCGCCCGGGATGGCCCCGGGCCAGAGCGAGGCACCCCCCGTGGTCGACAACATCTGGACCGAATTCGCTAGGAGCTACGACGCCATCTGCTCCCAGCTCAACTGCTACCGCCGCATGGCCGCGAAGGTTCTCCGCGACACGGAGGGCCGCAAGTACGTCATCGACGCCGGGTGTGGCACGGGGCTGTTGAGCCAGCCGCTCGTCGAGCGGGGCCAGACGGTGGTGGGCTTCGACAACAACCCGGCGATGCTCGGGCTGGCGCTGAGCAAGCAGGCGCGGGCACCCGAGGAGGCGCGCCGGCGCTGGAAGGTGCTGGAGGGGGATGTGCGCACCTTTCCCCGGGAGGTGCCGGGCGAGGCGGACGCCGTGTTGCTCAACAACGTCCTCTTCTACGTGCGCGAGCCGGAGCGGGTGTTGCGCCAGTGCCTCGGGCACCTCAAGCCGGGCGGCGTGGTCATCGCCACCGGCCCCCGGCAGCGGCCGGACCTGCGCAAGGTGATGACCAACTCCATCGAGGAGTGGAAGGCGGAGGGCCGCTGGGACGAGCCGCTGCGGGCCGCCACCGCCTACCACGTGGACCTGACGCGCAGGCTCGTCACGGACCCCAATGAGATGGTCACCTTCTTCGAGCCGGAGGCGCTGGTGGACACGCTGAGGCGCCTGGGCTTCTCGCGGGCGCTCGCGGCCGACGGCGACGACTACTACGGCGAGAACTACTACGTCTGCATGGCGCGCTAGGGGTCCGGAGGCGCTGTGGCTGGTCCCCTCTCCCTTGGGGAGAGGGGACATCCACGACACGACTAGGCGACCAGGCCCAGCAGGCGCGCGTCGTGGATGATGCGGTTGCCGTCCACCTTGAGGCGGGTGGTGAGGAAGGGCGCGATGTCATCCGCCTTCTTGTGCAGGCGCGCGTAGTTGTTGTCGTAGATGCGCGTCACGATGAGCTGCGCCGAGGCGATGATGCGCTGCAGGTTGTGCTGCAGCTCGTTGCCCTCCATGAGGAGGTGCAGCTCGCAGATGTACTTGCGGTTGTTCTCCAGCAGCGTGAAGAGGCCCTTGCGCTGCTCGCCGTTGGGCACCCGGGCCTTGGCCCCGGTGGTGACGACGACGGAGAGCTGCTGCCGGTACGCCTCGTAGGACTCGCGGAAACGCTTGTCCACGACGAAGAGGTCCTGCGGGCTGGGCGGCTGCTCCCAGCGGATGAAGAAGACCTTGTTGATGAGGCCCGTCTTGAAATTCGGAGGAGCAGCGGTAGCGGTAGCGAAAGCGGTCATGGGACCATCACTCCCAGGAAGCGGGCCGGGAAGGCCCTCGGAAAGGTATTCCGAGCGCCCGACGTGCCCGGCTCGATCACAATGGCGCTGCCAATCTGGTGATCGAACGCCCGAAGCCCAAGTGCACCCCGCGCCGTCTGCCGTCGAGCGCACGAATCCAGGGGCCGCAGTGTCGGGGAGCACACGCATCCGTGGTGCGCGAGGGGGAGGAGGGGTGGCGAAGGCTCCGGGAAGGTAGGAGCGCACCGGGTGGAGGGCCATAGTGAGACCATGCGACTCACATCGCGGGCGCTGTGGGAGCGCTTCCACGGAAGGCTGGGCGCCGACGGCATCGGACTGTTGGCCTCGCTGTTGCTGCTGGTGACGGTGGGGCTGGGGTTCATCGCGCTGTCGGACGAGGTGCGGGAGCAGGAGACGCAGCACTTCGACGAGCGGGTGCTGCTGGCGCTCAGGCGCGCGGACAACGCGGAGGAGCCCCGGGGCCCGAGGTGGCTGGCCGAGGCGGCGCGGGACGTGACGGCCCTGGGAAGCGTGTCGGTGCTGGCGCTGGTGGTGTGCGCGGTGAGCGGCTTCCTGGTGCTGGTGCGGCGCTGGAGGACGCTGGCGCTGGTGGTGGGCTCGACGGTGGGCGGGACGTTGCTGAATGGCTTCCTCAAGAGCCACTTCGCCCGGCCGAGGCCCACGGTGGTGCCGCACCTCACACACGTGCTGACGGAGAGCTTCCCGAGCGGGCACGCGATGCTGTCGGCCATCGTCTACCTGACGCTGGGGGCGCTGGGGGCGCAGTTGGTGGAGCGGCGGTGGCTGCGGGCGTACCTGATAGGGGTGGCGCTGTCGCTCACGCTGCTCATCGGCGTGACGCGGGTGTACCTCGGGGTGCACTACCCGACGGACGTGCTGGGCGGGTGGATGGCGGGGCTGGCCTGGGCGCTGCTGACGGCGGTGGTGGCGCGGAGGGCCAAGCGGCGCAGCCCCGGGCTGCGCGAGGAGTCCCGGGGCGACACCGCGCCCTCATGAGCCGGAGAACAGGGGCCCGTGGGGGCGCACGGGCAGGCGGATGCAGAAGGCCACGCCCTTGGGGTGGTTGTCCTCCACCCAGAGCCAGCCGCCGTGGGCCTGGATGGCACGGCGGCAGAAGGCGAGCGCGAGCCGGTTGCCGCCCTCGGCCCGCCCGGAGCCGGGCGTGTGCGCGTCGGGCAGGTGGGCGTCGAAGAGGTGGGCGCGCGCGGCGGGGGAGATGGCGGGGCCCTCGTCACGCACCCGCAGCTCCAACAGGCCGGGCTCGGGGTTGGAGGCCTCCAGCGTCACCCGGCTGCTGCCCAGCGCGGTGAACTGGAAGGCGTTGTCCAGCAGGTTGACGAGCGTGCGGCGCAGCAGCTCCCGGTCCGCGGTGACGAGCGGCTCCACCAGCTTCACGGCCTGGGAGAAGCGGCGCGGGGAACTCACCAGGCGCTGCTGGAAGTCGCGTGCCACCTCGGAGAGCAGGAGGTGGGCGTCGAAGGGCGTGGCGTTGAGGGGGAGGGTGTCCTCGTCGCCGCTCGCGTCCAGCAGGTTGGAGACGGTGCGGTGCAGGGTGTCGGCGGCGTCGCGGATGTCCCGGGTGGTGCGCTGCACCTCCTCGGGCAGGTGCGGGCGGTAGAGCGTGAAGGCGGCGTTGGTGAGGATGCTGGACAGGGGCGCCCGGAAGTCGCGCATCACCTTGTGGAGCAACTCGTCCTTCTGGCGCTGGACGTTGGCGAGGGTGTCGCGCTGCGAGCGCAGCTCCTCCTCGCGGCGCTCCAGCTCGCGCACCCGGAGCCGCAGCTGCAGCTGGGCCTCCACCTGACGCCCGAGCACGGCCAGTGCGTGCTCCTGCTCCGGGGAGAGGTGGCGCGGCTGGTGGTCGATGACACAGAGGGTGCCCATGTTGAGGCCGCTCGCGCCCTTGATGGGGATGCCGGCGTAGAAGCGCACGTGCGGTCCCCCGGTGACGAGCGGGTTGTCATGGAAGCGCTCGTCGTCGTGGGCATCCTCCACCACGAAGAGCCGCTCGCCGAGGATGGCATGGGCGCAGAAGGCCAGGTCGCGCGGGGTCTCGGGGGTGTCCAGCCCGACGCGGGACTTGAACCACTGCCGGTAGTGGTCCACCAGGGACACGAGGGCGATGGGGGTACCGCACAGCTGCGAGGCCAGACGCGTCAGCTCGTCGAAACCGGCCTCCGGCAGGGTGTCGAGGATCTCGAGGGTATCCAGCGCGGCGAGGCGCGCTTCCTCCTGGGGATGCGGGGGGGCAACCTTCATGGGTTCGTTCTCCGGAGAGGAGACTCGCGCCAACCATGCCCGACCACAGGGTTGCTTCACAGAAGTTGTTGTCCAGGGCCCGCCTGTCCGCCCGTGGCTCGTCCGGCGGGGAAGGGGGCGTGAGGGTCAGGACGATGGCTCGGGGTCCTCGGCTCCCTTCTTCTCGTCCAGCGTCTTGCGCCACTGCTCGAACTGCTCGAAGAGGGAGAAGGGGTGGAAGGCGAGGTGATCGATGTTGCGATGGTACGCCGCGAGATAGGGCTCGCCCCCGAGTTGGATGACGGCCTGTGAGGGCCGCTCGGGCAGACTGTAGAACCAGGCCCGGGCCTGCTCCCGGGTATCGAAGCTGGCCACCGCCGGAGGAGGGCGGCCGTCCTTCATCATCTCCTCGAAGTGGTACTCGATGGAGTAGGTGGAGACCAGCTTTCGGAAGTTGCTGTCACGGTCATACATGACGACGTGGTACTGGTCCGCGATGAGCACGTGAGCATGGTAGGGCGGTCTGGGGTGGTTCTTCAGCCACGCCTCCGCCTCTTCGCGCGTTGCGAAGGAGGCGACGACCATCAGCGGTCCCTCGGTTCTGAACTCCTGGCGGTAGTCGTCGAATTCATACCGCTGGCCCGTCGTAATGATGAAGTGGAGCGCATCGGCCGCGGTGAGAAGCAACTCCTTCTCCTCCGCAGACTCGGTCTTCTCATGAATCAAGCCAAGGAGGTTGATGGCTTCGAAGACGGGGCTTTGGGGTCTCATGTGATGCCTCGGTGATGTGGAGCCCAGCAGGGAGCGTCAGGATGCCAGGAGCACTGCGGGTGCTAGGACGACGAGCCCCGCTCCGGCGGAAACCGTGACGAAGGCCACTCCGGCGATGACGACAATGCTGCCCACCAGAATGCCCTGGTGATGGTGCTTCAACCAGTCGACGGCTTCGTCCACGGCCGAGAACTCCTGGCGCTGACGGCCCTCCAACTCCCGGCAGTCATCGTAGGCTTGTTGGCATTGCCCACGGCACCACTGATCCTTTCCACCCATCTTCCGCCCTCCAGATCTGATGTGTCCGAAGCCCCGAGGCAGAGGGCGGCTCATGCACATCTTGATGCATTGGTCGTTCTCCGCATCACAGTCGCGCTGGTAGGTCTTCGCGACGCGCACGATGCGGCCGTACGTCGATTCACGAGTGCTCGTGGGAAGCCGGTACCACGAGAGGTCGAACTCCTCGGCATGCCGCCAGTCGTAGGTGACCTGGCCGCCGGGAGACTCCTGGATGACGAGCACGTATTGGGTCAGTTCCTCGGCAGTGGGCGCAGCGCCGTAGCGGGTGGCGCTGCACGAGATGAGCAACACGCAGAGGAGCGGGGCGATGAGTCTTGCTGGTACCATTCAGGTGGGAGCGGAGTCTGGAGGGGCGTGAACCGTTCACCGTCGCGGTTAGCACGGTGGATCCTCTGACTCAACGCATGTTCCGCCCTGCTCGTGGCGGGGCGTCCACCTTGTGGACCGGATTCTTCCGCGCCCGGGGTCAGCGGCCCGCCGTCACCTTCGTGAGCAGGCAATGGCGGCTGCGGTTCACGAGCGTCAGCGCGCTGTGCCGCTCGAAGACGCGCGCCTGCTCGCTCACGTCACGGACGTTGACGTACAGCAGGTAGATGTCGCGTGGCGCGTGCTGCCATGAGCTGGCCACCCGGGTGATGACGCGCTCCATCGTCGGGTCATCGAAGGGATTGAAGAAGAAGCACAGCAGCGGCTCGGCCGGCGGCTCCCAGTCGAGCGCATCCGCGCACACCGGCTCCAGCGAGAAGCACTGCTGTTCAGGACTCCGGTACCCGCTGAGATTCTTGACGGCCACCTCGTGCAGCCCGGGCGCGAACTCCACGCCGACGATGCGCCGGAAGGGATACGCGGAGGCCAGCATGAGCGCCTTGCCCTTGCCGGAGCCGTAGTCCACGAAGGTGAACCGCTCGAGGGGCAGGCGGCTCTCGCGCAGCGCCGCGTGGAACAGGCGGGGCCAGATACCCCGGTACAGGCCATTGCCTCGCCCGGCCTTCTCGGGAGGCACGCCGACCTCCGTCAGCGGGGCCTCGCCCGCGGTCTCGACTCCGTGGGTCTGGTCGAACTCCCGAGCGAGCGCGCTCTCCCTCGCGAGGTTGCGCGCGAATTCACGACGGGCCGGCACGACGTGCCAGGCAACGGCGCTCGTCGCATGCAGGAGCGCGGTCTGCAACCCCTGCGTCCTGGCCAGGTTCACGAGCTTCAGGGTGCCATGCTGGAGCCAGCTGGCCACGGCGGTGAGGTCATGGCCGGAGAGGAGGGAGGACACGCTCATGCCCGCATGGGGTAGGGCGTGCACCCGGGATGTGCCAGCCAGCCACCTCGCGTCTCCGTCCTGGCCCGGACGGTTGGCCTCGGGTTTCAGTGCGCGGCTGCGCAGACGCGGCCCGCCGAGCGGAGTGGAACGCTCACGCCATGACGGTGCTGGCCCCCTCGGCCTCGGGGGTGGCCGGACCGGGCACCACCTCGCGGCGCTTCCACAGGAAGTACACCGCCGGATAGACGAGCAGCTCCAGCAAGAAGCTCGTGGCCAGGCCGCCCACCATGGGCGCGGCAATCCGCTTCATCACGTCCGCGCCCGTTCCCGTGGACCACATGATGGGCAGCAGGCCCAGCATCGCCGCCATCACCGTCATCGCCTTGGGCCGCACGCGCTTCACCGCCCCGTGGATGATGGCCTCCTCCAGGTCGCCCACGGTGCGCAGCCTCCCGCGCTCCTTCGCCTCGTCGTGCGACAGGTCGAGGAAGAGCAGCATGAAGGCACCCGTCTCCGCGTCCAGGCCCATCAGGGCAATCATCCCCACCCACACCGCGATGGACACGTTGTAGTCGAGCGCCCAGAGCAGCCACACCGCGCCGATGGCCGAGAAGGGCACCGCCAGCATCACCAGGCCCGCCTTGAAGGCGGACTTCGTGTTCATGTACAGCAGCCCGAAGATGAGCACGAGCGTGAGCGGGATGACGAGCTTCAGCCGCTCCCGCACGCGCAGCATGTTCTCGTACTGCCCGCTCCACGTCATGGAGTAGCCCACCGGCAGCTTCACGCTCGCCGCCACCGCCTCCTTGGCGCGGTCCACGAAGCCACCCACGTCGTACTTGGACGTGTCGAAGTCCACGTAGACGTAGCCGGTGAGCATCCCGTTCTCGTTGCGGATCATCGAGGGGCCATGGGCGAGCACCACGTCCGCGATGGCCTCCATGGGAATCTGCCCCTTGCCGTCCGGCAGCGGCAGCAGCACGCGCTTGAGCGACTGGAGGTCCTCGCGGTAGTCCCGCGCGTAGCGCACGTTGATGCCGTAGCGCTCGCGGCCCTCCACGGTGGTGGACTGGTTGTCTCCGCCCACCGCCGTCATCACCATCATGTTCGCGTCGTCCACGCTCAGGCCGTAGCGGGCGAGCTCGCCCCGCTTGAGGACGAAGTCCAGGAAGTAACCGCCCGCCACGCGCTCGGCGAACGCGCTGCGCGTGCCCTCCACCTTCGCCACCGCCGCCTCCGTCTCACGCGCGATGCGCTCCACCGTGGCCAGGTCCGCGCCCATGATCTTGATGCCCACCGGCGTGCGGATGCCCGTGGACAGCATGTCCAGCCGGCCCTTGATGGGCATGGTCCACGCGTTGGAGATGCCCGGCAGCTGGAGCGCCGCGTTCATCTTCGACTCCAGCTCTGCCTGGGTGATGCGGTCGCGCCAGAACGGACGCAGCATCCCCTTCAGCCACTCGGGCGCCCAGCCGCTGTACCAGCGGGGCACCTCGCGCCACTGGGACTCGGGGCGCAGCAGCACCGTCGTCTCCATCATCGTGAACGGCGCCGGGTCCGTGGACGTGTTGGCGCGGCCCGCCTTGCCGAAGACGCGCTCCACCTCGGGGAACTGCATGAGCAGCTTGTCCTGTACTTGCAGCACGCGCTGCGCCTCGGCCACGGACATGCC
The DNA here is from genome assembly GCF_036277355.1 of Archangium sp. Lineage (GTDB taxonomy): Bacteria > Myxococcota > Myxococcia > Myxococcales > Myxococcaceae > Archangium. The sequence goes on from NZ_DASUNC010000130.1 coordinate 82,982, forward strand.
GGGCTCCACCGCCGACGGCATGTAGAGGAGGGTGCCCTCGTTGAGCGGCGGCATGAACTCGCTGCCCAGGTGCAGGTACACGGGAATGGTGGTGGCCACCAGCACCGCGCTCACCGCCAGGGTGGCCTTGGCATGGCGCAGGACGAAGCGGCAGGGGCCCTCGTAGATGCGGTGCATCAGCCGGCTGATGGGGTGCCGCTCCTCCGAGTAGTACTTGCCCACGAGGGCGTGTGTCGCCAACGACGCCAGGAATCTCGGGCGGAAGTGGAAGGGCTCCACGCGGGCGAAGAGCATCCGCATGGCCGGGTCGAGAGTAATTGCCAGCAGCGCGGCGATGGCCATGGCGAGGTTCTTCGAGTACGCCAGCGGACGGAAGAGGCGGCCCTCCTGGTCCACCAGCGTGAAGATGGGCATGAAGGCCACGGCGATGACGAGCAGGCTGAAGAACACGCCCGGCCCCACCTCCATCAGCGCTTCCAGCCGCACCTGGTGGAAGTCGCCCTTCTTCCCGTCCTTCATCCAGTGGTGGATCTTGTTGTACGCGTTCTCCACCTCGACGATGGCGCCGTCCACGAGCACGCCGATGGAGATGGCGATGCCGGCCAGCGACATGAGGTTGGCGTTCAGCCCCATCGCGTACATGGGGATGAAGGCCAGCGCCACCGACACCGGAATGGTGACGATGGGCACGATGGCCGACGGGACGTGCCACAGGAAGATGAGGATGATGAGGGAGACGATGAGGATCTCCTCCACCAGCTTGTGCGTCACCGTGTCGATGGCGCGCTCGATGAGGTCCGAGCGGTCATAGGTGGTGACGATCTCCACGCCCTCGGGCAGCGAGGGTTTCAGCTCCTCGAGCTTCGCCTTGATGCGCTCGATGACGTTGAGGGCGTTCTCTCCCTGGCGCATCACCACGATGCCGCCCACCACGTCGCCCTCGCCGTCCAGGTCGGCCACGCCGCGGCGCAGCTCGGGGCCCAGCGTCACGGTGGCCACGTCCTTGATGGTGATGGGCGTGCCTCCCTGGGACTTGAGGACGAGCTTCTCGATGTCCTCCACGCTCTTCACGTAGCCCCGGCCGCGGACCATGTACTCGCGCCCGGCCACCTCCACCAGCCGTCCGCCCACGTCGTTGTTGCCCTGGCGCACCGCGCGTACCACCGCGTCCAGTGACAGCCCGTAGCTCGTCAGGCTGTTGGGATTCACCGTCACCTGGTACTGGCGCACCTGGCCGCCCACGGTGGCGACCTCGGAGACGCCTGGCACGCTTTGAATCTGATAGCGCAGGAACCAGTCCTGGTAGGAGCGCAGCTCGTCCAGCCGGTGCTTGCCGCTCTTGTCCACCAGCGCGTACTGGAACACCCACCCCACGCTGGTGGCGTCCGGGCCCAGCTCCACCTTCACGTCCGATGGGAGCTGGGGGGTGATTTTCGACAGGTACTCGAGCACCCGCGTGCGCGCCCAGTACATGTCCGTGCCGTCCTCGAAGATGACGTACACGTAGCTGAAGCCGAAGTCGCTGAAGCCGCGCACCGCCTTCACCTTCGGGGCGCCCAGCAGCGCGGTGGTGATGGGGTAGGTGACCTGGTCCTCGACGATGTCCGGGCTGCGGTCCCACCGCCCGTAGACGATGACCTGGGTGTCGGACAGGTCCGGCAGCGCGTCCAGTGGCGTGTTCCGCATGGTCCACCACGCGCCGATGAGCGCCACCACGGTGGCCGCGATGACCAGGTACTTGTTCTCCGCCGAGAAGCGGATGATGGCTCGGATCATGGGCTCAGTGGCCTCCGTGGCCGGAGGCGGCGGAAGGCGTCGCCGCGGGGGGCGAAGCGGGAGGAGACGCCGGAGCGCTTCCCGAGGAGGATGAGGCAGCCAGCGCCGCCAGCGAGGCGCGCAGGCGCGATTCGGAGTCGACGAGGAAGTTGGCGCCGGTGACCACCTCATCGCCCGCCTTCAGGCCCGACGTCACCTCCACGCTCTTCCCATCCGTCTCGCCCAGGCTGACCTCGCGGGGCTGGAAGCGTCCGCCGCCGAGCGCCACGAAGACGACCTGGGTGGTGCCGGTGGGAACGACGGCGTCGGCGGGAATCTTCAACCCCTCGCGGGTCGTGCCCCGGAGCACCACCTCGCCGAACATCTCGGGGCGCAGGTCGCCTTCGGGGTTGGGGAACTCCAGCCGCACCTTGATGGTGCGCGTGGCCGGGTCGAGCACGGGGTCGAGGAAGGCCACCTTCCCGGCGAAGATGCGATTGGGGAACGCCTTGAGCTGGAGCGTGGCGGGCATGCCCACCTTCACGTGGCGCAGCTCGTTCTCGTACACGTCGGCGAGCACCCACACGCGTGACAGGTCCACGATTTCATAGGGCGTGGCGCCCACTTCCAGCCGCGCGCCCTCCACCACGTCCTTCTGGGTGATGACGCCGGAGATGGGCGACACCAGGGTGAGGGAGCGGGTGGCCTCGCCCGTCTCGGCGAGCCGCTCGAGGGTGGCCTGCGGCACGTCCCACAGCTGCAGCTTGCGCCGGGCCGCCGAGACCAGGGCATCACCATCCGCGGACATCCCGGACTGGCCCAGGGCCTGACGCGTGCGCAGGGCCAGCAGGTACTCCTCCTGGGCCGCGAGCAGCTCGGGGCTGTAGACGGAGAAGAGCGGCTCGCCCCGCTGTACCGGCTTGCCGGTGAAGTCCGCGTACACGCGCTCGACGAAGGCGGGCACCTTCAGGGTGACGCGGCGCACGCGGGTCTCGTCCATGGCCACGCGGCCATTGGTCCGCCAGGTTCCTCCGACCTTGCCCTCCGTCACTGGCGCGGTGCGCAGACCGATGAGCTGCTGGCGCGCGGGGTCGATGGTGACAGGCGCCAGGCCGTCGACCGCGGGGGCACCCGGATCTCCAGCGGAAGCCGACGCGGGCGTCATCGGCACCAGGTCCATGCCGCAGATGGGGCACTTGCCCGGGTGGTCCTGCACGATGCTCGGGTGCATGGGGCACTGGTACTTCGTGGCCGCCGGCTCGGAAGCAGCCGGGGAGTCCGTGGCCGGGGTGGCCGGCGCGTGGGCCTCGTGCGCGTCATCCCCGTGCGACAGCAGGTGCACGGCGCCACCGCCGAGGACAGCGCTGCCCAGCGCCGTCACGGCGAGCGCAACGGCACCGAAGCGGCGGCGCGCGGGAGGCGGCGAGGGGGGCAGTGGGGGAGTCTCGAGAGACATGGGTTCTCCAGGGCTACATCCCTGACATGGAGGAAGAGGAAGAAGAGGCGGCGGCACCCGGCGAGCCACCCGTGGGAGCGGCGCCACTCGCGGGAGCGGACGGAGTGCTTCCCGCCCCGGGCATGCCGCCCGCCGCCTGCGCGGTGCCGCCAATGGAGGCCACGGGCTCCAGGCTCACCTCCGCCTGGGCGATGACGAGGCGCTGCGCGTCGACGAGGGTGCGCAGGTAGTCCTCCTCGTCGCGGATGATGCCGGTGTTGGCCTCCAGCACCGAGGCGAAGGAAGCGCGCCCGACGCGGTACTGCGTGAGGGTGCTTTCCGCGGTTGCCGCCGACTGCATCAACAGACCGTCGCGGTAGATGGCCGCCGTGTCGCGCAGCGCGGCCAGGGCGATGAGGCGCTCCCGCACCCGGAGGCGCAGCACCTGCTCCAGGGCCTCCACCGCACGGGCCGAGGCATCGGCCTGGGCACTGCGCTCGGCCACCACGCGGTCCTGCTTGCTCCCGGAGAAGATGGGCAGCGGCACGCCGATGTTGGCCTGCCACATGGGAGGGAAGTCACCGCCGCGCGGCATCACCCCGGCGCTCACGGTGAAGTCGGGCAGGCGTTCCTTCCGCGCCAGCGCCACCTGCTGCCCCGCCTGTGCCACCAGCGCGCGCTGTTGGGCCAGCTCGGGGCTGCGCTCGAGCGCGTCCTTCTCCGTGGCTTCGACGTCGCCGGGCTCGGGCACTCCCAGGTCTCGCACGCGCGTGGTGGTGGGCAGGGGCGTCTCCAGGGGCCGGCCGCTCAGCCGGTTCAGCGTCTGCACCCGGACGCGCTCCTCGGCCTGCAAGGCGATCCGCCGCTGGCGCAGCCGGTTGAGCTCGAGCTGGGCGCGCAACAGGTCGGACTGGGCGCCCTCGCCGGTCTCGTAGCGGATGCGGGCCATCTCTGCCGACTGCTTCCAGAGGGTCTGGAGCCGCTCCAGCAGCATCAGCCGCTCACGCGTCAGCAGCAGCTCCAGGTAGCCCCGGCGCACCTCGGCCTCGATGGACAGCCGCACCCGCCCCATCTGCGCCGACGCCGCCGTGGCGCCGAGCTTCGCGACCTCGGAGCGCAGCGCGCGCTTGCCGGGGAAGGGCAGGGACTGGGAGACCATGATGCTGAAGTAGCTGGTCTCCATCTCGCCAATCATGAGGCCGTTGAAACCGTCGTTCTGGATGCCCAGCTGCAGCACCGGGTCTGGCAGGGCACTGGCCTGGGGCACGCGCTCCCGGGCGGCCCGGACGGGGGCCTCGGCCTGCTGCAACTCGGGGCGTGTCTTGAAGGCTTCCGCGAGGAGCTCCTCGAGCGTCGGGTCCGTGGGCGTGCGAGTCTCCTCCTGGGCGAGCGTCACCAGGGGCGAGCACAGCACCAGCACGAGGGCGAGGGACCCGAGCGCATGGCGCCGCCCGCCTGGGGTGGAGACGGGCTGGGAGAGGTCGTGAGGGGTTCGCACGGCGAGGGGTTGTGCAGGGGGTGTGCCACGGGCCGGAGCCCCTCCGGGCGAGGCGGTCCGAGGGGCGCGGGGGGTTCCAGGCCCGGAGCTACCGGCGCGACAGGAGCCCGGGGCGTCACGGTGTAACCGGGGGAATCACATGGGCCCGGGTGAAACCCCGGCCTACGCTGGGAAGGGCAACTGGCACCCGGCTTGCGTAGTACTGGTGGTGGAGGAGCGCTCATCCATGCAGGTCCCCTCGGGCACGGCCCGGCGTCTCAGTCTGGCCCTCGCCGCCCTGGTCTCCCTCTTCGTGGTGTCATCCGTGCTGGTGCTCGTGCACATGCGGGAGATTCATTCCCGCATGGTCGAGATGCAGGCGCGGCAGCATGCCGTCCGCTCGGCGCTCGAGGTGGCCAGCGCCATCCGCGACACCTACGCGCACCAGGCCCACACCCTCATCCTGGGCAACGACAGCCACATCCACTTCTACGAGACGGCCGCCCGCCGGGTGACGCGGCTGACGGAGGAGATGAAGGCGCAGTCCCTCGGGCCCGAGGAGCGCGCCTGGGTGGAGGACATCGAGCGGGCACAGGGCTCGTTGGACACGCTCTTCCGCGAGGCGCTGCTGCCGGCGGTGCTGGCGGGGCGGAAGGAGGACATGGAGCGCGAGCATGGCCGGGCGTTGGGGCTCGTGTCGCAGATGGAGGAGCGCACGGACCGGCTGGTGAGCCACTTCAACCACTCGGTGGACGCGGCCGAGGCCCGCGTGGCCCAGCTCCAGAGCTCCGCCTTCCAGTGGACCCTGTTCTTCCTGGTGGGCGCGCCGCTGCTGGCCATCGGCGTGGGCGTCTACATCGTCCGCTCGGTGGCGCGGCCCGTGGCCCGGTTGCGCGAGGGCGCGGCGCGGCTGGCCGCGGGGGACATGCATGCGCGCATCGACATCGCGACCCCCGACGAGTTCGGCGAGCTGGCCGGACAGTTCAACGCCATGACGGCGGCGCTGCGCGAGCATCAGGAGCGGCTGGTGCAGAGCGAGAAGCTCGCGGGAATCGGCCGGCTGGCGGCGGGCGTGGCGCATGAGATCAACAACCCGCTCACCGTCATCCTCGGCTATGTGGGGATGATGAAGAAGAAGGCGGAGGGGAGCCTGCGCGAGGACCTCCAGGTCATCGAGGACGAGGCGGTGCGGAGCCGCGACATCGTCGAGGATCTGCTCGCGCTCTCCCGCCCCTTGCCAGCGCAACCCGAGCCGGTGGACCTGCGTGCCCTGTGTGAAGAGGTGGTGGAGCGGCTGCGGCAGGGTGGGCAGTTGGGCGCCGTGCAGGTGGAGGTGGAAGGCGAGGCGCGGACCGCGGGACACCTGACGAAGCTGCGCCAGGTGGTGCTCAACCTGATGCGCAACGCGGTGGATGCGTGCGGAGAGACGGGGCGTGTCCGGGTGCGCCTGGTGCAGACGGAGAAGGGAGCGGAGGTGCACGTGGAGGACACGGGCCCGGGCCTGAGCGTGACGGCGCGCGAGCGCCTCTTCGAGCCCTTCTTCACCACGAAGCCCAGCGGGACGGGGCTGGGGCTGGCCATCAGTCAGAGCATCGTGCAGGCGCACGGGGGCAACCTGGAGGCCGCCGCCGGTACGGGGCCGGGCGCACACTTCACGGTGTGGCTGCCCGCGACGTCGCAGGGGAGGGCGTGAGACATGGAGACGCGCGGACGTGTGCTGGTGGTGGACGACAAGGAGAACATCCTCAAGCTCTTCGCCCGGCTGCTGGGTGACACCTATGAGGTGACGTGCGCGGAGGACGGGGCGCGCGCGCTGGCGCTGGTGGAGGCGCAGGAGTTCGACGTCGTGGTGTCCGACGTCCGCATGCCCGGGGCGGACGGCTTCGAGGTGTTGCGTACCGTGAAGTCCCGCTACCCCGATACCGAGGTGGTGATGATGACGGGCTACGCCACGGTGCCGGACGCGGTGGAGGCGATGCGGGCGGGAGCCTTCGACTACCTCCAGAAGCCCTTCCTCCCGGACGCGCCCGTCGAGCTGGTCGCTCGGGCGATGGAGCGCCGAAGGTTGCGCCTCCAGGCGGAGAGCCTGGGGCCGAAATCTCCGAGCTCGGACTTCGCCTTCGCCGGGGCCGTGGGCCGCGGCGCGGCGATGCAGGAGGCACATCGTCTCCTCGAGCAGGCGGCGCGCCTGGACATCACCGTGCTGCTGACGGGCGAGACGGGCACGGGCAAGGAGCTGGCGGCGCGGGCCGTCCACCTCAACAGCGCCCGGCGGGAGAAGCCCTTCGTGGCCGTCAACTGTGGAGCCCTGCCGGCGGAGCTCGTGGAGAGCGAGCTGTTCGGCCACGGCAAGGGCGCCTTCACCGGCGCGGCCCAGGCGAAGGCGGGCCTCTTCGAGGAGGCCCACGGTGGGACGCTCTTCCTGGACGAGGTGGGCGAGCTGCCGCTGAACGCACAGGTGAAGCTGCTGCGCGTGCTGCAGGAGCGCGAGGTGCGGCGCGTGGGCGAGACCCGGCCCGTGCAGGTGGACGTGCGGGTGGTGGCGGCCACGCACCGGGACCTGCGTGCGGCCGCGGCCCAGGGACGCTTCCGCGAGGACCTCTTCTACCGGCTCAACGTCTTCCCGGTGCAGCTGCCGCCCCTGCGCGAGCGCAAGGAGGACATTCCGGTGCTGGCGGCCCACCTGCTCGACAAGCACTGCAAGGCGATGGGGCGCACGCTGGAGGGGATGACTCCGGAGGCGCTGCGGACGCTCGTGGGCTACCCGTGGCCGGGCAACGTGCGCGAGCTGGAGAACGCCCTGATGCGCGCGGTGGCGGTGGCCGCGGGGCCTGGCGTGACGGAGCGGGACCTGCCGCCCGAGGTGCGCGAGCGTCAGGAAGGTTCCCTGCCGGGGGGAGCGGCGAAGCATCTGCCCTACCGGGATGCGCTCGACCTGGCCAGGGACCGCTTCTCGCGCGAGTACCTCACGGCGCTGCTGCGCGACTTCGAGGGCAACGTCACCCGCGCCGCCGAGCACGCTGGCATCGAGCGCGAGAGCCTGCACCGGCTGCTCAAGCGCTACAGCATCCGCTCCGACGACTTCAAGCCGCGGTAGCTACTGGATGGTGACGAGCCCGCCGATGTGGTCCATGGCGCACGCGTAGCGCAGCGTGCCCGACTCGCTGGGGGTGAACTCCAGGGTCACCGGCGTGTTCAGGGGCAGGGGCTGGTTGATGCCCAGGTCGTCCAGGATGATCTCCTTGGCGCACGTCTTGTCCGTCTTGCGGGTGATGACGAGGCGGACGGTGTGTCCCGCCTTCACCGTCACGTTGGCGGGCTCGAAGCCCTTGGACGTCACCGTGATCTCCACGGTGCGCACGCCGCTCTTGTTGGCCGGGGCGGCGGCGAGCGTGAGGGCGGTCAGGGCTCCCATCAGCAGGGTCTTCATGGGTGGCTTCTCCGGAAGTGAGTTTCCGCTCCCAGGCAAAGCACGGCGCGTGCCGGGGTCCGCGCGCGCCTGTTCTCGCGGGGTTGGGGCGCGGGGGCTCGGGTGGGCGTGTCCATGGGGGTTTCCCTGTAACCCGCCCGGTCACGGTCGGGAGGGCTGCCGCGCCTGGCGGGTATGCGGTGGGGGGCCTGGTTGCATGGGTGCTGCCCCGTGGTAGTCAAACGCCGTGGACGATCTCGACGCCCGCCGCCGTGAGCAACACAAGCAGCGCCTGTCCTGGATGCCGTGGCTCTACTTCACGCTCAAGCCGCGCCACCGCGCCTGGGCCGAGGCCTGGCAGAAGGAGGTGCAGGACAACCTGCGCGCGCTGGAGACGGTGGAGATCGCCGAGGGCTGTTTCATCTCCCCGGACGCGAACCTCTTCGCCGAGCCGGGCCGGCCCATCCGCATCATCGGCCCTGGCGTGAGCATCGCCGCCAACGCCTTCGTGCACGGGCCCGTGGTGCTCGAGGCCGGCGTGAGCCTCAACGCGCGCGTCAGCCTGGATGGGGGCGCCGGGGGCATCCACATCGGCGAGGGCAGCCGCATCGCCACCGGTGCCACCCTCTATGCCTTCGATCATGGCCTCGCCCCGGACAGGCCCGTGCGCGAGCAGCCCGTCACCTCTCGCGGCATCGTGCTCGGCAAGGACGTGTGGGTGGGTGCCAACGCGGGCATCACCGATGGCGTGCGCCTGGGCGACCACGCTGTCGTGGGCATGGGCGCCGTCGTCACCCGTGACGTGCCCGCCTGGGCCATCGTCGCCGGTGTCCCCGCCCGCGTCATCGGCGACCGCCGCGAGCGCCGCCGCTCCGGCACTCCCAGTGCGTCCTGGTCACCACCAGACGATTCGGATCCATAACCACCGGACTTTTCTAGAAAATTCTGTCAACTCCTGAGAAACCGGTAGCTGGGCAACGGCCGTGAATTGACGTGGTTTCATTCGTGGGCCTTATGCTGGTGACATCTCCGACTGAGCAGCTCCCCGGGGGAAAGGAGCGCGGTATGGCGTACCAGCAGCTCTCGCAGGTCATGGCCTTCGAGGGCGAGACCCCCTCGAGCAGCACCTTGTCCCGCATGGGGATGGTCGCCCTCGCCGAGAGCCTCCGCTCGGGACTGTCGGCGGACGCACTGCGCTACCACTTCCTGGCCGAGCAGCTCAGCGAGGTCGTCTTCCACCTCGATGGCCAGGGCAACCTCACCTTCCTGGGCCCCACGTGGACGGCCCTCACGGGGCTGGCCGTGGAGGACGTGCTCGGCCAGCCGCTGGCGGAGATGGTGCACCCGGAGGAGCGGCCGCGCGTGCAGGCCATGCTGGACGCCATCGCCGCGCGGGTACAGGCCTCGTTCCGGCTCGAGCTCAAGCTGCTGGCGGCTGGTGGCCCCCGGTGGGTGGAGCTGGCCGCGCACAGCTCGCCCACGGGCCAGGGCGAGGTGCTGGGCACGCTCGCGGACGTCACCGAGCGCCGGCAGCTCCAGGCGCGGCTGCAACAGTCGGACAAGCTGGCCACGCTGGGCATGCTCGTGCCGGGCTTCACGCACGAGATGAACAACCCGTTGGCCTTCATGCTGGCCAACCTCGACTACCTGCTCTCCAGCATGGGGGACGTGGCCGGGTCCGCGCCGGCCTCGCAGGTGGCCGAGTGGCGCGAGGCGGTGGGCGAGGTGCGCGAGGGCGCCGAGCGGTTGCGGCAGCTGATCGGCCACCTGCGCAGCTTCCGCTCGGAGTCCCAGGGGCCGGTGGACCTGAACACGCTGCTCGACTCGGTGGGGCAGATGGTGTCCAGCACGCTGCGCTCGCGCGGGCGGCTGGTGCGCGACTACGGGGCCCGGGCGGTGGTCGCCGGCAGCGAAGGCGGACTGCGTCAGGCGCTGCTCAACCTCGTGCTCCACGCCGTGCTGTCGCTGCGGGATGGGGGAGACACGGAGGAGAACGAGGTCCGCCTGGTCACCCGCGAGGCGGGCGGCGGCCACGTGGTGGTCGAGGTGCATGACACCGGAGCCGGCCTGCCTCCCGAGCAGCTCTCGCAAATCTTCGAGCCGGGCTTCACCCCGCGCGAGGCCCGGCCGGCCTTGTCGGTGTGCCGGGACATCGTCCGCGGGCTCGGCGGCGGCATCACGGTGACGTCCGTGGTGGGCCGGGGGACCGTCTTCCGCGTGACGCTGCCGATGGCCTCCTGAGTTCCTAACCTTCATGAAGGGCCGAGACCCGGCTCTTCCTGGAGGTTGGCGTGGGGTCGTTCATCCGTCGGGGGGTGCTCGCACTGCTGTTAGTGCTCGCCGCCTGCGGCCAGCGCGGTTCGCGCGAGGCCCGCATGGACGGAGGGCTCCCGGTGGGGCGGGGCGGTCAGGGGCTCGGGGGCACCTGTGCCGGGCAGCAGTCGTTCCTCATCGGCAGTGGCATCCACGACATCACCGGTCCCGCCGCCGAGGTGGGGATGATGGGCTACGTGGAGCTGAAGCAGCAGACGGCCGGCATCCACCAGCGTCTGCGCTCGCGCGCCTTCGTCATCGCCTCGCCATGCAACGGCAAGCGCGTGGTGTTCGTGAGCGTGGACCTGGGCATGGTGTTCCAGGGCGTGAAGCAGGAGGTGGTGCGCCGGTTGAAGGCCGCCTTCGGGCCGCTCTACTCCGACGACAACGTGCTGCTGAGCGCCACGCACACGCACAGCGGGCCCGGGGGCTACTCGCACTACGCGCTCTACAACCTGAGCACGTTCGGCTTCGAGCCGAAGAACTTCGAGATCATCGTCCAGGGCATCTACCAGTCCATCGTGCGCGCGCACGAGCACCTGGCGCCGGGCCACATCACCCTGGCGGCGGGGGACCTGCTCGACGCGAGCCGCAACCGCTCGCCCGAGGCCTACCGGCTCAACCCCGCCGAGGAGCGTGCGCGCTACGCGGACGACACGGACAAGCGGATGACGCTGTTGCGCTTCACGAAGGACTCGGGCGCGGAGGTGGGGCTCATCAACTGGTTCCCGGTGCACCCCACGTCCATGGGGGAGGACAACCGGTACATCAGCGGCGACAACAAGGGCTACGCCTCCTATCTCTTCGAGAAGGCCAAGGGCACGCGCTACGACGCCACCGGGGATACCTTCGTGGCGGCCTTCGCGCAGGCCAACGAGGGGGACGTGACGCCCAACATCTTCGGTGGCGAGGACGGTGGCGGCCGGGACGACTTCGACAGCACGGCGCTCTCCGGGCGCAAGCAGTACGAGCGCGCCGCCTCCCTGTACGCGAGCGCCAGCATGCCCCTCACGGGCGGCGTGGACTACCGGCACGTGTACGTGAAGATGGATGACGTGGAGGTGTGGCCCGCCTTCACGGGAGGCCCTCCGGCGCACACCTGCACGGCGGCCTTCGGCATGTCCATGCTGTCGGGCGCGGAGGACGGGCCGGGCGTGGGCGGTGGCGAGGGCGCGACGTGCGCCGCCATCCATGACCTGTGGAGCGCCTTCACCTGCACCACCACCACCACGGCCTGCCAGGCGGAGAAGCCCATCGTGCTGGAGATGGGCTCGATGAAGCCCTTCCCGTGGAGCCCCGAGGTGCTGCCGCTGCAGCTCGTCACGCTGGGCAACGTGGCGCTGGTGGCGGTGCCCTTCGAGCTGACCACCATGGCGGGGCGCCGCCTGCGCGAGACGGTGCGGGCGCACCTCGGGCCCGCGGGGGTGACGGAGGTGGTCATCGCCGGCCTGGCCAACGCCTACGCCGGTTACGTGGCCACGCGCGAGGAGTATGCGAAGCAGGACTACGAGGGCGCCTCCACCCACTTCGGGCCCTGGACGCTGGCGGCCGTGCAGCAGGAGTTCGACGCGCTGGCGCGGGCCCTGCGCGAGGGCTCGCCGGTGCCTCCGGGGCCCACGCCGCGCGACCTGTGCCACCAGCAGAGCCGGCTGCGGCCCGGAGTCCTGCTCGACGACAAGCCGCTGTGGGCGCACTTCGGGGACGTCTTCTCCGATGCGCGCGCGTCCTATTCGCGGGGCGAGACGGTGCGCGTCACCTTCTGGGGCGGACACCCGAAGAACGATCCACGCCTCCAGGGCACCTTCCTGCGCGTGCAGCGCCGCGCGGGCCTCTTCTGGGAGGACGTGGCATACGACTGGGACTGGGAGACGAAGTACACGTGGCGGCGCAGCTACTGCATGCCCACCCTTGCCTGCTCGCACGTCCTCATCGAGTGGATCATTCCCCCGGATGCCGTTCCCGGCACCTACCGCATCGTCCACGAGGGCGACTGGAAGTCCGGCTGGGATGGCCGGGTGCGCCCGTACCGGGGCACCTCGCGCACCTTCACGGTGAAGTGAAGGCGCTCAGCTGCAGGTGCGGTCCGGGTTGCAGTTCTTGTTGCACTTGCGGCAGGCCTCGCCGCCCTTGCCGCACTTGTCCTTCAGGTTGCCCGGCTCGCAGACGTTGTTCGCGCAGCAGCCCGCGCACGAGTTGGGGGTGCACCGGCACGTCCCCTGTACGCACTCCTGGCCCTGGGCGCACGGGCCACTGCTTCCGCACTTGCACTGCCCACCCACGCAGCGGTCCACCGTCAGGTCGCTGCACGCGGGATTGGCGCCGCACACACAGACGCCGCGGGCATCGCACGTGTCCGCCTGCCGGGGATCGCACGCCACGCAGCTGTTGCCGCCCGCGCCGCACGTCTCCGGCGAGGCGCTGGTGCAGACGCCGTTGTCGCAGCACCCCGTGCACCCCAGGCAGAAGGTGTCCGAAGTGGAGGGCTCCAGCCGCAGGGTGACGTCCACCTCGTGCCCATCGCGCAGCTGCACGGTGCTCTCGCCCCGGGCCACCACGCTTCCGTCGCGCAGGCCCTCGACGTACACCTTCGCCTGGGCGCCGTTGGCGGCGTCGTCCCCCAGCACCACGCGCAACGTCTCCCCGCTGGAGAGCAGCCGCGCCGGTTGCTCCGGAAGCACGTGGGGCCCGAAGGGCTCTCCTTGCTGCACCGTGCCCCACACCCGTACCTGGGTGAGCAGCAGCGTGGGATCGAACTCCGTGGTGACGTAGAGCGCCGTGCCCGAGGCCGTGCCCGAATCCCGGCACGCTCCCAGCAACAACACGGCGCACACGAGCACCAGCTTCCAACCCCTCCGGGTCGCCGTATCAGGTCCGCGCATCATGGCACACACGAGGGTATTCATTGCGCACAGCCCGGGGTGTGTACTGGAGTCCCCCCCGTCGAGCCCTGGACGTTCCCACCTCGTGAAGTGATGGGAAGCGGACACCTGGAGTGTCTCAGAGCTGCGCCAGGGCTTCTTTCAGGGCCCCCGGATGTGGAGCCACGGACGGTCGGTGTGGCGGGTGCAGCCGCGTCAGCAGCTCGCGCAGCCGGGGCGAGGGGTTGATGAACTGCAGGCCGACGCCCGGAGACATGCGCCAGGCACGCGCCTGGGCCGAGTCCACGTGCCGCACCACCTCGCCCACGCATTCCACCTCCTCGCCGCCGATCAACAGGGTGAACTCGAGACGGGTGAAGATGTGAGGGAAGGGTTCCGCGCAGCACATGAAGAGGCCGCCGCGGCTGAGCTCGCTGCAGTGCACCACCACCGAGCCGGCGTCCCGGGCGCGCCGCACCCGGGCCGTCCAGGTGGGCGGCGGGGTGGGATCATTCGGATCCGGCAGGGTCGGGAGCCTGGGGATGGGCGTGTTGCCGGGCTCGGAGGCCACCTGCGCGGCCTGGGCCAGCCGGGAGGCCTGGGGCCGCGAGGCGGGCTCGGGCTGTACGGAGGCGAGCAGGGCCTTCTTGAGCTCGAGCGCGCTGGCGAAGCGCTCCGAGGGGTTGCGGGCCAGGGCGCGCAGCAGGACGCGGGAGAGCGCCTCCGGCACGGCGGGCGCCAGCTCGTGGGGCGCGCGCAGCGGGGCCGGCGGCTCCGAGGAGAGCACCAGCTCCGCGATTTGTCCGCGCGGGTAGGGCAGCTGGCCGGTGAGGAGCAGATAGCCCGTCACGCCCAGCGAGTAGACATCCGCGCGCCCATCCACGGGCTGGCCCGCCCACTGCTCCGGGGCCATGTACGCGGGGGTGCCGAACACCTGCCCCGCCATCGTCTGCTCCGGACCACCGGCGCCGTGCAGCGCCTTGGCCACGCCGAAGTCGAGCACCTTGAGCGTGGGGCGCTCGCCCGGGCGCTCCATCATGAGGAGGTTGTCCGGCTTGAGATCCCGGTGCACCACGCCGCTGCGGTGCACGGCCTCCAACGCGTCACAGGCCTGGGCGAGCAGCCACGCCACCAGCTCCGGCTCCGCGGGGCGCTGCATCCGCGACAGGGGCACTCCGTCCAGGTACTCCATGACGAAGTAGTGCAGCCCGTCCTCGGACTCGTTGATGTCGAAGATGCGGACGATGTTGGGGTGGCCGATGAGGTTCACCGTGCGCGCCTCGGCGTAGAAGCGCGCGCGCAGCCGGTCGTCCTGGGCCATGGTCGGGTGCAGCACCTTCACCGCCACCCGGGCGCCGATGATGGTCTGCTCGGCGAGGTACACCGTACCCATGCCTCCGCTGCCCAGCAGCTGGGTGAGCCGGTAGTGCCCGAGTGTGCGGCCGCGCAGATCGAACAGGGCAGGAATCGTTCGCGGAACCGAGTCCGAAGACTCGGCCCCCGTCCAGGTGACCTGTTCGATACACGGGGCGCTGACGGGATGTTCTGACGAACAGTTCTCGCAGTGCATGGCGGCTACCCAACACCTGCAAGGGCCATGCTCCCTTTCTGAGAGGCGGGAAGGGGCCGGAGCGGTGTCGTGAGGGGTGGGCCATGGCGGGAAATCAAGGCGTTGCAGTGCCCACCAGCGCACGCCTCCGGGGAGCGCCGGACGCGTTGCTCAATTCGTTCAGCCAGACGTGGGTAGGATTGATCAAAACTTCCACATCTCCCGGGTTTCAATCGATCTTCTGCTCTCGCTGCCCGGCTGCGGTGGATGTGCAAAAAGCACGGGCGAGCCGGGGAGGACACACGCGTGGTCATCATCGTCATGGGGGTGTCCGGGTCGGGGAAGACGACGGTGGGACAGCGGCTCGCCGCGGCGCTCGGGTGGCGGTTCCGGGACGCGGATGATTTCCACCCTCCCGGCAACATCGCGAAGATGGCCGCGGGCACTCCGCTCACGGACGAGGACCGCGCGCCCTGGCTCTCGGTGCTGCGGGAGCTGGTGGGGAACGCGCTGGCGGCGGGGGAGTCGCTGGTGCTGGCGTGCTCGGCGTTGAAGCACTCCTACCGGGAGCGGCTGACGGTGGACGCGGCGCGGCAACGGTGGGTGTACCTGCGGGCACCCCGGGAGCTCATCGCCGAGCGGTTGAAGGCGCGTCAGGGCCACTACATGCCGGTGTCGCTGCTCGACAGCCAGCTCGCGGCGCTGGAGGTGCCGGAGGACGCGCTGGTGGTGGAGGCCACGGCGGATCCGGACACACTGGTGGCCACCCTCCTCCGGGAGCTGGGGCCGCGGCCGGCCTCCTGAGCGTCACTCCAGCTCGTCCAGCTCGCGGAAGGCGGGCCATACGAAGGGCGGCACCGTCCAGCGCTCGCGCAGGCGCGTCTCCAGCGTCTCCAGCGTGCGGGCGAGTCCCGGGAAGCCCTCGACGGGGGCGAGCAGGGTCCGGCAGCGCGCGAGGTGGTGCAGCAGGGCGGCGCGCTCGGAGAGGCCCGGAGCCCACTCGCGGTCCTCCTCCAGCACGCGCGGGTGCAGCCACTGGAAGAGGTTCACCGTGCGCGCCAGCGCCACCGTGGCCCGGGCGTGCACCCAGGCCGAGTCCGCCTGGGCCGCCTCGCACTGTGAGGACAGGGTGATGCGGTAGGTGATGTCCGCGCGGGCGATGAGCTCGTCCGGCAGGGGCACGGTGACGAGCCACATCAACGCGTCGTACAGCGCGTGCCGCATGCCCGCGTACTCGAAGTCGAGCAGGCGCGGGCCGCCGGGGGTGAAGAGGACGTTGCCCGGCGCGAGGTCCCCGTGAGTGAAGGCGAGGAAGGGCCCCGGGTTGGCGAGCGTGCGCGCCACGTTCTGCAACTCCTCATGCAGGCCCGGCGCCGCCTCGGCCTCCACCGCCGAGAGCCAGCGCAGCAGCCGCCCCTCGTTGTCGAGCAGGAAGCGCGCGTTCTCCACCCGCACGCGCTGGGGGCGTGGCGGCAGGGCCTGACGGACGAGCTCGTACTCGGACTGGAGGCCCAGGGTGCGCGCGTGGAGCTGTCCGGCGAGGCGCGCGGTGGCGATCAACCCTCCGGTGGCCGCGCGGGCATCCTCTCCGCGCAGCAGCTCCTCCAGCGTGCGTCCGCGTCCCAGGTCCTCGAGCACGAAGAGGCGCGCGTCCACGTCGGCGGCGAGCAGGCGCGGGCCGAACTCCAGTCCCTGGCGGGTGAGGAAGTCCGCGCCGGCCTGGTCATCGAGCCCGCACACGGGGTCATCCCGGAAGTGCTTGAGGATGATGGCCGGCACCGGGCCGCCGCGCACCTGGGCGCGCACCACCACGCTGCGCGACTCGGTCTTGAGAAGCTCGGGGGCGCCGAGGAGCACCGGGCGGCCCCAGGCCGAGGACAGTGCACGGGCTGCGTGGGCCAGCAGGGAGGTGAGGTCTGGCGGGCTCAGGACCGCCGCTCCACCGTTGCCCCCAGCCGCTCGAGCAACTCGCGGTACCACGTGAAGGCCCGCTCGGTGCGTCCCGGCAGGGCATGGGTGCCCCACAGCACGGTGAGGGTGCGGCGCGTGCCGGCGTGCGTCTTGGTGCGCTGCGCGTCCTTCACCGCGTTGGCGCAGGGGCCCTCCGCGTCGAAGAGGCACAGCAGTCCTCCGAGGTCGATGCTCTGCCCGGAGGCGTTGAAGACATACGAGGCGCCCTCGGGGGCGATGCCGATGCGCAGGGGCTCCTTCGCCCGCTCCGGGTCCACCACGCTGATGGGCAGCCCGCTGTGCAGCGACACCGCGTTGCACACGTCCACCGCCGCGTTGATGGAGCCGAGCGTCCCATCCCCCGCCGCCCGCACCAGGTACTCCGAGGCCGGCTTGCTCCGGCCCGTGGGCTTGAAGCCGCCATGGCGCAGCAAGTCCCTCACCGCGCCGCGCACGGCGTCATCGGCGCTCAGGGGCGCCGGAGCGTCCAGCTTCAGCAGCGCCACCAGCCACTCGGGCGAGGGCTGCTCGGACAGGGGCTTGGGGAAGGTGGCCTCGAAGGCCACCGTGTCCAGCAGGGGATGGGAATCGACGGTGAGCACGCGGTCCTTCTACTCGAAGAGGCGGCTGGCCATGCGCTGCATCTTCTTCGCCTTGTCCGTGTACGGCGGGAAGAAGGTCTGCAGGAAGGCAATGGGGCCCTGGCGCAGCACCGCCCGTTCGTGGCTGAACGTCCGGAAGCCGTACTCGCCGTGGTAGTTGCCCACGCCGCTCTCGCCGATGCCGCCGAAGGGCAGGTCCGCGTTCGTCAGGTGCACCACCGTCGTGTTCACGCACGTGCCTCCCGCGGACGTCTCGGAAACGAGACGATCCACCGCCGCCTTGTCCTGGCTGAAGATGTACATGGCCAGGGGCTTGGTGCCCGCGCGGATGTGCTGAATCGCCTCCTCCGTCCGCTGGTAGCGCAGCACCGGCAGCACGGGGCCGAAGATCTCCTCCTCCATGATGGGGGCCTCGGGCTTCACGTCCGCCAGCACCGTGGGGGCGATGTAGCGGCTGGAGGCGTCCACCACGCCGCCCGTCACCACGCGCACCCCGCTGGCCACCGTGCGCTCCAGCAGCCCGTTCACCCGGGCGAACTGCGCGTCATCCACCATGCGGCAGAAGTCCGGCGTGGCCTTCCGCGCCTCCTCCGTCTTCCCGTAGAAGCGCTCCAGCGTCTCGCGCACCTTCGCGAGGAACTCCTCCTCCTTGGAGGCGTGCACCAGCACGTAGTCCGGCGCCACGCACGTCTGGCCGCCGTTGAGGAACTTGCCGAAGGCGATGCGCTCGGCCGCGGCCTTCACGTCCGCGTGCTCGTCCACCACCGCGGGCGACTTGCCGCCCAGCTCCAGCGTCACCCCGGCCAGGTGCTTCGCCGCCGCCTCCATCACCTTGCGCCCCACCCGCGGGCCTCCGGTGAAGAAGAAGTGATCGAAGGGCAGCTCCAGCAGCGCCTGGCTCTCCTGCGCGCCTCCCTCCACCACCGTCACCTCGGACGGGTCGAACACGTCCCGGACGAGCTGCGCGATGAAGGCCGACGTGTGCGGCGTCTTCTCGCTCGGCTTCACCATCACGCAGTTGCCCGCCGCCACCGCCGCCACCAGCGGGGAGAGGGTCAGCTGGAAGGGGTAGTTCCACGGCGCGATGATGAGCACCACGCCCTTGGCCTCGTAGCGCACCTCGCTGCGCGTGCCGGCGAGCAGCATCGGCGTGCCCACCTTGCGCGGCTTCATCCACTTCGCCAGGTGCTTGATGGCATGGTCCAGCTCCAGCAGCACCAGCAGCATCTCGCTCGTCTCCACCTCGGCCGCCGGCTTGCGGAAGTCCGCGTGGATGGCCTGATAGAGCGCCTCGCGCCGCTCCACCACGGCGCGCCGGAGCTTCCTCAGCTTCTCGACGCGCTCCTTCGCGCTCGTCCTCGACACCTCCCAGCGCCGTGCCCGCAGGCGCTCGAAGCTCTCCTGGAAGGGATTCTTCCGGCCCTGCTCCTCCATGCTCACCACGCGCATCGCGTCCTCTCCTCGGGAAGGTCTTCTGGGTTGAAGGGTTGGAAAAGCGTGTGACTCAGCGGGACTCCAGCCCGCGCAGCGAGGTAGTGAGCGCGTCCGCCAGCTCCCGCGTGAAGTCCACCCGGAGCGGCTCCAGGTGGGGGGCGGCCTCGTGCACCTCGCGCACCACCGGGGACAGGTCCGCCATCTGCCGCAGCCCCACCACCAGCGCGTGCACGTGCAGGAAGAAGCGCACGCCCTCGCCCGCCTTCAGGAAGGGCAGCCGCTTCTCCACCAGCGTCCCCGCCCGCACCACCGCCTCCAGCAGCCGCTCCTTGAAGGTGCGCACCTGCTCCACCGTGACGTTCTGCTCCAGCACCGTCTGCAGCCTCGCCAGCAGCCGGGTGAGCGGCTCCTCCCCCTCCAGCGTCTCCGCCACCGTGCGCGCTACCCGCGCCCCCGTCCACCGGCCCTCGCTCCGCCCCAGCGCCTCCTCCAGCCGCGCGAACCACGCGAAGAGCTGCTCCTCCAGCAGCGCCAGGAAGAGCGCCTCCTTCGTCGGGAAGTAGAGGAACACCGTCCCCTTGGCCAGCTTCACCCGCTCCGCCACGTCCGCCATCTTCACCTCGTCGTACGAGGTGGCCCGGTACAGCTCCAACGCCGCGTCCAGCAGCTGCCGCCGCCTCGCCTCCTTGTCCTCTTCCTTCCTCGCCCGCTGCGGCATCACCCGCTTCGCCGTGTTGCTGACCATGAGTCATTGCGTAAGGGGCACGCCTCCGGCTGTCAAGTGACCTGAGGTCATCTGTTCACGAGCGGAGAAACTCGCGGTGGCCCGGCCGGTGTGCGAGCATGTGGGCATGCGTCCCATCCAGGCGGAGTTGCTCGACGGCGGCGCGCTGTACCGGGAAGTGGTGCTGGGCAAGCTGGCGCACGCGCGCGAGTCGGTGTGGATAGCCACGGCGAACGTGAAGGCCATGTACGTGGAGCAGGCGGGAGAGTTCGTGCCGCTGTTGCAGGTGCTGGACGGGCTGGCGGCGCGAGGGGTGGCGCTGCGGCTCTTGCACGCGGAGCTGCCCAGCCGGCCCTTCCGGGCGGAGTTCGACAAGCGCTCGAGGCTGGTGCGGGGCGGGTTGGAGCTGAAGGTGTGCCCGCGGGTGCACTTCAAGACGGTGCTGGTGGACGGGGCGTGGGCGTACCTGGGCAGCGCCAACCTCACCGGGGCGGGGCTGGGGGCCAAGGGCGAGGACGTGCGCAACTTCGAGATGGGCTTCGTCACCGAGGACTTCGACGTCATCGACCGGGTGACGGCGCTCTACGAGTCGGTGTGGAGCGGGGCGGAGTGCCGGGGCTGCCGGCTGCGCGCGGTGTGTCCGGACCCCATCCTCCCCGCGAGCGCACGGCCGGCGAAGAAGGAGTCCCCCGGCGGCATCCAGCTGGGCAAGGCGCGGCGGTTGGTGCGCGGACGCGGCCGGCCGGGCCGCTAGAGGGCCCGTACATTCCCACTGTCCGGAATGTTACAATCGCGTCCCGATGACGGCTGATGCCTCTGGGATGCAGGCCCTGCGCCGGGTGAAGCGGAAGAACTACTTCGTCTGTGCCGCCCTCCTCTTCGGGGGATTCATTGGCCACGGCCTGGCGGCGGGCGCCTTCTCGCCGGCGCTCGCGCTGGCGTACGGGGGGTGGGGCGCGGGCTTCCTGGGCATTGGCCTGGCGGTGGGGGCGGGGTGGATCTCCGTGGGGGCGACGGGGTTCTGGTCCGGGTCCGTGTCGCTCGTGGCGGCGACGGCGCTCGTCCACCTCACGGGGGGGCCGCTCAGCCCCTGCTTCCCGATGCTCAGCGCCATCCCCTTCGCCATCGCCATCTTCACGCCGGACACCCGCGTGCCCACGGTGGTGGCCTGCGGGGGCATGCTGCTCTCGGTGGCGGTGCTGGACGTGCTGGCCGGCCTGCCGGCGCGCGAGCTGCTGGCGCACATGGCGAGCTTCGGGCTGATTGGGGCCATCGCCGTCGCGGGCTCGCACACGTACCGGCGCATGAGCGACGCGGAGAAGACGGCGCAGCAGGAGCGGCTGGTGGCGCAGCAGGAGCGGCTGGTGGTGCTCGAGCAGCTGGCCGAGAGCGAGCGCCGCCGGATGAAGGCCGAGCGCGAGCGCGTGGAGGTGGACCGGCTGGTGCTGGTGGGGCAGCTGGCGGCCGGGGTGGCGCACGAGGTGAACAACCCGTTGGCCTTCGTGAAGTCCAACCTCGGCTTCCTGGAGCGGGAGCTGCGCACCGAGGGCGGACCGTTGGACGTGGGCGAGCTGCGGGACGTGGTCGCCGAGACGCAGGATGGGGTGATGCGCATCCAGCAGATCGTCATGGACCTGCGGCGCTTCTCGCGGGAGATCGACGAGGGTGACGAGGGGCAGGCGGAGGATGCCATCCAGGAGGCGAGGCGGCTGGCCTCGGTGCGGCTGCGGGGCCTGGGGGACGTGACGCTGGAGATTGGCGCGGGGCTGCCGCCGGTGCGGCTGGGGCAGCGGCACCTGGTGCAGGTGCTGTTGAACCTGCTGGTGAACGCGGCGGACGCGGTGGAGGACGCGGAGCCGGCGCGCCGGGCGGCCATCGCGGTGAGGGCGCGGGAGGTGGAGGGCGGGGTGCGGTTGGAGGTGGAGGACAATGGCCCGGGGATTCCCCAGGAGGTGCTGGCGCGGCTCTTCGAGCCCTTCTTCACCACGAAGCCACCGGGGAAGGGGACCGGGCTGGGGCTGGCGCTGTGCCGCGAGTACGTGTCGCGGGTGGACGGCTCGCTGCACGCGGAGAACCGCCCCGAGGGGGGCGCCCGTTTCGTCCTGTGGTTGCCAGCGGCGGGCGAGCACGTCTCCGCTTCGGCCTCCGCCGCGGCGTGAATGTGCCCATTTCCCCTCTCCCGAGGGGAGAGGGAATATGGAGGGAATATTGTGGACTCAGGGCGTCTTGCGGTGCCGGGCCCGCCAGGCGCTGGGGGACTCGCCGGTCATCTTGCGGAACAGGCTGCTGAAGTGCTGGAGCGAGGCGCACCCCACCTCCACGGCCACCGAGGTGAGCTTGGCATCGCTCTCGAGCAGCAGCGCCTGCGCGGTGCGCACCTGCACCGTGTTGAGCTCGGCCTGGAAGGAGGTGCCGGCCTCGCGCAGGCGGCGCTGGAGCGTGCGCTCGGACATGCCCAGCTCCCGGGCCACGTCCGCGAGGCCGGCGTCCACCAGCCGGTGGCGCAGCACCCGGTGCAGCTCGCCGAGCAGCGGGTGCTGCCCCATCTGCTGCATCACCAGGTCGTTCAGCTCGTTCATCAGGGCGCGGGACTCGGCCTCGGGGCGGCCCAGCCAGGCGAGCGCCTCATTCGCATCCGCGAAGGCCCGCGTGGGGTAGCCGGAGCTGACGAGGCTGTAGAAGCCGCCCACCACCGCGCCCGCCATGCCCTCGGGGCGCACCAGCGCC
The DNA here is from genome assembly GCF_036277355.1 of Archangium sp. Taxonomy (GTDB): domain Bacteria; phylum Myxococcota; class Myxococcia; order Myxococcales; family Myxococcaceae; genus Archangium. The sequence goes on from NZ_DASUNC010000130.1 coordinate 105,215, forward strand.
TGGCGCCTCACCGTCTGGGAGAAGCCGGAGATGCGCGGCGCCATGTACTTCACCAGCACGGACAGGCCGTTGGCGTCCGGGGCCTCCACGCGGCTGGCGTCCACCAGCGACAGGTGGGGCGCCGCGGGCGCCAGCTCCACGTCCAGCACCTGGGTGAGCCGCTGGATTTGCGACTCGCCGGGCCTGCCCCACACGGTGAACCCGCACAGCTCGGGCGTGGCGTACCAGTGGAAGAAGTTCTCTCCCGTCAGATAGCGGCCGATGGGGTCTCGGAGGTAGTCGTCGAGTCCTTCTGCGGGGCGCACGGCGCGGGAGCATAGCGCTTGAGGAGCCGGACCACCCAGGACGGATGGATGGGGGCCAGCGGGGTTTGCAGTGCTGGACGAAGCAACCCCTCGGAAGCCAGCCGCTCGGTGAGGGCCGGCAGCTCCCGCCAGGGCGCCTGGGGGCGCAGGTGGTGGGCCTGGTGGTAGCCGGCGTTGAAGCACAGCAGGTTGTACAGCCGGGACGTGGACGTCACGGCCAGCGAGTCCCGGCGGGTGGCGTCCGTCTCGTGGTGGGCCGCCAGGTTGAGCAGGTGGATGGACAGCTGCCCCGCGAGCATCATCCCGAAGTAGGACAGGGCCAGCCAGGGCCGCCACAGCGCGAGCGCCACCAGGGCGCCCTGCAGCAGGACGAAGTCGAGCACCAGCTCGGCGCGCTGGCCCTTCCTCTGGCCGGCGGCCTTCCACACCTTGCCCAGCAGCCCATAGGGCCAGAGCCAGGGGGTGAGGGTGGAGCGCACCAGGTACGTCACCGCGCCCTCTCCGGCCCGGCGCCGGCCCCAGTCCCCCTCTCCATCGTTGTACCGGTGATGGTTGAAGTGGTGGAGGTGGTAGCCGCGGTAGGCGAAGCCGCACGCCACGCCGAGCGTGCGAGACACCAGCCACCGCAGCGCCCGGGGGCGGGCGATGGGCTGGTGCATGTGGTTGTGCAGGACGGCGTAGTTCCAGAAGAGGAGGAGGAAGCCCGTCACGAGCAGCGTGACGCGGCCCGTCATGGGCAGGGTGTCCCAGCTCACCAGCAACGCGGCGAGCCAGGTGCACCAGAGGCCATGGACGGCGAGGTGGGACACATCCAGCGTGGGGGAGGCGGAGGGGTGGTGGGACATGGCCCCTTCGATGTACGCACGCGGGGTGTGAACTGCTTCATTGCAAGCGCCAATCGGTTGCGCCAGCGCGAAAATCCGGACGTTCCCGGCCCCCTCTGACAGGCGGTGGATCAGTCCTCGCCCTCGCGGCGCAGGGTGGAGGCCATGAGAGAGAGGGCGCGGATCTGCGTGCTGTTGAGCTTGCGCACGTTGCGCAGCAGGCGCCGCATCGCGGGCTGCTCCTGCTCGGCCGGGGGCGGGGGCTCCTCCCAGACGGGAGGCTGGGGCGAGCTGAGCGCGAGCATGGCATCCGCGGACATGTGCAGGGCCAGGCAGATGCGGCGCAGCGTGGGGACGCTCGGCATGAGGAGTCCCCGCTCCAACCGGCCGTAGACCTCGGTGGCCACGCCGATGCGCTCGGCCACGTCCGCCTGCGTCAAGCCGGCCTTGAGCCGGGCTTCCCGGGCCGCGTCTCCCAGGGCCTTGGACAGCTTCAGCTTCGCCTCGCGCTTGCTCCGGCGGGGGCGCGGGGGAGCGGGAGGGGGAGGGGGAGGGGTCTGCTCGGGGGGGACTTGAAAAGTAGTCTTCGACGCCATGGCTCCGTCCTGACTCCTCGCTGGCTTATATGACTTCGCAAGTCATGTGTCAGCGGCGACTTCGGAAGTGGGTTGAGGGGTGAAGGGGGCACGAAAGGAAAGAGGCTCCCGGCGCGTGTTGGTGGCACGTGCCGGGAGCCTCTCGAGGCATCAAGGAAGAAGCCGTGCTCCTCCCAACGGATGCCCATGGGTGTTGGCAGGGGCCCGGTGTCACCCGCACCTGGCCCCTGCACGAGCCAACCGGTGGCGCTACCCGGAAGGACTCGCGTGTCTCGTGTTACCTCTCAGCTTGAGTCTGGCAGCCCCACCTGTCAAGTCACCTGCGTCAAGGATTCAGGGCCTGCGGAGGACGCGGAGCGCTGTACCCCGGCAGGTAGCATTTGCCCTCCAATTCGTAGGCATCGTCTCCGCAGGGCGGACGGGCCGCGATCTCGACCCAGCAGCCACCGCGGAGGACGATCTCGTGCCGCGACTTGCACGGTGGGCGGTTCTGACCCCGGAAGGGCCCCTGGGGCATGGGAAGGGCAATGACATCCGTTCCGTTCGTGTAGAGCGCCGAGGCGGGGTCCGGGCCGTCCACGGTGAGCACCGGCGGCGCGACGGCGGGCGTGGTGGGCCCTGGCGTGGCGTGCGTCCACGGCGTCACCCCGAGCGCCAGCAGCAGGGCGATCAGGGCTCCTCCGCTCGGGGGGCGCGAGCGCGGAGGAGAGGGCTTCTGGGGTCCGGCCGTCAGATGGTCCCGCGCCTCGGGGCGTGTGTCGATGCGCATCAGTGCCACCGCCCACCGCTCGAGCATCCACGTGAGCTGCCGGGGTTGTCCGTTCGCGGGCGCGCGCTCCACCTCCAGCGCGAGGTAGGGCGGGGTGACGTTGGCGGTGGCGCGCACCTGCCAGTCCTCCTCCGCGCGCAGATCTCCTTTCGGTGCGGGCATGAGCACCAGGGCCGGGTTGCCCGTCTCGGTGTTGCGCGCCTCGTACAGCCGGCCCAGTCCGCCACCGATGCCACGGTAGCGTTTGAGGACGCGGTAGGGTTCCGGGGGTCCATCGTCCGGGTGGATGTCTTCCTTCTCGTCTTGCTGCTCCATGGGGTGTCCTCCCGGAGAAGACTCCTAACACACCGGGCTGACCAATCGAGTCGGGTGGAAACAGCGGGAGGTCTCGGACCACGTGTGCCCTGGGGGGCGGTGGACGCGGGGGGGCCGGCGAACCTGTTGGCTGGAAAGAGCGCAAGAGGTCTTGAGCTCTTGTTCCCTACCCGTGATGTTTTGTATACCAACAGTGAAGCCGGGAAAGTTCTTGTCCGGCTCGTTCAATACGAGAGGAGACCTACCTATGAGGTTCAAGTTCACGCCTGCTCTGGTCGTTACCGGGTTGCTCGTTTGTGTTGGGGGCGCGGCCGCGTCCGTCGGCAAGCAGAGTCTGGATGACGCTGGAAGCCAGCAGGGCGCGACTGCGCTGACCGGTGTGCAGACGGTTGAGTCCGCACCGGTCGAGATCCCCTCGGGCTCCACCGCCTCGGTACGTGCCTACTGCCCGTCGGGCATGCGCGTCATTGGCACCGGGTTCTACAGCTCCATCACCGATGTGGGGTTCGTGAAGGCCTATGGCTCGTTCGTCGGCGGCTTCTTCAACAACAAATCTTCCATCCCCGTCTCCGTTCATGTGCAGGCGATCTGCGCATTGGAGACGTCGGGGCTGACGGCGCTCTCGAAGAGCGAGGACTTCGAGCGTGACGTGCGCCAGCTCTCCGAGCAGTGGCAGCTCATGCAGCAGGACGCCAGGTAGCGTTCATTCCAGTGCGGCCGGGCTGTCCGCGAGGCGGCCCGGCCCGTGTGTGGAGCGGTGGACGCACCCCTCCCTGATCGCGCGGAGGCCCGAGAAATCGGCCCCGGCGCGATTGTCAACTCCCGAGGTGGGTCAGGACGGAAAAGTCCCAACCATTTCAGGGGTTTACCTCGCATGACGGTCTGACATATGGTGGCGCGCTCCCGGGGTCCCCCGGGTACCGGAGTCCCCGCGTTCCCAGGCGCGGCGGGCTCCTGGCGTGCCCCGGTAGGGAGGGCTGTTCAGGCCGTGAGCGAAGAGCGTCCGGACGCGCTGCTCAAGAGCGCACTCGAAAAGATCGTCTACTTCGAGGCTCGTGCCGAGCAGCTCAACCACGAGCTGACGTCCACGCGCGAGGAGATGGAGCACCTGCGGCGCGAGCTGGCCCAGTCCGAGGAGCGCGAGCTGGCGCTGCGCCGCGAGGTGGCCGGGCTGGAGGTGCGCCTGGGCCGCATGGCCTCCGAGCGCGAGGAGCTCACCCGCCTCAACCAGGCCCTGCGCACCGAGCGCAGCCAGCTGCTCGGCAAGCTGCTGGAGGCCAGCCGCATCCGCACCTCGGACGGCCGTGAGCGCGAGGAGGAGGACGACGACGGCCTGGGCATCGACCTGGCCTCGTTCATCTCCCAGCTGCGCAGCGAGGCGCTCGAGCGTCCCGCCGTGACCGCGTCCGCGCCGTCCGCCCCCGCCTACCCGTGGCCCTCCCAGTCCGAGCCGCAGCGCCCGCAGGAGGTGGAGCAGCCCGCTCCCGCGCTCGCGATGGTGTCGGCGTCCGGCTCCGCCGCGAGCGTCTCCCCGGTGATGCAGCACGCGCAGCGCCTCTTCCTGGAGGGGCGGCTGGCGGTGAGCCCCGGGCAGATGGCGGAGCTGTCCGGCGGCGGCGACGAGACGCTCTTCGGCTTCTCCGTGCGCGAGCTGTCGGCGCCGGATGCCACCTCGCGCGTGCGCGCCGCCGAGCGCCTCAAGGCCCTGGGCCAGCCGGCCGCCGCGCCCGCCCTGGCCACGGCGCTGCACGCGGAGAAGGACCCCTCCGTCCAGGTGGCCCTGCTGGCCGCCTTCGCCGAGGTGGGCAAGGAGGAGGGCGTCCTCGTGGTGTCGCCCCTGCTGGCCTCCAACGTCCCCGAGGTCCGCATCGCCGCCCTCAAGGCGCTGCTGAGCATCGCGCCCCAGGAGGCCGCGCCGCACCTCGCCCAGGCCGTGAAGGACCCGGACCGCTCCGTGCGCCGCCGTGCCTCACTGCTGGCGCTGGGCCTGGAAGGGGAGGGCGCGCGCCGGCTCGGCGAGGAGGCCATCCACGATCCGGACTCCGAGGTGCGCAGCCTCGCCGCCCTGGCGCTCGGCGCCGGCAGCGGGGAGCACGCCCGCATGCTGCTGCTCGAGGCCCTCAAGGATGACGAGGTGCGCGTGCGCCGTTCCGCCGCGCAGAGCCTCTCGCGCATCCTCGGCCATGACGTCTCCGCCGTGGTGGACATGGACGAGGGCCGGCGCCGCCGGGAGATCCGCCGCCTCGCCACGCTCCCCGTGCAGCCCGTGCGCGCCTCGCTCCTCCCGAAGCCCGCCCCCCGCGCCGCCGCGCCCGTGGCCGCTCCCGCTCCCGTCGCCCCGCCGGCCGTGCGAGCTCCAGTGCCCGTCGCTGCCCCCGCTGCCGCCGTGCGTCCCTCGCCGGCTCCGTCCATCGCCCACCGGGCCGCGGTACCGGCCGCTGCTTCCGCTCCGGCCCGGGGCTCGGCCCAGCAGGCCGTCCGCACCGCCGCGGCTCCCACCTCCGCGCCAGCCCAGCCCGTGGCGCGTCCCGCCGCGCGCCAGCCCGTCTCCCCGGTGGAGGCCCTGTGTGGACCGCTGATGTCGGAGATTCGCGCGGCCATCCGGGGCCGCTCGCTCGGGGAGCTGGCCTCCGGCATCTCCGCGCCCCCCGAGCTGGCCGAGGAGGCGCTCACCCTCCTGGTGGCCAGGGGAGCGATCATCCGGCGAGGTCACAAATACTTCGCCGCTTGAGGCAAGGTATGACCTCCCCGGTCTCGACGAAGGGTTCTGAGGATTCTCCATGGACGCGCCGACGTACAGCTCCAAGCAGGTGGCCGAGATGCTCGGCTTGCCACCGAAGTCCATCGCCTCGGCGCTGAAGCAGGACAGCTACACGGGCGCCGAGGTCTGGGCCCTGCGCACGCAGCTGGGCGCGTTCCCGCCGTCACTCGGCCGCCGCAAGCAGCTCTTCCTCAACTTCAAGGGCGGCACGGGCAAGACGTCCCTGTCCACCTCCTACGCCTGGCGCCTGGCGGAGCTGGGCTACAACGTCCTCATCGTCGACCTCGACAGCCAGGGCCACGCCACCAAGTGCCTGGGCTTCGAGGGCGAGGACTTCGACAAGACGCTCCTCAACGTCCTGGTGCGCAAGTCGCCCATGTCGGAGGTCATCCAGAAGTCCTCCCTGCCCAACCTGCACTTCGTCCCCTCCAACCTCACCATGTCCACGGTGGACCTGGCGCTGATGCCCATGGCGGGACGCGAGTTCAAGCTGCGCAACGCCCTCAAGGAAGTGGAGGCGCAGTACGACGTCATCGTCTTCGACGCGCCGCCCTCCTTCGGCCTGCTCAACCTCAACGCGCTGATGGCGGCCAACGACTTGTTCGTCCCGGTGCTGGCCGACTTCCTCTCCTTCCACGGCCTCAAGCTGCTCTTCGAGACGGTGCAGAGCCTGGAGGAGGACCTCAACCACGTGCTGGACCACGTCTTCATCGTGGTCAACTCCTTCAACGCCACCTTCAAGCTGGCCAAGGAGGCGCTGGAGGCGCTGCAGACGCACTACCCGGAGTACCTGCTGCCCACCATCATCCGGCAGTGCACCAAGTTCGCCCAGGCCTCCAGCGAGGGCCGGCCCGTCTTCGTGGCGGACCC